>JBDHII010000048.1:0-21762 GCA_039587515.1 Gemmatimonadota bacterium
GTCGAGGGGCGACTCCTGAACGACCGGGGCCTACCCAACTTCGACCTCAGGTTCTTCGTTCTGAACAAGAAGGGCGAGTTCGCCGGGGTCGCGATGTACGGTGCAAGCGAGAAGAACTACGCGGTGTGCACCGAAAACGGGGCTGAGGAGCGCCCGTTGGAGGGCCTGCTGGAGGGTTCGCCGAGAGACGTCTGATCGAGCCGCCGGCCTAGTCTTCTCCGACTAGGGGGAGGCGCTTCGGGTCGACCGTCACCGGGATCCGACGGAGGTGTCGATCGAGGAGGTTCTTCGGCGTGAGCTCTTCGTCGATGATCTTGGCCAACTCCTCTTCACGCTTCCACATGAACTCGAGAGCCTGAAGCTCCAGGGTCATCATGCGCCGCTCGACGCTTTCGTTCAGTGCGATCTCGAGCGCGATTGACCGGGTCTGTCCCATTCCCCAGAGGGACTTCCGTTCAGCCGTGACGGTCGTCTCGTAAGCCTCCATGGAACCCGCGTCCTCGATGACGCGGGCCGCGTCCCTGATCGTACGTTCAGAGGCGCCCATGATGTGCTGGTAGGCGAGGATGCGACGGAGCACGTTCTCGGCCTCGGCGCCTTCGATCGCGTAGACCTTGTCCGGCGTCCAAGGGTCACAACGCGGGCAGGGGACCTCTACGATCGTTTGCCCGGCGTTGCCCGCGAAGCGAGGGAACACCCACCAGGATACGTCGTACCGCAGGGCCCTCAGGGTGCTGTTGCAGAACGGACAGGCCGTGCTGCCGTGCCAGGCGGCCCAACCGAAGCGTCGCCAGCGGAGTATGTCCGCCACCGGCGTGTCATCCCACGTGATCGAGAGATCTTCGTCCCCGAGGCCCACGATATCAGAGAGGTAGGCCATCGTACCGAAGGTGTAGGCCGCGATCTTGGAGCGCGTGCTCTCGAAAGCGGTGCGCCTGCGGTGCAGCTCCTTTCCGTAACGCCACCACGCTTGCTCGGCGAGACCAGCCTGTCCCACACGGATGAGGAAGAGGTCGCCGACCGAAAGCAGCGCGATGTTGTCCGTCTCCGCGACGAGCTTCGCACGATCGCGCACCATTCGCTCGAGCTGGTGGAGAGCCTCCCACCGGTTCTGAATCGGACAGAGATTCCACCGCCGGCAGCTCTCGCAGACCACCCAGAGACGGCCGCGAGCCGGGTCGTACGCCAAGCGTCGTCCCGGAGGCAGATGCCCGAAGACCCCATTCTCGGGGAAGGGCTTTTGACAGAAAACGCATCGCGTGAACAACGGTTCACCCCCGAAGAAGCGACCTGAGGAAGGCCGCACCACCAACCACCCATCCACCACGAACTATAACGATCACCTTTCAGGCGTCGGAAGGCCGGCGTGTGAAGCGTGGAGGCGGGGTCGGGGACGGAAGCAACGCCGAGAGAGGAACACATCGCAGGCCGGAGGCGGCTCGCCCTGGCGTGTCCGTTCTCTCATTGCGAAGATCAGGCATGGATAGCTTGGACGGTCATCCGGGGTCGGCGGGGCGCTCGGGCGCCGCGACCGTCGCCCGCGCGATTCAGCGCCTCACGGCCCGACATGTGGGTCGGGGGTTCGTGCCGCTCGGGCTCCTCGCGGTGCTGGGAGTCACGCACGGCCTCCTTCGAGGTTTCCGGGGGGCTGTGGCCGTGATCGTGTTTTTCGGAGCTCTGGCTTCCGCCGCGATCATGCTGGCCTATGGTGTCCAGTCGGTTCGGCGCGTATTGGGGCGACCCCCGGGTGCTTGGGCGCCGCTCTTTTGGGTGGCGTCCTTCGTTCCTTACGCCTACGGGATCTACGTGGCGTTCTGGTTGGGATTCAGGCGCTTCAGCATGACCGGATTCTCGATGCCGACCTGGGAGCTCGTAAGCTCGTCGGCCTTCGTCGTGCTGGGTCTCCTGTGCGTGCGCGCACAGTGGAAGCTCTCCGAGGTCCACCTTCTGGCCCAGGAGATGTCGGGACTCGCCGGCTCACAGAGTGGTCCGGCAGTCGGTTGATCCGCTCCACTGTCGTCGTCCTGCTGGCGGCGCTCGCTCAAGCGTGTGATGACGGTCCTCGGTCACGGGAGGCCGAGACCTTCTCCGGGCCGGTCGTCGATACCATCCTCGTTCGGAGGGGGGCCGCCACGATTCGCGGTCTCGCGCTCGGGTCCGGCTCGCCGGTGGTGGTGCTTCATGGGGGTCCCGGGATGGACCATTCCTATCTCCTGCCCGGACTCTCACCGCTCTCCTCCCAAGCCAGGCTCGTCTTCTTGGACCAACGCGGCACGGGTATGTCGGATGCTCCTCTCGATGAGACCGCGATCGGCTTCCCACTGCTTCTGGAGGACATCGAAGCCGTGCGTCTGGCGCTCGGTGTGGATTCCATCGGGATCCTGTCGCATTCCTGGGGCTCGACCCTGGCGCTCCACTACGCGCTCGCCTACCCGAATCACGTCTCCAGCCTCGTGCTGATTTCTCCCGTCGAGCCCGGTACGCGCTTCGTCGAGGTGGCAGGCCGGCGGAGGAGCGAGCGAATGACACCCACGCTTCTCGATTCGCTTCGGCTCCTGCAACAAGATCCCGCTTTTCGCGAGGGGGAGCCGACGCTGGTCAACCGATGGTATCGACTGGTCTTCACTCCGCTGCTTTCCGACCCGGAACGGGATCTCGACCTGGGGATTCGGCTCTCCGAGACTACGACACGAAGAGGATTCGAGGTGATGCGCCTTCTCGGGCCCACGATGCCCGATCCCGACCTGTGGGGTCGACTGGGCGGTGTTCGGGCGCCGGTGCTCCTCGTGCACGGCCGGGCCGATGCGTATCCGGTTGAAATGGTCCTGGAGATGGCGGACAGCATCGAGGTGGGACGAGCGGTGGTCATCGAAGACGCGGGGCATTTCCCGTACATTGAGAATCCGGAAGCACTGCGGGCGGCCGTGACCGCATTCTGGTCCGGCCTCGAAGCATCGAACTGAGCGACCACGAGGTCTCATGCCCTGTTACGTCGTGTCCTATGAGCTGAAGCAGCCGAGGACTCAGTACCTGGATTTCATCGAGGCTCTCAAGTCCTACGATTCTTGGGCTCAGGTCCTCGACGCCACTTGGGTGGTCGTGAGCGATCGGACAGCCGTCGAGGTCCGTGATCACTTGGCGGAATTCCTCGATACCGGTGACGGCATCTTCGTCCAGGAGTCCGGTCGCGAATCGGCCTGGCAGGACGTGCGTTGCGACAACCAGTGGCTACGGGATCAACTCTAGCTGAAGCGTGAAGGATCGTTCGGCCATGAATCGCCTCTCGGAGGCCATCGGCACTTGGGACGAGACACGGATCCTCGGGGTGGCGTCGACCGGCACCTTGGCTCTGTTCGGAGTCCGGTTCCTGACCCCTCCGGTCTCCTTCATCCTGCCCCTCCTCGGCATCGTCGCCTTCGTGGCCTGGGGTGCCCGTGCTCGCGAAGGTCTGGCGCTCTCGGCGATCGCGCCGGTGCTTTTTTGGCTCCAGGACCTCGCCTACCACGAGTCCGCGGTCCTGGGCTGGCGCGGGGCCTGGCAGGTCGGCTCCGAGGTGGCCGTTTTGGCGATCACGGTCGTGACCTTCTCGCGCTACCGGCGGCGCCTGCAGCATGAGGCCGAGGTTGCCTCCGCAGACCCTTTGACCCAGTTGCCGAACCGGGCTGTCTTCCTCGAGAAGATCTCCGAGGAGATCGCGCGGGCTGGCCGATACGGGCACGTGTTTACTCTGGTCTACATGGACCTGGACGGGTTCAAAGCCGTGAACGACCTCCAGGGGCATGACGAGGGAGACGCGGTGCTTCGGCGCGTGGCCCAGGTGCTTCGCTCGAGCACACGCCAGACGGACTCTCTCGGACGCTTGGGAGGCGACGAGTTTGCCGCGCTCCTGCCACACACGACGGCCGGTCCGGCAGCATCCGTACTCGATAAGCTGCAGGACAACCTGCGGGAGGCGATGCGCCAGGGCGGCTGGCCCGTCACGTTCAGCATCGGCGCCGCGACTTTCCAGGCGCCTGCCGAGAGCGCTCGCAACGCGCTTCGGGTGGCGGACGAGGCGATGTACGCGGTCAAGCACTCCAGCAAGGACGGCATCTCGCATGTCGTATGGGACGGGGTCCACGCGAGTGAGCGCCCGGCCAGCGCCTGAGGCGATACGACGCATTTCCCCGAGACGACCGAATTCGGTATCATCGGAGCGGTGTTTTCCAGAACGGAGGCTGTGGATGTCGAAGGGAACTTGGGTGGGAGCGCTTGGGCTGGCGGTGGTTGCGATGGTCGGGGCGGCGCCCGACGCGGCCGATGCTCAGGAGATGACGGTCGAGCGATACAGTCCTCGGTCGACTCTGGTCGTTCCTGCGAATCCTCTGACGCGCGCACGCTTCCCGTTCGTGGACATTCACGGGCACCAGAGGGCCAGCTCCATGACGCCTGAGGACGTGGATCGACTCGTCGCCGAGATGGACGAGCTGAACATGGCCGTCATGGTCAACCTTTCCGGAGGCTCCGGGGATCGGCTCGTGCAGGGAGTCGAGGCTCTCGCGAGGCATCCCGGTCGGTTCGCCACCTTCGCCAATGTCAGCTGGAGCGGTGTCGGTGAGCCCGGTTGGGCGGAGCGTGCGGCAGCTCAACTCGAGTCCGACGTCCGGAACGGAGCCGTGGGGCTGAAGGTCTTCAAGGACCTGGGGATGACGGCTACCGACACCGACCGGGCGCGGATCGCCGTGGACGACCCGCGTTTGGCCCCGGTGTGGGCGAAGGCCGGAGAGCTCGGCATTCCGGTGTTGATCCATTCGGCCGACCCGGCAGAGTTCTGGCAGCCGCACGACGAGGCGAACGAGCGCTGGCTGGAGTTGAAGGTTCGACCTCGCCGCATCCGTCCTCCGGATCAGTTTCCGCCTTTCGAGCAGATCATCGGCGAGCAGCACAACCTGTTTCGTCGGCATCCGCAAACCCGGTTCATCGCCGCCCATCTCGGTTGGCTGGGGCACGACCTCGGCCGTCTGGGCGTGGTGCTGGACGAGCTCCCCAACATGTATGTAGGCCTCGGGGCCGTCCTCTACGAACTGGGCCGCCAGCCGCGATTCGCGAGCACCTGGCTCGAGAGGTATCAGGACCGAGTGCTCATGGGGAAGGACTCGTACAACAAGGATGAGTTCCATTCCTACTTCAGGGTTTTCGAAACCGCCGACGAGTACTTTCCCTATTACCGCGACTATCATGCATTCTGGCGCATGTACGGTCTCGAGCTCCCGGACGATGTCCTCCGGAAGATCTATTACGAGAACGCGCTCCGGCTCGTCCCGGGCCTCAATGCCGAGCTGTTCCGTTGACCCGCCGCTGGATCACGACATGAGCGAAGCGTCAGAGAACATCGTCGTCGCACGCTTTCACTTTCGACACGACGGTGAGATCGCACGGGGCTTCCTCGAAGACGCGGACATTCCCGCGGCTCTCTTCATCGACGATGCGGGCGGCGCGGAACCGAACCTCGCCTTTGTGAGTCCGGCTCGCTTGGTGGTCCGTGCCGAGGATGCCGAGAGGGCGAAGGAGATCCTGTGGAACGCAGGCTACGACACGGTCGAGTCGGGCTAGTCCGTCGTTCGAGCCTGCCGCCCGCGCCGATTCTCCGTTCGCTGGCGGTCACGACCTTCATCTCGTGGGGCTTCCTCAGGGCGCTGACCCTGGCGCTCGGCGTTCCTGTGGACGCGGCTCGGGGTATCCTGTGGACCTTTTCCATCTGTCTCGTCCTGATCTGGGTGGAGATCCACCGAAGACGTCTGCGGTTCTTTCTCCTGGGACTGGGCGTACCACGCCGATCTGTCCTGGCCTTGGCCGGGCTGTTGGTTGCGGGTATCGAGATCGTGCTTCAGGTCGGAGTCCTGATCGGCGGAGACAGACCGTGAGCGAATACGCCCTCGTGGCTCAATCGATGGGCAAGTGGTTCGGGCGCCGAGAGGTGCTCAAGGGAGCCACTTTGTGGGCCAAACGGGGTGAAGTTTCAGTCCTCCTGGGACGAAACGGTGCGGGGAAGTCGACCTTGCTGAAGGTCACGGCGGGCATCGTGCGCCCGGACTACGGAGCCGTGAAGTTCAACGGAGTCGTTACGGACAGACCGGTGGCGCACCACCTCGCGCAAGGGGGGCTCCTCTTTCTCCCGGACCGTGGGCTTCTGTCTCCGAGGTTTACGATCGGGGCACATCTGAGAATGGTGGAGCGGTGGTTTGGCGGAGATGCGTTCGGAGTGGCCGAGGAATTCGGTGTGGGAGACCTCCTCGTCCGGCGCCCCCACGAAGTCTCCGGCGGCGAGCGTCGCCGTGCCGAGCTCGCCCTCTCCGTACTCCGGAGGCCTTCCGTGCTTCTGGCGGATGAGCCGTTGGCCGGTGTGGAGCCCGCCGACCGCGACCCGATCATGGAGATCTTCCGATCGCTGGCCAGATCAGGCTGTGCCGTGGTCGTCACAGGGCACGACGTGACGGACCTCATGCTCCTGGGCGATACGCTCACGTGGATGACGGCCGGCACCACGCACCACCTCGGCACCCCGGACAAAGCTCTCGAGCACGACCAGTTCGTGCGTGAGTATCTCGGCCCGCGTCGCCTGAGCGCCGCGAGGGAAGCTTTGGTGCGAAGGCGCGCTCAGGGTGTGATCGAAGCCGAGTAGCTGGTCAGGAACTGCATGAAGGCCGCGGCCTCGACCATGTCCTCGGCGACGAATCGCACGGTATGTGCGTCGATCCGCTCGACGATCGGCAGGAAGGCGAGGACCTCTGCCGGACGATAGTTCTTGAAGGTGATGTCGACTTCGATCGGGGCTTCCAGTCGATACGCGCGAGCGGCGTGCAGACCCGCCATTCCGGCGGTTACGGCTTCGCGAATCCGCTCGTAACCGGCGTCGGGCATCAGCGTGCGAGCCGAGTGAAAGCCCACACTCCACTTCACGACTGCGCCCTCGACACCCGGCACGAGACCCTGGACCTCCTCCACGACCGCGTCGTCTCCCGAGATCGCCACGACGGGTACACCGAAGTGACCGGCAATGGCGGCGTTGATCCCGCCCTCGGGCATCGGAATCCCGTTGAGCTTCACCGCTGCCAGCGTTGCGGACGACATCGTGTGGGCGCGAACACCCCGCGGATTGGTGGTCGACGAGTGATACCCGATGAAGACGACCGCGTCGAAGGTCTCGTCGATGCCCTGCATCATCCCCAGCGGTCGAGGCATGGCCCGCACGACCGTGATGTCCTGCGGGAGCTGGTCGATCAGGAGGTTCTGTCCATTCCCGTGGGAGTCGCTCACGACAAATTCCGTCGCACCGGCGGCCTTGGCGGCCTCGATGGCGGCGTTGACCTCGTTGGTCATGAACTGTCGGAAACGCTGGTACTCGAAGCCCGAGGGCCCCAGCTGTTGATCCGTGACCGCGCCGACGACGCCCTCCATGTCCGCAGAGATGTAGACCTTCGTACCGGTCTGGGCCGAAGCGGGTGAGACGATCAGGCCGAAGATCAACGTGATCGCGAGCAGAACCTTCGTGTGTGAGGTCATGTCACCTCCGATGTGTCTTGCGGGGACGTGGCCGCGAGGGAGTCGACGACCTCCTGCACGGAGACGATCTCGTGAATCTCGCTGACGCTCTTGCCTGCTTGCCAGTAGTCCCTCGGGTTGCCGGAGCTGCGGGCCGAGCCCCTGAGCTTCCATGCCGAGCGAACCGCGTAGATCGTTCGCATCCAGTGCTTCGTGCGCCTCCCCCGGAGCATGAGTCGCGCGAGGGGACCTGCGCGAACACCGGTTCGCTGGACGTGGGGTGTGTTGAGCACGGCGACCGGGACGCCCGTGATCCGTTCCGTGTGGACCACGTCTTCGGGTTCGGCCTGGACGATTGCCGTCTTGTAGGCTGCGGACGCATCGCATTCGTGAGTGGCGATGAAGCGCGTGCCCATCTGCACCCCGGCATATCCCAGGTTCATGACCTGTCGGAAGGACTCCGGCCCTCCGATGCCTCCTGCGCAGACGACGGGCACGCCGAGATCGCCAAGCTCGTCCAACAGGACCTCGGCCGAGCGCGGGCCGGGATGTCCGCCGGCACGGCGATTCACGGCGATGAGCCCGTCGGCACCGCAGTCGATGCCCTTCTGCGCCCACTTCCGCTCTGTCACGTCGTGATAGACGACACCGCCGTGGGGGTGGACCAGGCGCGCCACCCAATCGGGTTTGCCCAGTGAGGTGACGAAAAAGCGGATGCCTTCCTCGAGCGCGATCTCGAGCCATTCCTCCATGCGTCTGCGGTAGATCCTCGACGACTGCTCGATCAGCGCGTTCATGCCGATCGGCTCGTCCGTCAGTGTCTTGATCCGTCGGACGCCCTCACGAAAATCCAGACCGTGCACGAAGGTCAGCGTCACCGGCTGCAGGATCCCGATACCGCCCGCGCGGGATGCCGCGGCGACAAGCTCGGGGTTGCTACAGGGGTACATGGCGCCGCAGATGACCGGTACCCGGATTCCGGCGTCCCGAGTGAGGGCCGTCTCCATCAGGGGCGACCTCATCGAATCGGCCCGAGGCGCCAGGTGACCAGCGTCCTGGCGACGACATCCCCGAGACGGTCCCGGATCTCCGCGACCACCTCGTAGTCGGTGTCCCCCTCTACCTCGGGAACGTTGCACCGGCAGGTGGCCTCCAGCGTCCCACGAGCCTTCTTGAGGTATTCGGTGCGCAGTTCCGTCACGATGCCCCGAACCGTCGGGGGCAGACCCAGCAGCATGGCCAGCCCCGAAGTCAGCTCGCCGAGGTTCACGAGGGCGACCGCGTGGATGGACCGGAGATGGTTACGCACCCTTCGGCGGTCCCGGAGTCGAATGCGGGCGAATCCCGGTTCCAGCTCCTGTACGGACGCTCGGATCGTCCCGGAGTACGGAACCATCCGGCCGAGGAGGATTCCGAAGATCCACCGTCCGATCGGCGTTCCACGCAGCCTTCGCCACAGAGTCAAGACGCTCCCACCGGGGGCGTCGGTCGCGTGACCGTCACTCATGAGCGGTGGGCCGGGGAGGAAGAGGCGCTCATATCGCTCCTTGTTCGCGTAGCTTGTCGGGGGAAGGTACGGCACGAGCGGAGGGTGAGCACGGGAATGTTCGAAGCGTGGCTGGGTTCGGTCGTTTGGATTCTCGCCAACGTCGTCTATGTGTCCCATGTACGAGAGGGTGAGCGCGGCTTCAAGCGCTTTGCAGCGTTCTGGTTGGGGTTTCCGATCACGCTCCTCTCCGCTTTCGCGGTGTCCGAGTCGAGGCAACGGCGCAAACATTCCGACGGGGACGCGCTCGACGCCGAGGAAGAGGCCGAGCTCCTCCGCGAGATCCACAGGGATCGTCTGCTTCGAGGACGGCACCGGTCCGATGAGAACGAGGGGGACAGCTGACCTCTCGGCCGGATGTAAACGCCGGCATGGTGGCGCGCATCTCTTCAACGAATCGGGATGGAGGAGGGCGAGAGGGCTTGGACGGTGCGCAAGATCACGGGGATGGACTCGAGCGATGGATCGCGGCGGCACGAGTCGGCGACCGAGAGGCCCTCGATCGCGTGCTCCGACACTATCTGCCTGCAGTCCGTCGTTGGGCCCTGGTTCACACCGGAGATCGGGACGATGCGGAAGACGTGGTCCAGCGGGCTTTGATGGCTGCGTTTCGGGGAATCCGGAAGTTTCGAGAGGAGTCCAGTCTCCCGACGTGGCTCTACCGAATCACGCTGAATGCCTCACGAGAGCTGTATCGGAACCGAAAGGCCCGGACCAGGGCTCTGGAGCGCTACAGGCGGGGTGCGGAGGATGAGGCGGGAACGGTATCCGAGGAGGACGACAGCGAGCTGAGGCCGCTCGTCCGGAAATTTCTCGAGGAGCTCACCGAACGGCAGCGGGGAATGATGGATCTCGTCGATCTGCAGGGCTACACACCGGCGGAAGCGGCTGAAATGCTGGGACTCAACCCGAATACGGCCCGCGTGCACCTGCTGCGCGCTCGTCGTCACATGCGTGCGAGCCTCCTGGCTCGGAAGCCCCACGTTCTGGAGGATCTCCGATGAAGATGCGTTGTTCGGAGGCCGTCGAGCTTTTGCTCGAAGCCGATGTGGCGGAGCTCGACGGAACGGGTGACTCGGCGCTCGCAGCGCACGTGCGGAGGTGTGACCCTTGTCGGGCGAGAGCGGCCCAGATCCTGTCGGTGACCGGCGACCTTTCGGATGCGCTCGACGATCTGGCGACTCGGATCGCTCCGACGCTCGATCCCGCCGATGTGCGCGTCCGCCCCCGCGTACACTGGCGCGTTCTGGTGCCACTCGCTGCCGCTGGGATCGGGGCGCTCATGCTACTGCCGAAAGGGCCGGATTCGTTCGCGCCGGTTCCCTTTGCGGAACCACCGGCGTGGGCCTCCGGAGAAGCGGGTCGGGTTGCTAGGGGTGTGATGGTGCAGTCGGACCTGCACGAAAAGATCGCGGTGCTGCCTACGCAGAATCCCGACATCACCGTCGTCTGGTTCATGGACTGAGGACTGAGGGAGGGAACGATGTTGACGAAGATTTCAATCAAGCTCCAGACGATGGGGGTCGCGCTCGTCGGACTGGTGTTCGCCGGGTGCCAGGACCAGCTCGAGGTGCGGACCTTCGAGCTCGAGAGGATCGACGCTGCCGAGGCGGAAGCGCTGATCAGCCCCTACGTCTACAGCGACCGTGACGGAGCGCCGGGCGCGACGAGTCATGCCGAGGGCGTCTTGACCGTTCGGGAGATGCCGGAGAACCTCGAGCGGATTGAAGAAGTGCTGGCCCGCTACGACACCGAGCCAGCGGATGTCCAGTTCCGTTTCCAGCTGGTCGAGGCGAACGGCTTCGAGTCCGTCGACGATGGAATCGCCGAAGTCGAGAGCGAGCTGCGTAAGCTGCTCCGATACACCGGGTATCGCATGGCTGCGGAGGCCGCGCTGAACGTCCGTGAGGGCCACTGGGCACATCAGACGATCGACCGACCGTTCTCGGTCGAGGGAGAGGACGAGCCACCGTTCGACCTGAACGTGGAGGTCACCCGTGTGGTGGGGTCGGGTGACGACCTCTCGGTGGACCTGTCTGTTCAGCTCCAGCACGAGTGGTACGGGAGCCTTCTGGAGACGCGGGTCAACGTGGGCAACGGCAAGTCCATGGTGCTCGGGACGACCTCGACGGGCCGAGGCGGGGCCGAAGCCCTCATTCTGGTCGTGACACCGACCATCGTGATTCCCTGACCGGATTCGGGCTTACAGCCCAACGCGAAAGTGTTAACGTCTCGGGAACGCCGGCGCACTGTGCGCCGGCGTTCTCTGCTTCGGAGGATGCATGCGGGTCGTTCGGCAGATGATTCCGGGACGCGCGGACCTGTCTGCCATGACGCGCCTCGCTCTGCCGGTGGCCGTCGTCCAGGTCGGCATGGTCTTCATGGGTGTCGTGGACACCATCATGGTCGGCCATGTGTCGGGGGCACACCTGGCCGGGATCGCGCTCGGCAACCTCTACTTCTTCGCGGCCTCGATCTTCGGCATGGGGGCGCTCTTCGCCCTCGATCCGGTGGTCTCCCAGGCCTTCGGTGCAGGGAACGAGGAGGCGATTCGCCGAGGGATCCAACGAGGGTGGGTCATGGCGCTGGCGATGACCGTGCTGGCGTCGCTTCTGCTGATTCCGGCCCGTCCGATCATGACGCTGCTACGGCAGCCCCCCGAAGTGATCCCGATCGCCTCGGAGTACGCGTTGACGCAGATCCCGGGCATGCTGGCTTTCTACGGCTTTATCGTCCTTCGCCAGAGCCTACAGGCCATCGGGCGGGTCGCCGTGATCGTCTGGGTCATCGTGATCGCCAACGTGGTCAACGTGGGCCTCAACTGGGTCATGATCTTCGGGAACCTCGGATTCCCCGCGCTCGGCGCCGTCGGATCGGGCTGGGCGACAACGCTGGCGCGCTGGTTCATGATGGGAGCGCTTCTGGCCATATCCTGGGCGTTGCTCGGGCGCTATCACCGGCCGCTGCGGTCCGAGGCGATGGCGCTCCGTCCCCTGCTCGGCATGCTCCGGATCGGTGGACCGATCGGCGTTCAATTCCTGCTCGAGTTCGGGATCTTCGGAACCATCGGCGTCCTGATGGGCGTGCTGGGCACCATCCCCATGGCCGGCCACCAGATCGCCATCAACCTGGCATCGCTCACCTTCATGGCGTCTGTCGGAATTACCCAGGCGTCCACGGTTCTGGTCGGGCAGGCGGTGGGTTTGGGAGATTCGCCCAAGGCCCGGCGCGCCGCCGGTGCGGGGCTGCTCCTCTCCACGGCCTTGATGACGGTGACCGGGATCACCTTTTTGGCCATCCCGGGCCTCCTCGCTTCGATCTACACCGACGAGGCAGCCGTGCTCACACTCGCGGCTGCGCTCATCCCGATCGCCGGTGTCTTCCAGATCGTGGACGGCGTCCAGGCGGTGGCTTCGGGCATCCTGCGGGGCATCGGAGACACGGTGGGCCCGATGGTCGTCAACCTCCTCGGGTTCTGGCTCGTCGGCCTGCCGGTCAGCGTTTTCCTCGGTTTCCGCCAGGGTCTCGGTGCACGGGGGCTGTGGTGGGGCCTGGCCGTCGGGCTCGCGACCGTCGCACTCTTCTTGTTGATTCGAGTCCGCGTGCGCATGGGTCGCGACCTTCGAAAGCTGAGCATCGAGGAACCCGCCGCGAGCCTGGTGTAGTCATTCCAGGAGCCCCAACCCCGAGTCCGCATGCGTCGTCTACCCCTGTTTCCGTTACCCGTCGTCCTCTTTCCCGGCGCGGTGATGCCGCTTCACATTTTCGAGCCGCGCTATCGCCGGATGATGGGTTACTGCATCGAGCACGATCGCCGTTTCGGTTTGGTGTTCCACGACCCGGACCAGCACGGCCCCTTCCTGGTGGAGCAGGACAGAGTCGGGTGTGTCGCCCATATCGACGAGTTCCAGATTCTTCCCGACGGTCGATCCCTCATTCTCGTTCGGGGAGAAGACCGGTTCGCGCTGCGCGACGAGGTCGAATCGGACACGCCCTACTACGAGGGCGTGATCGACGAATACGAGGATCTCGGAGCCGCTGACGACGAGGAGCTCATATCACGGCGTTCCCGCTCGCTCGCCCTCTTCAACGAGTTGGTCGATCAGCTCGACAACCTCGACGGGGAGCGCCCCGAGATCGACCTGGACGAGGACGTATCGTTCCAGGTCGCGGGGTTGATCGCGGTAAACCCCCGATGGCAGCAGGCCTTGCTGGAGCTACGCCACGAGGAGGATCGCCTCGATCACCTCGACAGCCTGGTGAAGCTCGCGATCGACAGCCCGCCTTCCGAAAGCGGCTGAGAGCCCAGACCGGAGCCTAGGGGTCGGCTCGCAGAAGTGCCTCCAGCTCCGGGTCGTCGATCTCGAGGCTGTCGATGTCCAGGGGTTCCTCGGGGGACTCGTCCGGCGGCGGATCTTTTGGCCCGTCCGGTTCGGGGGGCGTCTCCGCCTTCGGTTCGACCTTGCCACGACCGCCCCACCAGCTCTCGAGAACCTCGCGTAGCTCGTCCGTCCTTCTCGACCGGAAGAAGTAGGCTCGGCCCTTCTTCGGCCGCAGGAGAATCCCCGGGCGTACGAGGCCGAACGAGAGGAGCGAGGTCCCGACGGCATCCCTGCCGAGCCAGACCGAGGGGAACCGCTTGACCGAGATCTCCTCGACGTCCTCCGGCTTCAGGCTCTTGGAGCGATACGAGAGGAACTTGACGCGAAGGTGGTCCGGGAAGATCAGGATCTTGCGGGGCAGACGTGCGAGATAGAGGACCGCCAGCGCGAGTGCCCCACAAACGACGGCGGCCAGGGCGGCGAGTTCCGTCCACGGGCTGGAGAAGCTCTCGAGCCAGAGTCGATCGGCCCAGGCGAGCCCGAAGAAGAGAATCCGAAAGAGGATCACACCGACCAGAAGCCACACGGCCACGCGAACCACGGCGAGGGGGAAGGGCACCCTGAACCGGGCCATGTACGTGAGCTCACGCATGTCGATGGGGGTGGTCAGGGCCCATGCCACCAGGCGGAAGGTCAGCCAGACCAAGACCACCCAGAGCACCGCGAAGGTGCCCTGGCCGAGGGGGTGGATGTGCGTGATCGAGAGGAGGCTTCGCTCGGGGACGAAGACGGAGCTGGCGTAGGCCGCGAGGTCCTCCTGCGTCACGTCCTCGTAGAAACCGATCAGATCCGGAAAGTCCCGATGGATCGCGGGATCGTAGAAGCTCCTGTACGAGAGGAAGTTGAGATCTTCCGCAGTCCGATTCTGGCTCCGGAGCCGCTCGATGAGGGCAGTGCGATCGGCTTCGAACTCCTCGATCGGGCGTGTGCCGCTTCGCATCGCCTCGAGCTCTTCCTCGATGACGGCGAGGGCGAAGTCGTACTCGTCCTCGTTGATCGATCCGCTGATTCGGAAGCGCGTCGCCGGGCCTCGCTTGTACTGGCTCACGCCGATTCCGTAGACGGCTTTGCGTTCACCGTAGCGCAACCGCTGGTTGAGACGGCGGCCGAGCATGTCCTGCACGAACCGGAGGTAGAGCTCGTCTCGCGTATCGGGATCGAAGACCTTGAAGTCTCGCTGGTACCGGACGTTGGGTCGAAATGTCCACGTGTTGGTGACACGACCCCGACCGGGGTCTCTCAGCGTCCGGTCCACGCTCGGAACAGGGCGCGCCGCCAGTGTCCCGAAGGTGGCCTCGGCGAGTCCGAGGACGTCGTCTCGCTCCAAGTCCCCGACCACCGTGACGGTCATTTTCGACGGCACGTAGTAGGTGTCGTAGAAGCCGTGGAGGTCGTCGGGGGTGATGGCGTGGAGATTGGCCCAGCGATCGTATCTGCGAGCCGAGCGGGTATCGAGCCCGAATTCACGCTTCCAGTAGTCGGGGAGTCGGAGCCAGGAAGGGTCCAACGCAGCGCCGATCTGCTCGAAGATCTCGCGCGGCTTGGCGTTGATCTCGAGGGCGACCGGCTCGCGGCCGCGGTCCACCACCTCCGAATCCATGGCGTGGGGCTCCATCAGCCTTGCCAGCCACTCCAGGGCGAAGAGCCCATGCTCGCGGGCGATGGTCACGTAGTACCAGGTGCGGTCCGGGGCGGTGAAGCCGTTCCTCGTTCCGCCTAGACCCTCGATCGCATCCTTGATTTCGGCTTCCGTCTGTCCGCGATGGTCGCTGAAGAGCATGTGCTCCGTGAAGTGAGCCAACTCCTCTTTGCCCACCGGGTCGAGATCCGATCCATACGGGATGCCGACGCTGACCGAGACGTTCGGGGCGCCGTCCAATCGCTTGTACCAGATCTTGACCCCGTTGGCCAGGAAGTGCGTCTCGAATCCGGCGAAGGGGTTGTCGACCCCGACTACGGTGTCCGATGCCGCCTCGTCGACCGCCGCCGGCACCGCCACGACGGTGGTGTCGGTGGAAGAGAGAGAGTCGGCTTGCTCGGCAACCTGCCCGACGGAGCCCAGAGGATTGAGGAGGAAGGACGGCCCCGTCAGGGCCACGTGTACGGCCAGTACGCGAAGGGTACGAAGCGTCGGCAACATTTCGAGATCTCTTGGATGCTGGTGTAGGGCGCCCACGTGACTCAGCTTAGGGCCCGTCGTCCCCACGGAGAACCCCTTACCGCTTGAAGCCGGATGGAAGAGCACCACCTGTCGGTCACGAAGAGGGCCCGATACTTCACGATCGGAGGGGACCCGGGCCGCGCTGCCGGCGAGGTCTGGTACGTCTGCCACGGGTACCGCCAACTGGCACGTCGTTTCTTGAACCGCTTCCGGCACCTGGCGACCCCCGAACGGCTGATCGTCGCGCCGGAGGGTCTTTCCCGCTTCTATCTGGAGGGCGGGGAGGGGCAGCCGCACAGCGCCGAGGATCGGATCGGTGCCACGTGGATGACGCGGGAAGACCGGGAGACCGAAATCGGCGACTACGTGCGTTACCTGGATGATCTGAAGTCGCATCTCGAGGGGAGCAGCCGTCCGACCCGGCGCCTGGTGCTCGGGTTCTCCCAGGGCGTGCACACGGTCTGCCGGTGGACGGCGTTGGGCTCGGCAAAGCCGGACCGGCTCGTGCTCTGGGGCGCCTATCCACCCGTCGACTTTCCCGAGGATGGAGGGCGGGCGCTCGAGGGTGTCGATGTCGTCGTGGTTCGGGGCCGGGCCGATACGTATATCACCGACGCGTCACACACGGGGGAGCTGTCCCGAATGGCTGGCATGGGGATCGCCTACAGGGAGATGGCGCACTCCGGTGGTCACGCACTGGACGGCGCCGTGCTGGAGACGTTGTCCGACTGGGGGGGTTAGAACTCCCCGACGAACGAGATCTCGGGGAGGAGCTCGTATCCCGTGGCCGCCAGCACTGTCTCTCTGGCGACCTCGATCAAGTGCATCACGTCGGCGGCTTTCGCACCGCCCAGGTTGACGATGATGTTCGCATGCTTGCGGTAGATCTCGGCGGCACCGTGGCGGTGCCCCTTGAGGCCACATTCGTCGATCAGGCGCCCGGCACCGATGCCCTCGATCTTGCGAAAGATCGAGCCGGCGCAGGGAAGGCGGGTGAGGTCAGGGTGACGCTCGCTTCGCCACGCCAGGTTTTCGCTCATGATTCTCCGCAGCGCCTCGGGGTCTTCCGGGGTCAGACGGAAGGTCACCGAGAGGACGACGTCGTCGCGATCGTGCAGGATCGAGTAGTCGTAACCAAAGCGGAAGTAGTCCACGGGAACCACCGTCGATTCCCCCTCCTCGGTCCAGAGCTCGGCCGACTCGACCACCTCCTCGATGAACACCGTTCGTTCCCGGGCCGGCGCTGGCGAGAGGAAGTGAAGGTTCTGCCATATGGCCCCACCGACCGTGCTCGGGATCCCCACGAAGTGATGAAGTCCGCCGAGACCATGCTCGACCGTGGCTTCGATCAGATCGGGATAGGTCTCGACGCCGGCGTCGGCCCGTACGCGGTGCCCGTCGAGGAACTCGATATCTCCGAACAGGGCCAGAATGACCAGCCCGCGAAATCCCCTGTCGCCAACGAGAATGTTCGCTCCTCGGCCCAGGAGGAAGTGTGGGATGCCCATCTCCCGTGCCGCTCGGATTCCACGGACGAGCTCTTCGCGGTTCCGGGGCCGAAAGAGCGCGTCGGCGGGACCGCCGATCCGAAATGTCGTATACGGTGCCAGTGGCCGGTCACGCTCGACCCGGTCGGGTCCGAGGCGGTGCTCCAGTTCGGCGATCTGGAGGGGGTGGAGGGCGAGCGGTCTTGTCATGGCCTACAAAATAGAGGTTTCGCTCTCTTCCGTTGCAGGAAACACGCCGGAGCGGAGAAGGGGACTCGGCTCTCTACAACCGTACGTAGATTCCGTCGAACGCGGTGGTCCAGGTATCACCGCCGTCGCCCGAGACCTCCCAGTGCTGCCGAACCCGGTCCGGATCACCGTCCACGACGGACCAGCTGATCTTGTTGATGATCTCCCGGCCCTGCGCATCCTTACCCGGGCCCTCCATCACCATGGCCTCCCCGCGCAGCCCACCGTCGAGTCGCAGCAACAGCCCCCCGACGTCGACCCAGGTTTGATGCCAAACGCCACGAGACCCGTCGTAGATGTTGAGGCTCTCACCGGCATAACCTGCGGGCGTCGTATAGCTCTCGTGCAGCACACATCCGCCGAGCTTCTTCGTGATGATGTTATGACCCACGACCGCGCTGTCCGAGGCCCGCTCGACTCGCCATTCGCCGACCCAGAAGTCGAACTGGGCGTGCTCCGCGCTCTCGCAAGCGGATGTCTGCCCGGCGAGAGAGGCTGGGATCACCGAGGCGACTCCGGCCAGGAGTAGAGACCAGCGCCGGGTGATGGATGAAGATGCGTTCATCTGCGCGCTCCGTGAAATCGAGTTGGCCGGGTACTCGGCTCCATACGTCGACGTGCCGCGAGGGTTTCTTCGGACAGAGGTTCCGCTGCGAGCTCGACAAGGTTCCATCCCGCGACCTCCAGGACCACCCCTCGTCTCCCGGCCACCACGGTGCTGGCCCGAGAGGGCGCCGAACGCCCTTTCCAAAGCCCTTCGCAGTGTCCGGTTGTGGGACGAGCGATCCCGGGGACGCGCACAGAGGGTGCCCCGGAGGGAAGAACATGCGGATCGCAAAGCGTTGTACAGTAACGATCTAACAGACTGTGTCACTTTTGGCACAAAGCTTCCGTAAGGGAAAGCGGAAACGGGAGATCGGTTCTCGGTCGGGAGGTGTGGTGTTGGTGATGCGATGCGGTGCGGACGGTTGGCTCGGTTGGCCGCTTTCGTCCGGAGCCGGCTCCCGGTTCCTCAAACTGGAAAAAGAGACCCGGAGGACCTCGTGGTGAGGGTCAAAATCATGCGTGGGACCGAAATCGGAAAGCACCTGCTGTTGGCGGCGGCGGCCACCATGGCCACCGCGATGATGGCATTGGGGCAGGAGACGACGCGACTGACGCTTCAGGACGCCATCGACCTGGCGCGTCGAAACAACCCGACGTTCCTGCAGACGCAGAACGACGAAGCCGCCGCCGACTGGGGGGTCCGGGAGGCCTACACGAGCCTCTTCCTGCCGGATCTGAGCGCCTTCGGCACCGCCCAATACGAGGCCCCCGGTCAGCAGAGGGTGGGGACCATCACCACGGGTGGGGTCGAACAGGGTGCGCTCTTCACCTCGTACTATCAACTCAGCCTGGATTACAGACTGAACGGCAACACGCTCTTCGGCCTCGGGAGCGCGCGCGCGGATCGCAAGGCCGCCCGGGCGCAGACGATTGCCGCGGAGTTCGTGATGGAACAGGCCGTAACCCTCCAGTACATGACGGCTCTGCGGGCACGTGATCAGGTGGCCGTCGCTCGGCGTCAGCTGGAGCGGTCCAAGGAGAACTGGGAGATTGCGCGAACCCGGGTCGAGGCACAGGCCGCCATCATCACGGATGCGAAGCAGGCAGAGGTGCAGGCCGGGCGTGACTCGGTGGCGGTGCTGCAGGCTCAGAGCGCACTGCGCGTGGAACGCTTCCGACTGCTGGAGAATGTCGGTCTCAGCTTCGATGACGAGGTCGAGCTGGTCAGCGAGTTCGAGCTCTTCCGACCGGAATGGCATATCAACGAGCTCATCGCTACGGCGCTCGACGGACACCCGCAGCTCCGGTCTTTCGAGGCGAACGAGGATGCGCGCAAGGCCAACCTTCGGCAGGCCCGCAGCGCGTATTTCCCAACGCTGAGCTTGAGTGCTCGATGGGCCGGCTTTACGCAGGAGATCGAGAACAGCGAGTTCCTGGTCGCTCAGGAGGAGAGAAAAGCCGCCGGTGCCATCCAGAGCTGCGAGCTGATGAATCAGATCTCTTCAGGGCTGACGTCTCCGCTGTCGGGTTTTCCGCAGAATTGTGCGGGCTTCGTCATCACGCCCGAGGCCGAAGAGGCGATTCTGGCCTCCAACAGCGCTTTCCCGTTCAACTTCAATCGGCTGCCCTTCCAGGCGTCGCTCACCGTGAGCGTGCCGATCTTCCAGGGCTTTTCGCGCGAGACGCAGGTCTCGCAGGCGGCTGCCGTCTATGAGGATGCGGTACATCAGCGTCGGGCGGAGGAGCTTCGGCTTCGGACTGCGGTTACCTCGGCCTTCGACGCACTCATGACCGCGTCCGACGTCGTCGTGCTCGAGTCCCGGAACCGTGAGGTCGCCCAGGAACAGCTCGAGCTCGCACGCCAGCGGTACCAGCTCGGAGCCGACAACTTCCTGGTGCTGCTCGATGCCGAGCGCACCATGGCCGACGCGGAGCGGGCCTACCTCGATGGGATCTACACGTTCCACATCCAGCTGACGTCACTCGAAGCGGCGGTCGGGCAACGACTGCGGCCGGAGGAGACGCGCCGTAACGAGCAGGACCAGGACTGAACCACGAACACGAGGGACGCCTTCACGGGCGTCCGTGATCTAGCGAAGAAAGAGGCACAAGGTGGATATCCCAAGGGATCCCAAGCCCAAGAAGCGGAAGAGAGCGATCCAGTACTCGATGGCTGTGCTGGTCCTTTTCGCGATCACCTTCGGTCTACAGCAGCTGAAGCCGGCGGCGCCGTCCGTCGATCGTGCGACCGTCTGGACGGATACCGTCGAGCACGGCACGATGGTGCGTCAGGTGCGCGGACCCGGAACGCTCGTCCCGGAGCAGATGCGCTTCATCACCGCCGTCACGGCTGGGCGCGTGGAGCGGATCAGGGTGCTGCCCGGCACCGAGGTCGGGGCTGACGACGTGATTATCGAGATGAGCAACCCGGACGAGGAAGTCCAGCTCCTCCAGTCACAGTCTCAGCTGTCCAACGCCGAAGCGACGCTCATCCAGCTGCGCTCGAACCTGCAGACCCAACGACTGACGCAGGCGGGACTCGTGGCTCAGACCCGGACACAGTATCTGAACGCCGTTCGCGACTATGAGACGAACAAGCGGCTCTTCGACGTCAATCCACAGCTCGTAGCGAAGAACGAGCTCGATCGGACGAAGGATCTGACCGACGAGCTGAGTGAGCGGGTGGCTCTCGAAGAGGAGCGGCTGAGCGTGCTCGAATCGTCCGTCGATGAGCAAATCGCGGCGCAGCAGAGGCAGATTCAGAGACTTCGCTCGATCGTGGAGTTCAACCAGAGTCGCGTGGCCTCGTTGAAAGTCACTTCGAGCGTGAGTGGGGTTCTCGCCGAGCTTCCACTGGATGAGGGACAGTGGGTGCAGTCGGGCGGAATGTTGGCGCGGGTCGTGGTTCCCGGGCGGCTGAAGGCCGAGATCCGGATTCCACAGACGCAGGCGCAGGATATCGCGGTGGGCCAGGTGGCCTTCATCGATACGCGCAACGACACCATTCAGGGCCAGGTGGTCCGGATCGACCCCTCTGTTCAGAACGGGACGGTGACCATCGACGTCGCGCTTCCCGTCGAGCTGCCCCGCAGCGCCCGACCCGATCTGAGCGTAGACGGCAACGTGGTGATCCAGCGGCTGGACGACGTGACCTTCGTCGGGCGTCCGGCCTACGGACAGCAGAACCAGAGAGTCGGAATGTTCAGGCTGACCCCGGACGGAGAATACGCGGAGCGTGTGAACGTCCTTCTCGGTGCGAGCTCGGTCAACGAGATCGAAGTGCGTGAGGGACTTCAGCCGGGAGACATCGTGATCCTGTCCGACATGTCACAGTGGGACGGATTCGACCGAGTGCGTCTGAAAGGCTGACGCAGCTGGCCTGGGAGTTTGGTCCCGTCGGGACGGGAGACGTGCCGAAGGGCTCGTGGATGATGAAGAAGACGAACGGAGACAAGGAAATGTCAGACAGCTTGCAGACCAACGGATCGGGAGCGCTGATCCATCTCGACAGCCTCGCCAAGGTTTTCTACACCGAAGAGGTCGAGACCCATGCGCTCTCGCAGATCAGCATGAGCATCAAGACGGGGGAGTTCCTCTCGATCGCCGGGCCGTCCGGATGCGGGAAGACGACGCTGCTGTCGATCCTGGGACTCCTCGATTCTCCGACTTCCGGTCAGTATCTGCTCGACGGGGAGCCGGTGGCCAACCTCACGGCCAGCCAGCGTGCGAAGATCCGCAACCAGGCGATCGGCTTCGTCTTCCAGGCCTTCAACCTGATCGGCGACCTGACGGTCTACGAGAACGTCGAGCTTCCGCTCACGTATCGGGGCATGGGCGGCTCGGAGCGCAAGGAGCGGGTGCACGCGGCGC
>JBDHII010000110.1:0-4543 GCA_039587515.1 Gemmatimonadota bacterium
CCGACGCCCTCGCCGGCGTGGACGTGCTGGTGATCGCGAACGCGCTGCCCGACGACGGTCCTTGGGTATTGCCGACCGAATCGGCCTTCACACCGGACGAGGTCGCGGCCCTCGAGCAGTGGGTCTTCGACGGGGGATCCCTGCTCCTGATCGCGGACCACATGCCCTTCCCCGGAGCCGCCGAGCAGGTGGGTGCCGCCTTCGGCCTGGTGTTCCACAACGCCTACGCCCGAAGCGGCGCCCAAACGCTCGGAGATGTCTTCCGGCGCAGCGACGGCTCTCTCGCCCTCGACCCGATCACGGGCGGGCGTGACGCGACGGAGCGTGTCGATTCCGTCGCGACCTTCGGTGGCCAGGCTTTCCGGCCTCTGCGCCCGGTCCGCCCGCTCCTCACGCTCGACTCGCGGTGGCGCCTGCTCTTCACGCGCGAGGCGAGTCAGTACCCGCCGGACACCCCCACGGCCTCGGCCGAGGGCCTCCTCCAGGGTGCGGCCCTGGAGCACGGCCGCGGGCGTGTCGCCGCATTCGGGGAGGCCGCCATGTTCACGGCCCAATCCGTGATCGACGCAGACTTCGTGATGGGGATGAACGTCCCGTCCGCCTCACAGAACGGTCAGTTCGCCCTGAACGTGCTGCACTGGCTCGTCGGACTGATCGAGCCTCGCCGCTGAGCGGGCCCGGAGCGATCGTCGCGGAGGGCGGCCCACACGCCCAGTCCCCTGGACAGGCGCGGGGGCTCGGCCGATGATCCCCGCACCCCTCCAACCTCGAGGTCGACCCGTGAAGCGCTCCCGACTCGTGCTCCTGCTCGCCACACTCCTGACCGCTGGCCCGCTGACCGCCCAAACGCGTGGCCACGTCACGGTCGACATCGGAGCGCGTGACCCGGCGGTCGCCCCCGACGGCGCCTCGGTCGCCGTATCGATCCTCGGCCGTCTCTGGTCGGTCCCGATCGAGGGGGGCGAGGCTCGCGCGCTCACGGGCGGACCTGGGTGGTCCACGAGACCCACCTGGTCACCCGACGGCCTGTTCCTGGCGTACGCCCACCGCAGCGGCTCCGGCTCGGACATCGTGATCCTCAACACACTGACCGGAGGCCACCGCTTCCTGCACCACGTCCGCGCGGGCCTCGGCCACATGCAGTTCAGCCCCGACGGCGAGCACCTCTACTTCGTCGACGACCGGTCACAGTACGATGCCCACCTTTGGCGCATCCGGGTGGAGGGGGGAGAGCCCGAGCAGCTCACCTTCACGCAGAACTGGCACGAGTGGTCGTTCGCGATCGCTCCGGACGGCGAGCGCATCCTGATCGAGTCCGGCCGGTACGGGGGGGCCGACCTCTACTGGCTCGACCCGGCCGACAAGTCCTCGGAGCGGATCACCGACACGCTCGAGCGCGAGATGAGCGTGATGATGACGCCCGACGGGACGACCCGAGCCCACATCGAGACCCACAACGGTCTGGACCACGTCGTGGTCGAAGCGGAGGGTCGGGCGCCCGAGCGCATCCATACGAGCGCCTTCGACCAGAAGCAGCTCGCCACGCACCCGGACGGCGCGTCGGCGGTCATGGTCGCCGGCCGAAGGCTGTACCGCCTCGATCTGGAGAGCGGCACCGCCTCACCGATCCCCTTCACCGCCAGCTTCCCCGTCGCCGACGCGCCGCCCGACGACCTGGCGATCACGAACGTCCGACTCTTCAGTGCCACGGGAGACGAGGCGATCGAGGGTGCGACGGTGCTTGTCGAGGACGGTCGGATCCAGGCCGTGATCTCCGGCTTCGAGCCCACGATCCCGGACGGGATGGCCGTGGTCGACGGCTCCGGCAAGACGCTGCTGCCCGGGCTGATGGACAACCACTACCACTATTGGACGCCTTTCGCCGGGGCCGACCTCCTGGCGCGGGGTGTGACCTCGATCCGTGACCCGGGCGTCGCGATCAGCGACGGGATGGACTTCAAGGACGCCGTGCGTCACGGAATTCTCGCCGGCCCCGACATCTACTCCACGGGACCCCTGCTCGACGGCCCCGGAGGGTATCACCCGATGGTCGACATCAGCCTGGACGACCCGGCGGCCGCCCCCGCGCTCGTGCGCGCGCTCAAGGCCCAGGGCGTCGACGCCCTCAAGGCCTACTTCCAGCTCGACCCGGAGGTGCTGATCGAGGTCGTTCGGGAGGCCAAGCTCCAGGGTCTCCCCGTCACCGGCCACATCGGTGTGCGGATGAGCTGGGGGCAGGCGATGGACGCGGGGATCGACGGCTTCTCCCACCTGCGCCTGTGGCGGGACTTCCTACCATCCGACCTCCAGTGGGACGGCCGCGACGAGTCCCTCGACTCGACCAAGAACCCGATCGGGCGGATGCAGGCCGACTGGAGTCTCATCGATCCGGGGAGCGAGGAAGTCGAAGCCCTGATCGACCGCATGGCCCGAACCGGCACCGCAATCGATCCGACGATCTTCATCCAACGGACGAACGACAACTCGCGCACCCGTTTCTCGCTCGAGCAATTCGCGCTCGCCGGCGACGCCTACGAGCGGATGCAGGCGTTCGTGCGCAAGGCGGTCGAGAGCGGGGTTCCGCTCCTGGCCGGCACGGACAACGTCCGGCTCAACGACGAGCTCGAGGCTTACGCCGATGCGGGGATCCCCAATGCCGAGATCCTCAAGGCCGCCACGGTGAACGGCGCACGCTGGCTTGGAAAGGACGGCGACTTCGGGACGGTGGAGCCCGGGAAGCGGGCGCATCTGGTACTGGTCGACGGCAACCCGCTCGAAGAGATTGAAGCGTTGAGGAACGTCCGTCTGGTCGTCAAAGACGGGACGATCGTGTTCCGAAAGGGCCACTAGGAAACAGCCGATGTCCATTCGTACCGCGCAGGGTGCCAAGACGCTCGAAGGTGCGTACTACACGTCCGACTCGGTCTACGACGCAGAGACCGAGCAGATCTTTCTGAAGACGTGGCTCTATGCCGGGCGCGCGTCGCGCATCTCCGAGCCGGGCAGCTACTTCCTGTTCGAGGTCGAGAGCGAGAACGTCATCGTGCTCCGGGATTCCCAGGGGGAGATCCGGGCCTTTCACAACGTCTGCCGGCACCGCGGGACCCGTCTGTGTACGGATGCCCAGGGACAGTTCTCCAAGTCGATCCAGTGCCTCTACCACGCCTGGACGTACGCGCTGGACGGGACCCTGATCGGCGCGCCGACGATGGAGGAGGTCGAGGACTTCCAGAAGGAGGACTATCCCCTCCACCCCGTGGCCGTGGCGCTCTGGGAGGGCTGCATCTTCCTCAACCTGGGCGACGACCCGGAGCCTTTCGAGGCCGCCTTCGCCCCACTGATCGGGAAGTTCGGAGACTGGAGGATGGGCGAGCTCGAGGTCGCACACGAGATCGTCTACGATGTCGAGGCGAATTGGAAGCTGGTCGTGCAGAACTACTCGGAGTGCTATCACTGCCCCGGGTTGCACCCGCAGCTGAACCGGCTGACGCCCTTCCGGGACAGCGAGAACGACCTCGAGGAAGGGCCGTTCCTGGGTGGGCCGATGCGGCTCGCCCAGGGTGCAGGGGGCAGCATGACGATGTCCGGACGGACCTGTGCTCCCCCACTGGGTGACGTGAGCGGGGACGACCTCGGGCTGATCTACTACTACGTCGTCTTCCCCAACCTCCTCCTCAGCCTCCACCCCGACTACGTCCTGATCCATCAGGTGCAGCGCCTGGCGCCCGACCGCACGCGGGTCGTCTGCGACTGGCTCTTCCATCCCGACGCGACGGCGGCCACGGACTTCGATCCCAGCGACGCGATCGAGTTCTGGAACGTGACCAACAAGCAGGACTGGGAGGTCTCCGAGCTCTCACAGCGTGGTGTGGCCTCTCGCGCCTACGAGCCGGGTCCGTATTCGGAGCTCGAGAGCATGATCGCCGCCTGGGACCGGCACTACCTCGGCACCCTCAACGGCGGCTGAGGCCCTACCGCTTCCCCTCCCTCAGGATCGCGCGCGCCGCGTTGTGGCCGGGCACGCCCGTGACGCCGCCTCCCGGATGGGTGCCCGCACCGCAGAGGTAGAGTCCCTCGATCGGCGTCCGGTAGCGAGACGCCCCGGGCACCGGGCGCATGAAGAGCATTTGGTCGAGGGTGTGCTCGCCGTGGTAGATGTTGCCCTCGCTCAGCCCGAAGCGCGCCTCGAGATCCAGCGGCGTGAGGACGTGCTTCTCGAGAATCGCCCCTTCGAGGTCGGGAACGTACCGGCCGAGCGTTCGAACGACTGTCTCACCCAGCGCATCCCGGGCCGCGTCGTCCCACTCGCCCTGACGCAGCTCGTAGGGCGCGTACTGCGCCAGGATCGAGACGACGTGCTTCCCGTCCGGAGCGAGGTCGGGTTCGGAGACCGTCGGGATCGACACCTCGAGACAGGGCTCCTCGGACGCCCGTCCGTACTTGGCGGCATCGTACGCCCGTTCGACGTACTTCACGCTCGGGGCGATCGAGATCACACCGCGCAGGAGCTCGGGCTCCACACCCGAGAGGCGTGGAAGCTCGC
>JBDHII010000049.1:0-20751 GCA_039587515.1 Gemmatimonadota bacterium
TGGGGGCGTCGAACTCCCGGGCGAGCTCGCGGAGCGCGGCCTCGACGACCGAACGCCTCACCTTCTTCTTGCCTGCGCGGGCCTGGAGGAACTTGACCGTTCGGTCGAGAGAGACGACGCCCTTGCCCGAGAGCGCGGTCTCGATGACGTGGCCCAGCGCGTAGCGCCTCACCGTCCTGACCCGCCGGAAGCGGAAGAAGCTTTCCAGGCGCAGGATGCCCCGCAGGCCGCGGCGCTTTCGAGGGTGCACCATCGGGTCGTGGCACCGCACCCACGCCGGACGGGGCTCTCGACCGGCGAAGCGGCTGAACATGCTCGTCATGACTTCCGGGAAGGCGTGCACGACGTGCCCGTCGAGCGAGACGTGAGGCTCTCCCCCGTAGTCCCGTGCCAACCGCTCCATCTCCTTCTCGGCTTGGGCGAGAGGCAGCCCGGTCTGCTCGACGAGCTCCGCCAGGCTGATGACGCCTTCCCGAGCCCGGATCAGGCGCAGTGTCTTACGGTCGAGCCACACCCTGCGCCGCTTCGCGATGTCCCGTGCCGTTCGACGTGGATGGCGCACGCCGCCCAGGGTCCTCCACGACGGCCTGTTCTTGCCCAGGTGGTAGGTGACGTCTCCGTGCTCGAAGACGCGGATCTGACCCTCCCCGGACGCGACCAGCTGCTCGACTTCGCGCTCGATCTCCTCCCGGGAGAGTCCCGTGATCACCACGAGGTCGCCGAGCGTGCCCTCCCCACCGAGCGCGTGAAGCGTCTGCAGGATCTGCATGCGGGGGTGCTTGGCTGGTGGCGATCCGAACATGTCCGTGCTCTTTGCGGGTGCTCTTATCCTCATACAGTGCGCGGTGCCCTCGTTCCCGCGCCAGTCCCTATCCTCCCCCGGCCCCGGGAATGGCAAAGGCCACGTACCGGTCGCCGGAGGGCGTACCCATCTTGCCACCCCCCGCGGCGATGACCAGGTACTGACGCCCGTCCACCTCGTACGTGGCCGGCGTAGCGTATCCACCCGAGGGTAGGTCGGCCTCCCAGAGCTGTGCACCCGTGCGTGCGTGGAAGGCGCGGATCTTCTCGTCGTTCGTGGCCGCAATGAAGACGAGTCCGCCGGCCGTCACCACCGGTCCACCGTAGTTCTCGGTGCCGGTCACGGGATGCTCGGGATCGTCGATTTCCTCGTCGTTGCCGAGTGGCACACGCCAGAGCGTCTCGCCCGAGTTCAGGTCGATGGCGTTGAGCGTCCCCCACGGCGGCTCGACAACGGGCTTGCCGCGTCCGTCCAGGAACCGGCCCAGCACGGCCAGGCCGTACGGCATGCGGAGCGTGCTGCCCGCGGTGGTGCTCGCTGCGTTGTCCGGGTCCTGGAGATAGGCCACCAGCGCCTCGAGCTCGTCGTCGGAGAACTGGGGATGGGCCGGCATGGCTCCGCGACCGGAGCGGATCACGCGCGCCGTGGAGTCCGCCGACATGCGATCGCGAATGCCGTCCAGGGAGGGGCCGGCGGTCACGCCGGCGGGCTCCATGCCGTGGCACCGCGCACAGTTCAGGCCGAAGAGCGCCTCTCCGGCGCCGGTCTCGGGCGCGATCCTTCGAAGCTGGACGATCCAGGCCATCTCGCTTCCGTTGGCGTACATGACGCCGGTGGTCGGATCGACGGCCGCGGCGCCCCATTCGCCTCCACCGTCCAGCCCGGGGAAGACGACGACCCCGCCGGTGTCGGGCGGCGCGAATTGCCCCGCGGAGGTGAGCTCCCGGAAGCGCTCCCGCACGGTCTTCGGTGCCGCCGGTCCCCTCTGCGAGACGAGGTTGGCGACCATCGCCGGCTCGTCCGGCGCGTAGAGCATCTCCTCCGTCAGCTCCTGTCGACCGAACGGAGCCGGCAGCGTAGGGAGCGACTGCGTGGGCGACGTGACCTCACCCAGGACCGGCGACGCGGGCGTCGCGAGCTCGCGGATCGGGAAGAGCGGCTCGCCCGTCTCCCGGTGGAAGACGTAGACGTGCGCGCTCTTCGTGATCTGAGCCACCGCCGGGATCAGTTCCCCGTCCCGCTCCAGCGTCACGAGGTTCGGTGGTGCCGGAAGGTCGCGATCCCAGACGTCGTGCTTCACGAATTGGTAGTGCCAGATCCGCTCACCGGTCCGAGCGTCGAGGGCGAGCAGGGTATTGGCGAAGAGATTGTCGCCGGCGCGGTCGCCTCCGTAGTAGTCGAATGCGGCCGAGCCCGTCGGCACGAACACGATGCCCCGCTCCTCGTCGAGGGCCATCCCGGCCCAGCTGTTGGCTCCGCCCGTGTAGGTGTGAGCGTCGGGCGGCCACGTCTCGTAGCCGAGCTCGCCGGGCTGCGGGATCGTGTGGAAGGTCCAGACGAGCTCGCCGGTCCGGGCATGGTAGGCCCGCACGTGACCGGGAGCCGCACCGGGACCCTCCCCGACCCGCCCGCCGACGATCAGGAGGTCCTCGAAGACCGCGCCCGGCGTATTCATGCCGACCAGGATCGTCTCGGGGTCCCTCCCGAGCCCCGTTCTCAGATCGATCCGGCCGTCCTCCCCGAAGCCGTCCACCAGGCGGCCCGTCGTGGCATCGGCCGCGAAGAGGTAGGTTCCCGCTCCGAAGTAGATGCGCTCGTCGGCCCCGTCCTCCGAGACCCAGCGCATCAGACCTCGGGACCTGCCGAACCAGATCGGCATGCCGTCGATCTCGAGGGACTCCACCCTCCAGATCTCCTCTCCGGTCCGGCCGTCCACCTTGAAGAGCTCCAGGCGCGGATTCGTTCCGTAGAGGGCCGATCCCACGATCAGCGGGTTGTGCTGGATCTCGGTGCTCGCGCCCTCCTGCAGACCGCCGCTGGCGTACGCCCACGCGACTTCGAGCTGCCCGACGTTGGTCGTGTCGATCTGATCGAGCGAGGAGTAGTGCGTCCGTCCGGGGTCGCCCATGTAATGCGACCAGTTCCGGTAGGTATCGGCGGGCGTGTTCCCCGTGCGGTCGAGATCGGTTCCGCAGGCGAGGAGCGACAGCGACGCGACGATAACGGCCGGGTGCCTTCTCACGGGGTGTCTCCTTTGCGCTTGTCGATCTGGAGGAGCCTCAGGTGCTGGACCTCGAGCTCGTCCTCCTGGACACCGAGGATGTAGTCGGTCCCGATCTCCAGGATTCGGATCGACGGCACACGAACGGTGCCGAGCGGATGGCCCGAGGGATCGAACACGAGGTGCTCGAGGGCCTCCCCATCCTCGTCCGTGACCGGCTGGAGCTCGACCCAGAGATTCCCCTCGGTGTCGAGATGAAGAGACGAATAAGGAGGACGCTCGGTCGGGAGCGGAATACCGCTCACGAAATCTTCGGCTTCGGTGCGACGCAGCTTGCCGCTGTAGCTCTCGATCGTCCGAGCGCGCCATGCGGCGACGTCCGGGTCGTCCTCCCGTACCGGCATGCTCGGGGCGTCCCAACGGATCACCCGCTCGACGCCTTCCTCGTCGAAGCAATGGACCTCGGGCGCCGATCGGTCACCCATGCAGAGTCTGACGCGGTTCGGCTGCACCGCGATCAACGGGCCCTTCGCCAGCGGCGGCTGCACCTGGATCGGTCCCCACGGGGAATCGACCGTGACCCGCTCGACCTCCTCCAGCTCCATCAGGAGCGTCCCTTCCGTGCCGTCGGCCGAGGTCCGCATCACGCGCGTCCATTCCCGGGGCGTGCCCGGGGCGGCGGCGGAGGGCGCTCCCTTGCCTCCCTTTGCGGTGAGGCGTACGACCAGCTCTCCGGTCGTCAGCAGCAGTCCCGTCGCGGGGTAGAGCGGCGTCTCGGGCGGTCCGAGCGGGTCGCGTCGCGCCGCCCGGACGGCCACGAGCCCGCCTTCCGGATCGAAGACCGTGCTGCGGAAGAGCGCGTCGTCCCAGACGAGGATCGAATCGCCCGATCCGATGACGATCTGGCCGGGATTCTGGAACTCACCGGGTCCGGACCCACCGGACCCGAGCGTCCGTCGGAGTACCCCGTCACGACCGTAGAGACGGACCGAGCGGGCGTCGGCGACCACGATGTCTCCGTCGGACTGCCGCGCGGCGGCGGCAATCTCCGAGAACTGGTAACGCTCGTCGCCGCTCTGCACGCCGATGCTCAGGCGCGCTTCGGATTCGACGGTCCACGACCCGGCGGCATCGGCAAGGGGCGGCCGCTCGGGCGGGCTCTCTTCGGGCGCGCCGGATTCGCACGCCGCAACGCACAGCGGGAGGGTCAGCGCGAGCGCTCGCCCGATCCGACGGCCGATGCGTCCGAGGTCGCGCGACGTCTGCAAGCCGCCCGCTCGCTACCGCAGGTGCGCTTCGAAGAACGCGATCGTCCGGTCCTGCGCCAGCTTCGCGGCCTCCGCGTCGAAACGGGGGGTCGTGTCGTTGTGGAAGCCGTGACCCACACCTGCGTACATGTGCATCGTGTAGGTCTTGCCGTTGGCGTCGAGCGCTTCCTGGTAGGCGGGCCAACCCGCGTTCACGCGCTCGTCGAGCTCGGCATAGTGGATCAGGAGCGGAGCCCGGATGCCGGGAACGTCCTCGGCAGCCGGCTGGCCACCGTAGAACGGCACACCCGCGGCGAGGCTCGGAAGACGGACCGCGAGCGTGTTCACCATGCTCCCACCGAAGCAGAAGCCGACCGCTCCCACCTTGCCGGTGGAGTCGGGGTGGGACATCAGGAACTCGGCGGCGGCGACGAAGTCCTCGGTCATCTCCGCCCGGTCCCGCTGCCGCTGCATCTGACGGCCCTCGTCGTCGCTGCCCGGGTAGCCGCCCAGCGGATAGAGCGCGTCCGGCCCGAAGGCCAGGAAGCCCACGGCGGCGAAACGGCGTACCACGTCTTCGATGTACGGGTTCAGGCCGCGATTCTCGTGGATGACCAGCACGGCCGGCCAGGGGCCGGAGCCATCCGTCGGCCGCGCCATGTAGCCCTGCATGGTGCCCGCCCCGTTCGGCGAGGCGTACTGCACGTACTCGGCTTGGACGCGAGCATCGTCCGGGGCGACCTGTTGCGCCCACTCGTAGTGGGGCTGCAGCGCCTCGAGCATGGCCGGGGCGGTCATCCCCCCGACGGCGAACTTCGCGGCACCCTCCAGGAAGGCCCGCCGGTCGATGATCCCGTGGACGTAGCGGTCGAAGAGGGACAGGACCTCCCTGGGGAAGTCGCTGGCTTGCATGCGGTCGTCGGACATCGGTCTTCGTCGGGTTGCAGGCCGGATTCGCGAGGGCCCGCAAGCTAAGAACGCGTGAAGCCGGGCGCCACGTGGGACGTCTGTCGCCGGTGGTGCTTCCGAGCGATCTTCTGGGCCTCATGCCCAACCAAAAGGAGTGGAAGAAGATGATGTGGATCAGGGTTCGACGGCTCGTGACGGCCGGGTTGGTGGCGCTGACGACGGGGTGCATGCAGATGTACCCGCCACAGGAGCGCACGTCACCCGCCGCCTCTCCCCAGCGTTCGACGACGGCGGCAGCGGTGGATTCTGCGAAGAGCCCCTTCAAGAAATGGGACGACGTCCTCAAGGACACGGAGAAGAAGTCGGGCTTCTTCGACGTGCACCTCAAGCGCGACAACACGCTGTACATGGAGATCGCGCCCGATCGTCTGGACCGGGACTTCGGGCTCGTGATGCACTTCTCCCGGGGCGTTGGTGTCTTCAACGCGCACGACGGCTTGCCGCTGAGCGACACACAGCTGATGCGGTTCGTCCGTGAGGGGGACAAGGTCTACCTCGTCCACAGGAACCCGAACTTCACGGCGGACGAGGGATCGGCGATGCGGGTGTCGCTCGACGACAACGTCGGCCATTCCGTCGTCGAGGATTTCGCGATCGAGAGCGAGCACGACGAGACGAAGGCGCTCCTCATCAACGCGACCGGCTTCTTCGTTTCCGACTACAGCGGAATCACGAACCAGATCAAGATCTACTATGCCAACAAGCCGGTGCGCGTGGACGACGGTCGGAGCTGGGTGGACGCAGTCCAGGCCTTCCCACAGAACGTCGAGATCGATGCCGCGCTGACCTTGGCGACGACGGACGCGCCGACGTCCTTCGGCGCGCGAGCCGGCGTCTCGGACTACCGGAGCGTACCGATCGGCGTTCGCTATTCGCTCTTCCAGCTGCCCGAGGAGCCCATGCAGCGTCGCTTCGCCGACGACCGGGTGGGGCACTTCATCGACGCGCAGCGGGATTTCAGCCGCGATCAGGACAAGGATCAGTACGTCCGATACGTCAACCGGTGGCGGCTCGAGAAGAAGGACCATGGACAGGCGGTCTCCGAGCCGGTCGAGCCGATCGTCTACTACATCGATCGGTCCGTGCCGGAGAAGTACCACCGCTGGGTGAAGGAGGGCATCGAGGCCTGGAACAAGGCCTACGAAGCGGCCGGGTACAGGAATGCCGTGGTCGCCCGGGTCGCCCCGACGGTCGAGGAGGATCCGACGTGGAGCGCGGAGGACATCCGTTACTCGACGGTGCGGTGGACGGCCGCCCACCAGATGGGTTACGCCATCGGCCCCAGCCAGACCGACCCCCGGACCGGGGAGCTGCTGAACGCGGACATTCTGATCTCGTCCACCTTCACGCTCGGGTACTTCCGCGAGTGGGAGCAGCTGTCCGGACCGGCGGCGCTCATCGAAGGGATGGATCGCGCGGACATGCTGAGAGGCATGATGGATCCCACGTTGGCCCAGTACGTGTGTGCGTACGAGACCGGCAAGAACCATCAGCTGCAGATTCAGCACGCCGCCCTCACGGCGCTCGGCGTCATCGACGGTAACGCCCCGCTTCCCGAGGAGTATCTGGGGCCGGCGCTCCGTGAGCTGATCATGCACGAGGTCGGACACACGCTCGGTCTCAGGCACAACATGAAGGGCTCTTCGGCGATCCCCTTCGAGCGCCTGGACGACGTGGCCTATACCTCACGGAACGGTCTCGCCCTCTCGGTCATGGATTACAACGCGGCCAACATCAACCCGGATCGGGATCGCCAGGGTGAGTACTACCACTCGAGTGTAGGCGCCTACGACATCTGGGCGATCCGGTACGCTCACCAGCCGATCTACCAGGACCTGGGCACGAACGGGCTGCCGATGACCGGCGCCCCCGTGGGGTCGGCCGAGGCGGAGGTCCCCGGGCTCATGCGGATCGCAGGGGAGTCGGCAGACGTGCTCCACACGTACGGAACGGACGAGGACGTCGGTGCCGGCTCGTGGGGCGTGGATCCGATGTCCAACACCTGGGACCTGAGCGGCGACCCGCTCCGGTGGGCCGAGCAGCGGGCCGAGCTGGTGCGTCTGGTGACGCCCGAGATGGAGAGCCGGGTGATCGCCGACGGGGAGAGCTATTCGCGGCTGCGAGGGGCGATCGGGTCACTGATGGGCGAGCGCTGGATCTCTCTGCGCACGGCCGTGCGGATGGTCGGGGGTGTGCACCACGTCCGGGACCATCGGGGTCAGCCGGGTGAGCGCATGCCCTTCACCCCGGTGGCCGCCGCGACGCAGAGGAAGGCGCTGGACCTGGTCATCGACCAGGCCTTCGAGGCGGACGCGTGGGAGTACGAGGCCGAGATCCTGAACAAGATGCCTCCGGCCCGCTTCTTCGACTGGAGCACGCCCCTCAACGCGTCGGGTGCCGTCGACTTCCCCGTGCACCAGCAGGTGCTCGTGATGCAGAGGAGGCTGCTCGCCGACCTGCTCAACACGGCTCGGCTCACGCGCATGGTCGACAATGCCGTTCGTATGCCCGGCGGCTCGGAGGCCTTCACGGTGGCCGAGCTCATGGGAACGTTGACGAGCTCGATCTTCTCGGAGCTGGGCGTGGCGCCCCGGTCCCCTCGGAACGCGAACTCGTTCCGTCGCAACCTGCAGCGGACGCTGATCGACGGTTACGTGGAGGTCATGATGGGTGAACGGCCTTCGGCCGCCTATCCGACGCCGCCCGAGGACGCCCGCTCGCTCGCTCGGTACGAGTTGAGGCGGTTGGCGGAGCGGATGGAGACGGCCCTCGGAGCCGGAGCTCTCGACACCGTCAACGCGGCCCACCTCGAGGAGTCGATCGCTCGGATCGAGCGCGCGCTGGATGCATCGATGAATGTGGAAGTGGGCTGATCGCCCATCGTCTGCAGACTGGCCTACAGGAGCCCCTCTCCGCCTCGGCGGGGAGGGGCTCCTTGTATTAGATGACCGAGCGGCCCAGGTCGGGAAAGACCTTCGACACCTTGCTCAGCACGTAGTCGCCGTACGTGCCCTCGAATGCGTGCACGTTGGCGCGATCCCATCGCTCGGCGCTGTCGTCCTCGGCCGCTCCCACGTCCGGCAGATCGATCGGCTCGATCGGCGCGTCGAAGCTCGGGTCGAAAAAGAAGGGGAAGGAGAGCCGGCTTCGACCGGAGGTGTTCCGGACTCGGTGCGGCGTCGAGCGGTAGAAGCCCCGGGTCAGTCGGTCGAGCATGTCCCCGATGTTGCAGACGAACGAGTCGGGCACGGGCGGCGCGGCAATCCAGTCCGATCCGGACTTCACCTCCAAACCGCCCGCGTCGTCCTGCTTGAGGATGGTCAGCACGCCGTAGTCCGTGTGCTCACCGACGCCCCACTGCGCCTCGGCGCTCGGGTCGGGCGGCACGTACGGGTAGTGGAAGATCCGGAAGAGCGTGAGCGGGTCGGCGGTGTACCGGTCGTGGAAGTACTGCGCGTCGAGGCCCAGGCTCATCGCGATCCCGCGCATGAGCGCGTGGCCGAGGTCGGTCAGGGCGGTCATGTACGCCAGGACCGTCTCCCGTAGCTCGGGCATGGAGGCCGGAAAGAGGTTGGCACCGTGGAGTGGGAGCCCGGCCCGGACGCGCGGGTCGTCCGGACCGAGCTCGGTGCCGAAGTAGAGCCCTTCCTTCAGGTCGGGCTTTCCCGAGGTCAGCTCGTCACCGAGGGGGAAGTAGCCGCGCCACGCCCTTCCTCCGAGCTCCATCCGGATCTCGAGCTTCGTGGCCTCGTCGAGCGCGAAAAACCGGTGGCTCAGCTTCTCCAGGCGTTCCTGGAGCGCCACATCGACTCCGTGGCCCACGACGTAGAAGAAGCCCCGCGTGGTGCAGGCCGCTCGAATCTCGGCGGCGACCGACGCCCGATCATCCGATGCGCCGACCAGCGCAGAGACGTCGATGACGGGAACGGCCGCCCCTTCTTCCGACACGCTTCGCTCTCCTTGGCGCGCTCGGTCAGCCGCCCATGGACAGCCCGTCGACCTGACGGAAGGTGGCCTTCGAGCCGTTGGGCATCGTGAGGTGGAGGGTCTCGCCTTCCATGCGGAAGGTGTACGTGAGCTGATTCTCCGGCCAACCCCCCATGTAGTTGGGGTCCTTGGCCACGAAGGCCTGCGTCGTGATCTCGTTCCCGTCGATCGAGTACCGCCCGGAGTTGGCGATGAAGCTGCCGTACGCCGCGAGCACTTCCTCGTCGGTCATCGATTCGCCCGTGTAGCCCGCCCGAGCCTCGGCCGTGTTCACGTACATGATGCTGTAGTGGTTCTTCGTGAAGACGAAGAGACCCGGCTGGGGCTGGTCGAGGGTTTCACCGTCGGCCGTCTCCCAGCTCATGACGACCCAGGCGCCTTCCACCTGTGCCTGTGAGGTACCGGGAAGGGCGAGCAGCATGGCGGCCAACGCGGCCGGGGCGAGGGTGAGTCGTAAAGCTCTCATCACGGTTTCCTTTGCACGGGGTTTCCTGAAGGGGCGGCAAGTATCCGAGGCTGCGGCCCGAGAATCAAGCGGAACGGTTGCCCGGTGACGGTACCCGCGCGATCATCCCCGACCTACCGATCACTCTCCTGGAGATTTCCCACATGTCCGACCGTAGAAGGTTGAACCGCCGTGACTTCGTAAGAGCCGGAGCGGCCGTCGGAGCCGGTGCCGCGATCCTGGGCCGCCAGCCCGTCCATGCGATGGCTCTCCGCGCCCAGGCCGGCGGTCCGCTGATCATCACGGACCACACCAACGAGACCGGGCAGCAGGCGATGCGGGAGGCGTGGGAAATCCTCGCCGCCGGGGGCTCCGCGCTCGACGCGGTGGAGCGCGGCGCCAACGTCATCGAGGTGGATCCGGAGGACACGAGCGTCGGATACGGCGGCCTGCCGAACCTGGACGGCGTCGTGCAGCTCGACGCCTCGATCATGGACGGAAAGACCTACAACGCGGGGTCGGTCGCCAGCCTCGAGGGGATCAAGACGCCCTCTTCGGTGGCCCGGCTGGTGATGGAGCGCACGGACCACGTGATGCTCGTCGGCCCGGGAGCCCTCGCGTTCGCCAAGTCGTTCGGCTTCGAGGAAGAGGACCTCATGACCGAGAAGTCGCGGGACGCTTGGCTCCGGTGGCGCGAGCGGCTCTCCGACAGCGACGACTGGGGCCCGTCGGACCACCTGGTCGGCCGGGAGGGAGACGGTCTCGAAGGAGAGGACGACTTCCACTACGGCACGACCAACGTGCTGGCCGTGGACATGAACGGGGACATCGCCGGAATCACGACCACGAGCGGGCTGAGCTGGAAGATCCCCGGACGCGTCGGTGATTCACCGATCATCGGAGCCGGGCTCTACGTCGACAACAGCGTGGGCGCCGCCGGAGCGACCGGACGGGGCGAGGACGTGATCAAGTCGTGTGCGTCCTACTACATCGTCATGCGCATGCGGGAGGGACGGTCGCCGCAGGAGGCCTGTGAGGACGCCGCCGAGATGATCGTGGACCGCTACAGGGCCGTCGGCATCGACTACGTGCCCGGTGAGAAGTTCGTGGCGATCAACAAGGCCGGGGAATACGGTGCGATGGAGATGGGCGACAGAGGAGGACCTGCGAGGATCACGGTGCGCAACGCCGACGGACTGAGCATCCACGAGGGGTCCGCGCGGTATCGCGAATCCGGCTGACCCTGGAACTCGGGCCCGAAAGGAGAGATTATCGGGAGCGTAACGCCGTTCGGTTGGTGGCGTACGTCTAGCACGTCGACAGGCGCCCACGACAGTCCATTCCGTTCGTATTTGGCCATGACACACATCCGACCCTTCTTTGCCTGGAGCGTGTTCGCTCTTCTCGTCCTCCTGCCCGGATGCGGCGGGGACGGCGGTCGAACCGTGACGGAGATCAATCCGATCGACGCGCCGGGCACGTACACCCGTGAGTTCGGGCTCGAGGGGCTTCGGCGCAGCTTTCTCCTCTACGTGCCGGCCTCGGCCAACCTGAGCCAGCCGGTGCCCATCGTCATGGTTCTGCACGGCAATCCCCCGATCGACATGCGCGGGATGTCACAGATGAACGAGCAGGCCGACTCGCTGGGCTTCGTCGCGGTCTATCCGCAGTCGTGGAACCGCGGCGAATGGGCCCACGCGTGCTCGGACTGCAATCTGCCCGGGGAGCAGGGCATCGACGACGTGGCGTACTTCCGGACCGTGATCCAGGTGCTTCAGGGAGACCTGAACGTCGACGCGGACCGGATCTTCATCTCGGGCTTCTCGATGGGTGGGCTGATGACCACGCGTTTGGCGTGCACCATCGGCAACCAGCTCGGAGCGGTGGCGATCATCGGGTCCATCGCGTGGGACTGGCACGTGGAGAACTGTCCCAGTCCTCCGGTGCCGACGATCTGGTTCATCGGCACTGAGGACAACCAGTTCGCCTGGGAGGGCACGCCCACGCCGATCGTCTCACAGCTTTCCGGAGAGGATTTCCGCGTGGCATGGGCTGCGCAGAACGGCTGCAGCACCGAGCTCCCGGCGGAGGAGCCCGTGCCCGACCTGGATCCGGACGACGGCACGACGGCGGTCGTGTACCGGCACGAGGGATGCACCGCACCGTTCGTCGAGTACAAGTTCGAGGGAATGGACCACAATTGGCCGGGCTCACCCTTCCCGGTCGTGCCGACGCTGCACAACCGGGATGTCCACGCGAGCGGGATACTCACGCGCTTCTTCTACGACAACGCGCGTTAGTCCTCCGGGTCGGCGTCCGCCGAGCCCGTGCCCGGCAGTACGGATCTCGGTCCCGAGGGTGCATCTCCCCACCCCGCTTTGGGTCATTTCCCGGCTCCCATCGAGCCTCGACCGCGCGAGCTTTCGGAAAGGCCCGTTTTGAAAGAGATGTGAAAGGGGGGATCCATGCCCGTCCTGCCCGGTCACCGTTTCCAGGTAGATCTGAAGCTGAGTGAGAACTATGCGTTCGACGTCGCATTCCATGTCGACGACGAGCCGTTCCGTATGGACGAGCCGGTTCCTCTGGGGGACGGGAATGGTCCGAATGCCGCTCGGGTTCTGGCCGCGGCTGTCGGCAATTGCCTGAGCGCGAGCCTGCTTTTTTGCCTCCGCCGCGGGAATGTCGAGCCGATCTCGTTGGAGACCAGCGTCGAAGGTGAAATGGTCCGCAGCGAGGAAGGCAGGCTTCGGATCGAGCGGCTCGACGTCTCGATCGATCCACGGATTCACGAAGAAGACCGAAGGCGCCTGGAGCACTGCTTGGAGCACTTCGAGAGCTTCTGCATCGTCACGCAGAGTGTCAGAGCCGGGATCGACGTCCAGGTGGATGTCGCCGCGAAGTTCTCGAAGGAGGAGACGTCCGGGCCCGAGCTCACCGCGGTCTGACACACAGCACCCGCCGCTTCCATGCTCCGGAGTGTGCTCCGCGCATCCACGGGCATCGTTGTTGCCTCGCAAGGGCACGAGCCCGCATTCTGCTGGCGCTCACCCCATCCTCGATCCCGGAGCGCTCGATGCGGTCGGTCCGACACCTCGCGGCACATACCCTGTTCCTGCTTCTGGCCGCCTGTGCGGGCGGTCACACCACCGTGGAGCCCGCTCCCGCTCCGGAGCCGGCGGCGGCTGCGGCTGCGGAGGTTGAACCGCTCGAGCCCGCGCCGGCCGAGCCCGCGCCGGCCGAGCCGGTAACGGAGCCGGAGCCCGCGGCGCCCCCGAGTGAGCCTGAAGCGGCGCCCTCGCGCGAGCCCCAGCCACCGGCCGCCGACTACGACCTGATCATCGAGAACGGCCGGATCGTCGACGGGTCGGGAGCGGCCTGGTTCTACGGAGACGTGGCGATCCGGGGAGACCGGATCGCGCGGGTGGCGCCCCGCGGCCTGTTGGATGGCGCCACGGCCTCGGAGAGACTGGACGCCTCGGGGCACGTCGTCGCGCCCGGCTTCATCGATATCCAAGGCCAGTCGGACGGGCTCCTGTTGCGCGGTGACGGACGGCTGATCAGCAAGGTCACGCAGGGGATCACCACCGAGATCATGGGGGAGAACCGCACGGCTTCACCCGTGAATCCCCGCGACCTCGGTCCGCCGTCGCCAGACGAAGATCCGGACCTGACCCGGAGTCGCCGCTACTCGGGAGAGCGTGCCTTCGACACGTGGCTGCGCGACATGCATGCGAGGGGCGCGTCACCGAACATCGGATCGTTCGTGGGAGCGGCGACGATCCGGTCGTATGCGCGTGGCGCTCGCATGGGGCCCTCCACGCCCGCCCAGATCGACACGATGAAGGCCGTCGTGGCGCGTGCGATGCAGGACGGCGCCTTCGGGGTCGCCTCTGCGTTGATCTATCCACCCGGCAGCTTCGCTTCGACGGACGAGCTGGGGCAGGTGATGTCGGCGATGGCGCCGTACGGCGGCCTGTACATCACGCACATGCGCTCGGAGGCCGACAAGCTGCTCGAGGCGATCGACGAGGCGATCGCGATCGGGCAGGCGAGCGGCGTCCCGGTCGAGATCTACCATCTGAAGGCCTTCGGGCGCCGCAATTGGCAGAAGTCGGGGCCCTCGATCGAGAAGATCGAGGCGGCGCGGGCGGCGGGCGTCGACGTCCAGGCGAACATGTACCCGTACGCCGCCGCGGCGACCGGATTGACCTCCTGCTTCCCGCCGTGGGCCTCAGCCGACGGTAAGCTGTACGACAACCTGGCCGACCCGGAGGTTCGGGCACGCATGCGGTCGGAGATGGAGGACGAGGCCCAGCAGGAGTGGGAGAACCTCTGCATGCTCTCGACCCCCGAAGGCGTGATGCTCGTCGGCTTCAACAAGCCGGAGAACAAGCGCTTCGCGGGACGTTACCTGCCCGACATCGCAGCCGAGCTCGGCAAGGACTGGGTCGATACCGCGATGGATCTCGTCCTCGACGAGGGCCAGCGGGTCGGCACCGTCTACTTCGCGATGGACGAGGACAACGTACGGAGGCAGCTCCGGCTTCCGTGGATCAAGATCGGCACGGACGCCGGGGGACTCGACCCGTCGCGGGCGTCGAACCCGACCCACCCGAGGGCCTACGGAACCTACCCCAGGATTCTGGGACGCTACGTGCGCGAGGAAGGCATCCTCGAGTTGGAGGACGCGGTCCGAAAGATGACCTCGGCGGTGGCCACCCGACTCTCGATCGCCGACCGCGGCCTGCTGCGCGAGGGATTCTACGCGGACATCGTCGTCTTCGACCCGGAGACCGTGCTCGATCGGGCCACCTTCCAGGAGCCGCACCAGCTCTCCGAGGGGATTCGTGACGTCATCGTGAACGGTGTTGCGGTCGTCAGCGGCGGTTCGCACACGGACGCCAAGCCGGGGATGATTGTCCGGGGCCCGGGCTGGACCGGTCGGGACTGAGCGCCCGTCGGGTCGTCCGAGAGCCGCGTCGGCCTCCGGGTCTGAGACTCGGTCAGCCCTCGATCGACCGGAGTCGGACCAGCCCGATCGTGAAGAGCGGTAGGAGGTAGACCAGCCAGAACGCCCAAGTGAGGGTGCCGTATCCGCGCGCGATCAGGTCGATCAGTCCGAACTGCGCGAGGGCGGCTCCGGTCGCGAGCAGCACCACGGCGACGGCCGGGCGCATGATCGCGGGCATCTCCCTTCCGGACTCTTCGAAGGTGTGGCCGATCCGCTCGTTCAGCCCATGAATCATCCCGGTGCCCGTCTCCACCAGCGTGCCGAAGAGCACGATCTGAAAGACGACCTGGAATCCACGAGAGCCGAGCGCCTCGAGGACGTGATTCGCGGGCACCGCTCGGTCCGCGATCTCCGGGTAGTGCGCCGCCATCACCGTGAAGAAGAGAATGGCCGGGATCATGGCGATCGGGCCGGCCAGCAGACCGGCGGTCAGCGCGTCCCGCTGTGTCCGGAGATGGCGCGTGGAGAAGAGGAGCGCAGGCACCAGAGCCACGTTGTAGGCGGCGTAGCGCAGGCCTCCCACGGGCCAGCCGGGCTCCGCCGCGGGTAGCCGCAACGCTTCGACGATCTGTGGTCCGAATCGGAAGAACGACCAGGTGAAGAGCACGATGTAGACCGCGTAGAGCACTCCCGACCAGCCGGCCAAGGCCCGCTCGACCACCTTGCTGCCGTAGAAGACCAGAAAGCCGATCGAGACGACGATCCCGCCGACTCCCAGGGCGTACGGCAGACCGAAGGTCTCCTGCAGGATCGTCCCCGCCGCCGAGGCGACGACGGCCATCACGATCGCCAGGAGGCCGAAGTAGCAGACTTCGTACAGGACCCACCCGCGGCCGAGCAGCGCGCGGAAGAAGGCACGGTAGTCCTGGGCGCCCGTCCTCCGGGCGAACTCGAAGCTCACGGCGCACACCAGACTCCAGGCGACCGTCGACACGAGGACCATCCCGAGCAGCCCGTTGCGCGGACCGTAACCCAGAAAGAACTCGGCGAGCTCCCGGCCGGTGCCGTATCCCCCGGCGATCACCACCGACTGAAAGACGATGCCCGGCAGCATGATGCGCCGGAACCATCCTGCACTCGCGGTACCCTCGGATCCCGACAAAGACGGCCTCTTTGGAGTGGGTTGGCCGCAAGCTAGCTCGGCAGGACCGGAGCCGCGACTGAAACCGTGGGGATCCCGATCCGTAGTGTTCTTCTAGAAGGGCAGGAGAAGAAGAGGCCTTTCGGGGTCCTTGTAGAGGGTGAGGACGATGAGTGTGGAAGACAGGATCCGGCACCTACTTCGGGCGGCCCGTCGGGCCGATGAAGACGGCAAGGAGCGGGTCGCGAGCCTGCTGAGGCGTATGGCGCGAGAGGCGCTTCCGCTGGGTGACGCGCACGCTCGGCCGGCCGTCGGTCGCGGCGACTGAGGTCACACGCCGTCCAGAGCCCTTCAAGCGGGCTCGGCCATTGGGCCGAGCCCGCTTCTCTTTTCCCGGGGGCCGCCGCGTGCGTGCTGCGTCGGGGGTGGAGGGTCGGGCCGACTTGCCTATCTTTCATTCTGGCTCCGAGCGAGCCCAGGATGACGTTTCATCCCGCCAGACCCACCATCGACAGGACCTGAAGGTTATGAAGCGCTTGAACATTTTCGGCGGAACCGCCCTGCTCACGATGACGCTCGTCGCGTGTGGCGGTGGCGACGCCGGCGGTGACGCTCCCAGCGAGGCTCCCGAGGCGGCTCCGGCTGCCGCTCCCGCCCCGTCGTCCTCGGGCGAGATGATGATGCCGGACTGGTATCGCATCGACGAGGGCACGCAGACCGTCGAGCTGGACATCTCAGCCGAGATGGACGGCGGTTGGAAGTTCAACGGGATGAGCGGAGGGAATCAGACGATCGTCGTGCCGGTCGGCTACACGGTCACGATGAACTTCACGAACAACGATCCGGCGATGGTCCACAGCGTGGGGATCGACGCGAACACGGGAACGATGCCGGCTCAGTTCACCGATCCGGAGCCGGTCTTCCCCGGAGCGATCTCGTCCAACCCGACCTCGATGACCGAGGCCACGGCGCCGGGTGACTCCGAGACGCTGACCTTCTCGGTCGACACGGCCGGCGAGTACTCCCTGGTTTGCTACGTGCCTGCTCATGCGCTTTCGGGCATGTGGGTGCGCTTCACCGTGTCCGCCGAGGGCGAGTCCGGCGTGATCATGTAATCACCACGGGACCGGTTGGAGATGCCCCGTTCGGCTTCGTGCCGGACGGGGCTTCGCTTCAGGTGGCTTCGTCGGCCGGTGCGTTGATGCCCGGGACCTGGGGCTCCCTCAGCTGCACGGGCCGATCCGTCTTCTTCACGCGCAGATTGAGCGTCTCGACGAAGACCGAGAAGCCCATCGCGAAGTAGATGTAGCCCTTCGGAATGTGGAATCCGGCGCCGTCGGCCACGAGCGACATGCCGATCAGGAGCAGGAAGCTGAGGGCGAGCATCTTCACCGTCGGATGCCGCGACACGAAGCTGCCGATGGGGGCGGCCGAGACCATCATCACGAGCACCGCGATCACCACGGCCGTAACCATCACGCCCAGGTCGTCGGCCATTCCGACCGCCGTAATGACCGAGTCCAGCGAGAACACGATGTCGAGAAGGGCGATTTGGAAGAGGACGCCCGAGAAGGTTACGGCCTTGCGCCGGGTGTCGGTGTGCTCTGCTTCACCTTCGAGCTTGTGGTGGATCTCGCGGGTGGACTTCGTGAGGAGAAACAGCCCTCCCAGGATCAGGATGAGGTCCCGTCCAGAGACCGCGTGGCCGAAGACTCGGAAGAGGGGAGCCGTCAGGCTCATGATGAGCGTGATGGAGAACAAGAGGAGGATGCGCGTTCCCATCGCGAGCAGGAGCCCCAGCTGACGGGCCCGCCCCCGCTCGTGCTCGGGCAGTCGATCCGCCAGGATCGAGATGAAGACGATGTTGTCGATCCCGAGGACGATCTCGAGGACCGTCAATGTGGCCAGGGCGACCCAGGCCTCGGGGCTACTCAGCCATTCCATAAAGAAGGGGCTGCGGTTGGGATGTGGTCGGGTTTCGCGACGGGTCGTTGAGTATGTCGTCGCCCGGCGACGGTGGGAAGAGGGACAGGGCGAACCGTGCAGGGAACTCTCGATCTCGTGGCCGAAGAAGAGCTCACCCCTGGCTCCGGAGCTTCTTGAGGGGCACGTTCGAGAGACGGGCCTCGAAGCCGGCCTCGTGGACAACCAGATCTGCGCGATCGTCGCGGATTGGTCCGGGCCAGGTTTCGTGCACCAGAAACAGGACCGATAACAGGCTCGACGCCTCGGGACGAAGCCTCGGTCAGACCTTCAAACAAAACCCGGTCGAGCGGGATCGAAGTTACCGAGGAGAACGGACCCGCCACAGGTAGGCTCCAGATGACTCGACCGGGGACACATGGGATCGGTTCCTTTGAGAACCACGGAACTCCAGGGCGCGGAAGACCCGACGCCTCTCGAGCTCGTGAGACGGGCTCAGGGTGGAGACTCGCAGGCCTTTCAGAAGGTCTACGAAACCAACGTCGGTCGCGTCTACGCACTCTGCCTCCGCATGAGCGGGGATCCGCAGAGGGCGGAGGAGCTTACCCAGGACGTGTTCGTGAGGGCTTGGGAGAAGCTGGCGCTCTTCAGGGGAGAGAGTCGCTTCTCGACCTGGCTCCACCGACTCGCGATCAACGTGGTCCTGCAGGATCGCCGGACGCGGGGCAGGAGGGGCGACCGGGAGCAGACGACGGCCGATCTGGACATCTATGGAGCGGCCGCGCAGAAGGCGATGCCGGGCACGAGGGTGGACCTGGAGCGTGCCATCGCGGGGCTCCCGGAGGGAGCCAGAAGGATCATCGTTCTCCGCGACGTGCAGGGCTACAAGTATGACGAGATCGCGGAGATCACAGGGGTGAGCCTCGGTACGGTCAAAGCGCAAATACACCGGGCCAGGGCGCTGGTGAGAGAGGCACTCGAAAGATGAATGCACATATCGAAGCCACACGGCTGCACGACTATGTGGAGCGTTTGCTCGGCGAGGAGGAAGGAGCGGCAGTCGAACGGCATCTCGAGTCGTGCGACCACTGCCGCGACATCGTGTCCGAGCTGGCCGAGCTGATCTCCGATCTGGCTTCGCTGCCGTCCGAGGCCTCGGTAGAGCGCGACCTTTGGTCGGGCATCGAGTCACGGATCGGACAGGGATCCGGCCCGGACATCATCGAGCTGCCCGTGGGCCGTCACACTCCACCGCGGAGAATCTCGGCGACCTGGGGCCAGCTCTTGGCGGCGGGCATCGTCCTCGCGACGGTCTCGGGCGGCACCGTGTGGATGGCGCTGAGAGGCGACACCGCCGGCGGGGCACCCCTCGCCCAGGCTCCGAGCCTCGGCAGCGCCGCCGTTCCTGCGGTCCAAGTGGCCGACGAGCAGTACCGGGAAGCGATCACCAGGCTGGAGGACTTGTTGGACGAGGGGCGGCACCTGCTCTTGCCCGAGACCCTGGCCGCGTTGGAGCGAAGCCTCGCGGCGATCGAAGGAGCGATCGAGGATGCCCGGGCCGCGCTCGATGAGGACCCGAACAGTGAGCTGCTCAACCGGCTGCTCATCGATCACCAACAGAGCAAGCTCCGCGTCCTCGAGCAGGCCGCGGCTGCCATACGGCTTTAGAGAAGAGTGAGCTAGAACGATGACTGGATTGCTGATCGGCGCGGCGATGATGGTGGCGGTCGCGCAGACGGATACGACCTTCGATGCGGGTGGGGCGCGGTATTTCCGCTTGGGCAGCGAAGGCGGGGAGATTCGGGTGGAGGCTTGGGACCGCGACGAGGTGCGTCTGCAGGCCGATCATGGCCGCCGCACGACGATCGAGATCCGGCAGGACGAAGACGAGATCGAGGTCGATTCCAGCGGGCGGGGCATGCTCGGGGGGATCGTCGACTACGTCGTCACGCTCCCGCGCTCGATGAACGTCGAGCTCGAGGGCATGTTCGCGGACATCACGGTCGAGGGCATGCAGGGTGAGGTGTCTGCCGAGACGCTACAGGGTGACGTCGTCATCCGCGGCGGCAACGGTCGAATCGACGCGAGCTCGATGACGGGACGGATTCGCATCGAGGGGGCTTCCGGCATGATCGAGTTCAGGTCGGTAGCCGAGGATGTGCGTCTGGTCGACGTCTCGGGCGAGATCGTGGGCGAGTCGGTCGGCGGGGCGATCGTGATCGAGAATGCCGAGGCCACGAGTGTGGACGTCGGCTCGGTCGGAGGTCGGATCGATTTTTCGGGTCCGCTCGCCGACGGCGGCACGTATTTCTTCGGCACGCACGGTGGGACGATCAACATCGATGTGCCGGCCGGAACCGGGGCCGAGTTCTCACTGGCGAGTCAGCACGGCAGCATCTCGGCCGACTTGCCGGGAGCGCCCGAGCGCTTCGAGCGGCGCCGGCGCACGACGTTCTCCGTCGGTGGTGGTGGAGCGATCGTGGAGGCGGAGACCTTCGGGGGTCGCATCGTCGTGCGCGAGGCCGGGTCCGGGGAGCCGGATGCTTGATATGATTCTGATTTGCAACTTATTGGGCGCAGATCTCGTCAGTACTTTTGTAATGGGAGATTTGCTTCGTCTGCGGAGACTTACGAGGAGTAGCGGGTGATGGATAACAACATCGACACCACGAACGGAAACGGGACATCGCTGATCCACCTCGATGGCCTCAGCAAGGTCTTCTACACGGAAGAGGTCGAGACCCATGCGCTCTCCGGGATTCACCTGGGGATTCAGAGTGGGGAGTTCCTCTCGATCGCCGGACCGTCCGGGTGCGGGAAGACGACGCTCCTGTCGATCCTGGGGCTCCTGGACTCTCCGACGGCGGGCGAGTACCTGCTCGACGGGGAGCCGGTGGCCAACCTCACGGCCAGCCAGCGTGCGAAGATCCGCAACCAGGCGATCGGCTTCATCTTCCAGGCCTTCAACCTGATCGGCGACCTGACGGTCTACGAGAACGTCGAGCTTCCGCTCACGTATCGGGGCATGGGCGGCTCGGAGCGCAAGGAGCGGGTGCACGCGGCGC
>JBDHII010000111.1:0-5201 GCA_039587515.1 Gemmatimonadota bacterium
CGGAGCGCCGCCGAGCTTTCGGCAGCGCTCGCCGACCCGGCGTTCCGTCACGGCTCCGTGCCGGCAGCGGAAGCGGAGGGCCGGACCGGCTCGCTCGCCCGCCGCTGGTGGACCGGCTGGGCTGCCGCAGCGGTGTTGGGCATCACCGCCGTGGGGTTGGCGCTTCAGCCGCGCGCCTCGGCACCGGAGACAGAGACGACGGTCACGAGCTTCGTCGTCCCCTTCGCGGAGGGCGAGACGACCGAGCGCGTGGGCAGCTGGGGGCCGGCTCTCGCGCTCTCGCCGAGCGGCACCAAGCTCGCCTACGTGGCCCGCCGGGGGTCGGGGACCGAGAACACGCTCTACCTGAAGCACGTCGACGAGTTCGAGGCACAGCCGGTCGCGGGCGCCGAAGGGGCCTGGTCACCATTCTTCTCCCCCGACGAGGCGTGGATCGGCTACTTCGCGGAGAACAGGTTGATGAAGGTGCCGGTTGCGGGCGGCACCCCCGTCGTGGTTGCCGAGATCTCGTTCGGAGGCGCCAACCTCGGCGGCGCCACCTGGCTGAGAGACAATACGATCATCTACTCCGATCAGTTCAGGCCCGGACTCTGGCGTGTCTCGGCCGAAGGAGGGTCGCCCGAGCTGATCGAGCAAACCGTCGAGGCCGCGCCGGACCGCAACCTGCTGGAGGTGTGGCCGCACGTGCTCCCGGACGGGGAGCACGTCCTCTTCACCCTCGGGACCGGAGCGGGCGCGTACGAGGGTCTCGCGGTGATTTCTCTCGAGACGGGGATCGCCAAGCGGATCACCGAGGCGGGCGGCAGTGCGACCTATTCACCGAGTGGCCACCTCGTGTATGCACTGGCGGGCGACCTCCTGGCACACCCCTTCGACCTCGATCGGCTCGAGACGACCGGGCCGCCGGTCGCCGTGATCAAGGGCGTCATGATGGGGGGAGAGGGCACGGGCCATTTCGCCGTGTCGGAGACCGGGGACATCGCCTACGTCCCGGGCCGGCTCGTGGGACCGGCCCGTACGGTCGAATGGGTCACAGCCGAGGGAGAGCGGGAGAGCCTTCCGCTTCAGCCCGGCGGATACTACACGCCCAGGGCGTCGCCGCTCGGTGGACAAATCGGATTCTTCGTCGAAGGGGCCGTGCCCAGCGTTTGGGTCTTCGACATGGATCGGGGCACGTCGCGTCGTGTGTCGGACTTCGCTTGGTATCCGCACTGGTCCGAGGATGGACGTCACCTCGTCTACACCTCGCACCGGAACCAGAGTCTCATCCGGCAGATCGCCGACGGAAGCGCGGCACAGGAAACGCTCGTCGAAGGTCCTCTCGCTCGCTACGCTCAGTCCTGGACCGGCGAGGGCAAGCTCGTCTTCAGCGAGCTCGACAACGCGGAGACACACGGGGACTTCTGGACGATCGACCCTGAGACCGATGAAGATCCGGAGCCGCTGCTCAGGACCCCGTCGAACGAGCTCATGCCCACCGTATCCCCCAACGGGAGGTGGCTTGCATACGTGACGGACGACTCGGGGAAGCAGGAGGTCGTTCTCAGGCCCCTTCCCGGGCTCGGCTCGATCACCCCGGTCTCCACGAACGGAGGCACGGGTCCGGTGTGGTCACCGGACGGGAGCGAGCTCTACTACCGGGATCAAAGCGGGGACACCGTGCAAGCCGTCTCCGTCTCCGAGGAGCCCACGCTGCGGCTCGGTCGGCCACGTGTGCTCTTCACCGGCAACTACATCCCCGACTACCCGTTCGGTCGTAGCTACGACGTCTCCCGTCAGGACGGTCGATTCCTGATGGTGACGGGCACGCCTCCCCTGGAGGGATGGGACCAGATCCGCGTCGTACGAGGGTGGGCGTCCACACTCGAGGATCAAGCCGGGGCGGGAACGGAGCGCTAGACCTCGCCAAGCACGCTTCGGCGGCGTGCAACCCTTGCCGATCCATTGGTGTCTCACTATCGGTAGGATGACATACAGTCATTCGACCGATAGTTGGAGACCGCCGAAATGGGCTACCCGGACATCCTGGACCATCTGCCGCTCGCGCCCCGCGACCTGTTGATCCTCTCGGTGCTCGCCGAAGGACCGCTGCACGGGTACGGGATCATCAAAGCCGTGGAAGAGCGATCGGGATCCGGCGTGCTCCTGGATCCCGCAAACCTCTACCGCGTTCTGCGCCGCATGCGGCAGCTGGACTGGATCGAGGAGGCGGTGGAGTCGCAGGACCGGCGGCGCGTGCACGCAATCACGAGCCGAGGCCGTGCGCTGCTGCAGGCCGAGGTCGAGCGCCTCGAGCGCCTGCTCGGTCAGACGCGCCCTGCACTCACGGAGGCGAAGCCCGCGTGAGCACGTCCCCGGGCGGTGAACGGCTGCACATCGGGGCACGCGCCTACGGCGCCCTGCTCCGATTCCTGCTTCCCCGGACCTGCCCCGAGGACCGGATGGAGATGGTGCAGACGCTGGACGACCAGCTTCGCGATGCCGCTGGCCCGCTGGCCACGTCTCGCGTGCTGCTGAGGGCGTTCCGCCGGCTGCCGAAGGTGGGGTGGCTGGAGTGGTCGGAGGAGCTGGGGAGGGGACCGCATCGGTCGAGGGGAAATGAGAGACGAGGAGGTGGGGCGGTGATGGGAAGCCTGATTCGGAATCTGCGGTTCGCCGCGCGCACGCTGTGGCGGAGCCCGACGTTTACGGTCGCGACCGTGCTGCTCGTGGCGCTCGGCGTGGGAACGGTCACAACGGTCTTCACCGTGGTGGACCACGTTCTGTTGCGTCCTCTCCCGTACCCGGCGCAGGACCGACTGGTCTACATGACGAACGGCTCGCATAACGGACCGACGCTCCGGGGCCTCGCCGACGTCGAGGGGTTCGAGCTCTGGACGGCCACCGGAGGCGACGACGTCAACCTCACGCTGGACGGCGCGGATCCGCTTCGGCTCTCCGCCATCGAGGTCACACCGTCCTTCTTCACCATCTTCGGCGCCCGTCCGGCCCTCGGACGCCTCCTGGTCGAGGAGGACTACGCCGACCGCAACATCGTCGTCCTTACGCACGAGTCCTGGACTACGATCTGGGGCTCGGATCCCGACATCATCGGCACGAGCATCCGGATCGACGGTCAGCCCCGGGTCGTGGTCGGCGTCCTCTCGGCCGACTTCGTGGTCCCGGAGCGCCTCGTCGGTCGACGCGCGAGCTACTTCCAGCCGTTCGACTGGGATCGCCCGGAGTTCGAGAGGGCGGGATATCACGCTCACAACGTGGTCGCCCGCCTGGCGCCCGGTGTCTCCATCGAGGCCGCAGACGCGCAGATCGACCAACTCGCCGCGCGTGTCGCCGCACAATTCCCGGACTACTACAGTGACGGAGCCCATTCGTGGCCGCTCATGTCGTTGCGGGCCAGAACGGTAGAGGACGCGCAACAGGGACTCCTGATGCTCCTCGGAGCCGTCGGGCTCCTTCTCCTGGTCGCCTGTGCCAACATCGCCCACCTCTTCATGGCCCGCGGTCTGTCACGCGTGCGCGAGATGGCGATCCGGCGCGCGCTCGGAGCGGGCATCCGAATCCTGGGCGGACAGCTTCTGGTCGAGAGCCTGACCGTGGGCCTTATCGGCGGAGCCCTGGGGATCGGAATCGCGCAAGGAAGCCTGATGGGCTTCGCGAGATGGACCGACGCACTTCCGCGCGGCGCGGCGATCACCCTGGACTTCCGCGTCCTCGCCTTTGCCGTCCTGCTCGCCTCCGGGACGGCCCTGCTGTTCGGGATGCTGCCGGCGCTTCGGACGATCGGTCGTGACCTCGCCGACGCCATGCGTCGCGCAGGCCCGGGCGCGACGGGCGGCCGACGGACGCGTGTCATTCGTGGAGGTCTCGTCGTGGCGGAGGTAGGTCTGTCGTTGGTGCTGGTGGCGCTCGCCGGCCTCCTTCTCCGCAGCTTCCTGGAGGTGACCCGACAGGACCCGGGCTTCGACGTGGAGGACGTCTGGGTCGTTCCCCTCAACGTGGCCGGCATCGAATCGCCGGAGGACTATCGGGTCCGCATGGATGCGGTCGAGGACGCGGTCGCGAAGATGCCGGAGGTGGCGGTCGCCACCTACGGGATCGAAGCGCCCTTCGAGTGGACCGGTGGAGGCTCCTGCTGTTGGAGCCATCGGTTGACGCTGCCCGAGTCGGGGGACCGGGTCGGGATCCACCTGCACCCGATCACACCCGAGTTCTTCGCCACCTATGGGACCGAGCTCGTGGCGGGTGGCGTGTGGGACGAGGCGGATGCCGACGCCGAGCCGACTCAGGTCGTCATCAACGAGGAGCTCGCGATCCGGCTTCACGGGTCGGCTGAAGCGGCCATCGGGCGCGAGATCGAGATGAACGAGCGGACCTGGCTCATCCGCGGCGTGGCCGAGCCGACCCTGTACTACGGGCTCGACCGGACCCACGAGGGCGCCTTCTTCGTACCGATGGAGATCCTACCGTTCCCGATCCCGAGAGTGGTGATCGGGATGCGGATCCCGAGAGTGGTGATCGGGATGCGGGTCGCCAACGCCGGAGACGGCTTCGGGCGCCGGGTGCGCGAAGCCATCTGGTCTCTCGAGCCGGAGCTGCCCATACCCGAGGTTCTCCCCCTTCAGACCTGGGTCGACGACTCCTCGGCGACTCGACGATTCGGATCGGTCCTCCTGGGGTCCTTCGGTCTGATCGGCCTCCTGCTGGCGGCCGGCGGATTGTACGGAACGCTCCTGTACGCCGTTGGCGAGCGAAGGAGAGAGCTCGGCATCCGATTGGCCCTGGGCGCCGGAGCCGCCCGTATCCAGAGCCAGGTGGTGTGGAGCGGCATCGGGATGGCGATCCTGGGGGTCGTCGTGGGTGGCGTCGGAGCATGGATGCTCGGTCGGCTCATGGAGAGCTTCCTCTTCGGGGTCTCGGCTCATGATCCCATCGCCTTCGCCGGTGCGGCGGTGGTTCTGCTGCTCACTGCAGGATTCGCATCGTGGCTGCCCGCGAACCGCGCAGCACGGACCGACCCGCTCGAGACGCTCAAGGCAGACTAGGCCCCCGAAGGGCCGAACGGGACGCGCGCAACGACGATCCGTTGCCGGAGGAGCGCTGGAAAGGCTGGTCGGGTTGCTTGACGGGCCTTCCAGCGACCTCGACCTTTGAGGTAATGAGCCACTCGCCCCGCGCCGCGGGGAGCCCTCCGCCATCGGCGG
>JBDHII010000050.1:0-20645 GCA_039587515.1 Gemmatimonadota bacterium
GTCCCACAGAGGGTAGTCCTGCTTGGTTTGCGTCATGTGCGGCGTGTGACACGCAGCGCACGGACCCGTGCCCGTGTTCAGCCAGGGCGTGTTGGGACCGGTCGCGCTTCCGTCATGGGCGGAGCCCGTGAACTGAGCGTCGGCCGGCATCGCCACCAGCAAGAACAGCGCACCCATCAAGAGTGCTAGGCGTTTCACCTTGTCCTCCTTTCCGCAAATGTTTTGCGGGTTTGGGAATCGGAGGATCTCCTGAGATCTCGGTGCTCGGAGGACGGGATTGAGCATGGCTGTCAGCCTTTGAGGAGTCCTTTTCGATTCGTTACTCTGTATTTAGCACCATTTATCACAAGGCGATGTAGGAGACTCTCCTACAAGGGTGTCGGACGGGATATGAGACCGCTTGTAGGGATTTCGACTACAAGGAATCGGACGGCGGTACCGTAGTATCCCGGACCGGGACGGGTGGGATGGAGTCGGCGCCGACGTAGTCCTGGTGGCAGGCTTCACACACGGAGCGGGGCCAGTCGGACGGCGCCTCGGGAACCTCCAGGCGGGAGTGGCAGACACCCCCGGTGCAGCCCTCGTGCACGACGACGGGCTCGTGCGCCCAGTCGGGCGGGGCCGTGTGGCACTGCAGGCAGTCGACGGTCGGGGTCGTGTGGTGCCGCTCGTGGCACTGCAGGCAGCTGGGATCCTGCGCGAACGCGCTCGGCTCGCTCCCGTGGCAGTCGGCGCACACGACCCCCTCGTGTGAACCGTGCACGAACTCGAGCGGGCGCTCCTCGGTGCCACCGGGCAGGCGCATCACCAGATCCTTGGTCTGGGCCCCGATGTCGCTCACGCGATGGCACCCGGTGCACTCGCGCACGAAGCGTCCCCCGTGGTGGCAGTTGGCGCACCACTCCGCGCCACCCTGCACGAGAGAGCTGCCCTGCACGTGGCAGTTGCGGCAGTCGACGCGCGTGTGGCGGCCGTGGTCGAAGGCCGAGGACGAGGGGGTGACCTGGGTGCTCTGCAGCGCGGCCACGACGGTGATGGTGAGGACGGGCTCGCCCTGCTCCTCACGCCACTCCTCGGTGCGCCACAGACCCGGTCCGGGCTCGGTCCACAGGGAGGCGATCTCCCGTCCGGCCGTGTCGGCAGCCTCCGGCGGGGCCGCGGGGAAGGTGGGAATGGTCAGCTCGCTGTGGCAGCTCGCGCAGTCCTCCCCTTCGATCCGGAAGGTGTGCGCCTCGTGGCAGGTCGCGCAGTTGCCGAGGCGCACGGTCGGCGAGGTGTGGTGCTCGTCCTCGATGGACTCGGGCACGGTGTGGCAGAGCACCTCGGTGCACGAGCGCACGGCGTCGACGGCGCGTCGCTGCTCGTGGGCGTTGTGGCAGAGACCGCACTCGGCCTCGTGCGGCTCGGTCTCCGGATCGATGTACATCCCTTCCTGAGAGGCGTGGCAGGTCAGGCACTGCTCCGCCCTCGGACGGAGCTCTCCTCTCGGGAAGTCCCGGTTGCGGTTCGCCGCTTCGCTCGCGTCCACCGGCACGTAGAAGTCGTGGCACGCCACGCAGTTCATCTCGACCTCGGCCATGGCGCCGAGGTGCATCTGCGCCTCGGTGTGGCAGCCGCGCTGCGAGCAGGACGCCGACGAGGCGTGGAAATCGTGCAGGGAAGTGGTGTGGCAGGTGACGCAGCTCATCTCCACGATGACCGGATCGAGCGACCTCAAGTGGATCTCGTGTCCGACGGACTCGCGGACGAGGAGCCAGTCCTCGGGATCGCCCTCCACGTGGCAGTGCTCGCAGCGCTCGTCGGGGACCTCGGCGTGCACCCCCACCTCCTCGGGGTTCACGACGATCTGCCGCAAGGCCATGACGGTGCGCTCGACCATGTTCGGCTGGTGGCAGGCCTTGCAGCCCAGCTCGCGGTGGATGCTGGACTCGAACCGGACGAACGCGTCGTCCATGACGTGACAGCTCTGACAGAAGTCGTTGTCGTGCTGGACGTAATCGTACGTTCGGTACGCGAAGACCGACCCCACGCCCACTGTTCCCGCCGCGGCCACGAAGAGGACCGAGACCGTCAGCCTGGACGCCGAGGCCAGCCGCGCGCGCACGCGCTTCCCGAGACGGAAGAAGCCCGTCCCGATCATGGTGCCACCGAGTTCTTCATCGCCCGACCCCGAAAGAGATCAACAGGGCACCTCCATCATGCCGAACCTCGGGGTCGAGAGGGTACGGGGCACCCTTCGCGCTCGGGTGTCGGGAAATCGGCGGGCAGGCGTGGGGTGTTCCCCCACAGGACCACTGCGCGCCGTCCCGAGTCGCCCGGTCGGACACGGTCGCCCGCTAGTCCGCGCCCACGCCGACGGCGCCCGAAGGCTTCGGGTGCTCGTCGAGGTAGGGCGATCGGCTGTTCCCCATCTCGATGGGCAGCGCCACCCGGACGAGGACCGTGAAGACGAAGAGCCCGAGCGCCCAGATGCCGGCGGTGACGGTGAACTCGACCCACGTCGGCTTGTACTCGACGATCTCGCCGAGCGGGGAGGGGATGAACCCGGGGATGACGAGGCCCATGCCCTTGTCCATCCAGATCGCCACGAAGAGCACCAGGCAGGTAGCCCGGAGCACCGTGCGGTTCTGGCGCAGGGGGTGGATCATCAGCACGAGGGTAGCCATGGCGTTGAGGAAGATGGATGTTCGGATCCATCCCACGAGCGCGTCGTGGCCGTGCAGCCCGAAGAAGAGGTACTGTGCGTTGATGCCGTGATGGGTCGGGAAGTAGAACTCCTTGAAGACCTCCGACCCGATCATCACGAGGTTCACCTGGGCCGCGACCACCGTCACCATCGCGAGCTTAGAGATCGCCGCGTCGCCCACCTCGTACTCGGTCTGCGACTCGATGAAGGTGAGCGCGAGGATGATGAAGGCGGGGCCGGCGGCGAAGGCCGAGGCCAGGAAGCGCGGGCCCATGAGCGAGGTGTTCCAGAAGGGCCGAGCCGGGAGGCCGGCCAGGAGGAATGCCGTGACCATGTGGATGCTCACCGCCCAGAACACCGACAGGTAGACGAAGGGCACGTACTTCCGCTTGTCGGGCTTCCGGCCCATGTAGTGCGAGAAGAGGATGTAGAGCGGAATGAGCCCGTTGAGCGCCAGGTATCCGTTGAGCACCATGACGTCCCACGCGAGCAGGGAGCGTGGGAAGTTCAGGAAGCCGATGATCGGCGTCAGATGCCAGGACCGGAACGGGCTCCCCAGGTCCACGACGACGAAGCACAGGCACATGGTGAGCGCCGCCACGGCGAGGCCCTCTCCGATCAGCACCGCCTTGGAGAAGTCGACGTCCTTGAGCACGTAGGCCGGTAGCACGAGCATCACGGCCGCTGCCGCCATCCCCACGAGGAAGGTGAAGTTGGAGATGTAGAGGCCCCAGCTCACGTGGTCGGTCATGCCGGTGACCTGCAGGCCGTCGCGGAGCTGGATGAAGTACGCGTATCCGCCCGAGAGCATGACGAGCGTGAGGAAGCCCATCCACACGTGGTAGCGCCGGCCGCCGTTGGTGGCGGCGTCGAGGGCGGACAGGATGAAGGCTCGGACGTGTTTCATCGGCTCGGGCTAATCCATGAAGTACCAGAAGCGGGGTTCGGTCCCCAGGTCCTCTTTCAGCCGGAAGACCTGCTTGTTCTCCAGCACCCAGCGGATCTCGGAGTCGGGATCGAGCACGTTGCCGAAGATCCGCGCACCGGTCGGACAGGCTTCGGCGCACGCCGGCAGCCGTCCCTTGCGGGTGCGCTGGATGCAGAAGGTGCACTTCTCCACGCAGCCCTTCCTGCGCAGCCGGTTGCCCAGGTAGTGCTGGTTCGGATTGACCTGCTCGGTGGGTACGACGGGCTCGGCCCAGTTGAAGCGCCGGGCCCAGTACGGGCAGGCGGCGATGCAGTAGCGGCATCCGATGCACCAGTCGTAGTCGATCACCACGATCCCGTCGGGCTCCTTCCAGGTGGCCGCGACCGGGCACACCTCCACGCACGGCGGGTTCGCGCACTGGAAGCACTGGGTGCCGAGGTAGAAGTGCCCGTCCCGGGGGACCTCGTGCTGGTATTCGGCCGTGGCCTCCTCGAAGTCCATCGAGCCGGTCTCCATCTCGAAGATCCGGATGTACTGGAGGCCGCTGGCGCGGTCCTGGTTGTTCTCCTTCAGGCAGCCGGCCACGCACTCCCGGTAGCCCTTGCACTTCGAGATGTTGAACGCGTAGCCGTACAGGACGCCGTCGAGCGCGTCCTCTCCGGTCATGTTCAGGTGGATGCCCCGGTTCATCTGGGCCAGGCTCTCCAGCCGCGCGATGGTCTCCCGCTTCTCCTCCTCGGTCATGACGCGGAAGTTGCCCTTGAGGCGCTCCTGGAACTCGAGGAGCAGCCGCTCCCGGTCCTTCTCGGTCGGGAGGACGTTCGTGCAGGCTGCGGCGGCCTGCGTGCCCGCCAGCAGCGTGCCGATCATGGTGCCGAGCGCATGACGGCGGCCCATGGGCTTCTCGAGCAGCGCCTCGCCGGGCTCGCGCCCGGACGGCTCGGGGCGGCATTCGAAGGGCGGTGCGTGGAGGCCGTCTGTGGGAGGCGCACAGGCTTCGCCCTCGCGAGCGCCTTCCTCCTCGAGGCGGCGCTCGACCATCCGGGACATGCCCTGCCAGCGCAGAACGTCCTCGAAGGTCAGCTCGCGTCTCACGGGCTCGGGTGTGCCGTTCGCACGATCAGTGCCCGCCACCGGAAGCCCCCCTTCTCGCGATCTTCGGGAACGTGACGGGCTTACGGATCGGGAAGCTGGGGCTGTGCGGATTGTGGCAGCCCGTGCAGCTCAGGATGACACGATCCCCCTGCCAGCCCGCAAATCGCTTCCCGTGGGCGCCGCCGGCCCAGTCCTCGGCCTGCATGAAATGACAGCCCGCACAGAGCCGATACGCCTCGTCGAGGCTCGCGGTCGTGCCGTCCTGCAGCGACAGTGTTCCCGGGTCGTCCGGGTTGTGGCACGTGAAGCAGTTGCGCAGACGCCCACTTCGTCCGTTCGGATGGCTCAGGCTCACCGTGAGGTGGGCGGTCGTGCTCGGCATGAGCTCACGAACCCCCTCACGCTCGTGGCAGAGCGCGCACTCCAGGATGAGCGCACCGGGTCGGTTCGGGTTGTGGCAGAAGTTGCACTCGATCTGGCTCGCACCCTGGTGCTCCGCCCGGTTGCCGTGCATCTGGGCGAGCGTGACGTCCTTGGAGCCGATCGGGCGCACGTGGCAACCGGTGCAGGGATAGTGCCCCACCTCGGGGGTGCGGAGCGCCACACCGAACGACTGACCCTCGGGCCCCTCGAATCCGACGACCGGGGCGGAGCGCACCGTCCGCAGCACCCCGCTGACGATCGGGTTGGTCGCGTCGGCGGCGTGCGTGTCCGACTCTGCGGGGCCGTGCTCCGCGCCCTCCGTCGCATGCGCGTCGGCCGGGACGGCGCCGTGCTCGGCCGCGTCCGAGTGGGCGCTCTCGGGGAAGGCCTTGGCCCGCCCCTCCGGCCCGCAGGAGACCAGGAGCACCATCAACGCGAGCGCAGCGGACCACTTCATCGGTCACTCCCTCCAGGGCCGGGCCGCGAGAAGACCGCCCCGGGCGCCTCGATCGCGGCGTGGCATTGCCGGCAGTTGAAGCGATCGGGGTGGTCCGTGCGGATGTCCGGCGCCGCGGGTCCTCCACCGTGGCACGAGACGCAGTGCTCCCGCATCTGCAGCGGATGCGGGATCGCCGGCGGCGCTCCCTGGATCGCGCCACCCATGCCGTAGCCCGGAAGGGCCGGCATCTCCCAGTCGGAGGGCACGAACGCGTTCGAGACGATGGGCCGCACGTGACACTGCATGCAGTTGGTCATCTCGGGGTGCGGCGACCGGGGTGAATACGTCCGCAGCTCGGGGTTGTACCCGCCGTAGGTATGGCAGGGCGTACAGTCCTGGGTCTGCTCCACCAGGGGATCGAGCGGGTGGGGGATCAGCGGCGGGGCCCCGTCGTACGCTCTCCGGCTCGCCCGCGCAGCGCGCGTCGAGACGAAGACGTGGGGAGACGGCAATGCTTCCGCCACGTTGAGGAGGCCGTCGTGCAGGTCGCGGAAGGCGCCGGCCTCCGCCGCGATCGGCCGGTCGGCCTCGGGCGCCTCGACCATGGCGACGCTCCGGAAGTCGTCGTGCTCGTCCGGCAGGGGCCGGAGGATCAGAATGATCCAGAACATCGACAGGGCCACGACCGTGATCATCCCGACCCTGCGGAAGAGGGTTCCGTTCTCGGGAGGATGGCGGGGAGTCACCGTCACGCCCCGAGCTTCTCGACCCGGACCGCGCACTTCTTGTAGTCCGGCTCGCGTGAGATCGGGCAGAACGCGTCGAGCGTGAGATCGTTGATCAGGAGCCCCTCGTCGAAGAACGGTACGAAGACCTGTCCGCGGGCGGGCTGGCCCCGGTAATCCACCCGGGCCTCGATCTCGAGGGAGCCACGGCGCGTGACGAGCCGCACCCGATCCCGGTTCAGGACGCCCAGCTCCCGGGCGTCCTCGGAGTTGATCTCCACGTACGCGCGGGGCATCGCCCGATGCAGGACGGGGATCCTTCTCGTCATGGAGCCCGTGTGCCAGTGCTCGAGGACCCGGCCGGTGCAGAGCCAGAACGGGAACTCGTCGTCCGGGCTTTCAGCCGCTTCCTCGTACGGCCGAAGCCAGATCCACGCGCGGTGGTCCGGTTTGCCGTAGAAGTCGAAGCCGAGCTCGGCGTCGGCGGCCGGGTCGTACTGCGCGTTGAATCGCCACTGGGTCTCGTGTCCGTCGACGAAGGGCCAGATCACGCCCGGTCGGGCCTTCAGCTCCTCGTACGACGCCATCCGGTGCGCCGGGCTGTCGTGGAACTGGATGTACTCCTTCCAGATCTCCTCGATGTGCGAGGCCTCGTCCCACGGGAAGAGGTCTCCGTGCCCCATGCGCCGGGCCACCTCGATGATCTGCCAGGTGTCGCTCATGCAGTCGCCCGGAGGCTCGAGCATCTGCTCCCAGTGCTGCGTGCGCCGCTCCGAGTTTCCGAACAGGCCTTCCCGCTCGATCCACATCGCCGAGGGCAGCACGACGTCGGCCACGTCGGTGGTGGGCGTCGGATACACGTCGGAGACCACGATGAAGCGGTCGTCCTTGAGGGCTCCCTCCCGGTATCGGGCCAGCTTCGGCAACGAGACCATCGGGTTCGTGACCTGGATCCACATGAAGCGGATGTCACCCCGGTCGAGCGCCCGGAACATCTGGACGGTGTCGTAGGTGGGCCGATCCGGAATGCGCTCGGCCGGCACGCCCCAGATCTCGGCGGCCGTCGCACGGGCCTCCTCGCTCGTCACCGTGCCCTTCGGGAGCTTGTGCGTGAGCGTTCCGACCTCGCGTACCGTGCCGCACGCGCTCGGCTGACCCGTCAGCGAAAAGGGGCTGTTGCCCGGCTTGGAGATCTTCCCGACGAGGAGGTGGATGTTGTAGATGAGGTTGTTCATCCACGTGCCGCGCACGTGCTGGTTCACCCCCATGCACCAGAAGGAGACCACGTTCTTGGCGGGGTCTCCGTACAGTGAAGCCAGGTACCGGATCTCGTCGGCGGGCACGCCCGTCAGCTCGGCGACGACATCGGGCGTGTAGTCCTCCAGGAAGGCCTCGTATTCCGCGAGGTCGGCGTCGTGCGCCTCGTCCGCGAACGAGAAGCGCTCTTCGAGTCCGTATGCGAGCCCCGTCTTGCCGGACTTGAAGGACACGTGGTCGTGCACGAAGGCCTCGTTCATCCGGCCGGCCCGGATGATCTCTTGGCAGATCGCGTTCGCGAGCGCGAGATCGGTCTGCGGCTGGAAGAGGATGCTGCGGTCGGCCGCGTAGCTGGTCCGGGTCGTGCGTGTGGCGAGGTCGATGATCCGCACGTCCGGGTTCTGCCGCTTCCGCTCGAGCATCCGCGAGAAGAGGACCGGGTGCATCTCGGCCATGTTGTTGCCCCACAGCACGAAGACGTCGGCGTGATCGATGTCCTCGTAGCAGCCCATCGGCTCGTCGAGCCCGAAGCTCGACAGGAAGCCCGTCACGGCGCTGGCCATGCAGAGCCGGGCGTTGGCCTCGACGTTGTTCGTCCCGATCCCGCCCTTGAAGAGCTTGAGCGCGGCGTACCCGTCCGGGATCGTCCACTGTCCGGATCCGTAGATCCCGACCGAGTCCTTGCCCGTCTCCTCGATCGTCGCCGAAAGCCGTTGGGCCACCAGGTCGAGCGCCTCGGAGAGCGGCACGTCCACGAGCTGTCCGTTGCGACGGATCTTGGCCCGCAGGATACGGTCCCCACCGTACAGCGCCTGAACGGAGTGGTAGCCCTTCACGCAGGCGAGCCCGCGGTTGACCGGCGAATCGGGATCTCCGCGGACGGCGACCGCGCGACCCTCGGACGTCCCGATCAGGAGTCCGCATCCCACGCCGCAGAATCGGCACGGAGCCTTCCGCCACTGGATGTTCTGCTGTGCGGAGAGCAGCCCGGCGCCGAACGATGTCCCGGGGACCAGTGCAGCGGCCGAGGCGGCGGCGGACGCCAGCGCAGCGCGCCGCACGAAGTCGCGACGGTCGATCACGCTCATCGTGGTGCTCCGCTCTGAGATCGCGTGTCCGCGTCGAGCACGCGCAGGCGTCTACGGCTGTGCGACAGCGGGTCGGGGTCCTGGGTGTCGGGGTCGATCTCGCCGAAGCTCAGGACCATGAGCTGGAGGTCCTCGAGATCTTCGATCGTCTGCCGGAGGCGCGTGTCGGCCTCCAGCGACGGAGTGTCGGTTACCAGCAGAAGGATGTCGGAATTCGTCGACGGCACGACCTCACAGCCGTCCAGCGTCTCCAGGGACGCTCGGAGGGATTCCGCTGCGCCTTCTCGCGGCAGGATGATATAGCTACAGACGGGCACGGGTGTCCTCGGCACAATTGAAGCGGTACCTATGCCAAACAAGCCGGAACAAAGGTCACCAACAAGTCAGGAAAACCCCGGCTTTTGGTGAGGTGACTTACCTGACGGCCCTCTAGTCCGTAGTGATGAGGCGCTCGATCAGGGTGCGGTGCTGGTCCGCGTTCCAGTCCGTGGGCCCGGCGAGGCGCTTGTAGATCAGGCCGTCGCGGCCGACGATGAAGGACTCCGGCACGCCCGTGGTCAGGTAGAGGGTCTGGATGTCGCCCGAGGGATTGCGAAGGATGGGGAAGGTCAGGCCGAAGTCGTCGGCGAAACCCCGAACGTCGCCTCCGCCCCGACCGCCGGCGTCGGGCTCGCCCTCCTCGGTGTCGATGCTGATCGCCAGAATCTCGAAGTCACGATCGTCGAAGCTCTCGTAGAGCGCCTGCATCGAGGGCATCTCTTCGCGGCACGGGGCGCACCAGGTCGCCCAGACATTGAGGAGCAGGACCTTGCCCTCGTAGTCGTCCAGCGTGACCTCCTGGCCGTCCAGGTCGGTGACCGTGAACTCGGGCGCAGGGCTGCCCAGCTGGACGGCGTCGATCCGGTCCTGTCCCATCCAGGCCAGAAGGACGATCAGTCCGAGGCTCGCGAGGAAGAGCGCGTAGATGCGCGTGCCCTTGGGGGACCGGCGTGGACGGCCGGCAGTGGAGGTCTCGGTCGTGGTGTGGTCGGGAGGCGTATTCATGAGATGCGGGCTCTTGGGAGTTCAAGCAGTTGGATCGACCGTGTAGCCGATATACGTCATGACGATGATGAAGACGAGCGCTCCGTAGGTGAAGTAGGTCCAGAACGGGTCGAGCTCACCGTCTTCGTCGGGTCTGTCGAGGAACGGCACGAGCAGCAGCACCAGTCCCATGAGCGTGAAGAATGCGACACCGATGAGCTCTCCCGAGATCCCGAGGATCTCCGCGGGGAGCATCTTCAGCGCCTGGAACATGAACATGAAGTACCATTCGGGCCGAATCCCGGCCGGAGCCGGCGCGAACGGATCGGCCTTCACACCGAGATGCGCGGGGATGAAGGCGGCCGCGGCCGCGAGAATCGCCAGCGCCGCGAGCCATCCGATGGCATCGCGAAGCAGGAAGTTCGGGACGAAGCGGATCGAGCGCACGGGCTTGCCGGACCGCTCGATGCCGGGCGGGATGCTCATCCCGTGTCGCTGCACCAGGAGGACGTGCAGGGACATCGTCATGAAGAGCAGCGCGGGCAGGATCGAGACGTGGAAGGCGAAGAAGCGGGTGAGGGTCGCGCCGGAGACGTCTTCTCCGCCGCGCAGGAATTCCGTGGTGAAGGGCCCGATGACGGGGAAGACACCCGGGATCTCCGTCCCTACGCGCGTGGCGAAGAAGGCCAGCTCGTTCCACGGGAGCAGGTAGCCCGTGAAGCCGAGCCCCATGCACAGCCCCAACAGCACGACGCCCGTCATCCACGTCACCTCGCGTGGAGGGCGATAGGCTTTGAGCAGAAGCACGCTGAACATGTGCACGAAGGCGACGAAGACCATGAGGTTGGCCGCCCACGAGTGGACCGAGCGGATGAGCCAACCGAACTGGACCTCGCTCATGATGAACCGCACCGACTCGTAGGCGCCCTCCGAGCTGGGTCGGTAGTAGAAGAGCAGGAGGATCCCCGTCGCCACCTGGAGCATGAAGAGGAAGACGAGCATCCCGCCCATGTAGTACCAGAAGGTGTGCTTGTGAATCGGCACCTTCTTCTTGCGCGCGAGGGGCACGAGCGCACTGAGCCCGATCCGGTCGTCCAGCCAGTGGAAGACCTGCAAGACCGAGGCTCGGATCGCGTTCACGACGAGCGGCTCACCACGATCTGGTCCCCACGAACGTTGACCTCGAATTCCTCGAGAGGCTCGGGCGGGGGACCCTGGATGTTTCGCCCGTTCAGGTCGAAGTGCCCGTTATGGCACGCGCACCAGATGTGCTGGATGTCGTCCCGGTACTGGACCGTGCAATCCAGGTGCGTGCAGCGGGCCGAGAATGCGCGCAGCTCTCCGTCCGGTGCCCGGACCAGCAGTCCCGGCTTCGTCCCGAAGCGGAAGATCCGTCCCGAATTGGGAGGCATCTCGCTCAGCGGGAACGGGATGGTTACCGAATTCGCGCTCGCCTCACGGACCTCGGGTGGCAGGAGGTATCGCCCGACCGGATAGAGGACGGCCGCCAGAACACCTCCTGCCGTCGATCCCAGCACCCAGTCGACGAATCGCTTGCGGGTGACCTTCTCGCCCTGCGGGTGGAGCTCCCGAGGCTCCTTTTCGGGCTTCGTCATTCAGTCTTCCTTCGCTTGTGGCTCGGTTTGCAGCGCAGTGTCGATCCCGATCTCTCTGGAGATCTGGTGGATCAGGTAGCTCTCGCGTTCGGCCAGCTGTCCGTCGGAGAGGACCAGCTTCCACATCGCCTGCATGAGCGTGGCCTTGGCCTCGTCGTCGAAGTGGTCTCGGATCAGGGCCGTGAACTTCTTGAGATCCATCCCCTCGGCCCGCTCCTGCTCGGCGAGCTCGATCATCGCCTGAGCGTCGGCGTATCCGAGGCCGAAATGCGTTCGGATCAGGTCTTCGAGGTGATCCCGCTCGTCCTCCGAGAACGTCTCGTCGGCGTAGGCGAGCTCGATCAGCAGCGCACAGGCGGCGAGTCGGATCTGCTCGGGAGATCCGTGCCAGGCTCCCTCCGCACCTCCGCCGAGAGCCGACTCGAAGAACGCCTCCATCTGGTCCATGATATCGTGGGCCCGGCTCTCGAGCTCACGGATCTTCAGGGCGAGCGTCAGGCAGAGCAGGACGATGATCAGGGCCGAGATGGCGAGGCCGACCCGGCGGAAGCTGTGCTCCTCCAGGGCCGCGAACCCCATCTCTCGGGTCTCGTGCGTCGTCTCGAGCCCGCTCTCGATCTCCGACTGCACGGGTGCGAGCGCAAACGTGTGGATCGCGGTGCGGGCCTTCGTGAGCGCGTTGCTCACCTCCTCCAGCTCGAAGACGGCCTCCTCGACTTCCATGCCGAGATTCTGAGCGCTGTCCAGCACCATTCGGCTCCACTCGCGCTCGACCTCGAGGGAGTCGATCAGCGACTTCATCTCCAGGAACGCCTCACCGCTGGCATCGCCCGACTCGTGGCACGCCGAGCACGTGTCTTCGCTGCGGTCCACCAGGAATTCGTCGCTCACCGTCTGGACGGCGTGGTTGCCGTGGCACGTCGCGCATCCGGGCAGCTGCGCGTCCTCGAAGTACTCCGCGTGACCGCTGCCTTCGAAGTACTCCATCATCGTCGCGTGGCAGCTCCCGCACACGTTGCCCACGCCGAAGATGCCGGGTGGGGCCGCGCCGTGGTTGCCGTGGCAGTCGTTGCACGTGGGAGCGCTGATGTCGCCCTCCTCGTACAGGAGGTTGCCGTGGACGCCCGACGTGTACTCCTCCACCTGATCCGTCTCCACACCCCGAGGACCCATGAGCTCGGCGTCCGCGTGGCACCCGCCGCACAGCTCGGCCACGTTCAGCGGGTGGACCGAGGATTCGAGCTCTGAGGGCGGCCTGATCTCGTGGGATGGATGACAGTCGTTGCAGGTGGCGACGTCCGGGTCGTTCTCGGAGAAGAGCAGCTGCCCGTGTACCGAAGTCTCGTACTCCTCCAGCTGATCGACGCGAAGCGAGGGGTTGAAGTCCCTCATGTAGCGGGCGTCCGAGTGGCAGGTGGAGCAGAGACGCGGAATGTCACGGCGGTCCGGCTTCTCCAGGAAGGCCAGCCCTGCGGTCCCGTCCCGATGCGTCCTCCCGTGACAATCCAGGCAGCTCAGGCCGGCCCTCGCGTGGACGTCCGTATCGAAGACGGCCGCCGGACGGGAGAGCCGCTCGTCGTCCGACTCGAGATGGCACGTGATGCAGCTGGAGTCCGCGACCACGCCTTGCCCGTGCGCCGTTGGCGGAAGGATGAGGACCGCGAGCCCGACGATCCAGACCCCGATGCGGAAGCCCCTCATCGGCGGACCTCCGTGACTTCGGAGAGCGGCTGCGGGGCATGACAGTCCACACACTCCTGGGGAGCCTCATGGTCGATCTGCTCCTCGTGGCAGCTCAGGCAGACGTTGCGGGAGAGCGGCAGCGCGAGGATGTCCGGGTCACTGTGACAGCCCCCACCGCTACATCCCGTGTGGACGTCCAGGCCATGCCCTGCGACGCTCTCCTGCGTGTGACACGTGAGGCAGTCCGAGTCGGCCTGATGGTGCTCGGCATGGCATCCGGCGCAGCTGTTCGGCGCCCGGTAGGTGGTCGGCTCGACATGACAGCTCGTGCACGCGAGCGCTTCGTGGAGGCCGTGCTCGAAACGAAGCGATCTCTCGAGCGGGCTCGGGTACACGGTCATCTCGACCCTCACCTGGACGAGGCCGTCCGGCCGCTCCGCGGCCGAGTGGCACTGCTGACAGGTGAGTTGATGATCCGCGCCGTGATGACAGTCGAGGCACTCGGCCTCCGAGGGCGTCGTCATCGCATCGGTACCCGGCGACGAGTGGCAGTCGGCGCACCCGACGTCGTCACGGTGGGTGGCGTGTGCCTCCGTGGCGCTGTGGCACCGCTCGCACGCGATGCGCGTGTGTGGATCGTGAGGGAAGGACGAAACGAAGGTGATCGCGCGTTCCCTCTCGAGCCGGCGCCGGCGCCGTCTCGTCAGCACGTCCTCCACCTGTGCGGGCTCCTCGACGGACTCCTCCGCCAGAACGGCCTCCGACTCGGAGTCGGTCTCGGGATCGGGCTCCTCGGGCCCGCAACCCGCGACCGCGACCAGCGCCGAAAAGGTCAGGAGAAGAAGGAAGACGCGGGTGATGCGAAGGAAGACGGACTCAAAGCGGCGGCGCGCACTCGGCCCGAGGATGTCAGCCGTGGGTTCGGCCCGGACTCGAGGTTCGCCACCTTCCATGATTGCCGATCCGACAGAAATGTCCGAATGCAATTCCACGTCTACATGGATACGGTCCCGTATAGAAGTACACCGTCGGGATATCTACGAGCATTTTCGTGGGGAAAAGCCCCGGCTCCGGGCTTCCCGCAGGTGTCTTGACCCCCTCCAGGCCTCGGGTAGCTTATATGGCTCCAGCCCTGCTAGCTCAACTGGTAGAGCAACTGACTCTTAATCAGTAGGTTCGGGGTTCGAGTCCCTGGCGGGGCACTGAGGCAAGCGAAGGCCCGGCAGTCGATTACGGCTGCCGGGCCTTTTGCGTCGGCGGGTGCGCAGCCGACAAGCAATCCGGTGACGGGTCTCTTCGGTCTGGGCTTGGTCAGTCCGTCCGCAGTGCCTGGATTGGATCCACCCGGGTCGCCCGCAGCGCCGGGAAGAGACTGGCCACGAGGCTCACGCCCAGCAGCACCACGGTCACGACCATCAGGACCGTGGGTTCGCGGGGCGAGACCTGGAAGAGAAGGTCGGCTGCGTAGGGGGCCGCCATCACGGCGATTCCCATTCCAAGCGCGACTCCCAGGAGGGTGAGCCGGACACCTTCCGTCACCACCCGACGCAGAAGGTGGCCGCGGTCGGCCCCGAGGGCCGTTCGGATGCCCAGCTCCCTGGTGCGCTGAGCGACCTCGAAGGCCAGGACGCTGTAGAGTCCGATGGCGGCCAGCAGCAGTGCCAGCCCCCCGAACACGCTGAACAGGGTCGCCCCGAGCGTCCACGAGCGGGCCTGCGGATCCAGGATATCCCGCATGGGGGTGACGTCCACGTAGCGGATACCCGGCTCCGATCCGATCAGCTGGCGGGACAACTCACCCGAAATCGTCTCGGGGGCCCGGGTGGTGCGCACGTAGAGCGCCTGGGTGCGTCCGTCCACCTGCTCGACCGGCAGGTAGTACCCCATGAACGTTTCGTCCTCGTAGGCGCCGCGTGTGGCGTCCTGGGTCACACCGACGACCGAGGTACAGGTCTCCGCCTCGGACCCGATCATGAGACACTGCCCCAGCGCTGGCCGATCGGGCCACAGGGTGCGAGCCATCGTCTCGTTCACCACGGCCACTCGCTCGGCGCCCTCACGGTCGGATGGCTGGAACCCCCGACCACGGGTGATCGGCAACCCGACAGTCCGGAAATAGTCCGCGGTCACGAAGTACTGGTAGGGACCTCCGCCGGGCAGCCTGGGGATGGAGTCCAGTCCCGGTACGCTGAGTGCATCCGCGAAGCTCCAGCCGAGCGGAACGGCGGTTCCGGCCACTGCCTCCACGCCGGGTATGAGGGCGGCCCGCTGCAGAGCCCGGTCGTACCGCTCGCGCTGCTCCCGCGCGTCCATCTCCCGCTGCGTGAACTCGATCTGGACCTGGACGAGCTGGTCCAGATCCATGCCCAGATCCAGCTCATGCAGCTCGTCGAGGCTGCGCACGAAGAGCCCGGCCCCGACCAACAGAACGACGCAGAGTGCTGCCTGGGCCACGGTCAGGAAGGAGCGGAGCCCGGAACGTCCAACTGAACTTCCGCGACTCGTGCTGGTCAGGTCCCTCGCCACATCGAGGCGGCGGCTTTGGAGCGCCGGACCGATGGCCGCGAGAATACCGGCGAGGACAGAGATGGCCAGGGTGAAGGCCACGACCCGGCCGTTGACGGCCGAGTCCGGGAAGGAGACTCCCGGAAGGAGCGAACCCCTCACGAAGTCACCGCCCCAGAGGGCGATGAGTAGCGCCAGGGCACCCCCGAAGAGTGCCAGACCCACGGTCTCGACCACGGTGAGCAACACCAGGCGAGACCGGCCCTCACCCATGGCGAGGCGGACGGAGAGCTCCTTCCGGCGCCGAATCCCTCGGGCCAGGAGCAGGTTCGCGACATTTGCGCAGGCGATCAGCAGTACGATGGCCGATACACCGGTCAGCCACTTGGCCACCTGCGACTCCGCCGACGCATGGGGACCTGCGGCAGCGATCAGCGGGGCAAACTCGATTCTTGCATCTTTCGAGTAGCGCCCGTTCTCGACCTGTTCTGCCCGTCCGTTCAGGTGAAGCCGGGTCGCCTCGCCTTCGACCGCCTGCAGGGCTCGGCCCGACGCCATTCGGGCGACTACCTGTACCCACCAGCAGCCGCGCGACCCCAGGCATCCCTCGCCCTGATCGGCGATGTAGGAGGGCAGGAGACTCAGCCAGAGGTCCACCGGCTGGAGATGGACCCCCGTGAACCCCCTCGGGGTCACGCCCACGATGGTCCGGTCGAGCCCATCGACCTCGATCGTCTTGCCCAGCACATCCGGGGAAGCGCCGTAGGCGCGGTTCCAGAATTCCTCGGAAATGACCGCCAGGAGCTCACGACCGGGTTCGTCCTCGTCCGGCGTGTAGAAGCGTCCCATCCTCGGCTCGACACCCAGGAGCGAGAAGAACTCCGCTGACGTGTAGGCGGTCTGTGCCCGGATCGCCGTCTCGCCCTCTCCGATGGTCCTTTCCCGGGCGCGACTGTAGGCCGCCACATCGAACCCGCTGCCCTCCGTCAGGTCCTCGAAGTCAGGATAGGTCAGGGCGGACTGGCTGAAGGTGCCTCCACGAAGCGAGTTCGGACGCTGGACAAGGACATGTCGGACTTCCTCCGGCGCATCGATGTGGGCCGGAGGCTGAAGGAGGAGCCGGTCGATGATGCCGTACATCGTGGCGTTCGCCCCGATACCCAATCCCAGGGCGAGCATGACCGCGGCCACGAAGCCCGGCTGCCGCCGCACGGTCCTGCCGAGTGCGAGACTCCCCTGTCTGACGACCTGCCACCACACCGTCAGGCGCTCCATCATCTTCCTCCTCGTCTCCATCCGCCGCATGTGCGGCCCGTAGCGGGCGGGGTCACCGAAGCGACGCTCGGCCTCCTGCCTTGCCTCTTCTCGGTCCCATCCCTCGTCGGCCAGCCGATCGGTGAGCTCCTCGATATGGTGCTCCATCTCCCAGGCGACGGATTCCGACGTCTCCGGTTGGCGCAGTCCCAGCGCGTTCAACCACCGGATCGGTCCTCGGGGCGTCATCTCAGCTTCCTGCGGCCGCCAGTTTGGCCACCGCGGCCACGTACCGCTTCCACTCTGCAGACTTCTCCTGGAGCGTCTTCTCGCCCAGCGGGGTCAGCGTGTAGTAGCGGGCTCGACGCCCCTTCTCGGACACGCCCCAGCGGCTTTCCAGCCAACCCCGCTCCTCCATCCGCCGGAGGGCGGGGTAGAGTGCGCCGTCCTCGACGAACAGATCCTCGTCGGTCGTCTCCCTGATCCAGTCGAGAATGGCGAAGCCGTGCATGGGCACGTCAGCGTCCAGGGTTCGCAGGATCAGCAACTCCAGGGTTCCCTGGACCACTCCGAGAGGCGATGTCATACGGGCCTTGGCCTAAGCCGTTTAGTTTATGGTCCCCCATCTTATGGCCTAAGACGTTTAGTTCAAGGGCCGGGTTTCATTTCGTCGCATCAGGAGCTCGTTGCGGCTGCCGCGATGCTGCCGGCCGTGGTGGGGCTGCTCGGCGCAGCCTCGCCCATGGTCAGCCGGCGGACCCACGAGCTCGGCGTGCGACGGGCCGCGCCCTCCTCTTGCTTCGATGAAGCCGCCTGGTGTGCCAACTCGGCGAGACCCAACGAAACGGGAAGATGCTCAGCCGCAAAGCAGAACGCGCTAACCGCTCGATGCAGAACGTCGTGGAGGAACTCGGCCTACCTGTGCGGCACCCATCTGGTCGCCCCTGGTCTCGACTCTCAATCAGTAGGTTCGGGGTTCGAGAGACGAGCGATGGGGGTCGTGGCTGTTTCGTTCGGCGGCACGTGATGGGGTCGCATGCCCGGCTCAGTCGCCCTACCCGCCCACCCTCGCCCGCACCTCTTCAATCCAGTTCTGCACCAGCACGAACTCGTTGGACACCACTTCGCTGCCCTCACCCCCGAACTGGACCATGTAGAAGACGCGCTCTTCCAGGCCCACGTCCCAGCTGGTGTAGTTGGGTGAGGAGTCCAGGCCGCGCTCGCCCAGGGTGAACAGGGGCTCGCGGTTGGTGACCTCGAAGGCCCCGCTGGAGGTGTCGATGCGCGCCGCCACCAGCTCGTCGGCGCCGTTGGCGAAGTAGAGCTCACGCCCGCTCCGGCTGAACTTGGGGTTGGTGCCGCCGGACGTGGAGATCTGCCACTTGCCGTCCTGTGCGTTGGGGAAGGGGCGCACGTAGATCTCGTCGCGACCGGTCTCCGTGGATTCGTAGGCGATCCACCGGCCGTCGGGGGAGAGGGAGAAGCCCTTCTCGTCGTAGGGCTCCGCGGCCACGGGCTGCAGCACCGAGTCGCCGACGGCCAGGCTCACCAGGTCCCGGACGCCGAAGACGTTGCTCAGGCCCCCGATCCGCAGCGCCCAGGTCGAGCCGTCGGGCGTGAGCTGGGCCTCGAGCACGGAGCCCTCCAGGTCCAGCGCGATCTCTGCCGATCCGGTGCCGTCGGCGGGCTGCACCCACAGGTCGAAGTTCTCGGGATCGGAGTTCCGGTCCGAGGTGAAGTAGATGCTCCGCCCATCCCGTGACCACCGGGGCCGTTGGTCGAGTCGCTCGTCGAAGGTGAGGCGCGACAGGGGGCCGTCATCGAGCTGCTTCACCCAGATGTCGTCGCCGGTCTCGCCGGTGATCTTCACCGCCAGGCGCCTGCCGTCGGGCGACAGCGCCAGCGCCACCTCCGGCGTGCCGGGGTTGAAGCGCCAGTCCGGGTCGACGGGGGTGGTGACCCCCTCGCGGTTCACCCGTACCACCCGCGCCTGGTCGCCGGCCGTGGACGCGCCGGTCCAGTAGAGCAGGGTCCCATTCGAGGCAACGGAGAAGTAGGGCCAGTCGTCGCCGTCCACCCGTACGCCTTCCACCAGGGGCACCGCCGGGCCGGCCAGGGCCATGGCCTCGGGATCGAAGCGCGCCGCCAGGATCTGCCCCGCTACGGTCCCGAAGATGAGGTAGCCGTCGTCCGTGAGGTGCGGCTTCACCCCCGGCGTCACCACCGCGCGCTCCCCGGTGGACAGGCGCATGGCCTCCACCCGGTAGGGCGTTCCGTAGACCGTGAAGACGGCGACGTCCTTCTCCGGGTCCACCGAGAGGTCGGTGTGCTGCTCTCCCGGCGTGGACTCCGTCACCCGCTCCGACGGACCCCCGGCCTCCGGCACGCGACTGATGCTGGCGTTCTGGTTGTTGAAGTAGATGTAGCCGTCCTCCCCCCAGTGCATGCAGCAGCGGACGGAGTCGGCCACGGTGCGCACCACGCCGCCGGCCATGGGGGCGATCTTCAGCGAGCCCCCGGCGTTGAATGCCACCTCCGTGCCATCGGGAGAGATGGCGGGGAAGATGCCCTGCTCGGTGCCGGGGATGGGGGTGGCGGTCAGCGCGTCCAGGCGGCGCACCGCCAGCTGCGACGCGTTCCCCACCGAAAGGCTCAGGACCACGGCCTTGCCGTCGTCGGAGAGGTCGAACACGTAGTTGGTGGACTGCCCGTCCAGGGGGCGCAACGAGAACCGCTCCACCCCGGCCGGCGGCTCCGGTCGCAGCGCGAAGAAGGCCAGCGCGCCGGCCAGCACCGCCGCCAGCCCCGAGGCGCCCAGCGCCATGGCCTTCCACCTGCCGCTCACGCCGCCGTCTGCGGCGGATACCTGCTCGGCGCCGTGCCGGAACGTCGGATCCGCCAGCGCCTTGGCGAAGGCGTGGGCCCCGGTGAAGCGGTCGGCGGGAAGCTTCTCCAGCGCCTTGCGGATGGCGGCGTCCACGTGGCTGGGAATGGACTTGCGCACGGCGGTGGCGGAGACCGGCACCCCCTGGATGATCTTCCCCAGCACGGCCTGGGCCGTGCTCCCGGGGTAGGGGGGCTCGCCCACCAGCATCTCGTAGAGGACGCACGCCAGGGCGAAGGTGTCGCTGGCGGGGCCGATGACCTGGTCGCCGGTGGCCTGCTCCGGGCTCATGTAGAAGGGCGTGCCGATGCTGAGCCCCGTCTCGGTGAGGCGGTTGCCCCCGGCGGCGCCGACCGCCAGGGCGATGCCGAAATCCGCCACCAGCGGCTCGCCGCGGCTCAGCAGGATGTTGGCGGGCTTGATGTCCCGGTGGACCACCCCGGCGTCATGGGCCGTCTGCAGGGCGTTGGCCACGGCGGTGGCGATGCCCAGGGCCTCGTCGATGGGCAGCTGCCGCTCCCGGTCCAGCCGGTCCTGGAGCGTCTCCCCGTCGATATAGGGCATCACATAGAAGAGGAAGGAGTCCGCCTCGCCGGAATCGAAGAGCGGGAGGATGTGGGGGTGCTGCAGGTTGGCCGTGGTCTTGATCTCCGCCAGGAAGCGTTCGGCCCCGACCACCGCCGCCAGCTCCGGCTTGAGGACCTTCAGCGCCACGCTGCGCTCGTGACGGATGTCGTCGGCCAGGTAGACGGAGGCCATCCCGCCTTCCCCCAGCTTCCGCTCGATGACGTACCGACCCGACAGGGCCTCGTTCAGGCGTTCGATCAGGCTGTCGCTCATGACTGCACTCGGTGGAGGGTCTCCAGCCGCCGGAGCGGCTTGAATGAAGCGTGCGGCACACAACGGTTTTCGGGTGGCCCATAATCCGGCGTAAGTGGTGCGGGGCGCAAGCAACCGTTCTGGTTACCTGGGCGATGGTTCCACGACGGACCGAGCTGAGCCCACGAGGGGAGCGGGTGGCCTGACGTTTCGAAGCATC
>JBDHII010000051.1:0-20372 GCA_039587515.1 Gemmatimonadota bacterium
TGGAGATCCGGCGGCACGATCCCCTTTTCGGTCAGCAAGTCGTCGACGCCCTGATAGTCCCCGTCTCCCTGGAGGGTAAGGATGACCTCGCTCAGGCTGTCGACGGCGCTCGCCATGGCCTCGAAGTCCACACGGTAGGTCCCGGTGGCCTCGTCCCGCGTGAAGGCGCCCATCTCCTTGAAGAAGTTGAAGCGCACCATGTTGGCCCGGCCGTGGGCGCTCGTCGCGCCGAAGCGCACGGAGCGGAAGATCCCGGCGAGGAAGGCGACATAGTGGTCCTCGAGGGACCCTTCGGTGAGCTCTCCTCGCTCGAAGAGCTGCTTCACCATGTAGAGTCCCACGACGTCGGCTTTCCCTTCCTCCATGGGAGAGGCGTGCTCGAGGAGCGCCTGCCGTACCGTGCCTTCGCCCGTGATCGTGTTCTTCACGCCGAGGCCGTGCGCGACTTCGTGGAACATGGTGTTGCCGAAGAACGCATCGAAGGTCACGTGGTGCTGCTGATCCTCCGCGATCAGGGCCGCCGTGATCGGTAGCATGATCTCGTCGAACTTGGCCCGCATGGCATTCTTGAGCTGGAGGCGTCGCGTGCCCTTGGCGAGCTGCACTGCCTCGTCGTTGGGGAGGTTGATGGCGATCGTTTTCGAGCCCGCGTTCGCATCCCCCGCGTAATAGACGACGTCATACGCGTTCAGCTCGGAATCACGCCCCGGCGTCTCGCGCTTGTACGGTTCGGGCACCGGAAGCCCGGTCTGCAGGCTCGGCAGCAGTGCAGCGAAGCGTGAGAGGCGCTCGCTCCACGCCATGTCCTTGATCAGCACGTAGCCCTCGTGCGCGGCCTTGTAGCCGTAACGGGAGTCCTCGTAGGTCTCGATCGGGCCGATCACGACGTCGATCGGGTTCTCCTTCATGTCCATCCAGGCGAGATCGCTGGGCTGGTAGTCGTCGGTCTCCAGCGCCTCGGCCCGGAGCATGAGGTAGTGGGACAGTCCCGGGTCGGTCGCCCGCGCCGCGGCCTCGCGGAGCTTTGCGGCGGTCGCCTGATGTGCCTCGGCGAAGGCTTCGCGGTACGGGACCGCCTCGAGACTCCCGTCCTCCGCACGCCGGACGAGCGTGTACAGGCTGCGGAGCTCGGGATCGTCCGCCGCAGCCGCTTCGAACTCTTCGTCGGTGAGGTCCGCCGGATAGAGGTTCGCGCCCTCCGGCTTGGGCCCCACCCCGTCGACGAATGCCTCATCGGCCCGCAGCCGATCCCAGGGCCCGTAGTTGATCTCGATGTAGCGACGCATGGCCGCGTCACCCTCCGCGAGCGCCAGCGCGGCATCCTCGTTCCCGTATGCCTGCATCCAGAAGACGTCGTCCATGGGCTGGACGGCTTCGATCAGCAGCCGGACGACCTCCCGGTCGTCCTCCGAGAGATGCGACAGGTCGGACGTCAGACGAACGGTGGCGTACTGATCGACGAGGGCTTGCATGGGCGATTCGGCAGGCGTGGTGTCGTCGGGGGCGGCACAGGCGGTGGTGAGCAACACGCCTAGGGCGGCCACTGCGAAAAGACGGCTGGCCATCGGGCGCTCCGATTCGGGGGCTTGCGAGGTGAGTTTCGTGCTCCCGAAAGCTACGGAAGGCGCGCGCTCAGGGTAGGCTCACCCCGATTCGCGAAGCGAGGCACCGCTTTCGCCTCCTCGGAGCCTTCGATCTCCGCCGCACGCTCGGGAATTCGGTCGGCGTGGAGCCTGGAGAACATCGGCGTGCTGGCCATCGGTTCTTGTCGCGGGCGGCGTTGTGGGGGGGGGGTCCCCGGCCGGCTCGGCCGGCCGGGGCACCGCAAAAAGCCGCTAGTGCTGCGTCATTCCGAGCCCGGTTACCGTCGCCTCGGTGTTGTGTCCGAACCGGACGCCGAAGTGCCCGTCCGTGGACTTGAGCTTACCGTCCATGACCAGGTCGGCCTTGCTGTAGCTCCCGACCACGGTGCCGTTGATCGCGCACTCGACCATGTCGCCCCGGACGCTCACGGCGATCTCCTGCATGACCGGCTCACCCTGGCCGGCCGCGGAGTTGACGGCGTCGTTCGCCTCGGCGCGGCGACCGTTCATCTGGAAAGCCTCGGGGCCGAAGCCGCGGACGATGAACGAGCCGTTGCCGTACGCTGCGCAGTACAGGTAGCTCTGCTGGTCCGTCCCCAGGTCGTTGCCGGCGATCATGATGCCGTAGGGGTGCGGATGATTGTTGAGATTCATGTACTCGGCTTCATGGAATGTCGCGCTGACCGTGTAGTCGCCCGTGGCGTGATTGTCGGGGTGCCAGTACGCCACGGCGGGGCCGGTCGTGACGTGCATCCCGTCTCCCTCCATGGAGAGCCGAGCGTCCTCCAAGGTGGAGCCGCGCTCCGCTTCGCGGGCGTCGATCTTGCCCATCCATCCCGGCACGTCGATGCCGCCGCCGGCGACGGAACGGGATTCGTCCTGCGCCGCGGTGTCGGACGCGCTGAAAACAAGAGCCAGAGTGGCGGCGGTAGCCACGAAAACACGAGTTCGATACATCGATCACTCCAAGTGCGGGGTTTACGGTTCAAGGACGCAATGATACAGCGGTTCCGGGGCGGTTGGCTACCGTCCCTCGGTCGTCTGCTACATCGGCGAGGGGGCCGCGGTTTCATGTCCGGACACGGGGCGGGCGAGGAGGAGGCCGTTTCCGTGCACACAGCGGGGGCTCCTGCTACCTTGCCGCCCCATGCAGAAGCCCCGCTCCATCCTTGCGGCCGTGCTGGCGCTTACGGCGTGCACCTCGGAGGCGTCCGAGTCCCCTCCGTACACGCCTGTGGCCGACGTGAGGCAGCTGATGGCCTCGGTCATCGAGCCTGCGGCCGAGGTGTATTGGGATGCCGTGGGGACCATCATCGATGAGAACGGAACGACGGAGATACGTCCCCAGTCCGAGGAGGAGTGGGAAGCGGTCGTCAACGCGGCGTACGTGGTTGCCGAGTCGGGCAACCTGCTGCTGATGCCCGAGCGTGTGGAGGGCCGCGAGGGGTGGGTGGCGATGTCGCGAGCGATGACCGAAGTCGCTCGCCAGGCCATCGAGGCCGCTACGGCTCGCAACGAATCCGGGGTCTTCGACGTGGGGGCCGAGCTGTACTACACCTGCACCGCCTGCCACTCCCAGTATGCGGTGGAGACGCTTCGCCCCAATGACGAGCGCGGCAACTAGAGGCCCGGGTTGATCGGCAGCTTCCTCGAGTGGCTCGGGGGGACGCCTTGGAGCGTGGCCCTGCTCGAGTCCCTCTGGGTCTGGCCCCTGGTCGAGTCCACACACGTCCTGACGCTGTGTCTCTTCGTGGGCACCGCGGTCATGATGGACCTGCGTCTACTGGGCGTGAGCTTTCGCAGCGTCCCGGTCGGCGAGTTCACGGGCCGCATGCTCTGGTGGACGCGGGTGGGGTTCGCCGTGATGGCGGTCACAGGCCTGCTCCTCTTCTACTCGGCGCCCCTGCGTTACTACCACAACGTCTTCTTCCGGCTGAAAGCTCTGCTCCTGGTCGTGGCGGGCGTCAATATCTGGATCTTCCACGGGCGGATCCACCCAAGCGTGTCGGAGTGGGGACGGAGCGCCGTTCCTCCGCGTGCCGCCCGGATGGCGGGTGCGGTCTCCCTCTGCGTGTGGGCGGTCATCGTCGTCGCGGGACGCTTGATCGCGTACAACTGGTTCGACTGCGACATCCAGCCGCAGCCGGACTTCATCAATTGGGCGGCCGGATGCGTCCTGGAGGGAGAGTAGCGCCGGGTGCTCTACGCATTTTTCGAGTGGTGTGAGGCGACCGCGATCGGCGTGGCGGTTCGTGAGTCCATCTGGGCGTTCCCGGTGATCGAGTCCGTGCACCTGCTCGGGCTCTGTCTGCTGGGGGGCGCGGTGCTGGTCGTCGACCTGCGGATGCTCGGGGCGGGCCTGCGGAACCAGTCCATCGCCGAGCTTGCCGCCCATGCCCGCCCGTGGCTCTGGGCGAGCATCGTGATCCTGATCGCGACGGGTGTTCCGCTCTTCCTGTCGGAGGCGATCAAGTGCTACTACAACCGCTCGTTCTGGGTGAAGATCATCACGCTTCCGGTGGCGCTGCTCTTCACGCTGTTCGTGCGCGAGCGTGTGGCACGCGACCCCGATCTGGAAACGTCGATCCGGAGCCGCTGGGCGGCCTCCGGGTCGCTCCTGCTGTGGTTCGTCGTAGCGGCCGCGGGCCGCTGGATCGGCTTTTCCTAGCTCAGCAGCGTCCCTGATCGCGTCGAGCACGGAGCATCTCCGCCTCGTAGGGAGCGCCGGTTCCCGACGAACCCAGGAAGATCTTCGTCCCGTCGGTGAAGGTGACGTCCTTGCCGTTGGCTCGCGTGAGGGAGTGGTCCTTGGCCTGATAGCCGTCGACGATGATGGCCGTGCCGGGCAGGAGGCAGTCCCGCCGAAGTCCGCGCCGGAGGAGCGTGTTGGGCGTGCCGCCCTCGACCATCCACACCTCGCTCGAGCCGTCTTCCCTGACGACCTCCATGTGGATCCAGGCGTGCGGATTCACCCACTCGAGCTTGACGACCTTGCCTTCCAGGCGGATCGGCGCGTTGCGGTCGAACTCGGCTCCGAAGGCATGGTGGGCCACCAAAGGGGCGGCGGCGGCGAGCAATGCGACGGCTCCGAGCGCCCACAGGGTCAGCGTCCTTCTGTTCATCGTCACCTCTGGTCAGGCTGATTCTGTCGGCCCTCACGCTCCTGGGCTCGAGCGCCGCTCAGCACGTTGGAGAGCGCATAGTTCCCTTCGTGACAGGCGTACTCGTACAGGAGGCCGTCCATCCGCTCGAACGGAACCTCACCGCCCCACGACTCGGAGAACATACCCGGATCGTCGACCGTGAATGCGTAGTTGATGGTGTTCTCGTCCGTGCGGGTGAAGCGCTCCGTCACCTTGATCTTCTCGGACGGATAGAATTGGGCCGCCGAAATGCTCGCGAGGGCCTGGTCGGGATGGATGTTCGTGGTTTCCACGACCAGCGTGTCTCCTTCCCAGCGGCCCCAGGAGTCCCCCATCCACGGACGGATGTGGGCGGGCAGCGGCTTCGGCTCGCCCATGCGGATGATCCGAACGTCGTGCACCATCTCGGTGAAGATCATCACATGGTCGGGCGTCTGTACGATGGTGTAGTTGTTGTTGTAGAAGTAGTTCGGCAGCATGGGCGGGCCGCCGTTCGAGCCGAAGGACATCAGGCACCGCTCGGCCAGAGGCCGGTTCTCCGGGTTGTCGTAGGCACCGAAACGGGCCGTGAACGCTCTGCGCTCGGCCACGGCCTGCTGGCCCTCGTCGTTCAGCGGTGGACGCTGACCGTCGGCCGGGTGTGTGATGAGCGAGCTGCGCGGCTCTCCGCCGTAGACGGCGATCCTGTCTCCGCCGTCGATCCAGAAGTAGTTGTAGCCGCCGGTCCCGCCCGACGCTCCATCGAGGAGTGGGTCGCCGGAGAACTCGCCCCCGACCGGAGGCGCTTCTCGGTCCGGGTTGCTCGCCTGAGCCTCCTCCTCGATGAAGAGTCTGCGCCCGTCCTCGAGCGTCGCCACCTGCTCGGCGGTCAGGACCGGGCCGACGCCGTTGGGTCGCACGATCGGCGTCATGGTTGCGTTCGACCAGTTGCCCTGCAGGTCCGGGCGCCCGTCGGGCGTGCGCGGTACGACCCACGACGCGGCGTCCTGAGCCAGCAGCTCCCCGGCCGCCCCCATGCCCATGAGGCACAGCGTCAGCACGGACGTAAGGATCGAGCGTACCATCCGATTGCGCATCTCTTTTCCTCTACTCACGGATCGGGTTCTTCCGAAGGTGCCCGTAGAGGAGCTCCTCCACAAACTCGACGCACTTGAACTGACCCAGCCGAGCGTTCGGATCGACGTTGCGGTAGAGCGGCATCCGGATCGTCCAGGGTCGGCTGAATGTCTCGGGATCCTCGATGGTCGCCTCGTACATGATGTGGTCGGGGCCGACCATCGTGTACCGCTCGGTGACCGTCATCGCCGCGCTGTGATGATTCCCGGCACGGTCGAACCAGGTCTGGTCGATCAGCCCGGTGACGTGCACCTCGAAGGTGTCCCCATCCCAGCGGCCCACGGACTGGCCCATCCAGGAGTCCACCTGTGCCGGACCCGGATCCTCGAGATAGATGTCACGGTCCGCACCGGCGTACTCGTACGAGATGAAGAACTTGCTGTCGCTCTGGAAGATCTGGAACGGGAACGGCATGTAGGTCGCTCTCGGCACACCCGGCAGGTAGCACTTGATCTCCGGATCACGCTCGAGGTAGTGCTCGCGGTTCTCGTCCCGCTTCGCGAGGGCCTCGGGGAGGTAGGGGATCTCGCCACCCACGACCACGCCGTAGCCGGAAGGCACGCTTCCGATCGCGCCGAGCGCCAGGACTTCGTTCGCCGGGACGGGTACGACCGGGCCGGGCTGCATCGCCAGCGCGGCACGAGCGGCATGGGGCTCGATGTCCCAGTGAGCGTTGCCCAGCACCTGCCAGATCCCGTTCATGTCGGGCTGCCCCGAGGCGAGGCGGGGGACTTCGCCGCTCTGGGCCGCAAGGTCGGGGGCTGTGACGATTGCGAAGGTCAGAAGCGATACGAGGAGCCCGCGCGCTCCTGCTCCCCGCGAGACGACTCGAGGGACCATCATCGGTGGCACTCCAGCTGGTCGGGACTCATGGGGCGGCAATCTGGGCTCGGCGGGGCCATCTAACCACCCTGCGGGGCGAAGGCCAGCAGGACGTTGCCGGGCATCTGCCCGAACTGTCCGTATCCGCTGTTGACGAAGACCATCCCGTCGGCGATCACGGGACCGGGACCGTCGATCGCGCCTCCGCGGCCGGGAATGCCGTTGACCGTCTCGAACTCCCGAACCGTGTCGAAGTCCCAGAGCACGCGGCCGTCGTCGGCCGCGTGGGCTCGGATGTGTCCGTCCAGGCCGCCCGCGAATACCACCCCGTCGATCGCGGTCGGCGCGGCGGAGTTGGAGATGAAGCAGCCGCGTCGCCCCTCGCAGATCTCGGCCGGGACCCGCGACTCCCAGAGCACGCGACCGTCCATCAGATCGAGGGCGTAGAGACCCGGAGTCGGCTCCCGTTCCGGGTTCACGTCGGCGATCACCGCGTCGCCCCGGTCCGCGTTGGCGGCGTAGACCGTCCGTCCGTCCGTCGCCATGCCCCAGTGAATGCCGCCGAGCGCGCTTCCTTTCCCGACCCGCGTCGACCAGAGCACGGCCCCCTCCGCGTCGGGGTCGAGCGCCCAAACGACCCCGGACTTCTGGCCGGCCACGAGGACTTCCTCCCCGTCGGGTCGGGTCACGAGCATCGGCGCCATCCCGAAGTCCAGGTCCGGGCCCGGGGGACTCGGACAATTCTGCCGGTTTCGCAGGCCCGAGCAGGCCATCGTAAAGGCGTCGTCCGACGTGGCCTGGAAGGACCAGGCGAGCTCCCCGGTTTCCAGGTCGAGGGCGATGATCGCGTCGCTCGATTCGGTGGTCGGGCGTGTGTAGTTCTCTCCCGTCCCCGCGTACACCAGGCCCCGTCGGACGTCGACGGTCGGGCTCGACCAGACCGGGGCACCCGAGGGCGCCCAACGCGGTGTGCCGATGGCATTCACCCCGACACTGTCCGGGTAGCCGGGAATCACGCGGTGATACCACAGCACGTCGCCGGTCGAGGTATCGAGCGCCGCGACCGCGCCGGAAGCCGTGCAGCATGCGTAGGTCGGGTCGCCTGCCGTCACGACCTCCATGGTGGAGATGGGGGCGATCAGCTTCCCGTCGTAAAGCGCCGGGCTACCCGTATTGCTCGACTCCGGGTGCCACCCCACGCGCGTCTTCCAAGCCACCTCGCCCGTCTCCACGTCCAGCGCGTAGGCCGTGGTGCGGAAATCCATGAAGTAGGCCATGGACCTTCCCCGCTCGTCTTCGGCCGCGAGGACCGCCCCCCGCACGGGAGCATCGGCCTCGAAGACCCAGCGTGTGCATCCGGTGGCCGAGTCGAGAGCCAGGACGACCCCGTACTGGCTGCCGACGAGGACTACGTCGCCGACGACTGTGGGCTTGGTGCGGGTCTCCGACGCGTCCGGAAAAGCGAACGCCCACCGAAGCTCGAGTCCCGTGACGTCGGCCGCGGTCAGTCCGGCGCGCTCCTCCGGCTGGAAGCCGGTTCCCTCCAGGTTCCCTCCGAATCCCATCCAGGACACCCGGTCGAGCGCGAGCGGGGCCGGTCCTGCGCTCTCGCAGAAAGCGGACTCGGGGAGAAGCGCTTCGGAGTACGATCGGCCGGTCAGGTACTCGGCCAGCATGATGCGCTCTTCCGCGCTGAGCTCGGCGCCCTCCCGCCGCATCACCCCGCCATCGAGCGCAGCGACGATCGCGCGGGGGGAGAGGCTTCCCAGCGAGAACCGGCTGGGTGTTCTTCCGCTCTGGGCCGTGCTATGGCACTCGGCGCAGCTCTGGTCGAAGAGGCCGGCCGCATCCGGTGCTTCCTGTGCATGCAGGACCGGGATCCCGCCAAAGATCGGCGCTGCGGCAAGGAGGAGCACCCCGGCGAGGGAGGTGTGCCCGGTCATGGCTGGTCGCTCCGCAACGCGTCGCGGATGGCGCTGGCAAAGGCCCACCCGCGGGGAAAGAGAGCGGTGGGATGGGGCCACATGCTGTGCGTCACGACCACGACCTCTTCGGTGGGGTCGATCCAGATCATCTGCCCGAAGACGCCGATCGCGCTGTAACTGTTCGGCATCTGATTCAGCCACCAGTAGTAGCCGTAACCCGGATTGGCGGCCGAAGGCGTCGTGGACTCCGCCATCCACTCCTCGGGAAGCACACGCGTGCCGTCGGGAAGCTCACCTTCGCTCAGGGCGAAAAGGCCGAGTCGACCGTAGTCTCGAAGCGTCGCGCTGATACAGCATCCACCGTACTCGGCCCCGTCGGGCTCGGTGAGCTGCCAGTTGGCGTTCGCCGCCATCCCCATGGGCTCCCAGATCTTTGCCCGAAGGTACGAGGAGAGGTCGCCCCCGATCGCGGCCCGGAGAACGGAGCTGACGAGGTGCGCCTCGTTGGAGTTGTAGTTGAAGCGTGTCCCGGGATCTGCCACGCGGGGTTGGCCCGAGAGGAATTCGAGTCGCTCGCGCGTCGAGGCGTTGCTCAAACGATTCACGTCCGCCTCGGGATCTGTGAAGCTCTCGTCCCATTCCACGCCGGACGCCATCTGCAGTGCGTCTCGGATCGTGGCTGCTTCGTAGGCAGAGCCCTTCAAGATCGGCAGGTAATCGGCGACCGAGGAATCGAGGCTCTCGATGTAGCCGTCCTGGATCGCCGCACCGATCAGGAGCGACACCACGGACTTCGCGACCGAGAAGGACACCCAGCGCGTGTCGCGGGTGTTTCCGTGTGCGTAGCGCTCGTAGACGATGTCGCCCTTCTGGAGAACCAGAAGTCCACGGACGTGGTTGGCCGCCATGAACCCGTCGAGGTCCATCGAGGCACCCCCGCTCTCCAGACTGACGTGGGAGAGGTCGATCGGGCGCTCCGGGAGCGGCAGGGGGTGATCGCTCGCCGCGATGAACCGCACAGGGAAGACGCTTTCGTAGCTCGGGTATCCCGAGCTCTGCTCTTCCGGAGTCCAGAAGAGGACACCTTCGGGCGAGCCGAGGCCCGGCTCCTCACCGGCGCTCGCCTTGCTCTGGCCCGCCACGGGGACCGCGACGGCGAGTCCTGCCAGCAGACATCCGAATTCGAGACCCCGCCGAACAGACGGCATTCGCCCTCCTCTCCTGAGCGCCCAGGGTCGGTCCCGGGTCCGGAGAACTTGGGACGAAGCCGACGATCGCGCACGGACCGGTGCGACCTCACACCGTGTCACGTCTCCTCGATCCTCGGCGGGGGCGCCCTGCCGCCGGATCAGGACCTCGGGCGGGATCGCCGGGAGCTAGCTATCCTCGGTGGCCTCGATGATCTCTGCGTCCTCGACCACCTCGTCCGCTTCCGCCTCTGCCTCGGCTCCACCGTCGTCCGCGCGCTCCACCTCGATGGAGCAGTTGGTGACGAGCGCGGCCACCGCGCCGATCGCAGCCCAGACGGGCGCGAGGACCGCACCGACCACGCCCACGGAGAGGGGCACCACGATGAGCGTGCGACCCTCGTCGTTCTTGATCGTCAGGCGCCGGACGTTCCCCTCGTGGATGATCTCCTTGATCTTCTTGACCAGGTTCTCTCCACTCACCCTGTGCTCTTCGTGCCGGGTTCCGCCTTCCTCCGCCATCTGTACCCTCCGGTGTCTGGGTTGTCGATAAGGTCTGTTACCCCGGGATCATGTGAGAGGGCCGCTCCTGATCCAGGAGTGGAAGCAGCCTCGTCAGGGCGGTGTGTGGCCTCCGCCCGGATCTGCGGCGGGCACACAGAGCACGAGGAGGTTGTAGCGCCCCTCGCCCGACTTCGGGACGCGGGCATCGTCCACACGAAGCTCGGCTTCGGTTCCGAGCAGCCCCCCCGAATAGAAGCTGAAGAGGCAGTCCACGTCCGCCCTCCTGAAGCGCAGAGAGGCCTCTCGCGGCGCATCGCGTGGGTCGGGCGTGCGGCTCCACCCCGCGGCTCGGACTCGATCGAAGAACACTCGGGCCTCGTCCGGCAGGGCACGGGTCGTGAGCCCTGCCGCCGTCACTCGGCACCCGGCTGTGCGCTGGCCGGTCCGCCAATCGTCGAGGGTGTCGGGCTCGACGACGGTGGCCATGCCGATCTCGTCGGAGAGGAACCCCTGGGCGTCGGTGCACAGACGCGCCTGCGCCGCGATCGGGACAGGCAGGCCGAGGGCCGGCAGGAGGAGCAGGGTGCGGCGCCACGTTCGCATGACGCTCATGGTATCGGCTTCGCTCCGGGCTTGGGAACCCCGTCGAAACCTGCCGGCGGCTGCGTGCGTAGGGGCAGGAGACGGACCTTCGACCTTCAGGAGATGGATGATGGCTTTTCGCTCGGGTGACGTGATCGCGATCGTGACGATCGCCGGGGGGGCCCTTTTGGGCGCGAGGTTGTTGTTTGGTGGCGAGAGTGAGGCCCATGCGTTCCGGGTGTCGAATGTCGCCGTCGAGCGAATCGAAGCCGACGCACACCATAGAGTGCGGGTACGGGATCGGGCGGATTGGGAGGAGGAGCTCGAGCGCGGTCTGGCAGAGCTCGAGCGGGCTCTCGAGGAGCTCGAGAATCTCGACGAGATCGAGGGACTGGAATCGCTCCAGGGTCTCGAGCAGCTCCAACAGCTGGGTCAGCTCGAGCAGCTCAAGCAGCTCAAGCAGCTGAAGCAGCTCAAGCAGGTCGAATCCTTCGACTTCGACTTCGACTTCGACTTCGACTTCGATTTCGATTTCGATCTCGATGATGTCGAGGTCGTGATCGATGGGGTCGAGGTGAAGGTCGACACGCGTGAGGAGGGGAGCGGCAACTAGCTCCCGCGCTCTATGACCACGCGCCGAAAGGCCGCGGGCGACCCGAAAACGGTTGCCTGCGGCCTTTCTTCGTTCAGCTTCAGAGTATGAGGCTGACGTGTGTGAGCATCGAGAACTTCCGGGGAATCGGCCGACTCGACCTGGAGTGCGGCCCGGTGACGGTCGTCATCGGTGAGAACAACTCGGGCAAGACCAGCGTCTTCGACGTCCTGGGTCTTTTTCTCGGCCGGCGAGCCCTGCAGAGGGACGCTCAGCTCAGGGCCGACGATTTCTATCGTGGCCGGGGGGATTCCCGGCCGCGCTCCACGCGGGTGGTACTGACCTTCGAGTGGGAGGATGCCCCGAGGTCCCACGCGCCTGCCGACGCCTACTTCGGGGAGGCGGCCATCGAAGACGGGTCCGGCGTGAAGCGTGTGCGGGCCGAGTTTCGGGCCGATCCCGACGACCGCAGGATCTCCAGCCGATTCATCGACGTCGACGGACAGCCGCTCGACCCGCAGCCGGACGGGCAGCTGCTCGAACGACTGCAAACCCTGCATCCCGTCCTCCTCCTTCGCTTCGCCCAACCCCATCTCGACCGAATCCCCGAGGGTGCGCCCTCGGCATCGGACAACCTGGAGCGCCGGGGTCGCCGCAACCTCGAGGCGCTGATCGAGCGGGTCTACCGGGATCTGGCGAGGACCCGCGGGCCGGTCCCCAAGAAGCAGATCGCCAACGCGATGCGTGCTGCACGGCGCCTGTACGGTGCGGGCGGGGGCGAGGCCGAGCGGGATTCCGGTCCCCTGCAACGCATGCTCGGTGAGCTCGTTTCCAACTCAGCGTCCGAGGTCGAGGGCGAGCGGGACGCGCCTCGAGCGGTTCGTTCGGGGAGCGGTAGCCATACCGTCGGCCTCCTCACCGTCCTCGGAGCGATGCTCGAGGAGCGAGGCGAGGAAGCGCTTCCGAACGAGGCGCGACCCATCATCGCCATCGAGGAGCCCGAGGCGCACCTTCATCCGATTCTCCTGGCTTCGACATGGGATGTGATCGAGGGCCTCGGGGCTCAGACGGTCGTGACGACGAACTCTGGCGAGCTCCTTTCTTCCGTCCCGCTCGGTTACCTGCGTCGTCTGGTGCGGAGCGGAGAGCGGATCGACGTCAGAAGGCTGTCGGTCGCTGGATTGACGCCCACCGACCTCCGTCGGGTGAGCTATCACGTTCGGGCCAAGCGCGGCGGGGTGCTGTTCGGCCGCTGCTGGCTGCTCGTCGAGGGCGAGTCCGAGTTCTGGCTCCTGACGCAGCTCGCTCGCGTGCTCGGCTACGACCTCGAAGGCGAGGGGGTGCGCTGCGTGGAGTTTGCGCAGTGCGGGGTCGTCCCGCTCGTGAAGCTCGCCAACGATCTCGGGATCGAGTGGCACCTGCTGGTGGACGGCGACGAGTCGGGAGAACGATATGCCCGCGACGCCTCGCGCCACCTCGGCGGACGGAAGCGGCGGAGCCGAGTCTCGGTTCTGCGCGAGCGGGACGTGGAGCGGTGCCTCTGGGATCACGGGTACGAAGGGGTCTACCGAGACGCGGCCGGAATCCGGAAGCAGGGGACCCGAGCGGCGCCCGAGCAGGTGATCCACAAGGCGATCCGAAACCGATCGAAACCCTACCTCGCGATCACCGCCGCGGAGGCTTGCGCGAAGCGGGGTCCCGAGGGGATCCCGCCGATGATTCGGCGAGCTCTCGAGGTTGCGGTGACATCCGCACGAAGGGCAGTGGAGGAGGACTGACCCTCAGCTGGCCAGCCCGGCGGCCTCTCGACCGGGTCCCGTTGGCCTTGCCGGCGTTTCTTGCCGATCGGATGCCGAGATCTGGAGGGAAGGCTTGGTAGGCTGGCGGGAGCGTGGCTTCGACCCGACTATACTAGCAGCGGTTTGCGACGGCCTATCGTGACCCGCTCAATCCGCCTGCCCCGCACCGGAACCCCCAAAGTGGCCGACGATAAGGACTCAAGAAACCCGGGAGACCTGAACCCGACGATCCCGCTCACAGCTGAGGAAGTCGAGGAGCTGAAGGCTCAGGCCCTCGCGGCTGCGGGATCGACGGATCCCCTAGTCGGCACTCTCCTGCGCGATAAGTGGCGGGTCCTGGAGCGGATCGGAGCGGGCTCCTTCGGTACCGTGTACAAAGTGCGCGACGAGACCGGCGGGTGGATTGAGGCATTGAAGATTCTGAGCGTCGATCGGCTCCGTGGGGCCGAGGCGGAGAACATGCGCAAGCGATTCCTGCGCGAGGCTCAGATCATGAAACGCCTCGGGACGCGATCGCCTTATATCGTCGGCCTCGCCACTTACGAAGAGGATCTCGAAGCGGGCCTCGTCTATTTCCTCATGGAGCACGTCGACGGCAGGAACCTCGCTGACGTGCTGGACGAAGACGGACCGATGGACGTCGACCGGGTCGTCCGCATCGGCCTCCAGGTGTGCGACGCTCTCACGGTCGCCCACGAGAGTCCTGAGCCCGTCATCCATCGTGACCTAAAGCTCCAGAACCTTATGCTCGAGTCGGGCGGGGAAGATGAGGAGCTCATCAAGGTTCTCGACTTCGGCATCGCGAAGATCCTGCAGAGCGACGCCGATAGCCGACTGACTTCGGCCGGCGCGTTGGGGACGCCTGGCTATGCCGCTCCGGAGCAGCTCAGAGCGGAAGATGTCGATGCCCGCACGGACCTGTTCTCCTTGGGAGTGATACTGTACGCGCTGCTGACCGGGCGAGATCCCTGGCTTGGTCATCTCGCCTATCAACCGACCGACCAGCTCTACCGTCTCATGGCTGCCACCGACCGGGGCGAGGTGCGTCCCATCGAAGAGGCGGGTCGGCCCGTGCCACCGGCCATGGCTAGCATCGTCATGCGCTTGCTGCGACGTGAGCCCAAGGACCGCTTCCAGTCGGCGCGTGAACTCAAGGAGGCCTTCCTCTCGATTGCACCGTCCCAGCAGCCGAGAGCGAGGAGAATCACGACGGGGTCGGGGCTGCGCCTTCCATCCCAGGGAGGGGATCAGGGGACGGGGCCTGAACGTCGCCTCGCGGCCGTTTGGTTCGCAGACCTTGTCGGCTACAGCTCCCTCTCGTCAACCGACGAGGGAGCTGCCCTCGCCCTCCTCGACACCTTCCATACGACCGCGCTGAGTGTGATCGAGGATGGGGGGGGACGGCTGGTCCAGTTCATCGGAGACGCCGCGTTCGCGGAGTTCACGAGCACGGAGAGGGCTGTCCGAACCGCCATGGACTTCCACGCGAGGTTTTCCGAAGCCACCGAGGGCGTCGAGCCTCGGCCCGCGCTTCGAACTGGAGTCCATGTCGGGGATGTCCTCATGTCTGCGAATGGAGACCTTTTCGGGGACGGCGTGAACGTCGCATCGCGCATCCAGAACGAGGCTGAGCCGGGGCAGATCGTCGTGAGCCAGGATGTCTGGCGGCAGCTGAAGCAGCGGCGCGACTTCAGCTTCGTTTCGATCGGTGAGCGCGAACTCAAGAACATGGCGGCTCCGGTCTGGCTTTTCGCCGTCTCGGATGAGGCGCATTCGGAGGAGGCGGGAGCGGAGATCGCCCTCGCCACTTCTGAGGCCCGCGGGAGCCAACTCTCCCACGTCGCCCAAGTGGCGTTCGCGTACCTAGCGGCCTCAGGGGCCACGCTCTACGGCAGCACAATGCTGGCAGAACGATTGGCCCTGGGTTTGTGGGTCATGCCCGTGGCGACACTGCTGCTTACGATCGGCCTCGTCGTGGTCTCGCTGACGGCGTGGCTGCAGTCCCGACCGACATGGGAGCGTCGGGTCAGCGAGATGGGACCTTGGACGCTGGACGTCGCCGACCTGTTCCAATCACTCACGCGCCGACAGATACCACAACTGAACTGGGCGAGGGCCATGGCAGGCGGCGTCCTCGCGTTCTCCTTGCTCTTTGCCGCAGCAGGTGCCTTATCCGTCCTGCAGGAGAACCAGTCGGGCGCTCCGTCGAGTTCAGCCAGGGCGGGGCTCGCGACCGTAGCATTGGTGCCCTTCGACGCAACGGGTGAGAACAGGTTGCTCGGGGAAGGGCTCACTGATCTCCTCGCTCTCGCTCTGGATGGTCCGCAGGTCCATGTCGTCCATCCGCTCGTCGTGAGCCGGTATGTGGATGCGTTCGGAGCCTCGGCCCAGTCCCTCATCGAATTGATGGGTGCGGAGCTCGGGGCCACAGTCGTCGTCACAGGGAGCGTATCCACCTCGGGCGGTTTCTTGTCGGTGGACATGACCGCCTACGACCCGACATCGGGGAGGCGGCTCGGAGAGGTAAACAGCACCGGGGAGGTTTCGGACCTTCACGACCTGGTTGCGGGTCTCGTGGACGAACTTGCGGAGGTTGGTAGCCTGGCCAACGACACGTCGCGAGACGCCCTCGAGGCCGTTCTCTCCCCGTCGGGTGCCGCGATCCAAGCGTATCTCGAGGGGGAACGGAGGCGCCGAGAGGGCGACCTGAGTGGCGCGATAGCCGCGTACGAAGGCGCTCGTGCGGCCGACCCCACGTTCGTGCTGGCCTCTTCGCGTCTGGCGCTCGCGCAGATCTTGGCGGCGGCGCCCGGCCAGTCGCCTCTCGACCCACCCGCGTTGAACGGCGACCAGGGGCTCGTCGGACGTGAGCGACTCGTCCTAAGGGGCCTCTCCCAACTCCGTGACCGTTCTCCGAACGCCATCGTGACACTCGACTCCCTGACGACTGGCTACCCAAGCGATCCAGACGGGTGGTTCCTCTTGGGTTATGCCAGTCGTGAGCTTGGGGAGGGCGCAGAGTCTGAGTCGCGAAGCGCCTTTACGCAGGCCGTGCAGCTGGCCGGGACGTATGAGGCCGCGCGGTTATACCTCCAAGCGGATGCCGGACGAGACGTGGCCGACTCCGGGGACGGCCGCCTTGCGGTGGATGCTGGTGCCCGATCGGGGACGTTCGAGCGAGCAGAGGCCGGCAACGCCGGTCTGGCAACCGGTGTGGATTCGGACATCGGCTCTGGATCGTCGGACGAGGAAGAGCGGGCCGAGTATCGGACGCTGCTTAGCTCTGTGCAGAGTTCAAGGAGTGCCTTCCAGGGCAACTACCCCGAGGCCTTGAGCGGGCGGGTCGCTGAGCTAGAGGGGCTGTGGGAGCGGGCTCAAGAGGCCGCGGCTCAGGGGATGTTTGCCAATGCCTCAGCGGCACTCCGGTTGGCGGAGTCGGGTTTCTCCGACCTGCGGATCGACAACCGAAGGCTTGCCCAGTACGAGCGTGAGCAGGTCGCGCTCGACTCGATGCGCGCTTTGGAATCCGATCCCTCGATCCGCGCGCGGGCCGAGGAACTGGAGCGAGACGGAGAGAGAGCGATGAAGGCGGGTCGGTACGACGATGCGCTCACCGCACTCAGGGCCGCCGCTGCGGCATGGTCGGACGCGATCGCCTCGGGGCGGCAGGCCGCCGACAATGGGGCACCGGCGACTCCCGACGACCCGCCGGGGGCGAGGGCCGAGCCGGCGAGCACTCCTCAGCCCTCCGAGATTGCCGTACAGGTTCTGGACCGGATGAAGGCGGCAATCGAGGCCGAGGACATCGCTCGTGTACGCTCCGTGTGGACGAGTATGTCTTCCGACGAAGAGAGGGGGCTGGTCGCTCTCTTCGACTCGGTCCGAGACCTTGTCGTGACGTATACGGTCACCGCTGTAGAGGAGCGTGGCGGGAGGGTGGTCGTCAGCGTCTCGACGGCCTATTCGTTCTTTGCCGAGAGAGCGCGGGACGTCGTCGTCACAGAAACCACACAGGTTCTCGAGATCGACCGTTCGGGTACAGACTGGGTCGTAGTTCTCAGCAACTAACGCGTCGCGAACTGGAAACCGAAGGTCTGAACCAAACCGTCTCGCATCCCTCCGTCGTTCAGCGCGATCAGCGCATTCGTCCACAGCACGATTCCGTTCGACGTCCGAAACTTCATTCCGAACGCTCCCTCGACGACGTTGTCACGGATGTTGGGAATATTGGCGAGTGAGACAGAGCGTGGGAACGGCGTGCTGAAACGAACGTCGTCGGGAAAGGCAAGCGAATCGCCCATCGGGATATCGCCGAGCAAGTCGACGACGAAGGTCGCCCACTCGCTCAGGCGATGGTCGAAGCCGGCTGCGAAATGGAAGACATCGGGGCCGACATCCCCGGAACGAACCTTGTACCCAAAGTTCACGTGGGGAGAGAAGGCGCCCATCGTCGCAGACGCGATGAACAAACCCCGAACCGATGCCGAACCGCTCCCCAGGAAGTCCTCTTCCCTACCGGTAGGTAGCCTTACCTCGCCGAGCACGGCCACGTCGACCTCGTCGCCGTCGAGGATCTGGATCTTTGCCCGGGCAGCGACGTCGCCGAGCCCCAAGGTCGATCCCCTCGTCGAAGAGGTGGTCGTCAACACGGGATCCCCAGCCGTTCCTCCGAAGAAATGCTGGACGTCGTCCAGGCGAGCTGGGCGTATCACGGCTATCGATGTTCCGTCGATCGAAAGGTCGACGATCGGCAGAGCGACTCCGACGTCAAGCCAATCGAGCACGCCGACCACCGCGTTGAAAGCATAGAGCTTGGCTCTGATCGAGAGATCGAGGTCTAGCCGGATTTCGTCCTGTTCCCAAAGCGGGAATCCGAATTGTGAGCAGTCTCCCCCGAACAAGTTGTCACATGGCGGGAAGTCCACGTTCTCATGCAGGAAGGTCAAGCTCAGGTCGTCCATGGGCGCGCCTCGGAGGCGGTCGAACCCGATTGAGGTATAGCTGAATCCGATGTCGAAGCGTCCCCGTCCAATCGTCTGACCCCGTTCGGCGAAGATTGGCCCAAAGGAGTTGGAGGTGGGGGTGGGGACGCCGCCTACGAACCGGAAGGTCTGGCTGGATACGGTAGAGCTGAGCGGGAAGTTCGAGATGTTGCTGGAGATCGCGTTCGTGAAGATGCGGAGCAGGGCCGCGTTCGCTTCGGCTTCGGCCGGGATGAAGTGATCTCCGTGGACTTCCGTGGTTTCGTCGCCGGCCGAGCCAACGAGGAAAAGCGCTTCCTGCCCCTCGGAGAATACGAAGAGCTCTCCGAGCAGCTCTTCCATGGTCTGTGCTTCCGCGTCACGGACGAAGCCCTGGCAGAGGAGGATCGCTAGCGCGATGGCGAGAGTCGGCTTACGGAACGTCAAGATGGTCCTCTACTGATAGGAGTGCGGAATTGATGGGATTGGTATGATCGGGTTGGTAGCGAACTTTCGCCAGGTCTGCGCTAGTGTCCCACCGGCAAGCCGCTCGGTACCTCGGTCGGGATGTCGCCCAGAAGGTTGAGCGAGGCCGGGTCGGTGAGCGCGTTCAGGAAGGCGAGCAGCTGAGCGATCTGCACCTCCGACAGCGTCAGCGGGACGACCATCGGGTCCAACGCGGCGATTCGCGCCATATTTCGCCCGGTGTCGAGGTCCACGAGGTCCCTGAAGGGGGCCGGGAGCTCCGTACCGTCGTAGGCGAGCATGCTCGCCTCCGGGTTGAGCATGTGCCCCAGCACGGCGCGGAGCGAGGTGAACGCCCCGTCGTGCATCCAGGGGCCCGTGAGCGCCACGTTTCGCAGAGCCGGAGTTCGGAAACGGTAGTTGTCCGCGGGGTTACCCGTGATCAGCGCGAGACCCAGGTCTTCGTCGGCCATTCCCTTGCCTGGACCGACCTGCGGCACCGCGACCGCGTGGGCCTCCTGGTCCGTCAGCAGCGGGCCCCGGTGGCACTGTGAACAACCGGCCTCGCCGAGGAAGAGTATCGCGCCCCGTTTTTCGTCTGTGCTGAGCGCGCTCAAATCGCCGGCGAGGTACCGGTCGAAGGGTGTATCGGTCGCCCTCCATGCCTCGGCCTCGAAGGCCGCGATGGCCCTCGCCACGTGGCCGAAGTTGACTGCGGCCGGGACGTCCAGATCCGGAAATGCGGAGTTGAAGCGTGTTCGGTATTCGGCGAGGCCCGAGCTCGGATCTCCGGGGTCTCCGACGATCCGCCTCGTCAGCGCCTGCCAGATCTCGAGGTTCGTGTCGAGATCGGCGATCGGATTGGAGCCCGGCTGGCCACGCATCTCCTCCGGTGACGTCACCGGGAACATGGCCTGCGCCTCGAGCGCGGATCCGAGCTGGGCAGCCAACTCGGGGCAGGTCGGCGTAGGTCCATTCAGGCAGGGCTCGGGTGTCTGCATCCCCGTGGCGGGATCGACCTGCACCCGACCGTCCCAGAACATGTGTGTCGCGTCCGACACACCCCCGTTGAAGATCGCCGGGGCATTGCGGGGAATGAGCGCCGCGGAGCCCATTTCACGCGCGGCTCCGATCCCCGTGCCGCCTTCGCCGATCGACACGGGTAGCCCGTCGCCCGTGAATACCATGGGATGATGGCAGGTGGCGCACGAGATGTTTCGATTGCCCGAGAGGAGCTTGTCGAAGAAAAGGACCCTGCCGAGCTCGACCAGGGCGGGTGGTGGCTCGGAGGACGGCACGAGGGGGGTGACCCCCGCGTTCGTGAGAAGTGCTTGGAGGCTCTCGTCCAGCGGGTCCAGATCGGGATCGGTCCCGTCACCACAACCCACCGAGGCGAAGGACGAGAAAAGGACGACGGCGAGCGAAAAGACCTTGAATCGCCTGCTCAACGTTCGTCTCCGAGGATCGGGTTCGGACGCGGCGGGCGACGCACTGCGGTTGGCGAAAACTAACACATCTCGACCTCGGGGTCGGTGTGTCGTCGGCCGATCCAGATCCTCCAGAGACGTTGACCCGAAGCCGCCTAGGCCGTCAGCGACTCCACCGGATTCACCCGGGTCGCACGGCGTGCCGGAATGACGCAGGCCACGAACCCGACCAACGCCAACAGGACGGCCACCACGACCATCACCCG
>JBDHII010000112.1:0-5211 GCA_039587515.1 Gemmatimonadota bacterium
ATGGTAGGCGGCACTCCCGACGAGGTGCCGGCAAACCTTCTCCGAGGCGAGGCGGTGATCACCCGCGCGGGCGTCGATGCGTTAGGGGGAGAGCAGGCCGTGAACGCGATCAATGGAGGGGGCTCTTCTATGCCGATGATCATCGTAAACAAATACAAGCACCGGACGCTTGACGTTCAGATCCGAGATCAGCTCCGCACCGATAGCGCATTGACACGGGCCACCGCGAACGCGGGCCGAGCGGGGCATCGATAATGGGCAGCGAGAAAACGAAGACCGACTTCCGCGGGATCCTCATCCCCGATCCGCGCGTGACGATCGCCGCCTACAGCGCCGGAGATTCGACGCTAACCGAGGCAAACCCGAAGCCAGGGGTGCCGGTCCCCGATGGCGACACCGAGCTTGTACTCGCGGCTACGGGCACGCAAAGCGCCGGGAGCTCCTACGACATCGAAACCCTAAGAGGGGGCCACCCCGTCGAGAACGGGGGCGCGTTTGTCTGGAAGAATACCAGCGACTCGGCCACAAGCTATCGCGGGTGGGATGTCCCGACAATCCCGACGGCGTGGGAGGCGGTGGTTTGGACGGATGGAACGGGCGTCGGTGCCGGTTCTCGGGGCACCTTCGAACCTCACGCGATCACCCTCTCCGACGGTCAAGTCTTGGTCGCCCACCGCGAGACCTATTTCGACGGCTTCTCGACGCTCTATCGGGTCAGCGCTCGCCGACGGTCCACCGCGGGCGTTTGGTCAAGCGCGACAGTGTTCACCGCGGCCTATACCCCCAGCGGCTTCGATCCGTGTCTCGTGCTCCTCGCCTCGGGGCGCGTGCTCCTCTTTCACTGGTTCGAAGATTCGACCCTCGAGCAAGCGCAGATCCGCATGCACTACAGCGACGACAAGGGCGCGACGTGGGTAGTCGGTCAAGAGCTCGTGCTCGACGAGCCGGTCGACATCTCCTCGGGCAGCTCGGGGCACGCACTCGGCCGGATTCGCGCGGCGGAGATCTCAGGCGAAATCCTCATGACGGCCGAAGTGGTCTCGAACAATACCGGGCTAACCTACCGCGAGGGCTTCATTCAGCTTGCAAGCGACGACCTCGGCGCAAGCTTTCGCCAAATCTATAAGACCGACGGCACCGGAGGCGGGGGACGGTTTACAATCCTCGATGTCGGCGGCGTGTTTCACGCTTACTTCGTCGACATCACCACGGCCGAGCTCGCACGCTACAAGGTCGGATCCGCTTTTCAGTCTTTCGCGAACACGACGAGAGAGGATCTTATCGGGCTGCCATCAGACGGGAAAGCAGGGACTGAGGTTTGGGGTCTCCTCGATGGAACGTCGAAGTTTTTCGACAACGTCGACGCTGCGGCATGGAAAGACGAGAACGGGATCATCTATGTTGCCGGCCGTCAACCGACGATCGCAGGCTACCCGGCGATCGTGATTCGCTCCCCGGATAACGGGGAGACATGGGCCGGCATGGGGCAGACCTCCTATTCGGCTAATACTTGGTCGGCGTGGTTTACAACGAACGACTCTCAAACCTACTTGCGCGACTTCACGATCACGGCGCAGGGCTCGCGGGCGGTGGTTCTCCACAACTGGGAAGCGACACCGGGGAACGAGGATAACAGCCTCGGCGCCTTCTATCTCGGCGGGTGGTCACAGGTGACCATGCCGAGCTATCGCACCTTCTCGCGCGACATCTCCCGCGTTGGATTCGAGCGAAACTATCTCCCGCTTGATCTGCCGACTGCGGTAGGGTGGGGCGCTACCACGGGCGGCACCAATTCGCAGAGCTTAGAGAACGGGTATCTTCGGGTCACCACGACGACGGGCCGGAGAGAGTACACGATCACCCCGCCGGGCACGGTGGCAGAGGGCTTGATCCTGCGGTGCTCTTTGAAGGTCTCGAATAGTACAGCCCCGGGGCACGAGGTGACGCTAACGACGCGCCTCGAGGATGGCTCGGAGGGCTACGAGCTCCGAGCGACCTTTCGCAACGGCGGGATCCTGCTCTTCGATATGAACAGCGGCGGAGGCACTCAGATCGGATCAACCGCTACAATCGACTGCACCGCGGGCGTCGATCTCTTGGTCGGGATGAACGACGGCAAGTGCTCGGTCTGGACGCGACTCCGCAGCACCTCCGAGGATCGACAGTGGACGAACATCGTCAGCGATCAAACGCTCGCCGACAATGGCGGCGGAGGTTCTTCGATCATCCAGTGGGGCAACGCGGCCGCGAGCTCGGCGACTTCGGACTGGTACGAGCTGCACTTCGTCTCGGATGAATACGCGGGGGAAGGGCTCGCCGAGGGGCAAACAAACCCGACCGACCTATTCCCTCGGGCGTTTAGCCCCTCGCCGGTGTGGGTCAATGGCGGCCTCTATGTCTCCGCCAAGGATGGCCCCGCGTTTAGGGGCGACGACTGGACGATCGCCAGTCGCTCGGAGTTTCCGATCTCGAACGTGCTCCCCCGTGTGAGCCCCTCGCCGCGCGAGAAGTGGCGAAGCACCGGGACAGCGCAACACCGGATCGCGTTCAAGTTCGACGAATCCGGCCCGATGTCTTCGGTGATCGGTCTCTACCTCGAGGGGATCAATTTCCGCACCGGTTCGATCGAGGGGTGGAACGGGTCGGCGTGGACGTCGATCTCGACCTTTGACTCGGCGACGACTCTCTCGGGGCTACCCTTCACGCGAAGCGGATCGACCATACAGCCGGACACAAGCGGCCACACGGCGCCGCGGTATATCGGCCTCGATGAGCTCGACGGCGCGACGGTAGACCTCGGGAGCTCGATCTATCGCAAGGTCTCGAGGAATACCGCGGGGCTATGGACGGACGCGAGCCCGACGACATCGAAGCCGGTTCGAGTTCACCTCGAGAACGTCGACGGCGGAGATCCGGCAAGCGGGACCGCTCAGATCTGGTCGACGCGTCTTCTCGTAGTGATTCGAAATCCCTCGGATTTTACCGGCTATCGACTGGTAATCGACTCCCAATCGAACGCAGACGGATACTTCGAGATCGGTTCGGCGGTGGTCGGGCCGGTCTATCTCTTCGATCGTGACTACTCATGGGGCCGAGTGCTCTCCACCCAAACGAACACCGAGATAACCACCGCGAGAGATGGCACTCGGAGATCTCGCAAGCTTGGACCGTCTCGAAGGGCCGTCGAGTTCGGGTGGATTGATGGCGTAGACATGAAGCCGATCAGCGGGGCGAACCCCTCGCCGGACTACTACAAGCCGGTGACCGGGGCGGGCGTCGATGCGGTGGCTCTCGACGGTGAGACGCCGATCCTCCTCCGCGATCTTGTGGAGAGCCTCGACGGACAGCACACCCCGATCGTCTACATTCCAAGCGTAGCGCAGGGCACGCCCAACGTGACGCAGACCACCGCGATCGACGGGATGCTCTACGGCCGGATCTCCGGCGGGGTTCGACTCGAGACCGTCCAAGGCGACGAGCTCGAAGACGAGGTCACACGAATCGCGACGATCACCGTCGAGCAGGAGCTCTAATGAGTCGCCCCTTTCACGCTTCGGAGCTTCGAGAGGCCGAGCCGATCTGGCTTCTCGTGCTCACCTATGCGGGGCGCGAGTTCAGATTCGCGACCGAGGGGATCGTCGTGGAGAGCGGCGGGGGCGAGCTCCTACCGTTCGAGGGTACGCTTGGCCCCATTGACATCGAGGAGGCTTTCGACTTCCTCTCGGAATCCGCGGAGTTTCCCTCCGTCTCGATCCAAGTCGTTTTCCCGGTAGACGTAGCCGAGCTAATCGAACAAGGGCACGATCTCGCAGCATCGACGGGGGAGCTCTCCCTACTCCTCGATGGTAACCAGTGGGAGAGCCGGCGCGTGTTTCTCCGCGGCGAGGTTAGCCAGCCGCAATATGGGGCAGAAGGCGAGCCGATCGACTTCTCGCTCGAGCGCTTGCCCCTCGATGACTCCGCACTATTCCCGCCGCCGGGGCTTGTCGTTTCGTCGACCTCTCAACCCGACGCACCCGAGGGCTCGATCGGCAAAACCTACCCGTGGGTTTTTGGCGAGGTCGGCGCGACCGTCGATGAGGCCGGGGTAACGATCGCGGCCTATGCGACCCCAGGGTTTCAGGTGGACATATTGACGGGGCCGGGTGGCCACCGCGAGATCTTGATCGCCGGTCACCACGTCAACGCGACGACCGTCAACATCTACAACAAGACCGCGAATCAAAACATGAGCGCTCAACCGGTGACGAATCACACCGATTCCCTCGGGCAAGCGTTCGCGTATACGCAGTTCACAACGGGCGCGGGATCCGACGACAAAGACGAATACTCGATCGACTGGACGGGCAGCGGTGGCAGCTATCCGAACCTCCACCACGACGGACCCCTCGAGCGATCCACCACGACGGACCCCTCGAGCGAGGGGGAGACTTGCTCCGGTTCATGCTCTCGCAAAGCTCTCTCGATGTCGACGCAGGGCGGACAGTAGCCGCCGCGGAGCTCCTGCAAAGCTACCGCTTCGGGGGATTCATAAACAAGCCCGTCGCGCCTTTGAAGTGGCTACAAGAGCACCTTATCCCGCTCCTCCCGGTGTCGATCGCAGTGGGCGGTGAGGGCATCTATCCGATCGTCTGGCGCTACGATGCGACAACCGAGGACGCCATCGAAAATATCACGGCCGGCCCCCAGTTCGAGCGACAGGGCGCGGTGAGCTACGAGAGCGAAGACGTCCTAAATGAGATTCGGCTCCGGTTCGGATTCGCCGAATGGAAAGACGACTTCACGCGCTCGATCACGATCACAGGCGACCCGGATACGGCCGATCCGAATCAGATCTCGAGCACCTACAGCCGCGCGAGTTTCAGCCGCTACGGAACACAGGCCACCGAGATCGAGTCGGTCATCGTCTACGACCCGATCACAGCCGCGGCGATCGTCAAGTGGCAAGCTCGCGCCTTCGCTTTTCGCCGGCGGGTTATCACCTACTCGGCCGACTATCGCTTCGGGTGGCTCGAGCGCGGCGACGTCGTGACGATCACCGATTCGGAAATTCATCTCTCTAACCGTGTCGCCTTGATACAATCGATTTCGTGGGGCGCGAGCAGTCTCTCGATCAAGCTCTTACTCATTGACGATCCCCCCAGGGACTAAAGGATCCAGCTATGGCCTACAGTGCAACCGTCTCCGTTAACCCCGTCGGCTCCGGCGACT
>JBDHII010000113.1:0-4388 GCA_039587515.1 Gemmatimonadota bacterium
GGGCGCGGTCTACCGGTACCGTGAGTACCGGAAGGAGCCGCTGAGCGCCGACGAGATCCGGGGCGTGCTCGACAAGCTCGGGGTCGGGCCGAAAGCCGTTCTCCGCAAGAACGACCGGGCGTATCGGGAGCTGGAGCTGACCGGAACCGAGTCCGACGAGGCGCTCGTCGACCTGATGGCCGTCCACCCGGCACTCCTTCAGCGCCCCATCGGCGTCCGGGGAAACAGGGCGGTCATCGGTCGTCCCCCCGAGAGAATCCTGGAGCTGATCGAAGGCGCCTGACCGCTCATCTTGCGCGCAGCCCGCGAGCCCGCCAGGATCCGGCGCCCGCCGGAATTCCAGTGACGACACGATCGAGCGAGGGCAGACTGCGAATGCGACGGTACCTCTGGCTGGCCATGCTCGTCCCGGGCGCGCTCTCCGCCCAGGCCGGTGGCGAGATCGTCGCGACGGACGAACGGCCGCGACCGGTCCTCGCCGCCCTCGAGGTCCGCGAGGAGATCCGACTCGACGGCATCCTGGACGAAGCCGTGTGGCGACGCGGCCAGCCTGCGACCGACTTCGTCCAGGCCGAGCCACGTGAGGGGACGGCCGCGACGGAGAAGACCGAGGTCTGGGTCGCCTACGACGAGAGCAATCTCTACATCGCAGCCTACCTCTACGACTCCGAGCCCGACAAGCTGGTCGTCACCGACATCCGCAAGGACTTCGGAGAGAACACCCAGGACGCCTTCAGCGTCATCCTCGACACCTTCTCCGACCGAAGGAACGGCTACGTCTTCTCGACGAATCCCGAGGGCGCGCGGGCGGACCAGCAGGTCGCGAGTGAGGGACGCGAGGTCAATCGGAGCTGGGACGCGATCTGGTCCGTCGAGACGCAGCGCCGCCCGGACGGTTGGAGCGTGGAGATGCGGATCCCGTTTCGGGCGCTCCGCTTCGATCTGGAGGCCGTCGAGCGCTGGGGGCTCAATTTCTCGCGGAACATCCGGCGCAAGAACGAGGTGGCCTATTGGTCGCCGATCCCCCGGGCGTACAGCCTGACGAGGCTCTCGCTCGCGGGCACGCTGGTCGGGCTGCAGCCGACCGGCGCCGGGCGCGACCTGCGCGTGAAGCCCTACGTGCTCGGCGGCACCGTGCGTGAGCCGGGCGGCACGGATTTCGACGGGCAGCGAGAGATCGGCCTGGACATCAAGTACGGGCTCACGCCCGGGCTTACCCTCGACGTGACGGCGAATCCGGATTTCGCGCAGGTCGAGCAGGACGAGCAGCGCGTCAACTTCACGCAGTTCTCGCTCTTCTTTCCGGAGAAGCGCGAGTTCTTCCTCGAGAACTCGGGTGTGTTCTACGTGGGCGACGCGGCCCGAAACCTCCGTGTCCGTCAGGCACCCACACCCGACGAGGACCTGCTGCTCTTCTTCAGCCGCCGGATCGGGCTGAACGAGGCCAACCAGGCCGTGCCGATCCAGGGAGGAGTGCGTCTCTCGGGGCAGGCCGGAGGACTCGTCGTAGGCGGGCTGGCCATGCGAACGAGCACCTTCGAGGGCGCTCCCGAGAACGACTACGCCGTCGTCCGGCTCCGCAAGAACGTCCTCTCCTCTTCGGACATCGGCGGGATCTTCATGATGCGCGACGCCGTCGGCGCCGAAGACGACTACAACCGGGTGTACGGCCTCGATTCCTACATTCGCTTTCCCGAAGAGATCGACTGGAGCGCGTACTTCGTCCGTACCGAGTCGCCGGGCGCTCCGGACGGCCAATACGCCTTCCGCACGTCGCTCAATCGGGAGGGCAACTTCAACCACATCAAGCTCGGCGTGATGGAGATCGGGGAGGGCTTCACCAACGATCTGGGCTATTTCCGTCGCACGGGGATCCGGAAGTACTTCATCGACTGGGGCGTGAGGCCGCGGCCGGAGTCGTTCCGATCACGCGGCGTGCGGGAGATCCATCCGCACATCGTGTGGAACTACTACGACGACCTCGACGGTCGGATCGTCGCCAAGCGGTTCCACTCGGGCGTGACGTTCTTCTTCAACGGCGGTGGGAACACGCAGCTGGCGGTCAACAACAACACCGAGCGAATCGAGTCGGACTTCCAGCTCGACCCACGCATCGATCCGATCCCCGCCGGATCCTACAACTGGGACGAGCTCGTCTGGACCTTCTCGACCAACCCGAGCCGCCCCGTCTCGACCTCCATCCGCGCCACCGTCGGCGAGTTGTGGACCGGCACGCAGAAGGCGGCCCAGCTGACGCTGAACTTCCAGCCCTCGTACAACCTCCAGGCCAGCCTGAGCCTGAGTCGGACGAACGCGGACATGGACGAGTTGGGGGAGTTCACCCGAACGCTCTGGACCTTCCGGCCCAACTACTCATTCCACCGGAACATGTTCGTGGACGCGCTGATCCAGTACGACCCCGACCGTGAGCAGCTCAACTCGAACGTCCGCTTCCGCCTCATCCATCGTCCGCTGAGCGACCTGTATCTCGTCTGGAACGAGCAGCGCTTCACGACCGGTGACGGCATCCCACCGGGACGGAGCTTCCAGGTGAAGGTGACGCAGATGGTGGCCTTCTGACGGCCGACGCCGCCCCGACATCGAAGGTCTTGTAGGGGATCCCCCGACGCGAAGTCGCGGGAGCCCTCCGGTTTCCCGATCGCTTGCGATCAAAGATATTTCATCAGCCTGGGAAGCAGGGCCGAAGTCTCCTGCGATCCCGCCGGGCAGGCTGTCTCTCGGTCCAGCCGACTCCCCGCCGTCGGCCAAGGTACTTCTACGACCGGAGGTCAGCATGTCATCTCGCGTCGTTCTCGTCCTCGCCACCGTGCTCGCAACCGGATGTGCCAGTCTGGGCTTGAACACCGGCGCCAAAGCCGACGACCTCGAAGTCGGCATGACCATGAGCGAGGTCACCGCCCTGCTCGGTGAGGTGGACAACCAGAAGGCCACGCCGGAGGGAAGCGTCGTCACGTACCGGCTGCATCGTTACGGTGTCGGTTGGTATCCGTTGGACTGCTACTTCGATCCGGACGGAGAGCTCGTCGCCTGGGGTGTGGACGAGGCAGGATACCAGGCCGAGCAGCAGAAGCTCGCGGCCTTCGCCGAAACCCTCTCCGAGGCCACCGGCGGCGTGGCCGGAGACCCCGGTCCCGGAGATCCACAGCTCCTGCAGTGGATGGCGGGCGAGTACTTCGGCTACTCCGGGACGATCAACTCCAGTGGCGGTACGACCACGTACCTGATGCTCTGCCCCGACGCCACCTTCGCGATGCGGCAGGAGTCGTCGTACAGCGGGGACCTGAGTGGCGGCGGCAACTGGCTGTCCGCGGCCGAAGGGACGGACCGGGGTCGCTGGTCGGTGACGGGATCGCAGCAGGGCGGCAAGATCACGATGGCCTACCAGGGAGGGGACACCTTCACGAACGACTGGCAGGCCTGTGGCAACGGCTGCTTCCAGTTCGGAAGCCTGAAGGTCGGCTACAAGGGGCCGCCCGTCTGCAACTGACGGCCGTCTCCTAGCCGACGACCGCTCGAAAGGCCTCCAGGGCGCCGATCAGACGCTCGGGGGTGGTGTCGAGCCACGTCGACCACGCCTCCTCGTGACCGGTCTTTCGTTGCACGAGCATCTCGACCACGGCCTCGACCGTCCGCCTCAGATCGGGTGAAGCCAGGTTGAGGCGCGGCCACATGTGAGCCAGCACCTGCAGCGAGCCCCGGTCGGTGGCGAAGAGGGTTCCGAGCTCACCGTCCTCGAAGAAGGGTCCCAGCGCTGCGGCGGTGAGGGCGCTGCCGAGGAGATCGACGACATCGGGGTCGAGCCGGCGCAGGAGCACCTTCTCCGACCGCAGCTCGAGGACCTTGCCGAGGAAGGTCATCAGCGGATAGACCGCCGGTCCGAGCCGATCCAGCACACGGGTCTCGTCCCCCCGGAGGTGGAGGTAGAGCCGGTCGTAGTGCTCCGATTTGAGCTCGACCTTGTCGGCCATCTCCCGGGCAATCCAGTCGTAGCCCGTAAGCCGGTCGTAGACGGCGACGTCCCTGAGACTGGATCCGACCTCATGCGTGATGCGGCGAGGCGTGACCAGAAGCGACTGCCCGGCCGGGGTGCGCAGCCTCACGGCGGGCGACTCCCCACCCGGCACCTCCTCGCCTCGCTCGGGGTCGTGGTACAGGAAGGACAGATCGACGTCCCGCCCCTCGCGGAGCGCGCCCGTGAAGACCTGGTTGATCTGCTCGGCCAGGAGAACGTCGATCAGGTTCATGGAGTGTGTTACACCCGAATGACGATCTTGCCCACGTTGCCGCGGTCCTCCATGAACCGGTGCGCGTCGGCGATCCGGTCGAAGGGGAACACCTCCCCCACGACCGGCCGGATGTCGTGCTCG
>JBDHII010000052.1:0-19596 GCA_039587515.1 Gemmatimonadota bacterium
TCGATCCGGAGCAGATTCCGCACGTGCGCCCCGCCCTGCAGACCGACGCCCACGAAACCGATCCGAACGTTGTCGATCGGCGGCGCGGCGAGGGGCAGGTCCGGCGCGGGGCCCACCACGGGCGACGACCCCTGCACTCCCCCGCCCGAGGCACATGCCGAGAGGCCGCCCGCCATCGCGAGCCCCGCACCGGCTGCACCCAGCTTCAACAGATCCCGACGATCGATGTCACGCGTCACCGTGTCTCTCCCTTGTCCTCGATTCTCTGTGCTCATCGCTCCGCGAGGGCCCGGTCCAGGGCCTCCAGGCCGCCCACCAGGACTTCGTGCTCGCCTCCCAGGGCGACTCGGAAGTGTGCCGGCGTTCCGAAGAAGGTACCGGGTACGAGCCCGGTACCGTACCGGGCTCGAACGTCCGCTACGAACGGACCGGCATCGTCGACACCCCGAATCCTCGGAAAGGCCACCGCACCGCCGGTCGGCAGCACGCACTCCAACACGTCGTGCTCGGCGACGAACCCCGCCCATGCCTCGCGGTTCGGACCGAGGATGCGCTCCGCCCGCTCCTTCAGCGCGTCGATCTGCGAGAAGGCCAGAACCGCGAGCCGCTCCGCAGGGAACGCGCCGACCGCGTCCACGACGTCCCGGACTCTTCGCATCGCCTCGGCCACCGGCTCGGAGGCGACAGCCCATCCGGCCCGAAGCCCCGAAAGGCCGTACGACTTGGTGAGGCTGCCCGTCGAGATCAGCCGGTCCGACCGCAGCGCCGCGTACCGGGGACGCCCGGGTGCCGCGTCGAGGTAGACCTCGTCGACGAGGACGTGGAGCCCTCGCTCCTCGGCGAGCCCGGCGAGCGCATCCAGCTCCGCCTCGCTCGCGAGCACACCGCTCGGATTGTGGGGATTGCTCAGGATCACGAGTCGGGTGCGCTCGGTGAGGGCCCCCTCGACGCGCGCCGCGTCGATCCGGAACGCGTCTTCGAACGACCGATCGAATCGTCTCACGCTCGCACCGATCAACCTGGCCGCACCGGCATGCGGGTCGTACCCGGGTCGCTCGACCAGGACCTCCTCGCCGGCCCGGACCAGCGCCGCGATCGCGAGGAAGTTCGCCCCTGAAGCGCCGGCCGCCGTACACACCCGAGCGTCCTCGACCCCGTAGTGCAGGGCGATCGCCCGCGTCAGCGGCTCGTATCCCTCGTCGTTCGGCCCGCTCAGCTCGAGGCAGTCCCGGGCCCCGGGCAGGTCGTCGACCGTGCAGGGCAGCAGGTTGCTGCCGCTCAGCTCGAACCGTGCGTCCGGATGCACCTTGGACCAGTGCATGTAGGGCGCCCAGTCGACCGGCTCCACGGCTCCGCCCCGTCTCATCTCAATCACGATCCCTGCTCCAGTAGAGGAACGCCGGAATCCCGGTGACGAGCAGGGCGACACCGATCCCCGACCCCACCGGGTTCGAGCGTAGTACACTTCCGACGATCACGAGCGCCACGGCGACGAAAAGACCCGGCACCCACGGGTACAGCGGTGAGGCGAACGTGCCCTCCCGCCGCTCGGCCAGCGGTACCCGACGCCGGAACACGAAGAGGGACGCGCCGGCGAGGCCGAAGAAGATCCAGTCGGCGAAGACGACGTACTCGACGAGCTGCGTGTACGTACCGGAGAGCACGAGCACGATCGCCCACGCGGACTGGATGACGATCGCGAGCGACGGCGTCTTGAAGCGCGGATGGATCCTGGCGACCGCGGGGACGAACAGCCGGTCTCGCGACATCGCATAGTAGACCCGGGTCGGAGCCAGCATCGTCAGGTTCAAGAATCCGAAAGTCGACACGGCGATCGTCAGCGCGATCAGCCGGATCCCGGCCGGGCCGAAGAGATGCTCGGCCGTGTCCGCGGCGGGAGACTCCGTACCCGCCAGCCCGGCGTGTCCGAGCGCCTTCAGGTAGACGACGTTCACGAGCGCATACGTCGTAACCACGATCAAGGTGCCCCAGAGCAGCGCCACCGGCAGGTTCTTTGTCGGATCGCGAATCTCCTCCGCGACGTAGTTCGCGTTCTGCCACCCCCCGTACGAGAACATCACAGGAATGAGGGCGGCCCCGAAAGCGAGAAGAAAGCCTCCTCCCACGTCGCCCGAGACGACCACGGTCGCCGCCTGTTCGCTGGTGTCGGCCCCGGGGAGCACGAGCCCCGCGACCACGAGAACCCCGATCGCCAGAACCTTGAGGATCACGAAGGCGTTCAGCACGCGGCTCCCGGGCTTGACCCCGAGGTAGTTGATCGCTGCCACGATCACGATGGCTGCGATCGCCAGAGCGGCGCGCGCGTCTCCGGTCCTCCCCAGGAAGCGGAGCATGTACTCGGCGAAGGTGATGGCGACCGCGGCGATCGCCCCGCCTTCGATCATCAGCAGCAGAGCCCAGCCGTAGAGGAACCCCACGAGCGGATGGTAGGCGTCACGCAGATACGCGTAGTGACCCCCGGCCTCCGGAAAGAGCGAGCCGAGCTCGGCGAAGGTCAGCGCGCCGGCGATCGCGACGATGCCGCCCACGACCCAAGCGAGGAGCACCAGAGCCGGAGAATCGAGGCGCTGAGCCACGATGAACGGGTTGATGAAGATCCCCGCTCCGATGATTCCCCCGACGACGACCATGGTCGCGTCGAAGCGTCCGAGTGCTCTCTTGAAGCCCAGGCTCGTCCTCCGCGCAGGGGCCGTGGAGGGGCCATTCTAGCTCCTCGAGCCTCGTCTGTCTCTGTTTCGGTGGATTAGGTATTGTAGGATCTGCGTCGCAATCAATTCACACTCTCGGACCGACGAGGACCCACGTGGGTGATCCCTCCACAGATCCCTTTGGCGCGCGCCGAACCGTCGACCTCGACGAAGGCACCACCGCCTTCTACCGCCTGGCCACACTCGAGGAAGAGGGGATCGTCGAGCTCGACCGTCTTCCCTTCTCGATCCGTATTCTCCTCGAGAACGTCCTCCGTAACGCGGGCGGCGGGTTCGTGTCGGAGGAGCATGTCCGCGCCGTAGCTGCCTGGAGCCCCACGAACTCGGGGGCGGACCTGCCCTTCATGCCGAGTCGCGTCGTGCTACAGGACTTCACGGGCGTGCCCGCTGTGGTGGATCTGGCCGCCATGCGGGATGGGATCCAGGCATTGGGAGGGTCGCCGTCGCGTATCAACCCGGTCGTGCCCGCCGATCTGGTGATCGATCACTCCGTGCAGGTGGACTACTTCGGTACGCCGGAGGCTTATCGCCTGAACGTCGAGAAGGAGTTCGAGCGGAATCGGGAGCGCTACCAGGTGCTTCGCTGGGCCCAGCACGCCTTCGAGAACTTCCGAGTCGTTCCTCCGGGCACGGGTATCGTGCACCAGGTGAACCTGGAGTACCTCGCATCCGTCGTGCACCGCCGGGAAGAGGGCGGTGAGTGGGTCGCCTATCCGGACACGCTCGTGGGTACGGACTCGCACACGACGATGATCAACGGGCTCGGTGTGGTCGGTTGGGGCGTGGGAGGCATCGAAGCCGAGGCGGTGCTCACCGGGCAGCCGTACTACATGCTGCTTCCCGAAGTCGTCGGCCTGAAGCTGCACGGCGAGCTCCCCGAGGGTGCGACCGCCACCGATCTGGTGCTGCGTGTCACGGAGCTCCTCCGGGCGCATGGCGTCGTAGGGCGCTTCGTCGAGTACTTCGGTCCGGGCCTGGGCAAGCTGTCCCTCCCCGACCGGGCCACCCTGGCAAACATGTCGCCGGAGTACGGCGCGACGATCGGGTTCTTTCCGGTCGACGACCAGACGCTCCGCTACCTGCGGGGATCGGGGCGTCCCCCCGCCCTCGTGGAGCGTGTCGAGCGTATCGCCAAGGAGCAGGGCCTCTTCCGCACGGACGAGACCCCGGATCCCGAATTCACCGATACGCTCGAGCTGAACCTCTCCACCATCGAGCCGAGCGTCGCAGGCCCCAAGCGTCCGCAGGACCGGATCACGCTCGTCGATCTGCCCGAGTCCTTCACAAGGGATCTGCCGGAGCTCGTCCCGAGCGGCTTTTCGCTACCCGTCGCCGGAGCGCCCCAAGCGGCCTCGGAGCCGGTGGCCGTCGCCCAGGTGGAGGAGGCCCGATCGTTCGAGATCGACCTCGGCGGTCAGACCATGGAGATCGGTGACGGCAGCATCGTGGTCGCGGCAATCACGAGCTGCACCAACACGTCGAACCCGTCGGTCATGGTGGGAGCCGGTCTCCTGGCGAAGGAGGCGGTCGAACGCGGCCTCCAGGTGAAGCCGTGGGTGAAAACGAGCATGGCCCCGGGCTCCAAGGTGGTGACCGACTATCTCGAGGCTTCGGGCCTGCTTCCCTACCTCGAGCAGCTGGGCTTCGACGTCGTGGGCTACGGGTGTACGACCTGTATCGGCAACTCCGGTCCACTGCCCGAGCCGATCGACGCCGCGATCAAGGAGCACGGGCTGGTGGTCGCCTCGATTCTCTCGGGGAATCGCAACTTCGAGGCGCGCATCCATCCGAACATCCGTGCCAACTACCTGGCGTCCCCGATTCTCGTGGTGGCCTACGCCCTGGCCGGACGGATCGACGTGGACATCCAGAACGAGCCGCTGGGTCACGACGCCCAGGGCAATCCCGTCTTCCTGGCCGACCTGTGGCCCTCGGCGACGGAGATTCACGACACGGTCCACGCATCGCTGAAGCCCGAGATGTACCAGGAGCGCTACGGTGAGGTGTTCCAGGGAGACGACCTCTGGCAGGCGCTTCCGCTGCCCGAGGACGACGACGGGCTGTACGATTGGGAGGCGGATTCGACGTACATCCAGAACCCCCCCTTCTTCGCGGGAATGACGCTGGACGAGCCCGAGGCCGCAGACATCCGCGGGGCACGTATCCTCGGGATCTTCGGTCACACGACCACGACCGACCACATCTCGCCGGCCGGGGCCATACCGAAGGACCAGCCCGCCGGGCTCTACCTGCAGGACCGGGGGGTGAAGCCCTGGCAATTCAACACCTTCGGGTCTCGTCGCGGGAATCACGAGGTCATGATGCGCGGGACCTTCGGCAACGTCCGCATCAAGAACCTCCTCCTCGACGGCAGGGAGGGCGGCTACACCCTGGATTTCACCAGCGGTGAGGAGTCCTTCATCTACGATGCTTCGATGCGGTACCAGGAAGCCGGCACACCCCTCGTCATCCTCGCAGGAAAGGAGTACGGGACGGGCAGCTCGAGGGACTGGGCGGCAAAAGGGACGGCTCTGCTCGGGGTCAAGGCCGTGATCGCCGAGAGCTACGAGCGCATCCACCGCAGCAACCTGGTCGGGATGGGCGTCCTGCCGCTTCAGTTCATGGAAGGCGAGTCGCGCGAGTCGCTCGGGCTCACCGGTCGCGAGACCTTCGACGTGCTCGGGATCGCGAACGGGCTTTCGCCGCGTCGCGAGCTGACGGTCACCGCTTACGCGGACGATGGGGGGCGGACCAGCTTCTCGGTCGTGGCCCGCCTGGATTCCGACGTCGACGTCGAGTACTACCGAAACGGCGGCATCCTGCACACGGTCCTGCGCAAGATAGGCCGGGGCGAGATGTAGGGACTGTCGAAGCCGGAGGCTCGGAGCCCCCCTGCGCGATCCGCGCCGGGGGGCTCCGAGCTTTCAGTCGGTCGAGCCACGCATGCTGATCGGCGGGCCGAGGATCTCGCGGATCAGGATCGCCCGCTGAATGTCCTCTCGGTTCCGAAAGAGGCGTCGGAAGCTCGTGGCCCTCGTCGGCCGGACCGGCGTCGCCCCGACGACGCCCGCGATCTCGACCGGCTCGGGTCGGGCAAGCGGCTCCGGAACCCGCTCCGCCCTGACGACGAGGTCAGGCGCGAGCGCCCCCTCGCGAACGGTGCGATCGTATGCGTCCTCCTCTGCCAGGTCGTCGTAGCTGACCGGGGTCTCCGGCTCTCGAGCCTCGGACCGGCCTCCCACGCGGGGGATCGGTGCTGCTCTCCGTCCGATCGTCGTCGAGCGGCTCGCGCGCTCGCCGGGAACCGGTACGTTCCCACGGGCGACCCCGACGAGCTCCTCCCAGAGCTCCTCGGGCACGAGCGCTTCGGAGCTCTCGAGCTCCTCGTCTCCGTCGGTCGTCCCGTAGGACTCGGTGTACTCGGCCGGCGGCTCACCTCCCGGCTTCTTCCCTGCGCCGGACTTCCTCTTCTGGCGCGCCGCTCCCTCCACCATCGACAGCACGACGAAAGCCACGATCACCAGGAATTGGATCAGGCCCTCTTCCATCGTCTTCTCAGCTCGCTGAATTGAAGGACGTCCGCATCATCAGGCGAGCGGCTCCTCGCCGTCGTCATCCCCGCTGGCGATCGCCTGGCGCATCGAGGTGTCGGACTGGATGTTCATGTAACGGGCGTAGTCCATCACCCCGAGGTTGCCGGAACGGAACGCATCGGCCATGGCGAGTGGCACCTCCGCCTCGGCCTTCACGAGCTCTGCCCGCATCTCCTGGACGCGGGCTTTCATCTCCTGCTCGGACGCTACAGCCATCGCTCGCCGCTCCTCGGCCCTCGCCTGGGCCACCCGCTTGTCGGCTTCGGCCTGATCGGTCTGGAGGTTGGCGCCAATGTTCTTGCCCACGTCCACGTCGGCGATGTCGATGGACAAGATCTCGAAGGCGGTGCCGGAGTCGAGGCCCTTCTCCAGGACGGTTCTCGAGATGTTGTCCGGGTTCTCGAGCACGGCCTTATGCGTGTCGGCCGACCCGATCGATGAGACGATACCCTCACCGACACGCGCCAGGATCGTGTCCTCGCCGGCTCCGCCCACCAGGCGGTTGATGTTCGCCCGGACGGTTACACGGGCCTGGGCGATGAGCTGAATCCCGTCCTTGGCCATCGCTGCGACCTTTGGCGTATTGATGACCTTCGGGTTCACCGAGACCTGCACGGCCTCGAAGACATCACGACCGGCCAGGTCGATCGCGGCGGCCTGCTTGAAAGCGAGCTCGATGTTGGCCTTGTCTGCCGAGATCAACGCCCCGACCACCCGGTCGACACGCCCCCCCGCCAGGTAGTGCGCCTCGAGCTGGTTGGTATCGAGGATCAGGCCGGCCTTGGTGGCGGTGATCAGCGGCCGCACGATGGCCGCTGGGCTCACCTTGCGCAGCCGCATCCCCACGAGCGAGCCGATGCTGACCGTCACGCCCGCCGAGATCGCCTCGATCCACAAGCGGACGGGCACTGCCCACAGGATGACCATCACCACGAAGACACCGAGCACCAGAAGTGCGGTGCTCCCGAAGAATAGCTCCTCCGCCATAGGGCGTTCCTTTCAGTTCGTTCTTGTCCGGGCGTCCGCTATTCGGACGCGTCTTGAGTCAATTGCCGTTTTGCCGGTCGGACGACGTGGCGATACCCCTCGTCAGCCACGATCTCGACCGCGGTCCCCTCCTCGATCCACTCGGCCTCGGAAACGATGTCGATCCTCTCGTCTCCGAAGATGCCCACCCCCGAGGGTCGAAGGTCGGTGATCGCCTGGCCGATCGTCCCGACCAGCTCCGGACGCGTCTGGGCCGCCTGATAGCCGTCCTCACGCTCTGTCGCGGAGGCGAGGAAGATGCCCGAGCGGACGAGACGCCCGCTCTTGGGCAGATGCCTCAGCAGAGCCCACGCGGTGATCAGCACGATCAGCAACGTCGTGCTGAGCACGCCGCCGGCCCGGCCGAAGTCCTGCATGGTCGGGAGGTTGCCCAACATGCTCATGTAGAGACCTGCGAGCACACCCACGATCCCGGCGATGCCGAAGAGTCCGAAGCCGGGGATCAGGATAACCTCGACGGCAAGCAGGAGCGCTCCGCCACCGAAGATCAACAGGTCCTCCCAGCCGGCGAGCCCGAGAATCAGGTGAGAGCCGAAGAACAGGCTGAGGGCGAGAAGTCCCGCCCCACCCGCCAGGCCCAGAGTCGGCGTCTTGACCTCCACGATCAGCCCGAGGAATCCGAGCGAGAGCAGGAACGGTGCGACGACCGGATGGGACAGAAAGCGTACGAGGCTCTCCGCCCAGTTGACACGCATATCCGTGACTTCGGCACCCGCCAACCCCAGGACACGCTGCAGGTCGGCGAAGTCCTCGACCGGCTCCGCATAGCCGACCGCCACGGCTTCCTCGGTCGTGAGCGTCAGCAGCTGACCGGCCTCGATCACGCCGTCGACGACGAGCGACTCGTCGACCATGGCCTCCGCGATCGCGGGATCCAGCCCCCTCGCCTCGGCCAGGGCACGCATCTGGCTCCGCATGGCGGACACGATCTTCTCCGACGCCTTCGTACCCGAGCCATCGACGGGAGTGGCTGCGCCCATCACCGAACCGGGGCGCATGTAGACCGCATCGGCGGACAGGGCGATGAGCGCCCCGGCCGAGAACGCCCGACGGTTCACGAAGGCGTAGACGGGAACCTGCGCATCACTCAGCGCGTCGGAGATGCGCTCGGCCGCGTCCACGCGACCGCCCGGGGTGTCGATGTCGAGGACGACGGCCTCGGCACCGAGCCCTTCCGCTTCGCGAACGCTGCGCTCGATGAACGGCGCGAGGCCCATCTCGACCACGCCGGTGACCGGCACACGAACGATGAGATCGCCCGATTGAGCGAGTCCCGTCGCGCCGAAGCCCAGCCCGAGGGCGACTGCGATGAGGAAGGGTATCCGAGTCCGAATCATGGTGCTGCTCCAGCCCGTGTTTGCGCCGCTGAGGCTCCTAAAGCTACCCCACCCGACCCCGGTGAACAAAAGAGCCCACCGACCCGGACGGGCGGCAGGTGCGGTCTATCGGTGCGACCGACGATCCCCTCTCAGAAAGGATCGACCTCCAGCAAGAGCGTCGCGTAGTATGCGCTTCGGATCGCACGATCGTAGTCGTCCTCCCGGAGCGCATCATTGGCGATCTTGAGAAGGCTCTCCGCCCGCTGCCTCGTCTCCTCCGAATACGACTCGGCGCCGAGAAGTCTTCTCATCCCTTCGTCCGCGGAGGTGAGGAGTTGATGAGCCACCTGCGCGGGCTCGACCTCCTTCAGCGCATCGGCGCCCCGCAGCACCTCTGCGAGGGCACGGGCGCGGTCTCCCTGGTCGAGCGCCAATTGGCCCCGAAGCTGGGCGTCACGTGCAAGCGCGAGCTGGTCCACGATGCGGTTCGGGAGCTCTCCCTGCGGAATCGTCTCGGACGCATCCAGCGCCTCTTCGAGAGAATCGAGCCCTTGCTGAACGACGTCCGTGCCGAGCCGTTCCGCAAGCGCCGCAGCCATCACGCCGTAAGCGCCCTCACGGGCGCTTCTCCCTGCTCTGAGGTCGAGGCTCCAGGATGCACGCCACTCCGTCAGCCCCGGAACGACGCCGTCACCCGAGCCGCGCGCCAGTCCGTCGGCGTCCATGACGTTCGCCTGCAGCGTGAGAGCGCCCTGAGACTCCTCAGCGACGATCGACGCCAGCGGGCCGTTCTGGGCGTCCTCGCATCCGCCCACCAGGAGGCCGAACAGGATCGCGAGTCCCCAACGCTTGCTTCGCATGTTGTTGAAGCTAAACGATGAACGAGCGGCCCTGAAGCCTACCCTGGCGTCGTGTTGACCCCCCCGACCCCTTCACCTAGCTTCGTTCGAACGCTCGTCCGAACGGTCTCGAAACGGCGGGCGACGCCCATTCTCACGGATTTCCGAGGTCGGTCCCTCGACTGTCGGGTCTCGGTCCTCTACTCTTGGCCAACCGTGTCCGAGCGACGAAGATACGACGACAAGCTGGCCATGATCCTTCGCGAATCCGCCCTGGTTTTCGCGGAAAAGGGCTTCGACGGCGCGAGCATTCGAGACGTCTCGGCCGCCACGGGCGTCAGTGTCTCGGGTCTCTACTACTATTTCAAGAGTAAAGACGAGCTTCTCTTCCTGATCCAGCACCATTGCTTCGAGACGATCCTGCACCGCCTGCGGGAAGATCTGTCGGGCGTGGACGATCCCGAGGAGCGGCTTCGGGTACTCGTCGGGAATCACCTTCGGTTCTTCGCGGACAACATGGCCGAGATGAAGGTCCTCTCGCACGAGGCCGACGTGCTTCCCGACGACTACCGATCGCGTGTGACGGATCAGAAGCGGGAGTACAGTGAGACCGTGGGCGCCGCGCTGGAGGCGCTGGTCCCCGAGGCCGAGGGGGTCGATCTTCGGGTCGCCACGTTCTCGCTCTTCGGAATGATGAACTGGATCTACACGTGGTACCGACCCGGGAAAGACGTCCCGGTCGACAGGCTGACCGAGCAGATGATGCATATCTTTCTGCACGGCCTGCAGCTTCCGATTCGCGCTTCCGACGGGCAGACCGCCGTCGCGGAGCCGACATCGATTTGGAGAAACAGTTGAACGGTTTACGATGCCGGCCCGCGTGGGCTCCGGCACCCAACGAGAGACGAGGATCAGTCACATGACGGACAAGAAGCTCGTGCACTACGAGGCGAAGGACGGAATCGCGGTTCTCACGCTGGACGATCCGCCAGCCAATACGTACACGCACGAGATGATGCGCGATCTGGACGACGGCATCCTCAAGGCGCGCTTCGACGACGACGTCCAGGTCATCGTCATCACGGGGGCGGGTGAGAAGTTCTTCTGCGCCGGCGCGAACATCGGGATGCTCTCCGAGGTCACCTCGGGCTTCAAGTATTGCTTCTGTCTTCACGCCAACGAGACGCTCAATCGCCTCGAGCACACGCCGAAGCTCGTGATCGCGGCGCTGAACGGGCACACGGTCGGCGGCGGACTCGAGATCGCCATGGCGGCGGACATCCGAATCGCGCGCAAGGACGCGGGCAAAGTCGGTTTGCCGGAGGTCGCCTTGGGTGTGCTCCCGGGAACGGGCGGCACGCAGCGCCTCTGCCGACTCGTCGGCAAGTCGGCGGCCATCGAGCTGATGGCTACGGGAGACACCTTCGGGTTCGACAGGGCCAAGGAGCTCGGCCTGGTCAACAAGATTCTCGATGCGGAGGACCGGGACGATTTCCTGAGCCAGGTGATGGAGTACGCGGCGCAGTTCACGACCCCCGCCAAGGCCAGCAAGGCCGTGGGTCTGATCAAGCGTTCCGTCCAGACCGGCGGCGAGCTGCCCTTCGACCTGGCACTCGCGCTCGAGCGCGAGCTCCAACAGCAGCTCTTCCAGAGCGCTGACGCGAGGGAGGGGCTGGCAGCCTACGTCGAGAAGCGCCAGGCGGAATTCACCGGCTCGTGACCGAGCTCCGGACCCGACTCTGGATCGGGAACGAGTGGGTGGACGCCGAGTCGGGCAGAACCTTCCCCGACATCAACCCGGCGACCGGCGAGGTCATCGCGCAGGTCGCGGAGGCGAACACGGACGACGTCGATCGGGCGGTGCAAGCCGCCCGTGACGCGTTCGCCTCGACCGAGTGGCGGGCCATGAATCCACACAAGCGCTCCGAGCTCCTGTGGCGGTTGGCCGACCTGATCGAGGAGAATGCAGACGAGCTGGCCTCCCTCGAAACCCACGACAACGGCAAGCCGATCTTCGAGTCGCGCCACGTGGACCTACCGTCGGTGGTGGAGAATTTCCGTTACTTCGCGGGGATGGCGGACAAGATCCACGGCGAGACGATCCCCGTGAAAGGCCCGTACCTGAACTACACGCTCCGTGAGCCCGTGGGCGTCGTCGGGTGCATCACTCCCTGGAATTTCCCGCTCTCGCTGGCGACCTGGAAGGTCGCTCCCGCGCTCGCCTGCGGGAACGCGGTGGTGCTGAAGCCCGCCGAAGAGACGCCACTGACGGCCCTGAGGCTCGGGGAGCTCGCGGCCGAGGCCGGGTTCCCGGCCGGCGTGCTGAACGTCGTGCCGGGCTTCGGCGAGACGGCCGGCGCCGCGCTGGTGCGCCACCCGGGCGTCGATGCCATCTCTTTCACCGGCTCGACCGAGGTGGGTCGCATCGTCATGCGCGATGCCGCCGAGACCCTCAAGAAGGTCTCACTGGAGCTCGGTGGGAAGTCGCCCAATATCGTTTTTGCGGACGCGGACGTGGAAGCGGCCGTGCGGGGTGCGACGACCGGCATCTTCTACGGAAAGGGCGAGGTTTGCGCGGCGGGCTCCCGCGTCCTCGTCGAGCGGAGTGTGTACGACGAGTTCCTCGACGCCTTCCGGGCGCGAGCCGAGAAGATGACGGTCGGGGACCCGATGGGACCGAAGACCCGCCTCGGGGCGATCGTCAGCGAGGCACAGCTGGAGCGCGTGATGTCCTACATCGAAGCGGGTCGCTCGGAGGGCGCGCGGCTGATCACCGGCGGAGAGCGGACGGATGTGGAGGGACGGGGCAATTTCGTCACGGCCACCGTCTTCGCGGACGTCGAGCCCGAGATGCAGATCGCGCAAGAGGAGATCTTCGGCCCCGTAGCCGCCGTCATGCCCTTCGACGACATGACCGATGCCGTCACCAAGGCCAACCACACGATCTACGGCCTGGCGGCGGGCGTCTGGACGCGTGACGTCGGGAAGGCCCATCGGGTCGCTGCAGAGATTCAGGCCGGTACGGTCTGGATCAACACGTACAACCAATACGATTCGGCATCGCCCTTCGGCGGATACAAGGAGAGCGGCTTCGGTCGCGATCTGGGTTGGCAGGCGGCGCTCGAGAAATACACGCAGACGAAGAGCGTGTGGGTGGCCTTGGACCGATGAAGCGCGCCTGGATCGTCGACGCCGTTCGAACCCCCATCGGACGTCACGGCGGCAGCCTGGCGTCCGTTCGGGCGGACGACCTTGCCGCGATCACGATCGCGGCCCTCGTCGAGCGCAGCGGAATCGACCCGGGGATGGTCGACGACGTGCTCTTCGGATGCACCAACCAGGCCGGGGAGGACAACCGCAACGTGGCTCGCATGGCGAGTCTCCGCGCCGGCTTGCCCGTCGGCGTCCCCGGCCAGACGGTGAACCGCCTCTGCGGCTCGGGCCTGCAGACGGCCAACTCGGCCTTCCATGCGATCGCGGTCGGCGAGGGCGAGGTCTTCATCACCGGGGGCGTAGAGAGCATGAGCCGCGCACCGTTCGTGATGCTCAAGCCGGAGCAGGCATACGGCCGCGGACATCCGTCGGTGGCCGATACGGTGCTCGGTTGGCGCTTCCCCAATCCGGCGTTTCCGGAGGATTGGACAATCGGTCTCGGTCAGACGGCGGAGGTCGTGGCGGAGGAGTTCGGCGTCACCCGCGAGGATCAGGACCTCTTCGCGGCCGAGAGCCAGGCGAAGGCCAAGGCGGCGATCGAAGCCGGGCGCTTTCACGACGAAATCGTTCCGGTGGAGGTGCCCCAGAGAAAGGGAGACCCTCTCCTCTTCGAAGTCGACGAGCACCCGAGATCCGGGACCACCGTCGAGTCTCTGGCGCGCCTGCGCCCGGCCTTCAGGGCCGACGGCACCGTGACTGCAGGCAATTCATCCGGCATCAACGACGGTGCGGCAGCCCTCCTGATCGTCGAGGAGGAGCGCGCGAAGGCGTTGGGGCTCGAACCGATCGCGCGCATCGTCGCGGGTGGAGTCGCCGGCGTAGAGCCGCACCGCATGGGTGTCGGACCGATCCCCGCCACCCGCACAGCTCTGGATCGGGCGGGCTGGACGGTGGAAGATCTGGATCTCGTCGAGCTCAACGAAGCCTTCGCTGCGCAGTCGATTCCCTGTATCCGTGAGCTGGACCTGGACCCCGAGCGGGTCAATGTGAACGGGGGCGCGATCGCCCTGGGTCACCCCGTGGGCTGTTCAGGAGCCCGGATCCTCGCCACTCTGGTGCATGAGATGAAGAAAAGACATGCCGGTAGGGGGCTCGCGACGATGTGCATCGGCGTGGGTCAGGGCATCGCCACCCTGGTCGAGCGAGGATGATCGATTGACCGATACCAAACTCGTAGCAGTGATCGGTGCGGGAACGATGGGCCATGGGATCGCCCAGGTTTCGGCCCGCCACGGATACAATGTATGTCTTTACGACATCGATCTCGGAATCGTCGAGCGCGGCCTCGACCGCATCCGGGGCAACCTGAACAAGGGGATCTCCCTCGGTAAGGTGACGCCGGAAGAGAGAGAGAACGCCCTGGATCGCATCACGCTCAGCTCCGAGCTCGGGATGACCGTGGGATCGGCGGATTTCGTCATCGAAGCCGTGTCAGAGCAGATCGACGTCAAGCAGCAGATCTTCCGGCATGTCGAAGCCAATGCACCCGCTCACGCGCTGCTCGCCAGCAACACGTCTTCGCTTTCGATCGCGAGAATCGCGGCCGCGATGCGTGATCCGTCACGACTGATCGGCCTTCACTTCTTCAACCCTGTCCACATCATGACGCTGGTCGAGGTCGTCTGTGGACCCGATACCTCCGACGAGACCCGTGACCTCGGGCTGGCCTTTGCGCACAGCCTCGGTAAGGATCCGATCGTGGTGCGCGACTCGCCGGGCTTCGCCTCGTCCCGCCTCGGGCTGGTCCTCGGCCTCGAGGCCATGCGGATGGTGGAAGAGGGCGTAGCGAAGCCCAACGACATCGACAAGGCGATGGAGCTCGGTTACCGACATCCAATGGGACCGCTCAAGCTTACCGATCTCGTCGGGCTGGACGTCCGGCTCAACATCGCGGAGTACCTCTTCCAGGCGCTCGGTTCCGAAGCCTTCCGTCCGCCCGAGATCCTCAAGGCCATGGTGGAGGCGGGCAAGCTCGGTAAGAAGTCGGGACAGGGTTTCTACGACTGGACAGAAGAAGGGTCGTGAGCGAGCGGTCGATCCTCCTCGAGCGAGATGGACCGCTCGGCATCATCACGCTGAACCGGCCCGAGAAGCTCAATGCGCTGAACGAGTCCGTCCGCCAGGAGATCATGGCTGCGGTGGACCGGCTGGCCGAGGACCCGCAGGTTCGCGTTGCGGTCATCCACGGAGCCGGCGACAAGGCGTTCGTCGCGGGAGCCGACGTTTCCGAGTTCGCAGCGAGGACCGCGGAAGAGCAGCGCGAGGTATACGACCGACGACGGGTATACGACGCGGTTGCCGAATTCCCCAAGCCGATCATCGCCGCGATCCACGGCTACTGCGTCGGAGGCGGGAACGAGCTCGCCCTCGCCTGCGACCTCCGTGTGGCGGACCGCACGGCCCAGTTCAGTCAAGCCGAGATCCGCCTCGGCATCATCCCCGGTGCAGGAGGCACGCAGAGGCTCGCACGGCTCGTGGGCCCGGGCCAAGCGCTGCGGATGGGGCTCACCGGTGACTACATCGATGCCGAAGAGGCGTTTCGGATCGGGCTGGTCGAGCTTCTCGTCGACGAAGGAGAGCACTTCGACAAAGCGATGGAGCTCGCCGCGCGTATGGCTCGCTGGAGTCCGGTCGCGCTCGGTCTCGTGAAGAAGGCGGTCCGGGCCGCGATGGAGCTTCCGTTGGGTGACGGCTTGGAGTTGGAGAAAGAGCTCTTCCTGGAAGCGTTCGCGAGTGACGACGGGAGGGAGGGCGTGCAGGCCTTTGTCGAAAAACGCAAGCCGGTCTTCAAGGGCTCCTGATCCGGCAACCCCTCGCCTGACGGACCCGCTCGCCGTATTCTTCCGGACATGAGCCGCCGGAACGCACGCATCCTGGGAGTCGTCTTCTTCCTGGCGAACGTGGTCGCTGTCACGTGGCCGGGGCTCGTACCGTTCAATCGCGTACGACCCTTCGTGCTGGGTTTGCCCTTCGTCATGGTCTGGCTCACCATCTGGGTCCTGGCAGCCATGATCGTGCTCCTGGTCATCGACCGGGCCGAGCACGGAGATTCGGAGGACTGACGGGCGATGGAGCGCTGGCAAGTCATCGCCCTCGTCATCGCCGCCTACCTGGCGCTGACGCTCACGGTCGGCCTGCTTGCGGGCCGCCGGCAGTCGGCCAGCGTCACGGGCTACGTTGCGGGCGATCGGGACTTCGGCCTGCTCGTCATGTACTTCGTCACGGGTGCGAGCGTATTCAGCGCCTTCGCCTTCCTGGGAGGCCCGGGCTGGGCCTACAACCGTGGCGCCGCGGCGTTCTACATCCTGTCCTACGGCGCGCTCGGGATGTTCCCCTTCTACTGGGTCGGGCCGAGGATTGCGCGCGTCGGGCGGCGCTTCGGTTACGTCACCCAGGCCCAGATGCTCAGGGGTCGCTTTCCGTCCAAGGCGCTCCCCGTCGTCGTCGCCGTCATCACCCTCCTCGCATCGGTTCCGTACGTCACGCTCCAGATGCAGGGTGCCGGAATCGTGATCGAAGCCGTCACCGATGGACATATCCCACTGGCCTGGGGCGCCGCCATCGCCTACGGCGTCGTGATCTGGTACGTGCTTCAGGCGGGCGTCATGGCGGTGGGCTGGACGAACACCTTCCAGGGCATCTTCATGCTCGTGATGGCTTGGACGCTCGGGCTCTACCTGCCCTTCAGTATCTACGGCGGCGTGGGTCCGATGTTCGAGGGCATCCTGGCGGAGCGACCCGAGCTGCTCACGCTCCCCGGTTTGACGGCGTCCGGAGAGCCTTGGACGTGGGCCGGATACTCCTCCGCGATCCTGGTCAGCGTGATCGGCCTCATGATGTGGCCCCACCTGTTCATGAAGGCGTTCACGGCGCGAAGTGACCGCGTTCTTCGGAGAACGGTCATCCTCTTCCCCACCTTCCAGCTCTTCCTGATCCCGGTCTACCTGATCGGATTCAGTGGGGTGCTCTTTCCCGAGTCCCCGGCTGATCCCGACTTCATCCTACCCTTCATGGTCCTGCGGACCGGGCTGCCGGCAATCATCGTCGGCCTCTTCTGCGCCGGAGCCCTCTCGGCCTCGATGTCGACGGGAGACACCGTCATCCATTCGGCGGCATCGGTGCTGGTGGAGGATGGTCTCGGCCCCTTCATCGAGCTGACCGACGCGGCGCAGCGGCGCATCATGCGGCTGCTGGTCCTGGTGATCGGCGGGGTCTCCTACTGGCTCGCCATCAGCGACACCGGCTCGCTCGTCAGCCTGCTTCTGGGGGCGTACGGCATGATCTGTCAGTTGGCGCCACCGGTGGTCGCCGCTCTCTACTGGAAGCGTGCGACGACGGCAGGGGTGTTGTGGGGGCTCGTGTTGGGCACGGCCACGGCCATGTTCTTCGTCGAGTACCCGGACCTTCGCCCTTCGGACATGCACGAGGGGATCTACGGGCTTCTCGTGAACGTCTCCGTGCTCGTCGGCGTCAGCTTGCTGGGTCGGGCCCAGGACGAGGCTCACGTGGCCACCTTCTTCGAGGCCGAGCGCGCTGGCGCGACCCGAGCGCATGAGTGAAACCGACCGTGATCGCCTGGAGGCCCTGCGCCGGACCATCGTCGAGGTCGACGAGGAGCTCATTCGCCTGATCGCGAGGCGGCGTGACCTCGTCCTTGCGGTCGGGGAGATCAAGAAGGCTCTGGGCCTACCGATCCTCGACCCGTCCCGGGAAGCTCACGTCGTCAGGAGGGCCGCTCAGCGCTCGAGGGAGCTCGGGCTCGACGAAGAGCTGACGAGAGACGTGATCTGGCGTATCGTCGCCTCCGCCCGGGAAGCCCAGGAAGGCGATGAATTCTTGGGAGCCTCGGCGCCCTGAAGAGGACGCCTGAGGCCAGCGGATCAGTCGTCCGCCAGTCGGGCGAGCCGCGGTGACAGCGATGCGACCACCTTGTTCGCCATGCCGGTCGGGACGCGCAGGGCGTACACCGTCTCCAGCGGCGTGAGACCACGGATGAGGTGCGGATTCAGGCCGCTGATCTGCTCCTCTGCCACTCCGAGACCCTCGGCAACGTCCGCGAGCCGGGTGCCCCCTGGGACCCAGACCAAGTCGTAGGCGAAGGCCTCCGCCGGGACGACCTCCAGCCCGTAGCGCTCGGCCTGACGGGCCAGCTGGGTCGCGGCCAAGATCTTGGGCACGAAATCGGCGGTCTCACGAGGCAGATGGTCGATGATCTCCCAATAGAGATCCTCGTCGCCGACCCGACCTCCGGCGTGCCGACGCAGTGCGCGGCTCACTCTCGTGGGCCCCGCATTGTAGGCGGCTGCCGCCAAATACCACGAGCCGTAGCGTTCTTCGAGGGTCGCGAGATAGTCCAAGGCCGCATCGGTCGCTCGGATGGGATCGCGGCGCTCGTCGACGAAACCGTCCACGCGCAACCCGTAGGCACGCGCCGTGGGGCCCATCATCTGCCACATCCCCGTCGCGGCCATGTGCGAGCGCGCCTGCGTGTGGAACTCCGATTCGATCATGGCAAGGTACAAGAGTTCCTGCGGCATCCCTCGCTCACGCAGTTTGGCGCCGATCATCTGGGCGTAAAGGCCCGCCCGCGAGAGCACGTCCTCGAACGCCGTGGGGTGCTCGAGGAACTGCTCCATCCAGTACTCGACACGCTCGTTGACCGCGAGCGGCAGGTGAACCGAAGCGCCCAGATCCGCCTCGAGGTCGGCCATCGCCGTGGAAATGATCTCACCGTCGATGACGATCGCCTCGGGCTCCTCGTCTCTGGACACATCCAGCTTCCATCCGACGAGGACGAGTCCCAGAGACAGCAAGAGGAGCACACGCCGGACCGCAAGCTGGCGGCGGGTGCGGCTGGAGGGCCTCACGGCCCTGATCCATCTATTTCCTTCGAACAAGGAGTTCATCCCGACCTCCCTCTGAATCTAAAACCTCAATGGTTCCCTACGAGGAAACACCGAAACGCGTTTCTCGAGAGCTCATTAGAAAAAATAATTCCCCAAAGCGGCGCTCAGGTTCCCGCCTCACGTCCGTGGGGGATTGCGACCGGGCCAGCGGTCAGATGCAAAAAAAGTGGCCCGTTCCGCTCGTGGCGGAACAGACCGGGGCCCAGCTTGAAAAAGGGCTACTCAGGGTAGACCGAGACAGCCTTCCGACGCCGGAAGTTCTCGAAGGTGACCACGCCGTCGACCGTCGCGAAGAGCGTGTCGTCTCTACCCCTCCGCACGTTCCGTCCCGGATGGAACTTCGTGCCCCGCTGGCGCACGATGATGCTGCCCGCCGTCACGTGCTCGCCGCCGAAGCGCTTCACCCCGAGGAAATTCGGGTTGCTGTCGCGACCATTTCGGCTCGAGCCGACGCCCTTCTTATGTGCCATAGTGTCTCCTCGACCGAGAGAAGTTCTCTCGGCCTAGAGCTTGATTCCGTCGATCCGGACTTCCGTGAATCCCTGCCGGTGCCCCTGCTTGCGCCGATATCCCTTACGCCTCTTACGCTTGAAGACGATGATCTTCTTGTCGCGTCCATGGCGCAGGACCTCGGCCGTAATCGAGGCTCCCTTGACCTCCGGCGTGCCGACCGAGACAGCGTCGCCGTCCGAGGCCAACAGCACCTGGTCGAACGTGACCACGTCGCCGGGCTCCGCCTCGATGGAGGGGATACGGAGCTTGCTGCCGGGCTGGGCCCGAAACTGCTTTCCACCGGTCTCAAAAACCGCGTACATCGATGCCTCGCGGAGGTTTTCGTGTGATGCCGTAGAGCCTTGAAAATTTAGAAAACTGGTCAGATCGGTCAAGGCGTACCCGCTTCTCGCGAGCGGGATGGCGCGACCGCTCGAGAACGGTCAGCCCGCCGGGAT
>JBDHII010000053.1:0-20242 GCA_039587515.1 Gemmatimonadota bacterium
TACTCGATGATGTCGGTGACGACGCCGGCGCCGACGGTGCGGCCGCCCTCGCGGATCGCGAACCGGAGCTCCTTGTCCATCGCGATCGGCGTGATCAGCTCCACTTCCATCTGCACGTTGTCGCCCGGCATCACCATCTCCACGCCCTCCGGCAGGTGCGCCGCACCCGTCACGTCCGTCGTGCGGAAGTAGAACTGCGGTCGGTAGCCGTCGAAGAACGGCGTGTGACGGCCGCCCTCGTCCTTCGTCAGAACGTAGACCTCCGCCTTGAACTTCGTGTGCGGCGTGATCGAGCCCGGTACCGCCAACACCTGCCCACGCTCGATCTCGTCCTTGCCCACACCACGAAGCAGCAGCCCCGCGTTGTCGCCCGCGCGTCCCTCGTCCAGCAGCTTGCGGAACATCTCCACTCCGGTCACCACCGTCTTGCGGTCCGCGCCCATCCCCACGATCGCAACCTCTTCGCCCTGCTTCACGATCCCGCGCTCGATCCGGCCCGTCGCAACCGTCCCGCGGCCCGTGATGCTGAACACGTCCTCCACCGGCATCAGGAACGGCTTGTCGATGTCGCGCTCCGGCTCCGGAATGTAGGAGTCGATCGCATCCATCAGCTCCGCGATGCACTCCACGTCCGCGCCCTCGCCCTCGGCCTCCAACGCCTTCAGCGCGCTCCCCTTGATCACCGGAATGTCGTCACCAGGGAAGTCGTACTCGCTCAGCAGCTCCCGGACCTCCAGCTCCACCAGCTCCAGAAGCTCCTCGTCGTCGACCATGTCCACCTTGTTCATGAACACGACGATGTACGGCACGTTCACCTGACGTGCCAAAAGAATGTGCTCGCGCGTCTGGGGCATCGGCCCGTCCGCCGCGCTCACCACCAGGATCGCCCCGTCCATCTGGGCCGCCCCCGTGATCATGTTCTTCACGTAGTCCGCGTGTCCCGGGCAGTCCACGTGCGCGTAGTGACGGTTCTCCGTCTCGTACTCCACGTGAGCCGTCGCAATCGTGATCCCGCGCTCACGCTCCTCCGGCGCCTTGTCGATGTTGTCGAACGCCACCGCGTCCCCACCGAACTTCTTCGCCTGCGTGTACGTGATCGCTGCCGTCAACGTCGTCTTCCCGTGGTCCACGTGCCCGATCGTTCCCACGTTCACGTGCGGCTTCGTACGCTCGAACTTCTCCTTGCCCATCGGCACCGCCCCCATTCGCGTTCATGATCTCTTCCGCCTTGCTCTGCGGAACTTCGTCGTAATGCGCGAACTGCATCGTATACACGGCACGACCCTGACTGAGGGACCGTAGCGTAGTCGAATATCCGAACATCTCGCCGAGCGGGACGCTCGCACCGATCACCTGGGCATCTCCCCGATCCGTCATCCCGCCGATCTTGCCACGACGGGAGGAGAGATCGCCGATGATATCGCCCATGTAGTCCGACGGCGTCACGACCTCGACGTCCATGATCGGCTCCAGGAGAACCGGCCTGGAGCGCTTGACGCCCTCCTTGGCGGCCATGGAGCCCGCAATCTTGAACGCCATCTCGCTGGAGTCGACGTCGTGGTACGAGCCGTCGACCAGCTCCACCTTGACGTCGATCACCGGATAGCCGGCCATGATCCCCGTCTCCAGGGCCTCTTTGATCCCCTGCTCCACCGATCCGATGTACTCGCGAGGGATCACACCGCCCTTGATCATGTCCTCGAAAATGAAGCCGCCACCCGGCTCGGTCGGCTCCATGTTGATGACCACGTGCCCGAACTGGCCCCGGCCACCCGTCTGCCGGACGAACCTGGCCTCCACCTTCTCGGCCCGCTTGCGGATCGTCTCGCGGTAGCTCACCTGAGGACGGCCGATGTTGGCGTCCACGCTGAACTCGCGCTTGAGGCGGTCCACGATGATCTCGAGGTGGAGCTCACCCATTCCGCTGATGATCGTCTGTCCGGTCTCCTCGTCCGTGTGGACGCGGAAGGTCGGATCCTCGTCAGCGAGCTTGCTGAGCCCCGTCCCGAGCTTGTCCTGATCGGCCTTCGTCTTCGGCTCGATCGCCACGGCGATGACCGGCTCCGGGAACTTCATCGCCTCGAGGATGATCGGGTGGTCCGGGTGACAGAGCGTGTCTCCCGTCTTCACGTTCTTGAGCCCGATCACCGCCGCGATGTCACCCGCGTACACCTCGTCCCGCTCCTCACGCTTGTTGGCGTGCATTTGGAGAAGACGTCCCGCCCGCTCCTTGCGATCCTTCGTGGCGTTGAGGACGTGGCTCCCGGAGGGGAGCGAGCCCGAGTAGACACGGACGTACGTGAGCTTACCGACGTACGGGTCGGTCATGATCTTGAAAGCGAGCGCGCTGAAGGGCGCGTCGTCGGAGGCCTCACGCGTCTCGAAGGTCTCGTCGTGATGCGGCAGGTGCCCTTCGATCGCCGGAATGTCCAGCGGCGACGGCAGGTAGTCGATCACGCCGTCGAGCAGTGCCTGAACGCCCTTGTTCTTGAAGGCGGACCCGCAGAATACGGGGAAGAGCTTGCCCGAGATCGTCGCAGCCCGAATGGCGCGCCGAACCTCGTCCTCCGTGAGCTCCTCGTCTCCGAAGTACTTCTCGAGCAACTCGTCGTCATGCTCGACGGCGGCCTCGAGGATCTCGTGACGAAGCTCTGCGACCTTGTCCTTGAGAGAGTCGGGCACCTCGCCTACCGTGAACTTCGAGCCGAGCTCGTCTTCGTAGATGATGGCCTTCTCGGTGACCAGGTCGATGATCCCGGTAAAGAGATCGCCCTCGCCGAGCGGATACTGGACGGCGAAGGCGTTGGCCCCGAGACGCTCACGCATCATATCGACCACATGCTCGAAGTCGGCGCCCGTCCGGTCCATCTTGTTGACGAGAGCGATGCGCGGGACCCCGTAACGGTCGGCCTGACGCCAGACGGTCTCGGACTGGGGCTCGACGCCCCCTACTGCGCAAAAAACCGCAACAGCACCGTCGAGAACCCTGAGCGAGCGCTCCACCTCTGCGGTGAAGTCCACGTGCCCGGGGGTGTCGATGATGTTGATGCGGTACTCGGTCTCGTTTCGCTGCCAGAACGCGGTCGTCGCGGCGGACGTGATGGTGATGCCACGCTCCTGCTCCTGCTCCATCCAGTCCATCGTCGCGGCACCTTCGTGTACCTCACCCATCCGATGGAGTCGCCCGGTGTAGAAGAGCACTCGCTCGGTCGTGGTGGTCTTACCGGCATCGATGTGCGCCATGATGCCGATGTTACGTAGGTGCCTCAGTGGCGTGCGTCTGGACATTCTATCAAAAAGCCTGTCTTTCGGTCTCTATCTCGAACCGGGGGATCATTCTCCCGGTCATATCAAAAACGCGCAGAAAACTCGAGCGCCTAGGCGCGGTCTCAGCTGGCTCGTTCGCCGGTCGGTCCGCGCTCGGGCCCCGGGCCTAATGCACGCCCGAAAGCCTACCGATTTACGGAACCGCTACCAGCGATAGTGAGCAAACGCCTTGTTCGCTTCTGCCATCCGGTGCGTGTCCTCCTTCTTCTTGACCGTAGCCCCCTCGCCCCTGGACGCCGCCAGGATCTCCTGGGCCAACCTGTCGGCCATCGACTTCTCTCCGCGCTGCCGCGCGAAGCCGATGAGCCACCGGCTCGCGAGCGCGGTCCGCCGCTCGGGCCGGACCTCGATCGGAACCTGGTACGTCGCGCCCCCCACCCGGCGGCTCTTCACCTCCAGCGCGGGCTTGGCGTTGCTGAGCGCCTGCTTGAACACGTTGACGCCCGGCTGACCGGACCGCTCCTCGACGATGTCGAGAGCCCGGTAGAAAATCCCCTCGGCGACGGACTTCTTTCCGTCGACCATGAGGTTACTGATGAACTTCGAGACCGTCTGCGACCCATAACGCGGATCGGCTACGGTTTCCCGGCGCTCAGCGCGCGAACGACGACTCATGCTCTATCCCTACTTTGGTCGCTTGGCGCCGTACTTCGAGCGCCCCTGCCGACGGTCGTCCACACCGGAGGCGTCCAAAGTGCCCCGGATGATGTGGTAGCGGACACCGGGAAGATCCTTCACACGACCCCCACGGATGAGCACGATCGAGTGCTCCTGGAGGTTGTGCCCTTCGCCCCCGATGTAAGCCGTCACCTCGTAGCCGTTGGTCAAGCGCACACGAGCGACCTTGCGCAGAGCCGAATTCGGCTTCTTGGGCGTAGTCGTGTACACGCGCGTGCAGACCCCGCGCTTCTGCGGGTTCTTTTGGAGCGCAGGCGACTTGTTCTTCTTCTGGACCGCCTGGCGTCCCTTGCGTACGAGCTGATTGATTGTCGGCATCTAAGACAAAACTTCCTGCGTCAAAAAAACGCCCTCTTGCGAGTGCGATTCAGGCGCTGCACCGAGTCGCGCTCGGCCGTTCGCCGGAAAGACTTGAAAACTTAGAAGAGGCCCCGGTGGGTGTCAACGGGTGGGACCGGCGAAAACCCCTTTGAATCAGCGCCCTCCAGGGGGCTTGCTCTCCCAGGGTGCCCGGATGGTCTCGGGCGTGATGGAGCCCGGGGCCACGGTCTTGGTGGTCATTCCCGAACCCGTGCCCTGGGTCCCGGGCCTCCCCATACCCATCCCACCCTTTTGGGAGTTGGTGTTCTGCTGGGCGGAGAGGCCGTGGGGGGAAGCGAGCGTCGTCACGATAGGCGCCGCGTAGGCGGTGCCTCTCACGAGCTTGATGACGAAATCTCTGCGATTCTCCATGACTTCCCTACCGGCAGGCAAGATCGACACACCCCGACCCGGAGGGAAGTTGTTCTATCGGCCGATCGAGCGTCAACGGTCTCCTGCATCACGCCGCTCCTGGAGCCGCAGCTTCTCCGTTTCCAGGAGCGCACCACCGAACTCGTGCCCGGACCGGGATTCCGCGCCACACCGACATTCCCAAGCAAGCCAAGACGGCGCTCCGCTCCGATCGGCCTCCCTGGTGACCCTGGCCTCGACCGTCGAGCCCGATGCAACCAGCAACGGCTGGTCGAACGGGAGAAACACCTGGCCCCAGGGCCCGGCCCGACCCGTCGGACCGTTGCTGATCCAGCGCGCGTCCGACAGCTCGAGATCGAACCATGTGGCAAGCCCGTGCACGGCCCCCGCCTCTCCCACCGTCCACTCCGCCTCCACCGTGAGGTCTTCCACCGCGGGAACCGGCAGGAGTCGAATCGGAGCGCCGTGGACCGGTTTCCCTCGCAGCACGCCTTCGGAGAGGCGCACGCCACGTGGCGCGTTGGCGAGCATGGGTCGCAAGGCACTCCAGTCCAGACCGAAGGTGTCCGCGTCCTCGCCGTCCAGCGGAAATGTCTCTTCGTAGAGGCTGGAGGATTGGATCGGGGCGAGCCCGAGCCGAGCCCGAGCGGGAAGCATCCGACCGCCCGGGGCCAGGTACTCGTCCTGAACCCGCCGGAGCAGCTCGTAGGTCGGTACGTCGAGCAGGACGACCGGAAAGTCTTCGAACACGACCAGATCGACGGCCTCGGGAATGGTCAGATCCGGGATCCGGCCGCGCACGACCTCCACCGATCCCGAAAGCCCGTTGGCCACCGCGAGTGTCTCGGCCACCTGTACCACCGGTCCGGCCTCGACGGCGTACACCTTGGCGGCCCCGGCCCTGGCGGCGAAGAAGGCGAAGGTCCCGAGCCCCGTGCCGATCTCGAGCACCCGATCGCCTTCCCTCACCTCTTCCTCGATCGCCCTCCGGAAGGCGTGAATGCGCTCGGAGGAGCGGAGCAGATCGGCGTAGTAGGTGATGCTCACTCGAGCAGCCCCTTCTCGCGAAAATCCTCGATCACCGCTCGAACGTCTTCCAAAACGGCCGCGAGGTGCGGGGGATCATCGAGCAGCTCGAAAACCTCCCGGGCAATATCGTCCTCCGAGCGAGACCCGTCACAGACCGACCAGACCAGGGCGGCCGTGGCGTTCAGCACGTGCAGAAGATCCGTAGTGGGGTCGTAGATCACCCACTCCTTCGCAAGCGCGCGAAAGACCGTATCGCCCCTCCCTTTCGGGTGGGACCCGAAAGCCGGCGAACCCTCGCTCCGCTCGTTCATCGAGGCAGCCTCGGGGCCGCCCTGCGGGCCCATTCCTCGGCCCGCTCGGCCATCCACGCCGCGGCCTCCTCCGCATCTCCGAAGCGAAGGGCCACGATGCTCGTCCTCCCGATGAGCTCGATGAATCGGTCGACGCACTGCTCGGGCGCCGACCCCGTCGGGAGGACCGAGGCGAGCAGGAGACGTAAGGCTTCCGGCTTTTCGATCACTCGCCACTCGAGAGACGAGCCCGCCTGGTACTGGATGCCGGCGACAGCAGCCACGCCGTCGATCGACGTCGCCCAACCCGCACCTCTTTCCGGGTCGATCCAGGCCTCTTCACTCCCCGGGGCCCAGGCCGGAGTGCCTTCGAGATCGATATTCGCTCGCGAGACCAGCTCCGGATCCACCTTCAGCAACCGAGGAAACGCGTGGAGTCGACCCTTTGGGTCCATTCGGACCACGTCGTCTCCCAGAAGAGGTAGCCCCATCCGCGACCAGGCAAGCGCGATCGAAGACTTTCCCGCCCCCGAAGTCCCCAGCGCGAGCATGCCACCCGACACACCCACGGCACCGGCGCTGTGGAGATGGGCGAAACCTGCGTCTTGCTCCAGAAGTCGCCGGGTGATCGCGAATTCCAGCGCCGCAAGGAGATCGGGCAATGCGTCGAAGGTGATTCGGTCGGCGTTCTCGATCACGTAGAAGCCCTGCTCGTCGGAGCCTACCGCGAGCTCGTCCTCACCGCCGAGCTCGTCCCCGAGCGGCTCCGTGCCGGGAAAGAGCGCGGAGACGGCAGAGGCGATGCCCGGATCCTCGACGCGCACCCGGACCGCGACCTCGCTCAGCCGAAATCGCACCCTCACCTTCGGAACTCCTGATTCGGCGAGAGCGGTGACGGACCCTGACCGCGGAGCCAACGACCCACTTCGCCAAGGTATTTCGCCCTCCTTCTATTCCGGTTCGTCTCCGGGTAGCGGCTTTCGAGCCACCCGGCCGGGGGAGCGAGGACCTGCCACGCGTCCTGAACGATGCGCCAGGGAGGACCCGCGAGCGACCAGTGGGCCAACAGACCGCTCACCGGCCCCTCCGCCACGGGAAGCTTCGAGCCGAGCAGTCGATTCGCATCGAGCAGCCGTGCCGCTCGCCGGGGAGCTCGAGCATCGATCTCCGCCTCCCGTGCCAAGGGGTCCGGAACCCGCACTCCGAGCGAGTCACGAAGAAAGCCGAGCAGAAGCCTGAGGCCGGTGAGGGTCCGACGTCGCCGCGCGAGGGCAACCATCGGGTGCGGGTCCCCAAGCCTTGGGAGAAGGCGCACGAGATCGGCGAGGCCGCGCGCGTGCGTGACGACACGGAGGTGCTTCAAGAAATGTTCGGCGATGAGGAGGAAGTGGGTTTCGACTGCCGGCATGTGGAGCTCCACGTCCGCGTCTGCCCAGATGGCCCCCGCGGCACACTCTGCGCCCGTCCGAAGCGAGGCGTACGGGACCTGCCAGTGTAGGTCCAGCGTGACGTCGATCCCGGGCGGTGCTTTCGAGTCCGTGAACGAGAAGGCGGGAAGCGACTCACAGCGCCTCTCGTCCCACTCCATCCAAGGCACGTAGCCGGCCGAGCTGAGGACACGGACTGCGCGATCCGCCTGACCCCGTGCCACCAGCAGATCGGCGTCCTCCAGGTCTCGAGCTCCCGGATCGGAGTAGGCGCCGCTCTCGAGAAGCGCCACGCCCTTGAGATAGAGACTCGGGATACCGGCCTCGGCGAGCAGCCCGCTGGCGCGACGCGCCGACTCGAGTACGAGCGTCGTGTGCAGCGCCGTGCGAAGATACCGTTCCTGAAGTCCGCGGCCCGGCTCCATCCAGGAGGTCTTGTCTCCCCGCTCACGAGCCTCGGCCACCGCGAGTCCCGTCAGGCGATGTAGGTGGAGGAGGTCGATGATGCTCCTCCGCTCCTCCGGGGATTCCGGCATCTCGCCGGGCGGACGGGCGGAGACGACGTCGGACAAGAACCCGACGGCAGTATCCTGGCCGGTCATGCCTGGTCCCCTCGAAGCGAAGCCCGCGCCGTCTCGAGCCGTCGACCCGGAACCGAGACGGCGCCTGCCGGTGCCCCGCACGTGTCGCACGAGTCTACCTGCTCGATCCGGTAGGCGGGCTTTCCCCTCGTCATGAGGCAGAAGGTAAACGCAAAAGGGCGCCCCTGCTCGGCAGGGGCGCCCTTTCGGCGAAGCTCGCGAGACTCTGAGCTTACTCGGCCACCTCGGCCTCCGCACCGAGCCCCAGGAGCTCGTCCGGCTCGGCCAACGGTAGGATCTCCTCGTCGTAGAACGACTGCTCGACCATGAACTCGACGTCCTGGTAGCGATGGATCCCCGTACCCGCCGGGATCAGGTGACCGATGATGATGTTCTCCTTGAGACCCTGCAGGTCGTCCCTCGCGCCCCGAACGGCGGCGTCGGTCAGAACACGCGTGGTCTCCTGGAACGATGCTGCGGAGATGAAGGACTCGGTCGTCAGACTGGCCTTCGTGATACCCAACAGCAGCGGCTCGGAACGAGCAGGCTTTTCGCCCGCCTCGATCGCCGCACGGTTCACTTCGCGAAACTCCATCCGGTCCACGTTCTCTCCTTCGAGCAGATCCGTGTCCCCGGAGTCCGTGATCCGTACCTTCTGCAGCATCTGGCGGACGATCACGCCGATGTGCTTGTCGTTGATCTTCACGCCCTGCAGACGGTAGACCTCCTGGATCTCGTTCAGCAGGTACTCCTGAACGGCTCTGGGCCCCTTGATCTTCAGGATGTCGTGCGGGTTGATGGGGCCTTCCGAGAGTCGATCACCAGCCCGGACACGGTCGCCTTCATGCACACGCATGTGTTTTCCGACCGGCACCGGATAGGCGCGCGGATCGCCCGTCTCGGGCGTCACGATGACCTCACGCTTGCCGCGCTTGATGCCCCCGAAGCTCACATCACCGTCGATTTCCGTGATGACGGCCGGATCCTTGGGACGCCGGGCCTCGAAGAGCTCCGCCACCCGCGGAAGACCACCGGTGATATCGCGCGTCTTGTAGACCTCGCGGCTGATCTTCGCCACGGTCTGCCCGGGCTCGACCTCTTCACCGTCGCGCACCGTCAGCTGCGCACCCACCGGGATGATGAATTCGCGCAGCTTCTCGGCCTTCTTGGTGTTCTTTCTGATCTGGATCGTGGGGTGGAGCTTCTTCTCGCGGTCCTCGGTAATCGTCATCTGGCGACGACCCGTGGACTCGTCGAGCTCCTCGCGCATCGTCTGGTCTTCGAGGATGTCCACGAAGTATGCGACACCCTTCACGTCGGCCACGATCGGCTCGGAGTAGGGATCCCAGCTGAAGAGCACGTCACCCGACTCGATCTCCTGGCCCTCCACGACCGCCAATGTCGCCCCGTACGGGACGGACAGCCGGCTGCGCACCTGGCCTTCGCTCGTCTTGAGAACGATCTGGCCCTCCCTCGACGTCACGACCCGTTCCTCGTCGGGGGTGTCGACCGTCGTGACACGATCGAGCGCGATCACGCCGTCGATCTTGGACTTCCGCTCCGTCTGCGCGGCGATGCGCGCAGCCGTTCCACCGATGTGGAAGGTCCGCAGAGTCAGCTGCGTGCCAGGCTCTCCGATCGACTGGGCGGCCAGAATCCCGACCGCCTCCCCGATGTCGACCGTCTTCATCGTAGCGAGGTTGCGGCCGTAGCACTGGCGGCAGATCCCGCGCTTGGACTCACACGTGAGCACCGAGCGGATCTTGACCATTTGGATGCCGGCATCCTCGATCGCGTCCGAGGTCGCCTCGTCGATCAGCTCGCCCGCCTCGACCAGAAGTTCGCCGTCGATCGGGTCGTAGACGTCCTCGAGCGCCACGTTGCCGACGATTCGGTCGGCGAGCGGCTCGATGATGTCCTCACCCTCCTTGAGGGCGGTCATCTCGAGTCCGAGGATCGTGCCGCAATCCTCCAACGTGATCACCATGTCCTGAGCCACGTCGACGAGACGGCGCGTGAGGTAACCGGCATCGGCCGTCTTGAGGGCCGTGTCGGCGAGACCCTTTCGCGCCCCGTGCGTCGAGATGAAGTACTCGACCACGGTCAGTCCCTCACGGAAGTTCGACTTGATCGGGCTCTCGATGATCTCGCCGATCCCACCGGTGAGCTTCTTCTGCGGCTTGGCCATCAGCCCGCGCATCCCGGCCAGCTGACGCATCTGGTCACGGTTACCGCGCGCGCCGGACGTCATCATCATGTAGACCGGGTTGAAGCCGGACTTCGACCGCTCCAGGTGCCGCACCATCGCATCGGCCACGTCGTTGTTCGCGTGGGTCCAGGTGTCGATGATCTTGTTGTAGCGCTCGCCGTTGGAGATGTACCCCGCGGCGTAGGCCTTCTGGAAGCGGCTGACCTGCTCGTCGGCCTCGTGCAGAATCTCGAGCTTCTCCGCCGGCACCTCGAGATCCTCGATCCCGACGCTGACACCACCGAGGGTGGCGTACCGGAAGCCGAAATCCTTGAGGTGGTCGAGGAACGCGGTCGTGAGGCTGAGCCCGACCTCCGTGAAGCATTCGAAGATCAGGTCTCCGAGCTCTTTCTTGCCAAAGGTCTGGTTGAAGAAGCCGAGCTGCTCGGGGATGATCGAGTTGAAAAGCACGCGACCCGCGGTCGTGCGGTGCCAAATGCCCTCGTGATCACCCTCGTCGTCGGGGTGCTTCCTGACCCAATACCACACGGGGCTCTGGAAGCTGAGCCGTCCCGCCTCGAGCCCCATCTCCACTTCACCGTAGAAGCTGAAGCGAGGCGCATCGGCGAAGATCTCACCGAGCTTCTCGTCGGCCGCTTCGCGCTGACTCTTGGGCGCCTTCGACTGGATCAGATCCTCGAGATCGGAGATCTCGAGACGTGGCTTCGTGAGATAGTAGGCGCCGATCACCATGTCCTGGGACGGAGCCGCCACCGGCCGACCGTTCGAGGGCAAGAGGATGTTGTTGCTCGCAATCATCAGGACCCGTGCCTCGAGCTGCGCCTCGAAGGACAGCGGCACGTGCACGGCCATCTGGTCACCGTCGAAGTCCGCGTTGAAGGCGGCACAGACGAGCGGGTGGATTCGAATCGCCTTCCCCTCGACCAGAACCGGCTCGAAGGCCTGGATACCGAGCCGGTGAAGCGTCGGGGCCCGGTTTAGCAGCACGGGGTGGTCCTTGATGATGTCCTCGAGGACCTCATAGACCTTGGGGTCGTCGCGCTCCACGATCTTCTTGGCGCGCTTGACCGTCTCGGCCTCGCCGCGCTTCTCGAGCTCGTGGATGATGAACGGCTTGAAGAGCTCCACCGCCATGGCCTTCGGCAGACCGCACTGGTGCAGATGGAGCTCCGGCCCGACGACGATGACCGAGCGTCCCGAATAGTCGACCCGCTTACCGAGCAGGTTCTGACGGAAGCGTCCCTGCTTGCCCTTGAGCATGTCGGAGAGCGACTTGAGCGGGCGCTTGCCACGACCGCGGATCGCCTTGGAGCGACGCCCGTTGTCGAACAGCGCGTCGACCGCCTCCTGCAGCATCCGCTTCTCGTTGCGCAGAATGACCTCGGGCGCACGCATGTCGATGAGCTTCTTGAGCCGGTTGTTCCGGTTGATCACCCGACGGTAGAGGTCGTTCAGGTCCGACGTCGCGAAACGACCACCGTCCAGCGGGACGAGGGGCCGCAGGTCCGGCGGAATGACCGGGACCACGTCCAGGATCATCCAGTCCGGACGGTTGCGCGTGTCCGGGGTGTCCCCCGAATTGCGAAGCGAATCGACAACTTTGAGCCGCTTCAGCTTCTTTTTCTTGCGGTGCTGAGAAGTCTCGGTGGCGATCTCGTGCCGCAGCCAGGAGGCCAGACGATCGAGCCCGCGGCCATCGGCATTGCGGTCACCGATCTTCTTCTCCGGGCTGTCGAGCATCTTGAGGAGCGTGCGAACACCTTCGGCTCCGATCTCGGCCTTGAAGGTGTCGTCGCCCTCCTCACGCGCCTTCACCCGAAGGTCGTAGTATTCGTCCTCGTCGAGGAGATCCTGGAACTCGACCTCCTGCTTGCCCGGATGGGTGACCACGTACGACGCGTAGTAGATGACCTTCTCGAGGTCCCGCAGCGTCATGCCGAGCAGGTACCCCAACTGGCTCGGAAGCGTCTTGAAGAACCAGATGTGACAGACCGGCACGGCCAGCTCGATGTGGCCCATACGCTCCCGGCGCACCTTCGAAAGCGTGACCTCGACACCGCAGCGGTCGCACACGTGGCCACGGAATCGGATGCGCTTGAACTTCCCGCAATGGCACTCCCAGTCCTTGACCGGACCGAAGATGCGCTCGCAGAAGAGGCCGTCCCTCTCGGGCTTGAACGAGCGGTAGTTGATGGTCTCGGGCTTGACGACCTCACCGTACGACCACGAACGGATCTCCTCGGGAGAGGCGATCTTGATCTGGATGAAGTCGAAATCCGCGGACTTTTGCTCGCGTACTCTTGGGAAATCGATCATGCTACTCTTCCTCCCCGAGCGTGACGCTCAGCCCGAGAGCCTGAAGCTCCTTGACCAAGACATTGAAGGACTCGGGGATGCCCGGCTTGGGCAGGTTGTCCCCCTTGACGATCGCCTCGTAGACCTTCGAGCGACCCGTGACGTCGTCCGACTTCACCGTGAGAATCTCCTGCAACGTGTGCGCGGCGCCGTACGCCTCGAGCGCCCACACCTCCATCTCACCGAAGCGCTGACCCCCGAACTGCGCCTTACCGGCCAGCGGCTGCTGGGTGACCAGCGAGTAGGGCCCGATGCTCCGAGCGTGAATCTTGTCATCTACGAGGTGGCTCAGCTTCAGCATGTAGATCGCGCCGACCGTGATCGGGAAGTCGAACCTTCTTCCGCTTCGGCCGTCACGCAGCCAGATCTTCCCGTTCGGCTGGATGTCCGCATGAGCCATCAGCTCACCGGCCGCGGCGTCCAGACCCTCGTCGAGCTTCTGCTTGCGGTTCAGGCGCGCGATTTCAGGGAACCTGTCCGTGAAATTCTCGCCGCGCCGCTCGGCCAGCTCCTTGCCGGCCTCCACGAGATACGTCTTCAGGTCCGCGAAGAACCCTTCCGAGGCCTTGTCCAGCTTGAGGCCGAGGTACTCATCGAGTCCGTGGCCGATCTTGCCCAGGTTACCGGTCCCGTTCCCATTCCCGCTGACGTGCACGGTCTTCTCGGGTAGTCCCGCGGACAGAGGCGCGATCTGGAGCGCCCGCTCTGCGTCGATGCTCGGGATCTCCGCCTTCACGTCCAGGGCCTCGTGTGCCCAGCGGATGCCCGCGAGCTTCAGCAGGAGACCGACCTCGTGCTCCGACGCACCCTGGAAGACGGGGGTCTTCGCCTCGAAACCGAGGATCCGACCCGCCCAACCCATATGGGTCTCCAGGATCTGGCCGACGTTCATGCGTGACGGAACGCCGAGCGGATTGAGTACGATCTCGACCGGAGTGCCGTCCGGCAGGTAGGGCATGTCCTCCTCGGGCGCGATCCGGGCGATGATCCCCTTGTTGCCGTGACGACCCGCCATCTTGTCGCCCACACTGATCTTGCGCTTTTGGGCGACGTAGACCTTGGCGAGCTGGACGACACCCGGGGGCAGCTCGTCGGGCTGGAAGACCTTGTCGATGGACTCCTCGGTCTTCTCCTTGACCCGCTCGATCCTACGCTGCGCTTCGTCGATGACGCGCCGGATCTTCTCGCTCGTCTCCTTGTTGGAGACCTTGAGCGTCGTGAGGTCCACCTTCTTCAGGTTGAGGTCTTCGAGCACTTCGTTCGTGAACTTCGTGCCCTCCTTCAGCAGCGGCTCCACCGTGCCCTTCTTCAGGCAGAGCGCGACCGTATTGAGGTGCAGAAGCTCTCTCAGCTCCTCGTCCCTCGCCTCGGAGATCCGCTGGATCTCGTCACGCTCCTGCTGACGCAGCTCACCGATCTTGCCGCCGTGCTCCTTCTCGAGCAGCGGATCGTCGATGCGGCGCGAGAAGATCTTCACATCGATGACCGTGCCGGCCATCCCCGGCGGCACACGCAGTGAAGAGTCCTTCACGTCCTTGGCCTTCTCACCGAAGATGGCCGTCAGGAGCTTCTCCTCCGGGCTGAGCTCGGTCTCCCCCTTCGGCGTGATCTTGCCGACGAGAATGTCGCCGGACTTGACCTGCGCGCCGATCCGAACGATCCCACGCTCGTCGAGGTCGAGCAGACTCTCCTCGGCGACGTTCGGAATCTCCCGCGTGATCTCCTCCATCCCGCGCTTGGTGTCCCGCACGTGGAGCTCGAGCTCCTGGATGTGGATCGACGTGAAGACGTCGTCCTTCACCAGCTTCTCGCTGATGACGATCGCGTCCTCGAAGTTGTAGCCGTACCAGGGCATGAAGGCGACGAGCACATTGCGTCCGAGCGCCAGCTCACCGTTGTCCGTGGAGGGTCCGTCGGCAATGATGTCGCCCGGCTGCACCTTCTGACCGGCCCGCACCAGCGGGCGCTGGTTGATGGCCGTATCCTGATTCGTCCGCCAAAACTTCTTGAGGCGGTAGCGGTCGTACTGCGCGAGCTTGGCGAGGGGCTGCTCACCCTTACCGGGCTGAACCGTACCGGTGTCGACGACGATCTCGTCGGCGGTCACATTCACGACCTTCCCACCACGCCGGGCCGTAATGACCGCGCCGGAGTCGCGCGCGACCTTGAACTCCAGACCCGTCCCCACGAGCGGCGCGTCCGTATAGAGAAGCGGCACGGCCTGCCGCTGCATGTTCGAGCCCATGAGCGCGCGGTTGGCGTCGTCGTGCTCGAGGAACGGAATGAGCGCGGCCGCGACTGAGACCAGCTGGTCCGGCGCCACGTCCATGTAGTCGATGTCGGCAGGCCGGAGGAGCGGGAAGTCTCCCCGCTCACGGCACAGCACGAACTCGTTGACGAAGTTGCCCTTGCCGTCGAGCGGCGCGTTGGCCTGCGCGATGCGGGACTCCTCCTCCTCGTTCGCGCTCAACCAATCGATCTTGTTGGTGACCTTACCCTTCTCCACACGACGGTACGGAGTCTCGACGAAGCCGAGGTCGTTGATCCGACTGTACGTCGTGAGCGAAGTGATGAGTCCGATGTTCGGCCCCTCGGGCGTCTCGATCGGACACATGCGGCCGTAATGGCTGTAGTGCACGTCGCGCACCTCGAAGCCTGCTCGCTCACGGGTCAGTCCGCCCGGACCGAGCGCCGACAGCCTCCGCTTGTGCGTCATCTCCGCCAGCGGATTCGTCTGATCCATGAACTGGCTGAGCTGTGACGATCCGAAGAAGGCCTGGATCACCGCCGAGACGGTCCTGGCGTTCACCAGATCGTCGATGTTGATCTTCTCCGGATCGGTGTTGATCGACATGCGCTCCTTGACGAGGCGCGCCATGCGGGACAAACCGACCGAGAACTGGTTCGCGATGAGCTCGCCCACCGTGCGTACGCGACGGTTGCCGAGGTGATCGATATCGTCCGTGAAGCCGCGGCTGTCCGAGAGCTCGATCAGGTAGCGCAGGATCGCGAGGAAGTCGTCCTTCGTGAGAACGGTGGTGCTCCTCGGAACGTCGACGCCGAGACGCTGATTGATCTTGTAGCGCCCCACGCGACCGAGGTCGTAGCGTTTGGGGTTGAAGAACACGCGCTCGAGGGCGTCACGAGCCGTCTTGATGTTCGGCGCGTCACCCGGTCGCAGCAGCGAGTAGATCGCCGTCAGTGCGTCGTCCTCGCTCTCCGTCGGGTCCTTCCTCAGCGTGTTCTTCACGATCGGGCTCACCGCCCGACCCCTGTCCGCCTGGCCGACGTAAACCTTCACCTTCTTGACACCGGCCCGCTCGAGGAGGCCCAACGCGTCCTCGTCGATCTCGGTCGACTCCTCGACCAGGATTTCGCCGGTCTCCGAGTCGACGATCGACTCGGCGAGCACGGAGCCGAGGATCTCCTTGTTCCCCTGCTTGTCCTCTGCGCCGACTTTCGCGTCACCCACGTCGAAGAAGAGCTGATAGATATCCGCATTCGAGCCGTAGCCGAAGGCCCGGAGCAAGGCCGTCGCGGGGAACTTCTTCTTCTTGTCGATGTGGACGTAGCAGATGTCGTTGATGTCGATCGTGAACTCCACCCAGGACCCCCGGAACGGAATGATCCGAGCGCTGTGCAGCTTCGTTCCGTTCGGGTGGATGCTGTCCTCGAACACCACGCCGGGTGACCGATGGAGCTGGCTGACGACGACCCGCTCCGCACCGTTGATGATGAAGGTGCCGAGCTCCGTCAGGAGCGGCAGATCACCGAGGTAGACTTCCTTCTCGATGATGTCGCCCGGACGGCGCTCTTCTTCCTCGAGGTCTTCCCAGACGATCAGACGAAGCGTGGCCTTCAGAGGCGCTGCATACGTCATGTCACGCTCGATACACTCCTCGACCGAGTACTTCGGCTCGCCCAGCGCGGCCGAGACGAACTCGAGCGTGAAGTTCTCGTTCACGTCGGAGATCGGGAAAATCTCCGCGAAGACACGATCCAGTCCGAAATCCCACTGATCTGCAGGGTCTGTGTCCTGCTCCACGAGCTTCTCGAAAGAACGGAGCTGGACGTCCAGCAGATTCGGCATCGGCATGACCGAGGGGAGCTTCGCAAAGCTCACCACCGGCCGAGCATCATTCCTACGATCCAAGGGATACCCCCTTCACGGATCGCCCCCGAGGGCCCCGTGAGTCGGTGTTCCAAGTCACTTCTTCGAGTGTGTCGATTCGCGTTCGAGCGAAACGGAGGGACGCGCAGACCCCGGACGCACGAATAGGGCGTCCGGGGACGGTGTCGCGACCCCGAGTTCCAAAGAACCCACCTGCATCGGGCCTATTTGAGAGCAACCGCCGCGCCCTGCTCCTCCAGCTTGGCCTTGATCTGCTCTGCTTCGTCCTTGTCGACGCCTTCCTTGACCGTGCTCGGGGCACCGTCGACGACCTCCTTGGCCTCCTTGAGACCCAGGCCCGTGACCTCGCGAACGACCTTGATGACCTGGATCTTCTTGTCGCCCACGCCCTCGAGCACGACGTCGAACTCGCTCTGCTCCTCAACAGCGCCGGCATCGGCGCCGGCTGCCATGCCACCGGCCACGGCCACCGGGGCCGCCATCGCAGTGACGTTGAACTTGTCCTTGAACGCGTCCACGAACTCGCTCAGCTCGAGGACGGTCATGTTCCCGATCGTCTCGAGAAGTTCCTCGTGATTCGTCGCCATTTCTCGGCCTTCCTTCTGTGTTACCCGGCCCGCGGCCGGCCTTGGAAAAACTTTCCGTTCGCTGATCCGCCGAGGCTACTCGCCCTCGGACGCCTTCTTATCCTTGAGGGCCTCCAGAAGACCACTCATCTCCTGGAGCTTCGCCTCCAGGGCACTCGCCAGCTGAGCCATCGGCGCCTCCATGACACCGGCCAACTCGGCCAGGAGCTGCTCCCTCGGCGGGAGCTTCGCCAGCCGCTGAATATCCGCGGCTTCGAGGACCTTTTGGTCCAAAATGCCCACCTTGAAGACGGGCTTGTCGTCATGCGCCTTCGCGAAGTCGCTCAGCGCCTTCGCGGGCTCGACGATACCATCGAAACCGAAAACGACACCCGTCGGACCGAGCAGCGCATCGCTGATGTCCGGGAGGTCGGTCTCGGAAAGGGCTCGTTTGGCCAACCGATTCTTGACCACCATGAACTCCGCACCCACGTCCTTCAGGCTGCGGCGCAGGGTGGTCATCGACTTCACATCCAGCCCGGTGAAATCCGCCAGATAGAACACCGGGGCCTTCTCGACCTTCTCCTGGAACTCAGAGACGAAGGTCTCTTTCTCAGTGCGGTTCATGATCAGCCGCCCCGGCGATAGAGGTTCGCATCGATCGCGACACCCGGCCCCATCGTGCTGGAGACCGTGACGCTCTTCACATAAGTGCCCTTGGCGGCAGCAGGCTTTGCCCGGACGACCGAATCCATGAAAGCGCCCAGGTTCTCGCCGAGCTGCTCGGGCGAGAAGGACACCTTGCCGATCGGGGCGTGCACGTTGCCCGTCTTGTCGACGCGGTACTCGATCTTACCCGCCTTGATCTCCTGAACGGCACGGCCGACGTCGAACGTGACCGTCCCACCCTTCGGCGTGGGCATGAGCCCCCGGGGACCGAGGATCCGACCGAGCGGTCCGACCTTCCCCATCACGTCGGGCGTGGCCACCACCACGTCGAAGTCGAGCCAGCCCTGCTGGATCTTGTCGCAGTACTCGATGCCCACGTAATCGGCGCCGGCGTCCGTCGCCTCCTTCTCCTTCTCGCCCTGGGCGATCACGAGAACACGCACCGACTTTCCCGTACCGTGCGGGAGGACGACCGTGCCGCGCACGATCTGATCGGCCTTCCGGGGATCGACGTTCAGCGAGGTCGCGACTTCGACGGTCTCGTCGAACTTGGCGAAAGAGAGGTCCTTGACCATCTGAACCGCCTCGTCCGGCTGGAACTTGACGCCTGCGGGAACCTTGCCCTTGGCGTCACGGAATAGCTTTCCGTGTCTTGGCATGTCTCTGAACCGACTTGTGGCACCCTCCCACTCGTGGCGGCTCGCACGAGTGGTTCATCGGGCTTCGAACTAGCCTTCGACCTCGATGCCCATCGAGCGGGCCGTGCCTGCCAGCATCCGGACCGCGGCGTCGACGTCGTTCGAGTTGAGATCGGGCTGCTTCTGCTCCGCGATCTCTTCGAGCTGCTTTCGCGTCACCGTCCCCACCTTTTCACGATTCGGCTCTGCCGAAGCGGACTGCAGCCCCGCAGCCTTCTTGATGAGGTAGGAAGCGGGAGGTGTCTTCGTGATAAAGGAGAAGGAGCGATCGGCGTACACGGTGATTTCGACCGGGGTGGTCACACCCTGCTGCTGCTGTGTCTTGGCGTTGAACTGCTTGCAGAACTCCATGATGTTCACGCCGTGCTGGCCCAGAGCCGGGCCGACCGGAGGAGCAGGATTCGCCTGCCCACCCCGCACGTGCAGCTTGATGAATCCGATGACCTTCTTCGCCATTCTAGTAGCCCTTGAGCTGCGTATAGTCCAATTCGACCGAGGTCGGACGTCCGAAGAGCGAGACCTCGACCTTCACTTTGCCTTTGTCGGCGTAGACCTCCTGCACCGTCCCGCTGAAGTCGGCGAAGGGGCCCTGCATGACCTCGACGACCTGCCCGACGTGGAAGGGAATCTCCTCCTGAACGCCCGGCTCGCTCGTCTCGACCTCGATCCCGAGGATCTTGTTGATCTCTTCGTCGCGTAGCGGCTGAGGCTCGCGCCCCGCACCGACGAACTTGATGACACCCTGGATGTTGTTGATGGTGTGCATGGTCCGCTCGTTCAGATCCATGTGCACCAGCACGTAACCGGGGTAGAGCCGCCGAGTCACCGTGACACGCTTGCCGTTCCGGATCTCGACGACATCCTGCGTGGGGACCAGGGCCTCTCGGATCTCCTTCTGGTCGTCCTCGCCCTCCATCTCTTCGATCCGCCGTTGAATCAGCTTTTGGACCTTGTTCTCGTGTCCGGAATAGGTCTGGATCGCATACCACTTCGCGTCGGCCATGATCATCTCCCTTCGGCCCTCAACCCGCCCCGAAGACGCCCATGATCAGGTCGATCATGGTGCGGGAGAAGATGTCCATGATCCAGATGATCGCAGAGATCAGGATGACGAAGACGATGACCACGAAGGTCGCGTTCTTCAGCTGGTCGTAATCCGGCCATGTAACCTTCTGAAGCTCCTCGCTGCACTCTTCGATGAAGTCCCGGGTTTCGTCGATCTTCTGAACGAGGCCCATTACTTCGTTTCCTTGTGCGTCGTGTGCTTGTTGCAGCGACGACAGAACTTGCGGAACTCGACCCGCTCGGGATGGAGCCGCTTGTTCTTGTTCGTGCTGTAGTTGCGCTCCTCGCACTCGGTGCAAGCCAGCGTCACCCTGTCTCTCGGCATCTCGCTATCTCCACTGCGCGTCGCGCCTCAGGCGTCGTCGCGTCCTACTCGATGATGTCGGTGACGACGCCGGCGCCGACGGTGCGGCCGCCCTCGCGGATCGCGAACCGGAGCTCCTTGTCCATCGCGATCGGCGTGATCAGCTCCACTTCCATCTGC
>JBDHII010000114.1:0-4477 GCA_039587515.1 Gemmatimonadota bacterium
GACGTACCGTCTAGGTACGCCTCGGAATCCTCGTTTGCCTTCCTACTCTGTCATCCGATTTGAGCCGCCCCCGGGCGGGGTAGAGGGCGGCTGAAATCGGCGACAGACGTCGTCGGGCTGCTCTCGGATTCCTGCGACGTACGATTCTCGGGAGCCTGGCGCTTGCCCGTCCGAAGTCTACGATGTACACTCCGATTGTCGGAGTATACATCGCAGATCACGAGGCGATCGTGAGTCCGTCCTACATCGGTGAATTCGAGCAGATGGTCCTTCTCGGCCTGCTCCAGTGCCGGGACGAGCCCTACGCGCCCCAGATCCGCCGGGTTCTCGAGGAGCGTGCCTCGCGCACGGTCTCGCGGGGCGCCCTCTACCGCACGCTGGACAGGCTCGCTGGCAAGGGGTACCTGGAGTGGGAGCTCGAGGACTCGAGCCCCGTCCCCGAACGGGGAGGCCACCCGATGCGCCGATTCCGGGTCACCGAGGCCGGACGGGACGCGCTGCGTGTCTCCAGGACCGCACTGTTGAGTCTGTGGGATGGCGTGGAGTCGGAGGTCGAGCGGGCATGAACGACCCCCCGACGCCTCCAGCGTTAGCGGAGCGGATCCTCGGGTGGTGCCTCCGCGGAAGCACCGCGGGAGGATGTGTCCTCGGGGATCTTCGTGAGGAGTTCGCCGCACTCGCCAGGGCTGGGACACAGTCCCGGGCCCGTCGATGGTACTGGAAGCAGGTGTTCGGGATCGGGGTGCGGTATCTGGGGCTTCCCATCGCTGTGCATCCTGACGAGCGACGACGTCGCCGTCGCGACTCCTGGGGAGGCTTGGCGGGAGACCTGCGGTACGCCTTGCGCGTGATGTCACGGAAGCCGGGCTTCTCGGCGATCACGATCTCCACGCTGGCGCTCGGGATGGGCGCGGCTGCGTCGGTCTTCGCCGTGCTGGACGCTGTCCTCCTTCGCCCCCTCCCGTACGCGGAGCCGGACCGGCTCGTTTGGCTTCATGAGGTGCGCCCGGATGGCTTCGACTTCGCTGTGTCGCAAGCCAACTTTCTGGATTGGCGAGAGCGTAACCGCGTCTTCACCGACATCGCCGCGATCGACGCGTTCCCGGCGCATGTGAACCTGACCGGAGGCGCGGAAGCGATGCGCGTGCCCGGGCACCGCGTCTCACAGGCTTTCTTCGAGGTCCTCGGGGTGGATGCGGCCATCGGGCGGACCTTGGTCGCCGACGACGACCGCCCCGGTGCGGAGCCGGTGGTCGTGCTCGGGGACGCCATCTGGCGCCGAGCATTCGCTGCCGATCGGACGGTTGTCGGGAAGGTCGTCCGCATCGACGACGAGCCGCACACCGTCGTCGGCGTCATGCCCCCGGGCTTCACCCTCCACCAGCCGCAGGCCGGTTCACCGGAGTTGTGGCGCCAGGGGGCGCTTCCCCCTGAGAACAACACGGTCCGCGCGGCCCGGTCGCTCGGGGCGGTGGCGCGGCTCAGACCCGGCGTCGGCGTCGCGGCGGCGCAGGCGGAGTTGGACGCGATCGCGGAAGAGCTTGCGCAGGCGCATCCGCAGGCCAACAGGATGAACGATCAGGCCTGGCGCCCGAGTGTCACTCCGCTTCACGACCGTCTCGTAGCGGAAAGAACGAGGGCTACGCTGATCGTCCTCTCGGGCGCCGTCGCGCTGCTCCTGCTCATCTCCTGGATCAACGTGACCAATCTTCTGCTTGCGCAGACGGCCGCTCGATCCCGCGAGGTCGCCGTGCGCAAAGCGCTGGGAGCGGGACGATGGCGCATCGCACGCCAGTTCCTCACGCACGCCTTCGTCCTGTCGGGCGCGGGAGGGCTGTTGGCTCTGGCGCTCACGCGTCTCCTGATTCCGGGCCTGCTCGCCGCGGCGCCGGGCATGGGAGCCGGGCTCGGACCCGATGCCGGCTTCATCCCCCTTCTCGCGCGCACGAGCGTCTCGACTTGGGTGGCCGTGATGACGGTGGTTACGGCCATCGTCACGGCCGGCATCTGCGGCCTCGCTCCGGCCCTTCGGGCCGCCTGGCGCCCGGCCGGTGCGGGCTTGAAGACGGCCTCCATGAAGCACGCGCGTCTCGGATCCACCGGATCGCTCCTCGCCGCCGTGGAGGTTTCGCTCGCGCTCGTGCTGCTGATCGGCGTGGGACTTCTGGTCGAAACGCTCGTCCACATCTCTCGGCTCCCTGCAGGCTTCGAGGCCGAGGGGGTCGACCTCGTGCGGGTCCAGATGACGCCGGACCGCTACTCGGTTCCCGTGGAGGGCGCGGCACCTGGCACCCGTAGCCTGACCGCAGAGTACCACGCGCTGGTTCTGGACATCGTACGCCAGATCTCGGCGCTTCCCGGGGTGCACGCCGCGGGTGCGGCCAACATCCTCCCGTTGCAGTCCTCCCTGACGGGGGCGTCGTTCCATGTCGAGGGGCTGGAGCGGGAGGGCACGCGGGTCGCCCAAGGCGTTCCGGTCCACGGCTCGATGCGTCCCGTGCTCGTCACGCCTGGGTACTTCGGTGCCGTGGGCACACGGATCGTGGCCGGTCGTGGCTTCACGGGCGCGGACGATGTGTCCAGCATCCCGACCGTGATCGTAGACCGGTATGTGATCGACTTCTTCGACCTGCCCGATCCTCTGGGGCGTGCGCTTCGGGTGGGTGAGGGCGGAAGCGGGTGGCGTGAGGTGGAGGTCGTCGGCATCGCGGAGTCGAGACTGCCGAACTTCGACAACCAGGTGCTGTCGGGTGACAGGCCGCGTACCCCGGTCGCCTACCTACCGTTCGCTCATCGAGCGCCGCATCACCTCCGCTGGGCGCTGCCCCAGTACCTCACGGTCAACTTCGTGGCGCGTCGTGACCCCGACGGCAGATCGGTGGTCGATGCGATGCGCCGGATCGTGCGGCGCGCCGATCCCGATACGCCCATCACGTACGCAGACCAGATGGTGGACTACATCGCCGCCAGCCAGGGCGACAGGCGCTTCCCCATGCTGCTCATCGGCATCCTCGCGCTCGTGTCTTCGCTTCTGGCGCTGTCGGGCGTCTACGGCGTCCTGTCCTTTGGCGTCCATCAGCGGACACACGAGATCGGTGTGCGCATGGCACTCGGCGCGCGAGCCGACGAGGTCGTGCGGATGATCGTCCGGGAGGGCGTCCAGGTCGCGCTCCTCGGGGCGCTCGCCGGGATCGCGATCGCCATGGGTACGACCCGTCTGCTCTCCGGATGGTTGTTCGGCGTCAGCCCGACGGACCCGCTCCTCCTGGCAGGCTTGGCTGCCGCGACGGTCACGGTGGCGTCCCTGGCAGCGTGGGTGCCGGCCCGCCGAGCTTCGCGGGTTGATCCTGTCGGGTCACTAGGGGTGGAGTAGGAGTCGGCGGAAGTCGGCAAGGGACGCTGGTCGGCGGAGCCCGCAGACCCCCTCGCGCCGCCCCACGAATTTCAGGGTTCTCCCTACAGCGGATCTCGCCCCTCCGGCGCCAGAATACTCGTGATCTGCGAATAAGCTGATCCTCACTCCCGCCTTCGGCCGAAGTCACGCCAGGAGGACGGGAATGCCCTGCGACGCAGCGTTAGAGTCGCGCTCCCCGCCACGGGGGCTCATCGTGGCCGTCCTTCTCCTTCCGCTCGCGCTTCTCCTCGTCGCCCTGGGGTGCGCCCGCGATTCGACGAGGTCCGAGGACGAGCCCGGCACCGTCACCATCATGATGCCGATCGACGAGTACGGGCTGAGCTGGCACTGGAGCACCCAGGCCCAGTTTCTCGTCTTCTCTCCGCTGGTGGCCCGGAACGCGCAGGGAGAGCTCGAGCCCCGGCTGGCGGCCTCGTGGGAGCACAGCCCGGACTACCGGGAATGGACGGTCCGTCTGAATACGACCGCGCGCTGGCACGACGGTGTCCCGGTGACGGCCGACGACGTGGCATTCACACTGGAGCTCTTGCAGAGGGAGAGTGTGGTCGCGGGGGTCGAGGCGGCGTACGGGGTGACCGTCCTCGACGACAGCACCTACGCGATCCGGTACGAGCGGCCGGCCGCCGGCAGCCCATTCGACGACTACACGGTCATCTATCCGAAACACCTGTTGGATGGTCTGGACCCTGAAGGCTGGGGGGAGTGGGAGTTCTGGAAGCAGCCGCGTGGAGGACATCGGCTTCGAGTTCGAGGCCAACGACGACTACTTCCGTGGGCGTCCCCGCATCGACCGCGTGGTCCTGCGCTTCGGCGGGCCCCAGCTCCAGCACCTGCAGAGCGGTGACGTGGACGTGCTTCCCTACGTCAACGAGCTCATGGTCGAGGGCCTCGGGGCGAATCACCCCTTCGAGGCGTACCGTTGGCACAACCCCGTGCGGGCGAAGGCCGTCCAGTGGAACCATCGGTCGCCACTCTTCGGGGATGCCCGCGTCCGACGCGCGTTGGCTCACGCGGTCGATCGCAGGGGGCTCATGCGGGCGGTGGATTTGCCGGAGGGCCTCC
>JBDHII010000115.1:0-7174 GCA_039587515.1 Gemmatimonadota bacterium
ATCAGCTTGGCGTCGATCTCGCTCATCAGTTGCCCTCTCCCGTGGCTTCCAGCAGTTCCGTGAACCAGTTCGTCACGATGATGTGGCGCTCGGGCTCGAGCGCATCACTCTCCCTCGACTGGCCGCCGGACACCACACGCCCGACGATGAAGCGGTCCCCGTCTGGATGGAGGTCCCAACTGGGCGCCACCTCATACCTGCCGGCCAACACGAACTCGGTGGAGCGGACCGCGAAGGTGGGCTCACGCTGCACGTAGGCGACGAAGAGCGAATCGGGACCGACACGTCGAGGCCACCGGGCTTCCAGTAGTAGATCCGGTCTCCCTCGGGCGACCACAAGGGCGCCTGTCCGGACCCGGATGACACGACGACCGGCTGCCGAGGCTCCGGGAAGCTTCGGACGTAGATCTGGCTCACCGCCCCCTCACCCTCGCGTGTCTGATAGGCCACCAGATCTCCCTGGGGTGATACCGACGGCCGGGTCTGGAGATGCGGCGCCTCGAGAAAAGGACGTGCCGTCGAGGTGTCCGCAGGGTCCAGGATCCAGAGGTCGGCGCTCGCCGCGTCCCCCGGAGCGGACTCGAAGAGAACATGGCGGTCGGAGGGCCAGTCTCTCGGCGTGAGCCGGGCCGACGAGGCAAGCAAGAGCTCGGGCGGGGAGTCATCGACGACGGATGCGACAAAGAGATCGCGTTGCGAGGTGTCCGAGCGATCCGAGGCGAAGACCACTTTCGTGCCGTCCGGCGACCACTGTGGATCGTGGTTGCTGCCGTCGAAGGTGAGCTGCTTGGGCGTCGTGCCGAGCGCCACGTTGTAGATGTAGATCATCCGGCCGAGCATCGAGCCACCCGGCGCGCTCCCCGAGAAAGCCACACGCTCTCCGTCCGGGGACCATCGAAAGTTGCGCATGGGGCGGGGAGCGAGCGGCAGAACGCGCTCGGAACCGTCGAGGCCCACGACGAGCATCTCGTGCGTGTTTGCCCCGTCGAGAGAGCTCACGCCTCCGTGTGTGGAGACGAGCGTGCCCGTGTCCGCGATGGAGAACCGCGCTCTGCGTCCTCCCTGCACGAGTCGGACCCCCTCCAGGATCGGGATCGCCTCCCCCGTGAGCTCCCCCCTTCGCAGATCGAAGGCCGCCGCCCACAGGGTGCCCGCCTGATCGGCGTAGACAAGATGTCCCGTGGTCACGTAGCGGGCGTCCACTCCGCCTGGCACGAGTTCTCGGACGGAGTCGGTTTCGAGATCGAGGAGATGCACCGATGGGCCCGCCCCGGTCTCGGTCAGCAAGACGCCCCGACCACCGGGGAGCAAGCGCGGGTTCCAGAACGGCCGCTCCGTGAGCAACCTGGGATCGCCTCCGGTGTCGGGGACGCGGAACACCCCGCCCCCGATGCCTCTGAAGACGATCGTGCCGTCGTCGCCCCAATGGGGATGGGTGTACCCGACTTCTCCCGCCGGCACCACCGGTCGTGGAGCCCCGCCCGATAGGGCGACCTTCATCACGCTATGGTCGACATCGGTTTCGTAGACGATCCAATCGCCGTCGGGCGAAAACGACGGGTACTGTGGCTCTCCCGAGTCCACGAGGAGACGGAATCGCTCGTCCTCGGCGTTTCGCACCCAGAGCCCCTGCTGGCCGTCCTGGATACCGACCATCACCAGGGCCGACCCGTCGGGGGAGATCGAGATGCGCTCGTTGCTCCTCATGTCCACGTCCCGCAGGTCGACGACCGCCCGGGTCGCTGGTGGGGCTGGGGTCTCGGGCAGTGGCCTCAGCCAGCCCCAGGCGGCGACGAGGGTGAGCACGGCGGCGACGGCCCAGGGCGCCCGCGGCCCGCCCGACGACGCGGGTGAAGGCGGCGCCGACACGACCGTGGCGGTCTTGGGCGCGGCCGGGACGTACGTGAAGCCAGGGTCATCGAGCGCCTCGATGAACTGCTTCGCGCTCTCGAAGCGATCGGCCGGCAGCTTCTCGATCGACTTCTGCACCGCCGCGCTGATGTGCGGCGGCACCGTGTGCCTGAGCTCGGAGAGTGGCCGGGGGCTCTCGGTGAGGATCCGCACCAGCACGCTCTGCGCGCTCGGGCCCGTGTGCGGAGGCTGGCCGGCGATCATCTCGTACAGCACACAGCCCAGGCTGTACACGTCACTGCGAACGCTCAGGTCCCGGTCCGCGCTCGCCTGCTCCGGGCTCATGTAGTGCGGTGTGCCGAGGCTCAGCCCCGTCTCCGTCATCCTTCCGCCGCCCGCAGCGCTCACCGCCAGGGCGATCCCGAAGTCCGCCACCACGGGCCGGCCGTCGTGCAGCAGGATGTTGCCCGGCTTGATGTCCCGGTGGATGATCTCGTTGCGGTGCGCGTAGTCGAGCGCGTCTCCCACGTCCCGGGCGATTCGCACCGCCTCGTCCACCCCGAGCTGACGCTCGCGGTCCAGCTTCTCCCGGAGCGTCTCGCCGTCGATGAACGGCATCACGTAGTAGAGGTAGCCGTCCGCCTCGCCCGAATCGAAGAGCGGAAGGATGTGGGGGTGCTGCAGGTTGGCGGTCGTCTTGATCTCGGAGAGGAAGCGCTCGGCCCCGATTACCGCGGCCAGCTCGGGCCGCAGGATCTTCAGCGCGACCTTGCGCTCGTGCTTGATGTCCTCGGCCAGGTAGACCGAAGCCATGCCCCCCTCACCGAGCTTGCGCTCGACGCGGTATTTGCCGTCCAGCGCGGATTCCAGGCGTTCGGTGTGGCCCTCGCTCAACTCAGCGCCCCTCGCCCAGTCGCTGACGCAGCTCCGTGAACCAGTTGGTCACGATGTAGACGTCCCGGAGTTCCTGGAGAGGTGACGGCCCCGTCGCCTCTCCCGCATCATCGGAGCCGTCCCGGACCTCCGTCAGGACGAACCGCGTGCCGTCGGGGTGAACGTCCCAACGTTGGAGCGGCCACAGAGCGTTCAGTCCCCCGGAATACCTCGGATACTCGAACAGCACGCGGGGCGCTCCGACACTGAAAGGCTCCAGCGTGACGTCGACCGCGTAGAAGGTCGATCCGACTCGGTAGTAGATGGCGTCACCACTCGGGGCCCAGAGGGGCTCGCGCCCCGGACCCGGGGACACACTCCGTCGTCCCGAGGGGACGGGGAAGGTCTGCACGTAGACGCGAGGCTCTCCCTCCTGATCGGACTGATACGCCACGTAGCCGCCGTCCGGCGAGATCACCCCCGCCTGCTCATCCCATTCGGCGGTCAGGTACGGCTCCACGACCGCGCTGTCGGGGTGGGCGAGGTCGGTCCCGAGCCGCATGAAGCGGAGGTCACGGCCGTTCCCACCCGTGCTGTTCTCACGGATCAGCAGCAGGGAGTCCCCCGGACCCAAGGAGCGGGGGTTCGCCTCCTCCGGGCGCCGGAAGAGCTGCTCGGCGGGCTCGCTACCGTCGGCCTTTCGCCGGAAGCCGTCCCACGTCAGCGCTCCCTCGCGGCGCGAGGCGAAGTACAGGTACTCGCCGCTCCGCGACCAGACAGGGTAGCGTCCGCCTCCGTCCGTGAACTGCGGGCTCGCACCGGTCGCCACGTCGTAGACGTGGATCTCCGCTTCCGCGTCATTGGAGCCGCGCACCTGGTAGGCGATCTTCAACCCGTCAGGTGAGTACCGAGGCACGTTCAGCTCGCCCGGAGAGAGGTTGATCGGCGTGGCGTTCCCCTCCAGGTCGACCTCGACGAAGGAACGGTTGGCGCCCCCTTGCTGCCTGTTCGCTGCGTCGTTGTAGACGAGCGTGCCGGTGTGGGAGACATCGTACTCCGCCCCGCCCCCGAATACCGAAAGCCTCGGTAGAATGGTCGACGCAGGGCCGACCTCTCCGGTCTCGGGATCGAACCGGGCGGCCATGAGCGCCTGGCCGCCGTGGGCGAAGACGACGTGGCCCGTGGGCAGGTATTTGGGCTGAACGCCCGACGGGGCGATCTCCGTCAGCTCCTCGCGCTCGAGGTCGTAGTACATGACCGTCGACGTCAGTGCGTCGCCGACCGTCGTCGGATTCGTGTTGAAGAGCACACCCCGTCCGTCGGGGAGCAGATAGGGTCGGCGGGCGCTGACATCGTCCGATGCGAACACCACTTCGGCCTCTCCACCGGAGCCCGGGATTCGACGGATCGCGTCTCCGTCCACGAAGACGATCGTGCCGTCGGCCCCCCAGTGCGCCGTGCCGCCCGACTCCCAGAGCGGAATCGCCGGCCCACCGGTGATCGGCACCTTGAGAAGCCCGCTTCCGCCTCCCGTTCCCCCGAGGTTGAAGGCGACCTCCTGGCCGTCCGGCGAGAACGTCGGATAGTAGGCACCCTCCGTGTTCGGCAGGGCCCGCCACTCCACGTCCCCCGCCGACCGGATGTAGAGAACCGGTACGTCGGCGTCTCGGCTCGGCGCCACGATCCACTCCCCGTCGGGGGAGATCGCGAGCGTCGAAGAGGCGAAGGCCGGCTTGTTCATGGTCAGGCCCGTGACCTGAGCACGGGTGGCGGGGGCGAGCAGCGGCTCGGGTCGCGCGAGGAAGCTCCACGCCGCCACGAGCACCGCCGCGGCCGCCACCCCCCAGGGCAGGAGCCTGCCCCAGGTCGTGACCTTCTGCGGCGCGGCCGGTGCAGGGGCCACGGGCGCCGCCTCGACGTGCGTGCGCTGCCGTGCCTGGTACGTGAACGACTCGTTCTCCAGCGCGTCCGCGAACTCCTTGGCCGACTCGAAGCGGTCGGCCGGCAGCTTCTCCAGGGCCTTGCGCAGCACCGCCGCCACGTGCGGCGGCACGCTCGTCCGGACGTCCGTCACGCTCCGCGGCGCTTCCGTGAGGATCCGCACCAGGATCGCCTGGGCTGAGGGGCCCGTGTGCGGCGGATCGCCCGCCAGCATCTCGTACAGCACGCAGGCCAATGAGTAGACGTCGCTCCGCGCGCTCAGGTCCCGGTCCGCCGTCGCCTGCTCCGGGCTCATGTAGTGCGGTGTGCCCAGGCTGAGCCCCGTCTCCGTCATCCTTCCGCCGCCCGCTGCGCTGATCGCCACCGCGATCCCGAAGTCCGCCACCACCGGCCTGCCGTCGTGCAGCAGGATGTTCTCCGGCTTGATGTCCCTGTGGATGACGTCGTTGCGGTGCGCGTAGTCCCCTCCACGTAGGGCATCACGTAGTAGAGGAAGCCGTCCGCCTCCCCCGAGTCGAAGAGCGGGAGGATGTGGGGGTGCTGGAGGTTGGCCGTCGTCTTGATCTCGGCCACGAAGCGCTCGCCCCCGATCATGGCCGCGAGCTCGGGCTTGAGCACCTTCAGCGCGACCTTGCGCTCGTGCTTGATGTCGTCGACCAGGTAGACGGTCGCCATGCCGCCCTCGCCCAGGGGGCGCACGACCTCGTAGCGGTCCTCGAGGGCCTTGTTCAGGCGGGTGATGATATCGTCGCTCATAGCCGGACAGGATTCACGCTCGCCCGGCCGGTACGCAAGGGAAGGCGGGAACGCGGATACGGGGTGCGCCGAATACGGACTGGCTCGTCCGGGCATCCCCTTGGTTCGAGGTGTTGTTCAGCTTGCGTGCTGGGCGAGCGCCCACCATTCTTCATATGGGAGTAGGGGCAGGATAATATGGGTACCCATATGAAGACGACGATCGAAATCTCCGATTCGCTGCTCGAGTCGGCCAAGCGTCGGGCCCGGGAGCGGGGCACGACGTTGCGCGCACTCGTCGAGGAAGGTCTGAGGACGGTGTTGGAGCAGGAGCCCGCGGCCGGCACGTTCACGCTCGAAGACGGGAGTATGGATGGGGACGGGGTCCACGAAGACGTGCTGGAGGGGGGCTGGGGTCGCGTGGCCGAGTTGAGCTACGAGGGTCGAGGCGGATGATCGCGGTGGACACGAACGTGCTCGTGTATGCCCATCGTCGCGACTCGGAGTGGCACGAGTCCGCCGCCGCGACCGTGAAGGGTCTCGCCGAGGGTCGAGAGCCCTGGGCGATTCCCTGGCCGTGTGCCCACGAGTTCCTGGAGATCGCCACCCATCCCAGGATCTACCGGCCTCCAACGACGGCAGAGGCGGCGCTTCGGCAGCTGGAGGCCTGGACGCGGTCGCCCTCGCTGGTCCTGCTGGCGGAAGGGCCGGGGTACACCGAGCACCTCGGGCAGCTCGTCGCCGCGGCCAGGGTGAGCGGCGCGAGGGTTCACGACGCCCGTGTCGCCGCGCTGTGCCTGTATCACGGCGTGCGCGAGCTCTGGACGGCGGACCGGGACTTCTCCCGCTTTCCGGAGCTGTCGGTCAGGAATCCGCTGGTCACCTGAGGGGTGCACGAGAAGGAGGAGAGGCAGAGATGAAGGTCGTATACCTGGAGCGGCACGGAGCGCCGGAGGTGCTCCGGTTTCGTGACGTTCCGGATCCGGAAGCCGGCCCGGGCCAGGTCGTCGTGCGGGTGGAGGCGATCGGCCTCAACTACGCCGAAGTCCTTTCCCGGAAGGGCCTCTACGGCTGGGCGCCCAAGCTTCCGTACGTGCTCGGGATGGAGGCGACGGGCCGGATCGAGGCGCTCGGCCCGGGCGTGGAGGGCCGTGAGGTCGGGGAGCCGGTCATCATGGGCATGCAGACCGGCGCGTACGCGGAGCGCATCGTGCGCCCGGCCAACCGTGTGCTGCCCGCCATCGACGGCTTCAGCACGGAGGAGAACGCGGCCTTCCCCGTCAACTTCATGACCGCCTGGGTCGCGCTGATGGAGATGGCGCGCCTCAGGCCGACGGACCGCGTGGCGATCACGGCCGCCGCAGGGGGCGTCGGGACGGCCGCGGTTCAGATCGCCCACAAGTTCGGCTGCGAGGTCGTCGGTCTCGCCGGGAGCGACGTGAAGCTCGCGCGGGTCCGCGAGCTGGGCGCCGACGATACGGTCAACTACCGCGACGCCGGCTTCCCCGAGCGCTTCCAGGCGGTGGTCGGCGACCGCGGCCTGGACGTCGTGCTGGAGGTCGTCGGCGGTGAGGTCTACCAGCGCTGCCTCGAGTCTCTTGCGCCGTTCGGTCGCCTGGTCGTGGCCGGCTTCGCGAGCCTGGACTTTCAGCGGTGGAATCCCGTCTCCTGGCTTCGAACGTGGCGTGACGCCCCCAAGGCGAACGTCCGCAAGCTCGCCATGGCATCGACGGGCGTCCTCGCCTCGCACATCGGTTACCTGATGGCCGACGAG
>JBDHII010000116.1:0-7814 GCA_039587515.1 Gemmatimonadota bacterium
GAGCAGAATTGCGAGCAACAGGGAGGCAGGAGCGCAGAAACCAAGACCCCGCCCGGCCATAAGGCCAAGCGGGGCATGGGCTTCCGAAAAGTGGGCCTGGGTAGACTTGAACTACCGACCTCACGCTTATCAGGCGTGCGCTCTAACCACCTGAGCTACAGGCCCTTGTAGGGGCTGAAAAGCTACAAAGTCGTCACCCTTGGTTCAACAGGCTTCCTCCCCGACTGTCGTGTAGCCGCTCGGTCGTCGAAGGATTGATTGGACGGCTCAGAGATTACGGTGGAGCTGCCCCCCGCTTCGGCTACTCCCAGGGATTGTCTTCCTGCAGTGCTGGCCCCATCGCAGGCAAGAGCCGAGTCGTCGCCCGCCGCGTTCGACCGGATCGCTGGGCGCCGAGGAAGGTGAAGTCGGCCAGCCAGTCGCCGCCCGACTCACGCCAAACGCGCATTCTTCGGAGCCGTGTGTCATACAACGCACACATGTGTTACATTCCACCCATGGATACGACGATTCGGAATCTGGACGAGCAGACGTACCGGCGGCTGAAGGCCCAGGCGGCCTTGGAGGGAAAGACCATCGGAGAGGCGGTGACCGAGGCCATGCAGGTATACCTGGCGCAGCGGCTCGAGGTGGCGAGGGACCGGACCCTCGGGGGCCTCGAGCCCGAAGCGTATCCGCCTCCCGAGGAAGGCTCTCGTCGCCCGAGACGCACGATGGAACGTGTCGTCCACAAGGCATCCAGCCACGAAGAGGCCGAACGCTGGGACGTCGCGCAGCAGAAGTCGATGACCCCGGAGGAGCGCTTGCGCGCCGCGCGGGTGCTGAGGGACCGAGCCTATCCTCCTGATGCGAAGGACGTACGCGAGTGCCACCGGTCCGAGTAGACGCCGCCCACTTCTCCGAGGACACCTGCGCCTTTATCGAGCTCCTGCACCGACACGGTGTTCGCTATCTGATCGTCGGAGGCCAGGCCGTGATCTTCCACGGCCACGTCCGGCTCACCGGCGACGTCGATTTCTTCTTCTCCAACGACCCCGGCAACACCGAACAGCTCTTCGAGGCTCTTCGCGTGTTCTGGGATGGCGACGTTCCCGGGTTCGCTGGACCTGCGGAACTCCGGCCCGATGGGTTGGTGGTCCAGTTCGGCATACCGCCGAACCGAATCGACCTGGTGAACGCGATCGAGGGGGTCGGCTTCGAAGAGGCGTGGACCGGGCGAGTGGAGGCGATTCTGGCCGGGGAGGACAGGGAGATTCCGGTCTACTTCATTGGCATCGAGGCGTTGCTCGTGAACAAACAGGCAGTCGGCCGACCGAAGGACCTCGACGATCTGCAATACCTGACACCGGACTCCTGACACCGTCGCCGGGAGGACCCTCTCTGCCCGAACAGGGAGGCCTGCTCTTTGACCTCGGGTTGAATACGTATAGCTTGATATAAACTATACGTACGGTCGAAATGGCTACGAAGAAACTGACCCTCTCGGTGGAAGAATCCGTGATCGAACGTGCCAAGCGATTCTCGAGACGACACGACACCACGGTGTCGAAGCTCGTTTCGGAATTCCTCGGCTCGCTGGACGATTCCGAAGAACCGTCGACACCGATCACGAACCGACTCCGCGGCGTGCTGCCCCCATCGGCGACCCGCGATGAGTACCGGAGACACGTGGAGGAGAAGCACGGGTGACCCGAGTTCTCTTGGACGTCAACGTCGTGCTCGACGTCCTCGGAGAACGTGAGCCATACGTCGACGAAGCCCAGTCCGTCTTGGCGAAGATCGAGGCCGGGCAACTCGAGGGCCTCCTCGCCGCTCACACGGTCACGACCCTGCACTACCTCCTGGCCAAGCACACCGGAAAGGCCCGCGCTCGCCGAACCCTGGCGGCTCTGATGCAGATCGTGTCCATCGTGCCGGTAGACGAAGACAGAATCCGATACGCGCTCGCACTCGACTGGCCAGACTTCGAAGACGCTGTTCAGGCGTCGTGTGCCGAGAAGGCCAAGGCCGACTTCATCGTCACGAGAGACAAGCGCGGCTTTCGAGGAGCTCTGGTTTCGGTCGTCACCCCCGGCGAGCTGCTTGCGCTCGAGTGAGGCGCCGCCCCCCTCACGCCTCTGACTGCAATCGTGCTCCGGGCCAGCGGAACAGGTCACCCCTCCCCCAGCACCACCCGCATCAGCGTCTCCGGATCGGCCCGCTGGTACGCCCGCTTCAGGCTGACGGTGTCGCGCCACCCACCCGCCGCGGCCACGTCCACATCGGGCAGGTGCTTCCGCTCCGACGCCCATTTGCGCCGGTAGGCGTGCCAGAGGCTCCCACGCAGCGGCTCGAGCCCCGCGAGCTTCTCCGCCTTTCGCAGCCACTTGTCGGCGAGGTGTCGGGACATGGGCCGAGCCGGATCGCCGGGCGCGGGAAAGAGCGGCACGTGGGCCGGCCCGGAGCGCTCGATCAGCACCCGATCGATGGCCGCCCGAACGCCCGGCGAGATCGGGACGGTGCTCTCCCACCCCATCTTGTCGGTGTCGGCGGGCCACCGGATCGCACCGTAGCGGCCCTCGGCCAGGTGCACGTCGCCGAACCGGAGGGAGCACACCGCCGTGATCCTCCGCCCGGTCCCGTTCACGATGTCGAGGAGCTCGCTCAGGTAGCTCCGCTGCCGCTCCCGACGTCCCCGCCACCTGAGCTCCATGGTCACGCGATCGGAGACCGCCCGGGTGGCCTCGTACCGCGCCTGGGTCACGACGGGGCGGCGCGGGTTTCGCTCGGTCGGAATCGGGAAGCCCCGCACGGGGTTCTCCGCGAGCACCCAGCTCCCGTCGTCGAGCCGCCAGCTCGCGCCCCAACGGCACACGGCCCGCAGCCACTTGAGGTCGATCTCCACCATCCGGGGTCGCACGGGGCGCCTGGCCTGCGGCTCCTGCACGGGGCGCCCACGCGCGTCGATGCGTCCCGAGCCCCGTGCGTCGATGAACCCCTCCCACTCACGCAGAGAGATCCTGGCCGGGTCCTTACCGCCCCCGAGCACACGCGTCCACAGCTCGATCCTGCGGAGGTCGGACTTCCGGACGGCCAGCGTTTTGCGCGGCGTGCGATGCGCACGGTACAGAGAGAAGAGCATGTCGAGGGTCATGGCCCCCGAACGCTGACCTCAGGTATGGGCGTCCGGAATGTCGGTCAGGGAATCAGCTCGACCACGTCGGAAAGGTCCTCCGGGGCGATCTCCCGGATCCCCCGGTCGAAGGTGGCGAGTCGTCCGCCCTTCTCGATCGCGAGCGTGAGCAGGTGGGCGTCGGTGACCTGCCGATAGCCGACGATCCGCTCGAACACACCGGAATCGCTCGCGGCCGGCGAAACCGCGTCCTCCCAGAAGGCATGCCCCGGCAGCTCCCGAATCCGCCGCAGGAGCGCGATCGCGTCGGCGGGCGTTCGCGCGTCCGGGATTACTCTCGAATTGCTCGATACCCGGATGAACCCGGACTCGGTCGTCGGACACGTTGCCCAACCGGCGTCCCGGACGGTCCCGAACCAGGCGATGGCGCGGCCGTGATGGATGTGGTTGGGCCATGCCAACGCCACGAGCACGTTGACGTCGAGGAGCCGCCTCAGGTGTCCTCCAGGGCCGAGTCGACCATCTCCGGCGTGATGGGCGGAGCGTTCTCACGGACCACGAAGACAGGAAAATCGCTCGAGTAGGCCGCGGGCTCCTGGGGTCGCAGCGCCTTTCGGACGAGGTCCGAGACCACGGCCCCCAAACTCTCTCCTCGCTCTCGGGCCAGGCTACGGACGGCACGCAACACGTCGTCATCCAGGTTCAGGGTCGTACGCATGATGCATCATGACATCATCGCATCACGATGTCAAGCGAGGCGACCCCGCAATCTCCTCCGGCCCCACCAGGAACAGGTTCTCGCGCTTCGCCGCGGCCCGCTCGAGCTCCCGGCCGGGCGCCTTTCGCGAGAAGATCACCCGCAGCCGACGCTCCCGGCCGAAGCCGTAGCGGGTCTCCCGGATCTCGCGGTCGAGCTCCCGGACGAGCCCGCTGCGGGCCTCGCCCGCCCAGACGCACTTGCCGTGGAAGGCGAGCAGTCCCGAGACGGGCAGGTCGTAGTCGGGACCCCAGAGGCCACCGACCTCCCGTGCATCGCTTCCGAAGCGCTCGCTCGCCCCCTCGACCATGAACTGACGGCAGACCTCGGGGAAGACGGTCTCGATGTGCGCGTCGAGCTCGGGTCGGATCTCCTCCGCCCAATGCTCGGTCCCCGTTCCCGTCACCAGCCGCTCGACGTGTCCGAGGACGAAGCGGTACCAGAACTGATGGAAGGGATCGCGGATCCGGTAATGACGGTTCCGGCTTCGGGGCCCCGCATCGAGCGAGCGCCGGGTCTCGACGAGTCCGAGCTCGGCGAGACGCGACAGGTAGGGCGCCACCTGCCCGCTCTTGGTCAGATCCGAGACGCCCTCGTGGATGCGGGACCAGTCGGTGGCGCCCAGCGCGAGGGACCGAAGGATCGCGACGTAGCGCGAGGGTGACTGGACGGCACGCTCGAGGACGTCGAGGCCTTCCCGCACGAGCCGGGCCCCGGGATTGAGCACCAGCCGCCGGATGTTGGTCGCGAGGCTCGCCTCCGGGTCGAGCAGACGCAGCCGGGCGGGATTGCCCCCGAAGACCGCATACGCGCCGATCCGGCTCTCCCCGTCGTCGCCGGGCAGGAAGGGCAAGGCCTCCCGAAGCGAGAGCGGCCCGAGCGCGAGGTGGAGGTCCACCGAGCGGCCGGCCTTGGCCGGGAGCTCGGGCAGACCGCCCCCGCGCCCCACCAGCACGAGGCGGCGATCTCCGCCCCGACACGCTGCCGGGACTCGGTGAGGCGATGCGCGTCGTCCAACACCAGGACACCCGCCACATCCGAGCTCCGCATCCGCTCGGAGGCCTCGTCGAGGAAGTCACCCCAGGTCGATGGCGACGCGTCGGTCCGGCCGTCGGCCTCGGGATGGGGCCAGGCCCGAGCCAGGTCCCGCGACAGGATCTCCCGCTGGGTGGGGCCGGGCACCGGGGGGCAGTGCAGGTGCACGACCGGGAGGTGCGCGCCCGCCACACCGACCAGGGTCGTCTTGCCGATGCCTCGTGGACCGGTGACGTGCGACAGCGTGCCGGTCGAGCTCGCCCAGAGCGCCGAAAGCCCAGCGATTTCGTCATTCCTGGCTCGGAACATGGTCTCAATAGAGCACCGATACATCGTCATGTAAATAGATCTTAGCGTAATTGTTCTTATCTAGTTTCCGGTATGATTCCTGTTGAAAGCACGTCGCACAGGCCCGAACTTACCCGGCAGTCGAAACACCTTGCGTCGCACCCAGTGGAGAGAGTCGCCATGACCGCAGTCGTCCCCCGCTTCGACCCGCTCGCAGCCGCCCGATACGCTTCGGCGGTGGAGAAACGTGGAAACGGAAAGCCCCGAACGGACCTCGAGGAGGTGTTCGGGGAGAACCTGTTCGGGCTGAGCCAGATGCAGACCCGCCTACCGGAGGCCGAGTTCGAGGCGCTCCAGGCTACGATCAACAAGGCGGAGCCGCTCGACCCGAGCCTGGCCGACTCGATCGCCAAGGCGATGCGCGAGTGGGCGATCGAGCGGGGCGCCACGCATTACACGCACTGGTTCCAGCCGCTCACCGGTGCCACCGCCGAGAAGCACGACTCCTTCTTGAAGCCCACGGGTGACGGGCGGGCGATCACCGAGTTCAAGGGCTCGGAGCTCGTCCAGGGTGAGCCGGACGCGTCCTCGTTCCCGTCGGGCGGACTGCGGGCGACCTTCGAGGCGCGCGGGTACACGGCGTGGGACCCGACCTCGCCGGCGTTCCTGATGGAGGGCCCCGGTGGAGCGTACCTCTGCATCCCCACGGCCTTCGCCTCCTGGGCGGGAGACGCGCTCGACAAGAAGACGCCGCTTCTGCGCTCGATGCAGGCTCTCGCCAAGCAGACCCGTCGCGCGCTCGCGCTCTTCGGTGAAGCCCCCGAATCGGTGCGCGCCACGATGGGGCCGGAGCAGGAGTTCTTCCTCGTCGACGAGGAGTTCTTCTACCGCCGCCCGGACCTCATGACCGCGGGCCGCACGCTCTTCGGGACGAAGCCGCCGAAGGGACAGGAGCTGGACGACCACTACTTCGGCTCCATCCCCACGCGCGTGCTCGAGTACATGAACGAGGTCGAGCTCGAGCTCTACAAGCTCGGCGTGCCGGTCACCACCCGCCACAACGAGGTCGCGCCCGGCCAGTACGAGATGGCGCCGATCTTCGAGGATGCGAACCAGGCGGCCGATCACCAGCAGCTCATGATGTCGACGCTGCGCAAGGTGGCCCGCAAGTACGGCCTGGTCTGCCTGATGCACGAGAAGCCCTTCCAGGGCGTCAACGGCAGCGGCAAGCATCTCAACTGGTCGTTCGGCACCGAGGACCACAACCTCCTCGAGCCCGGCGAAACGCCGCACGACAACATGATGTTCCTCTTCTTCACCTCCGCCGTGCTCAAGGCGGTGGCGCGCCACCAGGACCTGCTCCGGGCAGCCGTGGCGCACGCGGGCAACGACCACCGGCTCGGCGCGAACGAGGCGCCGCCGGCGATCATCTCCGCCTTCGTGGGCGATCAGCTCCAGGACATCTTCGAGCAGATCGCCGAGTCCGGAACGGCCACGAGCTCGAAGCAGAGCGGGTTCATGGGCCTGGGCGTCGACGCGCTGCCCAACCTGCCGAAGCACGCAGGTGACCGGAACCGGACGTCACCCTTCGCCTTCACCGGCAACAAGTTCGAGTTCCGCGCGCTCGGCTCCTCGCAGAGCGTCTCCTGGCCGGCGACGATCCTCAACACGATCGTAGCCGAGTCGGTCGACGAGCTCTGCGGCAAGCTCGAAGAAGCCACCGGCAACGGCACGGCCTTCGACGAGGCGCTCCGGAAGCTGCTCGCCGAGGAGATTCACGAGTTCAAGCACGTGATCTTCAACGGGGACAACTACTCGGACGAGTGGGTGACCGAGGCGGAGAGCCGTGGCCTGCTCAACCTCCGGAGCACGATGGATGCGCTCCCGAAGATCGTCGACGAGAAGAACCTCGAGCTCTTCGACAAGTACGGCGTGCTCTCGCACCGCGAGCTCGAGTCCCGCTACGAGATCCACGTCGAGCGGTACTTCATGTCGATCAACATCGAGGGTGAAGCCGCGCAGCACATCGCGCAGACGATGATCCTGCCCGCCGCGGTGCGGTACCTGAACGACCTGACCGCCACGGCCAAGCGTGCGACGCAGGTCGGGATGGAGACGGCCGGCGTGCTGAAGACGGCGAAGGCCGTCAACGCGCTGATCGATCAGATGACCGAGAAGCTCGCCGTGCTGGCCGAGCAGAACCAGGAGCTCGGGGGCGACGACGTCGTCTCCAAGGCCGAGCACATGCGCGCCAACATCGTCCCCGCGATGAACGACGTGCGTGACGTGGCCGACCGTCTCGAGCGGATCATCCCCGACGACGTGTGGCCGATCCCGACCTACCGGGACATGCTCTTCGTGAAGTAGGGAGGGCAGGGGACTCCGGCCGCCGCGCTGCGGCGCGCCGAATCGAGCGGGCCGGGCGAGCGATTCGCCCGGCCCGCTTAAAATTTTTTTGCTGGATGCCGACCTGCGGGTTGGGTAGACTTGGGGAGGAAGTGTCGGTTCTACCTATAGATGAAGGCGTCCGTCCTTCGGAGTCGGATCCATGAGCGTAGGTGCTGCGCTTGTTCGAGTGGGCCTCTTCGGCCTCATCCTGCTGTCGGCGTGCGAGCAGCCGGC
>JBDHII010000117.1:0-4764 GCA_039587515.1 Gemmatimonadota bacterium
ATGTCGCTCAAGCACGCCAACGAGATGCCCACCAAGGTCGTGGGCGCCGGTCGCGAGACGACCATGCAGGTGCTGATCGGCTCGGACGAAGGCCCGAACTTCGCCATGCGGCGCTTCATCATGGAGCCGGGCGGGGGCATGCCGCTGCACACGAACGCGGTGGAGCACGAGCAGTACGTGCTCCGGGGGAAGGGGCGGGTCGTGATCGGCGACGAGACCGTCGAAGTCCAACGTGACGACGTCGTCTATATCCCGGCCGGCGTGCCGCACTCCTACGACTCGATCGGCGACGAGCCCTTCGAGTTCATCTGCGTCGTGCCCAACCGACCCGACGAGATCAGGCTCGTCGACGAAGGCTGCTGAAAGGAGCACCCGGATGTCCAAGGTACGCATCGACGAAGTCGAGCCTCGAGAGCTCGCGCCCGGATACAACGCCCGCCTCGTGCACACGGAGCGCACGACGCACTCCTATGTCGACATCGATCCGCACATGCCGCTCCCCGAGCACAGCCATCCGCACGAGCAGATCGTGAACCTGCTGGAGGGCAAGCTCGAGATGACGGTCGGGGGTGAGACGCACACGCTCGAGGCGGGGGACGTGCTGGTCATTCCCTCGAACGTCCCCCACTCGTGCATCGCGCACGAGCCCACACGGGTGCTCGACATCTTCAGCCCCGTGCGGGAGGAGTACCGCTGAGGCGCACGCTCTCGGGCCTGCTCTGCGCCGCGCTTTCTGCGCCCGTGGCTCTGCAGGGCCAGGCGAGCGCTCTCGAAGCGTTGGTCGACTCCATCGCGGCGGAGCACATCGAGGCCGGTCACATCGCAGGAATGGCGGTCGGCGTGACGCACGGCGAGGACACGGTACTCCTGAAGGCGTACGGGCATGCCGATCTCGAGTGGGACGTGCCGATGCCCGTCGACGCCATCTTCGAGATCGGATCGGTGACGAAGCAGTTCACGGCCGTGGCTGCGCTGATGCTCTGGGAGCAGGGGGAGCTGGATCTCGACGCAGACCTCTCCGCCTATCTGCCAGAATACGACACGCAAGGGAACGCAGTGCCGCTTCGGCGCCTCTTCGATCACACGTCCGGGATCCAGGGATACACCGAGATGCCGACGTTCCAACGGCTGGCGCTCCAGCCCTTCCCTCGTGACACGCTGGTGCACCTCGTCGAACGGCAACCCTTCCAGTTCGCACCCGGTGAAGCGCTGATCTACAACAACTCCGCCTACTTCCTGCTCGGGCTGATCATCGAGAAGGTGGCGGGTCAGAGCTACGAGCAGTTCCTCGAGGAGCACGTCTTTCCCAGGGCGGGGATGGACGACACCTCGTATTGCACGAACGACGAGATCTGGGAGCGGCGAGCCCACGGCTACGCGTACGAGGGAGAGGCCCTGGTGCGCGCGGCGTATCTGGACCACACGTGGCCCTATGCCGCCGGCTCCCTCTGCTCGACCGTGCCCGATCTGCTCGCCTGGCTCGAGGCACTCCACGCCGGTGAGGTGCTCGGCGCCGAGGCGTATGCGCTGCTCGTGACGCCCGAGCCGCTGAACGACGGCACCGTGCTCCGGTATGCGAAGGGTATGGACAGCTACCGCAGCCGCTTGGGTGGGCGCGTCATCGGACACGGCGGGGCGATCGCGGGCTTCCTCTCCGAGACCCGCTACTATCCCGACGATGACGCCAACGTGGTCGTCCTGATGAATACGAGGGGGCCTCCGGGCGCCGGGCGCGTTGCGAACACCATCGCAGAGCACCTGGTGGGGGACCACGGGCCTGAAGCTGCGGCGTATCCGGGCGATCTGAGTGCCTTGGTCGGAACGTATCGAGGACCGGTGCGCGGAGGAGATTCGGAGGCCCGCGTGACGGTTCGCGAGGGCAAGCTCGTGCTCCAGCTCATGGGACCGCCGCAGCCGCTGGAGTACCTCGGGGGGTCGACGTTCTTTCGGGGCGACGCTCGATACACCTTCCGGATGGACGGCGACGTCCCGACCGGGCTGGACCTCGACATGGTCGGAGACTTCTGGCGGTTCGGGGTCGATGAGCTCGGCGAGCCCGAGGTGGTCACGGTGGCGCCCGAGGTGATGGCCGGGCACGCGGGCGAGTACTCCCTCGCCGAGCTCGGGGTGAACGCAGCGATCGCCTTCGAGGAGGGAAGGCTCTTCGCGCAGATTCCGGGACAGCCGAGACTCCCGCTCGTGCCTGACAGCGACATGGAGTACCGCCTCGCCGGTCCTCCGGCCTACTTCACCTTCATCGTGGAGGACGGGGAGACCGTTGCGGTCGAGGTGAAGCTGGGCCCGACGACGATCCGGGCCGAGCGGGTGGGCGGCTGAGACCTACCGAGCTGATCCCGCCGCTCTAGCTTCCGCCGACCATCGCCTCCAGTGAAGCCGCGTCACGCGGGAGGCCCGCGGTGAGCACCTCAGCCCCGTCTTCGGTCACCAGGATCATGTCCTCGACGAAGACGCTGATGCCGGTGTCGTGGTTGTAGTACCAGGGCTCCACGGTGAAGACCATCCCGGCCTGAAGCGGCTCGTCGGTCAGGACGGGGTCGCCCGTCGAGAGCCCGAGATGGTGGCTGAAGAAGGAGCCGGTCTGCATGTAGCGGCGCTCGTCGGGCGGGATCGCCACGTCGGCCACGCGCTGGACGTCGGCCAGGGTCACACCCGGGCGGATCGCACCGATGATCGCGTCGGCGACCGACCGCTGCATCTCGAGCGCGGCGCGCTGCTCGGGGCTGAACACGCCGGATACGGGGAAGGTGCGGCCGACGTCGCTCACGTAGTGATCGAGCTCGCACCCGACGTCGAAGATGACCAGATCCCCGTCGAACATCTGACGGTTGCGACGGTCGTAATGCGAGGCGAGCACGCGCCACGGCCACAGCGAATTCGGCCCCGACTTCACGATCGGGTGGAAGGGAATGCGTTGGGCGCCCTGCCGCTTGCAGCCGAGCTCGAAACGGCCCTCGAGCGTGCGCTCGTCGATGCCGGCCACGATGTGCCGTGCGGCCTCGGCGATGGCGGTGGTCGTCAGCTCCGCCACTCTGCGGATGACGGCGATCTCCGCGGGGCTCTTCACGGCCCGCACACGCGCGATCGCGCGGAAGGCGTTCTCCAGGCGCGCCTCCGGGGTGATCTCGCTCAGGTGGAGCGCCAGGAGCTCGTCGGGCGTCAGATCGGGCGTGGCGCTCGTCTGAACGTCTGCGGCCGAGCCGGCCCTGCCGAGGTCGAGGTAGAGGGTCCGTTCACCCGCCAGCTCCGAGAGCACGGCGTCGAGGTCGTCCGCCACCCGGATCTCGATCCCGGCGCGCTCGGCGATCGCCGGATCGTCCGCGAGGGGACGTCCGGGAAAGTCGTTCGGTCGGCCGGGATTCTCGAAGCGCGGATCGCGCGCGGGCGCGTAGACCACCGCGGTCTGTTCCCGGGCGTCCACGACGAGCAGGGACATCGGCAGCTCGAGCCCCGTCCAGTAGTGGAAGTCGTCGAGTTGCCGGAAGCTCGGTCCGTGACTGGTCCCCTCCGCGCTCGGCAGGAGCAGCACGCCGTCTCCGAGGGTCCCCAGCTCTTCGAGAAGCCGAGCCCGGCGGGAGGCGTACTCGGCCGGAGAGAACTCGAGGACCGTCCAATCCCAGTAGCGCTGCTCGAGGGATTGGGCGTGGACTGCCGTGCCGCGGGCCGTCTCCAGGCCCGTGAGCGCGACGATCCCGACGAGGATAGACCGACCCACGGGCTTCATCAGCCGCCCTCCGGCTCCCGCTTCTCGCCGATCCGAAACAGCTCGACCTCCTCGTTTCGTACCTCGAAGCCGTCCACCACGCCGAAGATGGGCGAACGCCCCCGCGCGACCTCTGTTACATCGGGCCCGGCCATCCGGGTGAGGTCGGCCGATGGTGCATCGGCACCGAGGATAACACACTTTTCACTGAGATGATGCAGCTACGCGACTTCTTACCCCAAGTTATCCTGATGTTGGCGGGCGGGCTCGCGACCTCCATCGGGGCCGGTCAGCTGGCACGGTCCCGTCGTGGGCGCGCGGTCCTCGCGAAGCTCCGGTGGTGGGGGATGACACTCCCTCCTGGGCGCATCCGTCGGCGGGCTGTATTGGCTGGTGCGGGTGATCCTGCGTCAGGCCGAGCAACAATCCCTGCTGACGACACCCGGGGGCATGCTTCTCTTCGGTCTCCTCGTCGGCCTGCCCTTCTCGCTACCCACCCTCATCGCCGTCTGGAGCGACGAAACCGGTCTGAAGAAGAAGCCGCGTGCCGCTCCCGCGACGAAGGACGACCGTCGCGCCTTCGCGGAGAAGCTCGCGAAGCAGATCGTCGAGGTGAGCGAGCGGGGCACCGAGGTCACCGCAACGGTGGGTGGCGACGGAGGGCGGGTCCTCTTCTTCGATGGCGACCTGGCCGCCGATCAGGGGGAGAAGCTCGTGGCGGCGCTGCGCAGCGAGATGAAGGAGCTCGGCTTCAAGCGGGTGGAGGGGAAGGGGCCCAAGGGTGCCTGGTGGACGACGGTCTGAGGCGGCTCTAGCGTCCCTGGCCCGTCCGCTCCAACAGCTCCGTAAACCAGTTCGCGACGACGACGAGGTTCAGCTCGGGAGCCTCGTCCTCGCTGTCGCGACCGACCCGCCGGACGAAGATGAATCGCGATCCGTCCGGGTCGATGTCGTACTCGATCGTTCGACGTCCGCCGTTCATGAGGTTCGTGGACGCTACGACCGTGTGGCCCAGTACGGTGACGCTCTCGCCGATTCTCAGC
>JBDHII010000118.1:0-4049 GCA_039587515.1 Gemmatimonadota bacterium
CTGATCCTGGCGGTGCGGGTGGTGGACGACCTCGACGAAGCGGTCGCGCACATCGCCCGCTACGGGTCGGACCATACGGAGGCGATCGTCACGAGCGACCCGGCGAGCATCGAGGCGTTCGTCTCGAAGGTCCAGTCGTCGACGGTCGTCGTGAACGCGAGCACGCGATTCGCGGACGGGGGACAGCTGGGGCTGGGGGCCGAGATCGGGATCTCCACCTCGAAGCTGCACGCCTACGGCCCGATGGGTGCCCGGGAACTCACCACGCAGAAGTTCGTGGTCTTTGGAGAAGGCCAGACGCGTAGCTGACCGGCCGGGGGTGGAGCGGTCGCTCCACCCCCGGCTGCTCGTCAGGTCTGGCTCGTCATGATGAAGAGCGGCTTCGACAGGAACGTCTTGTAGGCCGGGCGGAGGCGCTCCGCCGAGTAGAACTGCTCCAAGTCGACGACCTTCTTGGTTCCCATGATCGCGTCGATCGGGACCGGGCCGTAGACGCCGTTGCGTACCGCGACCAGGATCCCGCTTCGGCCCTCGAGGATCAGGTCGAGCGCGAGATTGCCGAAGGCCATGGGTGCGATCGAATCCAGCGCGTCCGGATCGCCGGAGCGCACCAGGTAACCCAGTCTCTGGTTCACGACGTTGACGCGCTTGCCGTCGTTGAACTGCGGCGAGAAGTGCTTGATGGCTTCGGAGACCTGATCGCCCATCCCTCCGAGCTTCTTGTGCCCGAACTGGTCGGCCTCTTCGCCTTCGAAGGACATCCCCTCCTGCCCGAGCATGGTGGCGCCCTCCGATACGAGCACGACCGAATATCGGCTCGGGTTCCGGTTGCGGTCCCGGACCAACAGCTCCGTCAGGTGCTCCGGATCGAAGGGGTGCTCGGGAATCACACACCGGTCGGCCGCCCCGGCCATGGTCGGGAGCAGGGCCGTGAACCCCGCATACCTTCCGAACACCTCGATCACGAGAATCCGCTCGTGCGATCCGGCGGACGTACGCAGCCGATGCGTGTGCTCGATCGTGCGCGTGACGCAGGTGCTGAAACCGATGCAGTAATCGGTGCCCGGGACATCGTTGTCCATCGTCTTCGGGATCGCGACGACGCGCACCCCCTCCTCGTGCAGCCGGTGCCCGTAGGAGAGCGTGTCGTCACCTCCGATCGGGATCAGGTAGTCCACTCCGAGGAAGTCGAGGTTCTTGATGACCTCCGGCGTGACGTCGTTGATCTCGTCGGTGTACGTATCGGCGAGGTGCGGAGGAACGAAAGCCAGCGGAAGATGGCTGGCTCTCGTGCGCGAGCTGTGAAGGAAGGTCCCCCCCGTGCGTCCTGCTCGATTGACGAGGTCCTCGGAGAGCTCCATGACGCAGGCTTTGTTGTCCGCATCGGCGTCCCGGACGAGGTCCACGAGACCTCGCCACCCGCGCCGGATCCCGAGGACGCGGTAGCCCTCCCGCCTCGCCCGAATCGTGACGGCCCGGATGGCGGGGTTCAATCCGGGTACGTCACCGCCGCCCGTGAGGATGGCGATGGTTCCTTTATAGTCGCTCAAGGTCGCGAGTCTCCTGACTACGGCTCCGAGATGATCACCGGCGTGATCCCCCGCTCTCGGACCAATCGGTTGAAGTCCGCGAGATCCGCGCTGAGAAGCCGATCGAGCTCGGCCTGTGCCTCGGCGAGCTCCTGCCTCAAGATCGCGTGCACCTCACGGTGTTGGTCGGTCGGCGGGAAGTCCGCGGTGCCCACGTTGCCGCTAAGGTAACCCAGACGGCCGACCACCATGGAGGGCCAGCGCACCCGATCCCCCCCGGTGTCCTTGAGCTGGATCAGCCGGGATTCTACCTCGATGAGCCTGGTGTCGAGCACGTCCGCGGCCGCCACGATCTCCTCGGCGTCCTCGCCTTCGGAGACGATCGTTTTGAGATCGTAGAGCTGCCTCCGGATCAGCTCGATCTGGTTGACCGCCGAGGCCGCTCCTTCCTGGTCGGTACGGATCTCCTGCAGCATCGCGAACTGGGCACGGATGTCGTCGAGCGTGCCCTCCGAAGTCGGATCCTTGAGCACGTTCAGCTCCGCGCTCCCGACCTCCTCGCCGTCGACGAGCAGCGTCACGGTGTAGGTGCCCGGAGGGTAGGTGAGCCCGCCGCCTCCGAAGAAGCCACCGCCGCCACCCGACCGCCATCCCTGGTCCGGCATCGGATACCAGTCTGCGTAGAGCGGTTTCGTTCGGAGCTTGATCTGGGTCCTGCCTTCGCCTTGGAAATTCCACCAGAGCCGGTTGATCCCCGCGTTCTTCGTGCCGTCCAGCGTGCGGACGGTCTCACCGCCGGCGTCGTCGATCCGAACCTTCACGTCGTCCGGCGTGTCTCCGCCCAGCCAGTAGTTCAGGGCAGCCCCGTTGGGTGGGTTCTCACCATGAGTCCAGTCCTCGAAGGTGATCATGGGCTCGGTCGTCGGACGGAATCGATACGCGTCCCGCGGCTCGAAGAGATGGGCACCGGAAGAGGCTACTTCGGCCGAGAGCTGCTGGATCGGGCCGAGGTCGTCCAGGATCCAATAGCCGCGCCCGTAGGTTCCCACCACCAGGTCGTTGAAGTGCTCCTGGATGAAAAGGCCGTAGTAGGGCGTCGGCGGCAGGTTGTTCATGAAGGGCTGCCAGCTGTCCCCGTCGTCGAAGCTCACGTACAGCGTGCTCTCCGTGCCGAGATAGAGGAGCCCGGGCCGCTTGGCGTCCTCCAGGAGGTACCGCGTGTAGTCGACCGGGTGATTGTCCACACCGTCGGTGATCTGCGTCCAACTCTCGCCGTAGTCGTCCGTCTTGTAGGCGCGTGGCTGGAAGTCGCCAACCTGATGGTGCTCGATCGTGATGTAGGCTTTGGCCGGATTCCAGCGCGAGGCGTCGATGCTTCTGACGACGCCGTCGGGTGGGAGGTTCGGGATGTTCGACGTCACGTTGGTCCAGCTTCCACCGCCGTCCCGGCTCACGTGCATGAGCCCGTCGTTCGTACCGGCCCAGAACACGCCCGCCTGAACCGGGGACTCGTCGAACGCGTAGATCACGCAGCAATACTCCACACCGAGGTTGTCCGGTGTGAGGCCGCCGCTGATGCCCTGCTTGGACTTGTCGTTCGTCGTGAGGTCGGGGCTGATCTCCTGCCAGCTCTGCCCGCCGTTGGTGGTTTGGTGCACGTGCTGGCTCGTCACGTAGAGCGTGTTCCGATCATGCGGCGAGATGAGGAGCGGGAAGGTCCACTGGAAGCGGTAGCGAAGGTCCTCGGCCGGCCAACCGGTGGTGGACATCGGCCAGACTTCGACGTTGCGGAACTGCCCGGCGGCGACGTTGTGGCGGACGACGATGCCCCCGCCCGCGCCGGATCCGGAGGCGCTCGACCACACGATGTTCGGATCCTCGGGATCTGCTGTCGCGAAGCCGCTCTCACCCCCTCCCACACCACGCCAGTCACCGCGCGGGATGATCCCATTGGCCCAAAGACCACCCGTGCGCGTATTGGATGGACCGCGGAAAGAAGGACCGTCCTGCCGGTTGCCCAGCACGTTGTAGGGGACCGCATTGTCGGCCGTCACGTGGTACATCTGCGCGATCGGAAGCTGGATCCGGAACCACGACTCGCCGCGGTTCTCGGTCAGCGCGAGGCCGCCGTCGAAGGCCATGATGAAGCGGTCGGCGTTCGTGGGGTCGAGCCAGATGTCGTGGAGGTCCCAGCCGGGGGACGACTTGTCCCTGAGGAAGTTGGTCGTAACGTGGGTTTCCCCCCCGTTCAGACTCATGCTGTAGCTGCCGGAGAGGAAGTAGACCTCGTCCCGATCGTCGGGGGAGACGCCGCAGCGCGTGTAGTAGGCCTGGCGCGTGGCGAGGTCGTGGTGGTAGGAGACGAGCCGCCAGCTCTCGCCTCCGTCCTCCGAGCGCCAGAGCTCGCCCGAGTCGGTCTCCTCGCCGTGGATGGGGACGCCGTCTCCGGTCTCGATCAGCGCGTAGATCCGGTTCGGGTCGTCGGGCGTGTTGCAGAGGGCGGTCTTTCCGGTCGGGCGC
>JBDHII010000002.1:0-159585 GCA_039587515.1 Gemmatimonadota bacterium
GGGCTTCCTGCGAGTGGTCGAGGCGGCCGTAGGGAACTAGCCGAACCGGAAGCCTGGCTTGCCGCGGTGTCGGAATCGCGCCGGGGAGCACATCTTGTCGGCCATGTCCGACGATATCATCACCCGCCTGAACAAAGCCCTCGAGGACCGCTACGAGGTCGTGCGCCCGCTGGGCGAGGGCGGCATGGCGACCGTCTACCTGGTCGACGACATCAAGCACGAGCGCAAGGTCGCGCTGAAGGTGCTCAAGCCCGAGCTCGCCGCCATGATCGGGGGCGAGCGCTTCGTGGCCGAGATCAAGACGACGGCCAACCTGCAGCACCCTCACATCCTCCCGCTCTTCGACTCGGGGGAGGCGGACGGCTTCCTCTACTACGTGATGCCCTACGTGGAGGGGGAGAACCTCCGGGACCGTCTGGACCGCGAGAAGCAGATGGGCGTGGACGAGGCGCTCAAGCTGACGCGGGACGTGGCCGACGCGCTGGACTACGCGCACAGGAACGACGTCATCCACAGGGACATCAAGCCGGAGAACATCCTGCTGCACGACGGCCGAGCGCGGCGGGCGGCGGACGGATGACGGAGACGGGGCTCAGCCTGGGCACGCCGCACTACATGAGCCCGGAGCAGGCCACGGCGGACCGGGACCTGAGCGCACGCTCAGACGTCTACTCACTCGCCTGCGTGCTGTACGAGATGCTGGCGGGCGATCCGCCGCACACGGGCCCCTCAGCGCAGGCGATCCTGGTGCGGATCCTCACGGAAGCGCCGCGCTCGGTGACGGACGTACGCACGTCGGTGCCGCCGCACGTGGCGGCGGTGCTGCGCAAAGCCCTGGAGAAGCTGCCGGCCGACCGCTTCGAGACGGCCAAGGAGTTCGCGGACGCGCTGGAGAACGAGTCGTTCACGTACCAGGCCCGGCAGCGCACGCACGTAGAGGCGGCGCCCGTGGCGCCTGCACCGGCCGCGCCGCAGAAGGTCACGACCTGGGGCAGGCTCCTGCCCTGGGGGGTCGCGGCCGTGGCGGTGCTCGTGGCGCTCGTGACGACCCTCACCACGGGCGGCCCCGAGGGTACGACAGCGGTCACGCGTCTCGATCTCTCGCTGGCCGGGATCAGCGTGCCGTTCGGAGAAGACGTGATCATCTCCGACGACGGATCGATGGTGGCGATCGCGGGCACGATGGGTGGAGCGCGCGCCATCTACCTCCGCCAAATCGGGGAAGCCGACTTTCGGAAGGTGCCGGGCACGGAAGAAGGGTTCTACCCGACGTTTTCTCCCGACGGGGAGTGGCTGCTGTTTCGAGACCAGACCCAGAACGCACTCGTGCGGGTCTCCACCTCGGGGGGCGGTGCGCTCACGCTCGTATCGGAGGAGGGGGTAAGTCCCTCCGACCCGCACTGGGGTGCGGACGGCACGATCGCCTTCACCAGCCCGCAGGGCCTGTACGTGGTGCCCGCCTCGGGTAGCGGAGCACGGCGGATCGCGGACAGCGGAGGCCGCAAGCCACACATGCTGCCGGATGGGTCGGGCGTGCTCGCGGCGCCGGGGGGAGGCGTGCGGTTCGTCGATGCCGCGGCCGACACGTCCTGGCTGCTGATCCCCGAAGGCCGGCATCCGGTCTACGTCGAGACGGGTCACATCCTGTACGTGCCGCCGGGCGGCGGGCTCTTCGCACAGGCGTTCGACCTCGCCAGCCACACCGTTTCGGGGTCGCCATTCCGCGTGCTCGATCGCGTGAGCTCGACGCCGCTTCGCCGCGGGTACTCCGTCTCCCGAGGCGGAACGCTCGTCCACTACGAAGGATCCGGCGCCGGCTCGGGCCAAGCCTCGACGCGCTTCCTCCTCATGGATCGATCCGGCGGCGTCGATACGATCCCGCTCCCCGCGGCCAATCGGTCCGCCCCACGCTTCTCGCGGGACGGTCGCTCGATCGTCTACGAGTCGTACCCCGGCGGCGCTGACGCCGACATCCACACCTTCGACCTGCTGACCGACGACGAGCAGCAGATCACCTTCGACGACGCCGATGACGAGGAACCTCTGTGGTCACCGGACGGGACGCGCGTCGTCTTCGACCGGGAACAGCAGGGTGGCGACGAAGATCTCTTCATCAAGCTGGCGGACAACTCCGCACCGGAGGAGCTGCTCTTGGCGCGCCCGGGCGATCAGAACGCTCGGGCCTGGCTCGACGACGACCGTATCCTTTTCGAGTCGGAGGAGGCTGCGGGCATGGACATCTACGTGCTCTCGTTGGCGGAAGGAGCCGAGCCGGAGCCCTACCTGCAGGCCCCGTGGGAGGAGCTCGGTGCAACGCTCTCACCCGAAGGCGGGCTGGTCGCCTATCGGTCGAACGAGAGCGGGTCGATGGACATCTGGCTGCGCACCTTCCCCGATCCCACGGGGAAGTGGCGGGTCTCGACCGGCGGAGGGTTCGCGCCGCGTTGGGCTCCCGACGGCAGCGGGGTGTATTTCTGGCAGAACGGCCCCGTGGACACGCTGAAGTTCGCGCCCGTCGAGCGTGAGCCCTCCGTGCGCGTCCGCGCTCCCGAGCCCGTGCTCGGCGTGGATGCGAGAGGTACCGCGAACTGGGACCTGCACCCGGACGGGGAGCGGTTCCTGGTAACTGTGGCCGCGTCGACGAATGTGGACCAGGGTGCGGACGCCGGGACGCGCGCGCGCCACCTGGTGGTGCTGAACTGGTTCGAGGAGCTCAGAGCGAGAGTGTCAGAGGGGAGCTAGGCTTTACACGAACTTCGTGCACCACGAGATTCGTGACATGTCGAAGCGCAACGTCACCGTCGTCCTCGAGGAGGATTCGGCCCGCTGGCTCCGGGTCGAGGCCGCCCGGCGGGATACGAGCGTGTCCCAATATCTGGGCGAATTGGTCGAGGAGGAGCGGCGGCGAGCCGAGGGGTACGACGCCGCGCGGGCCGTGTTCATGGCGCGTGAGCCTCGGCCTCTGGGTCCCTTCGGTGAGCCGTTGCCCTCGAGAGACGAGATCCACGAGCGGTGAGGGCCGAGGCCCCCGTCTTCGTCGACACGAACGTGCTCGTGTACCTCAGAGACTCGCGGGTGCCCGAGAAGCAGGCGTGCTGTGCCGAGTGGTTGGCCTACCTCTGGGATTCGAGAGCGGGCCGCCTCAGCGCACAGGTCCTGGAGGAGTACTACGCCACAGTGACGGCCAAGCTCGATCCGGGCCTCCCGGTTTCGGAGGCACGTGAAGACGTGCTGGCCCTCAGCACGTGGGCTCCCCGCTCGGTCGATCTGGACCTTGTCGAGCAGGCGTGGGACGTTCAGGATCGATGGGGCTTCTCCTTCTGGGGCAGCCTCGTGGTTGCTGCCGCGAAGGCACAGGGGTGCAGGGTCCTTCTGACCGAGGACCTCTCGCACGGCCAGGAATTGGATGGATTGAGGGTGGTGAGCCCGTTCGAGGAAGGCCCGCCCCAGCAGAAAGGCGAATAGAGATGGATCTACAGATTACCGGCGAAGTGATCGACGTGTTGGCGGAGCAGTCGGGTGAGGGGCGGAACGGACCCTGGCGGAAGCAGGAGTTCATCCTCGAGACGACAGGCGACTACCCCAAGCAGGTCTGCATCGTCCAGTGGGGCGACAACATCGACAAGTTCGCCGTCCAGTCGGGCGAGGTGGTCACGGCGCACATCGACATCCAGAGCCGCGAGTACAACGGGCGCTGGTACACGGACGTGAAGGCCTGGAAGATCGAGCGAACGGGTGAAGCGGCCTCCCCGCCGCCGAGCGGTGGTGGAGAGCCCTGGCCGGAGCCCTCGGCATCCGACGAGGAAGACGACGGGCTGCCGTTCTAGCCTATAGGTCCCTGGGCCAAAGCGCGGGCTCGCCCGCCAGCTCCACGGAACCGAAGTCCCGAAGGTCGAGTGTTGCGATCGCGCGGGCGCCGAGGCGCTCCGCCTGCGCCATGACCACGGTATCGACGAGGCCGAGTTCCAGGTCGGCGTAGTGCTCGTCCAACGCTCGGGCGCGTCGGAGGTCCGTGTCGCCGTTCCACTCCACCGCGAAGAGCCCGTCGGCCAGGTCGGCCCGGAAGGCCGCGGCCACTTCCGGGCCGAGTCGTGTGGACACGATGTAATCCACCTCGGGCAGAATGGCCCACGGGAGCACCCAACGCGTCGGGTCGGCCTCGAAGGCCGCTCGGAGCGCCTCGTGGTGTCGGTCGTCTGCGTCGATCAGCGCAACAACGGCGCTCGTGTCGGCGACGATCACGGCTCAGTCCCCATGCCCTCCAAGAGGTCCTCCGAGCGCTCGGAAAGGCATCCGTCCCCACTGCTCCCGGCACCAATGCTGCTCGGTCGCGTCGAGGGCGCACGCTTCCGGGCGTACTCGGAGACGGCGGCACGGATGAGCTCCGCAGCGGATCGCCCCTCGGCTGCTGCGAGCGCCTTCACGCGGCGGTATTCGGCTGCATCGAGGTAGACGGTGGTCTTCACAGTGCTCATCCACGGAAGATATATGGCAGCCACATATGGCACCATGGCGAGCCTGAATAATCGTCCCCGCCTCGTTGCAAGGTCGTCGCCCGTATGCGTCACGGGCATGGTTGGATGTGTCGTGTGTTCCCGGACGGTGCCGTCCGACCCGCGAAGGACCGCTAGACGATCTTCACGCTCTCCATCTGCACGTCGACCAGCGGCCGGTCGCCGGGGCCTGTCGACGTGCTCCCGATGGCGCGCACCACGTCCATGCCCTCGGTCACCTTGCCGAAGACGGCGTGCTTGCCGTCGAGCCAGGCCGTCGGGGCCAGGGTGATGAAGAACTGAGAGCCGCCGGTGTTCGGGCCGGCGTTCGCCATCGAGAGGATGCCCTCACCCGCGTGCGTGAGCTCGGGGTGGAACTCGTCGGGAATCTGGTAGCCGGGCCCGCCGGTGCCGGTGCCGCTGGGGCACCCGCCCTGGATCATGAAGCCGTCGATGACCCGGTGAAAGATGAGGCCGTCGTAGTACCCCTTCTCCGCGAGGTCGATGAAGTTCTTGGTTGTGCTCGGGGCACGCGCCTCGAAGAGCTCGATCGCGAAGTCGCCCTGGGTGGTTTGGAAGTGCGCGGTACGGTTGGCCATGGGTCCTCGGCTGGCTGACAGATCAGTGACACACCCCGATCTCGGGTGGGCCCACCCGGCGCCCAGACGTCTCCGCGAGGGCGATCAGGCGGTCCGGAAGATCCGTGAACATCCCGTCCACGTCCAGCCCCAACATCTGCTCGAGGTCGGCCGCCTCGTTCACCGTATACGGGTGAATCACCATGCAGCGCTCGTGCACGGCCTGGACGAGCCCGAGGTCCGTGTCGCGCCAGTAGGGCCCGATCCCGACGGCGTAGGTCGCGACCTCGTCGAGCGTGCTTCGGATGCGCTCGGAAGTCCACTCGCGCCCGCCGTACAGCTGCACGAGTGGGAGTGTCGGCTCCAACTCGTGGATCCGACGTAGGGAGGTCGGGCTGAACGACTGGATCAGGACGAGGGACGCGCTCGGACGCTCCGGGATCAGGTCGTAGCGGCGGAGGAGGCGCACGAGCGCCTCGTCCATTCCGGGTGACGCCTCCGGCTGTTTGGTCTCGATGTAATAGCGCACATCGTGGCCGTACCGTCGGAAGACGTCTGCGAGCTCCGGGATTCCTTCGGCCGCGTACGCGGCCTCACGGTGCTGTGGCCGCTCGACGTTGAACCAGCTTCCCACCTCGCAGGTGTCCAGCTCCTCGGAGGTTCGCTCGCCCACCGGTCCCGAGCACAACCCGCTGGTTCCGTTGGCCGTTCGGTCCAGCGTACCGTCGTGGAGGACGACCAGCACGCCGTCGGCGGTCATCTGCAGGTCCTGCTCGATGTGGGTGGAGCCCATCTCGAGGGCGAGGTCCCAGGCGGCGAAGGTGTGCTCGGGCGCGTAGCCCGAGGCGCCCCGGTGTGCGATCACGGTCAGGGGGCGGTCCCGCTCCGCGGGCATCTCGCAGCCGGCGGCAAAGATCAGTGGGAGCAGAAATGCTGCGGTCTGCGCGGCCCAACCGGTTCCACAACGGCGGGCGCGCGTCGCCGGCGGTTGCCCGTCCAGCTCTCCGCCGGATAGAATCCGCCCCGATGAGATCCCTTCCTTTCGTGCTGCCACCGAATCGCCTCCGTCGGTCATGCGTCCTCCTCACGCTGGCGCTCGCCGGTTGTTTCGGCGCGCTCCAGCTCGAGGAGAGCGATCATCCGGTCGTCCTGTCCCGGCAGGTCATGCAAGGACCGAGCCCGTCGGCGCCGGGCGACCACGCCGTCCAAACGCTCTTCTACGGGAGTGGCACGGACAAGAACCGCCCAGAATACCGCGATTCCGTAGCCTTCACCACCGACTCGGTCGACGCCTCCAAGCTCATCGACCTCGGAGGGCAGGCCGACGATCGGAACGGCTACTGGGGCTTCACCCCCGAAGGCTTTCCGCTCAACGCGCGGGTCTGGTACCCGGGCGGTCCGGGTCCCTACCCGCTGGTCCTCGTCGTGCACGGCAATCACGATCCGCGCGACTTCTCCGATCCGGGCTACGACTACCTCGGCGAGCTGCTCGCGAGTCGGGGATACATCCTCGCCTCGATCGACATGAACTTCGTGAACGGGGGCGTCCGTCAGGAGAACGACGCGCGCGGGTGGCTGCTCCTCAAGCACGTCGAAGCCTTCGGCCGTTTCAACACGGAGGAGGGCAATCCCTTCTACGGAAAGGTCGACATGAGCGCCATCTCGCTCATGGGGCACAGCCGCGGGGGGGAGGCGGTCGGTCACGCCGCGGCCTTCAACCGGCTGACGCACTATCCCGATGACGCCAGCGAGCGTTTCGACTTCGGGTTCGACATCAAGAGCATCGTCTCGATCGCGCCGGTGGACGGGCAGTACCGGCCGACCGATCGGCACGTGCCGCTCGAGGACGTGAGCTTCCTGGTCTTCCACGGCTCTCACGACGGGGACGTGACGAGCTTTCACGGTTTGCGGATGTACGACCGTCTCCGCTTCACCGACGGCGAGCCGCGACTCAAGACCGCGATCTACGTCTACCGTGCGAACCACGGCCAGTGGAACTCGGTATGGGGGCCCCACGACAGCGGCCCGAGGAGCGGACGCCGCCTCGATCTTCGCGGACTGATGCCGACGGAAGACCAGAAGGAGTTCGCGCGGATCTACGTATCGGCCTTCCTCGACTACACCCTGAAGGGGGACACCCGATACCTGCCGCTCTTCCGGGATCATCGCGTGGCCGGAGACTGGCTGCCCAAGACGATGTACGTCACGCGCTTTCAGGACGCGAGCTTCCGCTCACTGGCGGACTTCGAGGGCGACATCGACGTGACCACGGGGAGCGTACCCGAGGTACGCCTCCAGGGGGATTCGCTCTCCACCTGGAAGGAGGGCATGCTCGCGCTTCGCTCCTCGAATCGACCGACCACGTCGTCGTCTCAGGACAACCAGGCCGTTTGGCTGGGCTGGAACAACGAAGTCCAGGGAAGCGACGAGCCGGGCCCACCGGCCGCCTTCCGGATCCTGTTGCCCGATACCCTGGCGGGCGCATGGGGCTTCGGGGACGAGGCGTCCCTGGAGCTGTCGCTCTCCGCAACGGAGTCGACGCCCGGCCCGCGGGCTTCGCCGGACACGACGACGGCCGACGAGGAAGAGGAGGAGGACCCGCGCGAGGCGTCTCGCGAAGACGAGGAGGAGGACGAGGAAGGAGAGGACGAGGAGGAGCCGATCGACCTGAGCGTCGTGCTCGTCGATGCCTCGGGTGGAACCGCCGCCGTGCCGCTCAGCGACTACGGGCCGATCCGGTGGCCGCTCGAGACGCGGATCCTGAGACGCGGGGACCAGGAGGAGCGCTTCTTCCCGAGCCTGTCGGAGCTCGTGCTCCAGAGCTACTCGATTCCGCTTTCGGATTTCGAAGGCGTGGACCTCGGATCGGTCACGGAGGTCCGGCTCGTCTTCGATCGGTCCCCGAAGGGCGAGGTGGTCGTGGACGACCTTGGAATCGCGTGGCTGGATCCGGCGTACACGGCGGCACGGATGCCACGCACAGGGGGGTGAGCGCTCAGCGCTCACCCCCCGGCGGCCCCCGGTCAGGGACGGTTGGTCAGCGATCCGTCTCGAGGATCCAGAATTCGCCGCGCGAGCGACTCGTCGTGACGGCCAGCCGTCTGCCATCGGGGTGGAGGTCCCAGAATGTGTTCTCGGGCAGCCTGCCCAGCGCGACGGGTTCGGCTCCTGAAAGAGGTACCTGGTAGACCTGGCACGGGGTCGCGCTCAGCGCGTCCCGTGTCGCGGCGGCGTCCGGCCACTGGATAAGGAGGGCCTTGCTGTCCCGAGTCCATTGGGCGGCGAAGGAGCAGAACGCGTACTTGCGATCCGGATCGAAGGGCTGCTCCCAGAGGCGGGTTTCGTGTCCGTCCGCGGTCGAGATGACGACGTATGCATTCGTGAAGGGGCTGTCTTCCTCATTCATGGCCAACGCGACATGGCGGTCGTCGAAGGACGGCGTAAGCCCCTCTACGGCCCGGGGATACGACAGGATGTCACGGCCGGGGAAGGTAGTCAGGATCCGCTCGCGCCCCGATGCAATCTCTCGCCGCACCAACTTCGTGATTCCGTCCGCCGGATCACGCCCCGTGTAATAGAGGTTGGCCCAGTCGTGTGACAAGGCACGCCGGCTACCTCGGATGTCGAACTCGATCCCCATCTCCCGGGGCCGAGGAAAAGTCTCGACCGTCCCGTTCTCGAGGTCGTAAGCCCAGCGTCCTTCCTGCCCATCTCGGGATCCGTTCAGCAGGATCTTCCGACTGTCGGGGCTCCATAGCGGCCTCCGCGCCGGTGCGTCGATCACGGTCGGCGTGAGGTCCTGGGTCTCGCCGCCCGCCAACGACCGGAGCATGAGCCGGTGCACGGCCTGTCCCATTCGCTGGCGCTCGGATACCCAGTACAGGAGCTTCTGTCCGTCCGGGGACCACTGCGGGAAGCGGGAGCGTCGGAGCGTCGGCTCGATCGGCGTCAGCGGGCCGAGTGAGCCTGCCCGATCCATGTCGATCGAAGCGACCTGCACCTTCGGGGTCGCGGTGGGGATGCCGTAGATCAGGCTGGCTCCGGCCAGACCCACGCGCTGAATGCCCCACAGGTCGCCTTTGAGGAGCTCGGGCTCTCCGGCCGCCCGCCCGTTCGTCATGCCCACGCGCCAGACCCCCTCGGTCAGCTCGCGGTTGCTGTAGAAGAGGAGATCACCCTCCGCCGTCCAGCCGATCACCAGGTCGGTCGAGGGTCCTTTCACGACACGAACGGGTCGTCCACCGGAGAGGGGTCGCACGAAGACGTCGACGTCGTCCGTCGGGTCCGCTCCCTCGGACGCGAGCTCGTCGTAGGCGAGGAAACGGCCGTCGCGCGAGATGCTCGCGAAGCGGTTGTCGCGGTCCTCGTGCGTCGTGTGCAGCACCTCGAGCGATCCGTCTTCCGCCGAGATCAGGGAGATCTCTCCCTTGCTCGCCGTTCCCGTCGTTGCGGACGGGGCATACCAGAGCGTGGCGAGCAGGTGGCGGCCGTCCGGAGACCACCCGTGCAGGTCGGGCCACCACTCGATCCATTGGCTCTCCGCGTCCATGGCAGCTCGAAGGACCGTGTGAGGACCCGTGCCGTCCGCGCCGACGACCCTCAGCTCGTAGGTCCCGGGCTCCGTATACCACACATACGCGATCCGGTCGCCCTCCGGTGAGAACTTCGCGGCCTCGCTGTAGGCGTACGACTCGACCCAGCCGTCGTCCTTCTTACCCGTCAGCCGGCGTTGCTGCCCGGTCAGCAGGTCGAGGACCGCCAGGTCGCCCGTGGTCCAGTCGGTCTGGGTGACGTAGCGTCCGTCGGGCGAGGCGTTCGTGCCCCAGAAGTTGGGCGCGGGGCCTTCGTAGACCCTGCGTGTCACGACGTCCTCGGTCGCGACGTCGTCGGCCAGGGTGGACGCCTCGAGATCCACGGGATCTTCGGTGGGGAGTCCGACGCCCGTGATTCCGGCTAGGGTCAGGGTCAGCGCGAGCAGGATCAGCAGCTTCTTCATCGAGGCCTCCTCGGGTCAGGCTGGCACGCCCGGGAAGGCTCCGGGCGGGTCGACAGCGTCCGCGATGGGGCCTTCCTGTCGAAAGGTCCGGGCCGAAGTCCGCGCCTGCGCGCCAAGTGCCACCCTGACAGGCGCTTGCGCTGGTAGGTACGATTGCCACCAACGAGGTGAGGCGTAACAGCCCGTTGCATTCCAGATGGCATCGTTACGCTTGCCCGTGCGGATGCTCTACAGCTCTCGACCCTCGCGGCAGCGGCAGGCGTACCCGGAGCTCAGCGCCGCCCTCGGAGCGGTTTCGCATCTCGATGGAGCCTCCGTGCGCGACCGCGATCCGGTGAGCGATCGGGAGGCCGAGGCCGGTCCCCTCGGCACGGGTGCTGAAGAGCGGCTCGAAGGCGCGTTCGAGCGCCTCGGGAGACACACCCTCCCCGTCGTCGCGCACCGTCACGGCCACGTCCCCCGATCCGACCTCGACCTCGACCGTGGCCGATCCACCGGGCCGCACCGCTTCGGCCGCGTTGCGAAGAAGGTTCAGGAACAGTTGCTCGAGCGCGCCCGGATCCCCGATCACGACGACGCGCGACGCCTCCAGGTCGAGCGCCAGCTCGGCACCACGCGCGTCGAAGAACGGCCGAGCAGCGTCGGCCGAGGCGCCGAGCGGCTCCGCGAGGTCGATCTCCCGGGGCTCGATCCGCCCGCTCCGAGCGACCTTGAGCGCGTTGCGAACGGTCGCATCGAGCCGCCGGATCTCGGCAAGCGCCTTCTCCTGGGGCTCACGCAACGGGGATTCTTCCGGCAGCTGGCTCTGAACGTGCTGGAGGTCGATCTGGACCGCGGTCAGCGGGTTGCGCACCTCGTGCGCGAGGCCTGCGGCAAACTCACCGACCGCGGCCAGCGACTCCCGGCCGGCCAGCTGGTCCAGCGTGCGCCGGAGGTGCTCCGTCATGCGGTTGAAGGCCCGCCCCAGACGCCCCACCTCGTCACGCGATCGTACGGAGATGGCACGGTCGAACTCGCCCTGGCTGACCGCTTCGGCGGCCTCGGTGAGCTGCCGTAGGGAGCGGGTGAGCCGGGTGGTGAGCAGCGCCGTCGCCGTAACCGCCGCGAGCGCGGCGACGAGCAGAAGGAGCGTCCCCCTTCGGGCCGCCCGCTGGAAGGGCCCGATGAACGGGCCTGCCGTGGCGGCGATTCGGAGCTCCAGGGGCGGTTCCTCGAGAACGCGCCGCTCCAGGACCCAGGATTCCCCGGCCCACGAGAACCCGCGGCCCTCGACGGAGCCCAACTCGAAGGGCACGGGCATGAGGCTGCGCCCGGTTCCGTCGAGCAGCACGACCATCATCCCCGCGCTCACGGGCGGCAGCCGGTCGAGGGGCATCAGGGCCGACGGCGACACCTGGGCACGGAGGGTGCCGACGTGCGATCCCGTGGCGCGATCGAAGATGGGGAGCGGGATCGTGAGCGGGACGTATCCGAGGTCCGAGGCGTCGTCGCTCGATCCCGATCGGGCCGACCCGAGAGGTTCGTCTTGCGTGCTCCGCACCTCCAGACCTCGGATGCCGGGCCCCAGCTCACGCAGGGATTCGCCGAGCAGGGTGCCGAGCGCCGCGCTGTCGGACCTGCCCGTCGTCAGCGCCTTCTGGACGGCCGTATCCTCTCCAACGGAGAGCAGGCGCGAACGGAGCTGGACCCACTGCGTCGTGATCAGCTCGACGGTCCCGCGCGTCGCCTGAGACAGGCGGTCGTTCAGAAACTCCTCTCCGGATCGCACCGTGCCGCCTGCGAGCCACAGACCGACGAGTCCGAGAGGCAGCACGGACGCCAGCAGGACGATCAGCAGGAGCCTCGCCCGGAGCGACATCAGTCCGATCCCTCTTCCGGGTCTCGGGCCAGCTCCGCATCCAGCGCGTACTTCTGAATGAGTCGATCCAACCTGGGCCGGGAAATCCCGAGGATCTTGGCCGACCGCGTCTTGTGACCCTTGGTTGAACGGAGCACGTGGGCCACGTGCTCGCGCTCGACCTGCTCGAGCGTCGTGAGCCGCGGACGTGTGCCCGCCACTGGGTTGCCGAGCTCCAGGTCCTCGGCCCGCACCACGTTCCCGGACGTCGTGACGGCGGCCCGAGTCAGACAGTTCTCGAGCTCGCGCACGTTGCCCGGCCAGGGGTACTCGAGCAGGGCGTCGACGGCCTCCGACGACAGGACGAGCGGCCGCCTCCCGGTGGTCTCGCAGGCCTGCGAGAGCAGTACTCGGGCGAGCTCGGGCACGTCTCCCATGCGATCCCGAAGCGGAGGCACGACGATCTCCACGACCCGGAGTCGGTAGTACAGGTCCTCCCGGAATCGTCCGGCTGCGACCAGTCGCTCCAGGTTCTGGTGCGTCGCCGTGACCACGCGGGCTTCCGACCGGCGTGGCCGGTCCGCGCCGACCGGGTAGTACTCGTGCTCCTGCAGCACACGAAGGAGCTTGGACTGGAAGTCCGGCGCCGTATCCCCGATCTCGTCCAGGAAGATCGTTCCGCGGCCGGCCAGCTCGAAGCGTCCCTTCCGGTCCCCCGTGGCGCCCGTGAAGGCGCCCCTCACGTGCCCGAAGAGCTCCGACTCCAGCAGGGACGAGGGCAGCGCCGTGCAGTTGACCGCCACGAACGGCTCAGCCGCATAGGGGGAGCTGGAATGGATCGAGCGGGCTACGAGCTCCTTGCCGGTGCCGCTCTCCCCGCGGACGATCACGTTGGTGCGGGTCGCGGCCACCTGCCCGACCAGCTTGAATACCCGGATCATGGCGGGGTCGTGGCCGATGAGCTGCCCGTCGCTCGAGGATCCCGAAAGGCCCGGTCCCTGCCGCGACCGCGTCTCTCGGTCTTCCAGGATTCGACCCAGGAGCTTCTTGAGCACGTTCAGGTCGAGAGGTTTGACCAGGAAGTCGACCGCGCCTTCCTGCATCGCCTCGGCCACGGTCGCGAGGTCGTCGTAGGCGGTCATCATCACGACATCGATGTCGGGCATACGTCCCGACAGGAGCTTCAGAAGCTCCATGCCGGTCGTGCCCGGCATCTTGAGGTCGACGAGTGCGACGGCGGCGTTCTCGCGCGCCAGCTGCTGAAGCGCCTCGTCGGCGCTGGCCGCCGTCCGAACGTCGAAATCCGCGGCGCCCAGTGCTCGAGACAATGAGCCGAGGATCCCGGCGTCGTCGTCGACGATGAGAACGGAGCGATCGATCTTTCCACCCTCCCCCGCAGATGCGAGTGCTGGCTGCCGGTGCCGGTCCGTGGGGGCACGAGTCGTGCCGGAGGGGCACGAAGAGCGTCCGTGCAGCAGGTCCAAGGACCGGCCCCTTTGGGCCGCGGCGGGAGGTCGTAACGGTTCGTTACAAGATGGGGCAATTCGTTGCTTCCCGCACCTGTGCGGGAGGGCTACCGCCAGCTCACCCCGAAGCGGTGGGAGGCCCTGAATCCGTCGTAGGGCTGGTAGGCGTACTCGAGCGTGATGGCGTCGCCCCTGAAGGCGGCCCCGAACGTGAGGGGCTCGGCCACCGAGTCCTTCACGCGGCGGTAACCGATCCGGCCGATGAAGGTGCGGCCGGTCACCGGCCAGTAGGCGATCTCCAGACCGCCCGCGGGGACCAGGGCCCCGTCCGCCTGACGGGTCAGTGCCGCGCTCGCGCCGAGGTCGAGGGGCCCCATGGGCTTGCCGTGGAATGCAGCGCCCAGGGTGAGTCTCTCGGGCAGCTCGAAGGCCACGCCGTCGGGCTCCAGACCGAGATTCCGGGCTGCGAGTCCGAAGGTCAGACCAGCCAGCTCGACCGAGGCGCCGAGGTCGGTCGCCAGCGTGACGTCACGCGTGTTGCCGAAACGCTGCTCCACCATCTTCCCAACGGCACCCCACTGGACACCGAAGAGCTCGTGCGCGTAACCGGCGCTGACCACCAGCTCGGAGACGGCCGTCTCGCCGAAGGAGACCAGGTCGGTCTGGTCCCGGGAGATCTCGCGAGGCTCCGACGCGTCGGTGTCGTAGCTGAGCGCCTGGATGCCCAGACCGACCGCACCGCGCCACCAGTCCGTGGCACCGGACAGGTTCGCGAAGGTGCTTCGGGAGGCGATCCGCTCGAGGCCGGCCCCGAACCCGCCGGCGTTCAGGAGGAGCGCCGGATTGTAGAAGACGACGTCGCTCGAACCCCGGCTCAGGGGGAATGCCGTGCCGAGCGACAGGGCTGCCGCGCTGGTCGGGAGCTTCAGCACCAGGATACCCGCTTCCCGATCCTGGGCGCTCGTCGGCACCGCGACGGCGAGGACCGCCAACGCCACGAGGGCGAACATACTTCTCCGCTTCATCGACTCCCCCTGTCCCGCGGCAGGTCGATCACCCCGGTCGCCTCACAGCTGCCGCAGGTCAGCCAGAGGCGGTCCCGAACGTACGCGACGTCGGTGCGCGGGGCGACCCGTCGGGTGTCCAGCCTTCGGCCGCATCGCGGGCAGGCGAACGGTACCGAGCTTCCGACGAGGCTTCGGAGACGCTCGAGCTCGTTCGACGTGAAGGATTCGGGCACCGCTCTCAACCTTGTCGGGGGTCTAGGGGTCCTTGTACCACGAGTCGGATCGTAGAGCTTTAAGGCCCGCGATCCCCATAGTGCAAGAGAAACCGGACCAGCCTCCACAGAACATGCGTAAGACGTTTTGCACCGCGCTCCTGATCGCGAGCGCAGCCTCTGCGCAGGAGTCGCCGGGCGAGCGGATGTACAGTGGCACCGCCGGCTTCATGCAGGTCGAGACGCCGCTCCGGGTGGGAGAGGTGGGGGTCAGGATCGACGGCCGTGTCGACGAGCCGGTCTGGGAGGACGCGGCTGTCATGACCGGCTTCACCCAGTACGATCCTTCCGAGGGCATTCCGGCCACTCAGCGGACGGAAGCCCGGATCTTCATTACGCCCGACGCACTGTATGTGGCGTTCCGGGCCTACGACAGCGAGCCCGAGGGGATCGTCGCGTCGATGGCCGAGCGCGACCAGCTGACGATGAGTGACGACTACGTCCGGCTCGTCCTCGACACATTCAACGACCAGAGACGCGCCTACGTCTTCAGCGTGAATCCTTTTGGGGTCCAGCAGGACGGGATCTGGCTCGAGGGCGGCGGTGGCGGGAGCAGCATGTTCGGGGGTCGGAGGGGTGGCCACGGGCCGCCCATCGACGACAACCCGGACATGATCTGGGAGTCCGGTGGGCAGCTGCAGGACTGGGGCTATTCGGTCGAGATGCGGATCCCGTTCAAGAGTCTCCGCTTTCCCGAGGTCCCCTCGCAGCAGTGGGGCCTTCAGCTCTACAGACGCATCCAGCGCAACGGTTACCAGCAGTCCTGGGGCCCGAGCTTCGCGCGGACCGTCAACAAGCTGACGGAGGCCGGGCAGCTCATGAGCCTCGAGAACCTCACTCCCGGACGTTTCCTGCAGATCAACCCGGTCTTTACGGGAAGCCGGAGCGGCGCCCTCGACGACGACGTCTTCGCGCGTCAGAATCCCGAGGGTGAATTCGGGCTGAACCTGACCTACGGCCTGACCTCGAACCTCACCTTGGACGGCACCGTCAACCCCGACTTCAGCCAGGTCGAGGCGGATGCCGGCCAGATCGCGGTCAACGAGCGGTTCGCGCTCTTCTTTCCGGAGAAGCGTCCCTTCTTCCTGGAAGGCACGGAGATCTTCGGGCTGCCGCAGCAGCTGGTCTTCACCCGCACGATCGCCAACCCCATCACAGGGGCGAAGCTGACCGGGAAGGTGGGGAGCGCGAACCTCGGCTACCTCGGCGCGATCGACCAGTTCGAAAGCGACGACGACGTCTTCGTGAATCTCGTGCGGTATCGACAGGACGTGGGCGGGTCTTCGACGCTCGGCACGGTCTACACCGATCGCACGCGGTCTTCGTCCGAGTACAACCGCGTACTGGGCATCGACGGGCGGTTCGTGATCGGCCAGAACACGCTGAGCTTTCAGGCTGCCGAGAGCTGGGATCGGAACGCGGAGGAGGACCAGACGAGCGGCGGCTTGCTGTTCGGTGAGTACGCCCGCTCGGGTCGCAGGGTGTCGGGCTCGGTGACGTTCTTCGACACACAGCCCGATTTCCGGACGGAAAGTGGATTCCTTCGGCGCACCGGTGAGGTCTCGTTGCAGGCGGAACGGATCCGGTTCAACTGGTACGGCAGCCCGGGCTCGCTCGTCGAGCGCACGGGCCCGTTCCTCAGGGCCTCGGCGTATTGGGACCACGACGCATTCTGGGCCGGCCAAGCATGGAAAGAGGCGACGGCCAGCGCATCGTGGAGCACCTCGTTCCGGAACAACGTCAGCGTCTGGATCTCGTATGGGCGGACCGAGTTCGACTTCCCGGTCGAAGCCTACGAAGGGCTCTACTCGCAGGGTGAGGACGGCGCGCTGTCCGCGTTCACGCCTACCGAGGGTGCGTTCGACAGCGGCTATTCGTTCAGCGCGAACTCCTTCTTCCAGGGTTCTCGGTCCGTTCAGGGGCGGTTGACCTTCCGGACAGGCCGCAGCCCGATCTTCGATCTCCGCACGCGGTCCCCCGTGGAGCTGGCCGACGAGCGAAGTGGCGACTTGGATCTCACGATCCGGCCCACCGTCGGACTGAGGTTGGACCTGGGTGTTCGGCACTCGAGGCTTTCCCGCCTGGACGGCTCGGAGTATTCGACGGCCACGATCCCGAGGGTCAAGGCGCAGTATCAGTTCAATCGGGCTTTCTTCGTGCGTGGCATCTTCGAGTACGCCAGCCAGGAGCGGGCGTCGCTGATCGATCCGGTCACCGGGTTGCCGCTGGCCTTTTGCGACGGAGCGGACTGCGATCTGCTGGAGGGCTCGGACGCGAACGACTTCCAGATCGAAGGCCTGATCGCGTACGAGCCTTCGCCGGGCACGGTGTTCTTCTTCGGGTACACGAGGCTCATGGAGGACACCTCGCGCTTCGGTTTCGAGGATCTCCGTGCGCTACAGGACGGACTCTTCCTGAAGATCAGCTACCTGTTCCGACTGTGACGCACCGGACCGGCCGAGCCCACGGCCCGCCCCCGTCCCTGGTTTCTTTCTCGGCCCTGGGCTATCGTCCGAACCTATCCATCTTTCATCCGAAGTAGGGTTCTCGTGGCAAAGGAAGCGATCGAAATCGAAGGGACCGTGAGCGAGGTCCTTCCGAATGCGAATTTTCGGGTCGAGTTGGAGAACGGGCACGAAGTGCTGGCCTATCTCTCCGGTAAGATGCGCCAGCACTACATCCGCGTGCTCGAGGGAGATCGCGTGAAGGTCGAGCTTTCACCGTACGACCTCAGCCGGGGTCGGGTCACCTACCGGTACAAATAAGGCGGCGACCCTGAAACCGTCACGGTCGTCCAACCGTAGGGCGGTGGGGACGTTGTCGATCCGAAGCAAAGGGAAAGTCTCATGATGAGAATGGTGGCCCAGCTCTCTGTCGCAGGTGTCGCTGGTGTGCTCGTGATGAAGCTGCTGGGTGCACTCATGCTTCCGGCGATCGGGATCCTGATGGGGATCCTGAGCATGCTCTTCAAGATCGCCCTGGCGATGATCGTGGGGTACGTCGTGCTGTCGCTGATCAAGCGGTTTCGTCGGAGCGAAGAAGACGCAGACTGACGAGAGCCCGATTACGTGAGAAGCCCCCGGAGCCCTGCGGCTCCGGGGGCTTTCCCTTTGCGTCGCGTGCTGCCCACTCAGTCCGCTACGTAAGTCCTGAGCCGCTCGATCTGCTCTGGCATTCCCAGCACGATCATCTCGTCACCCGGATCCAGCGTCGACTCCGCCCCCGGATTGAAGATGAAGTCTTGAGATTCATCGGCCTGCTTGCGTAGGGCGATGACGAGCAGCCCGGTCTCGGCAGGGATTCGCGCCTCGGCCAGTGACTTCCCGGCCAGATCCGAGCCCCTTCCGATCGCGGCCTGCTCGAAGCGGAGGTCCAGTCCCTCGGATCGCGTCGAGACGTCGAGGAAGGAGACCACCTCGGGACGCACGAGCATCGAGGCCATCCGGATCGCACCGCTCACATTCGGACTCACGACATGGTTGGCGCCGGCGCGGTAGAGCTTGTCGATCGTCTCGTCCTCCAATGCACGCGCGACGATCGTGAGATCCGGGTGGAGGTCGCGTGCCGAGAGGCATACGAAGACGTTGTCCGTGTCGGCACTGAGGCAGGCCAGCAAGCCCTTCGCGCGGTCGATCCCCGCCTCGGTCAGGTGTACGTCGATCGTGGCGTCTCCGGATACCACGAGAACGTCCGGCCACCGCTCGACGATCCAATTGATGCGCCTTTGGTCGCGCTCGACCACGACGAACTCCTGGCCGAGTGACAGCAGTTCCTCCATGACCTGCCTGCCGGTCCGACCGGCACCGCAGACGATGACGTGATCGGAGGTGTTCTCCAATGCCTTCATGTTTCGGCGCCTCCGCAGGACATCCTTGAGGTCCATCTCGACGATGAGCGAAGTGATGAGGGCAAACCAGATTCCCAGTCCCGTGACACCGCCGGCCAGGACGAACATCGTAAAGGTGCGACCGGACTGGGAAAGCGGGATGACCTCGGAGAATCCGACCGCCGTCTCCGTGATCACGGTCATGTAGAGGGCATCGTTCACGCTGGCTCCCTCGATCCACATGTAACCGATGGTTCCGATCACGGTCAGCACGCCGAAGTACAGGAGCGATCCGATGAATCTCGGAATGAAGATGCGCATGGCGAGAAGCTAGGTAGTATGCGGGTTTTCGGCCACTTTTCACTTGACTCGCAGGAAATCGACTCTTACCATGGACCGACGACTTCGGCCTGTTCTGTTTGAGCTGATCAGGTGACCTCTCACGTGCGCGTGGCCCGAGACGTGAGTTCACACCGACACTCGACTCATTCAGATGGGTCATGAATTCACGCTCAGCTTCATCTCACTCACGAGGAGCACCCCATGAACAAATCCGATCTCGTTGATGCCCTCGCCGATGCCACCGGCATGACCAAGGCCGACGCATCCCGCGCCGTCGACGCAATGTTCGGGACGGGCGGGATCATCGCGGGCGCGCTCCGCAACGATCAGCGCGTGCAGATCACCGGCTTCGGCACGTTCGAAGCGAAGCACCGGAAGGCTCGGATGGGGCGTAACCCGCGGACGGGTGCGACGATCCACATCGCAGCCTCGAAGACGCCTGGCTTCCGGGCCGGCAAGGGCTTCAAGGACGCTATCCAGTAGTCCTTTCGCGACCCGTCAGGTCGCGCTCAACAAGACGGATTGAAGAAGGGGAAAGGCCACGCCTCCAAGGGGGCGTGGCCTTTCCATTTTCCAATGCTGGCGGGCTTTTCGCTCAGCGATGCCTCGGGGGAGGGCGCTTCTTCGAGGGGCCAGCGCGGTCGCGGTCGACGCGGATCGCACGCCCCCTGACCGTGCGTCCGTTCAGCGCACGGATGACGTTATCGACCTGGTCCGCGTCCACTTCGACCAGAGAGAACGACTCCCTCAAATCGATCTTACCGAAGTGCGATCCAGACACGTCCGATTCCCCGGCGAGGATCCCGAGTAGGTCCCTCGTGCCGATCCCGTCACGTGTCCCGAGGCTCACGAAGAGCTTCGATCGGTCGGCAGCGGGGCCGGTGCCGGCGGGACGGCCGGATCGACCTTCTTCCTCCGCCTTGTCGAGAAGAGAGAGGGCCGCCGCCGCGAGCTCGTAACCGCTGAAGGCATCGAGAAGAGGCGTCAGCACCGACGCGTAGGGCGCCAGGTTCGCTCCGCGAACCGTATCGGAGAGGCGCCTCTGAAGCTTCTGGACCTTTTCGTCGATCCGCTTGCTCGACTCGGCTGCCGGCTTCACGGCGTAGCCACCACGACTCGCGATCGAGCGCAGATGGCTCAGCTCACGCGGTAATGCCAGGACGAGCGAAGACCCGCCCAGCGCATGTCGGCGATCGAGCGTGTCCTCGTCGGCCGGCACGTCCACGCTGACGGTCGCGACGGCTCCCTGCTCGGCGAATCCCTTGAGCGTCTTCCGCGCTTCGAGCGCGTCGACGCCGATCCAGACGGGTGTCGCAGGGTCGCCCACCGGGCCGGCCAAATAGCCGTGCAGCGTCAGAAAGTCGCCGAAGTCCGCGGCCCGATCCTCGGACCGCGTGAAGACGAGCACGTGCCGGATCTCTTCGGAGAGCAGATCGTCGACGATTGCGGCCAGTGCATGTTCCTTGTCTTCGCCCACGATCCGATACGAGATCGTACCGCGGCTGACAGCGTTGCGCTCGGCCTCGGCAGATACAGGCGGTATGCGCACGGCTTTGGGGAGGTGCTCGCGCGCCAGGGCGTCGACCCCGTCGGTCAAGGGGAGAGAGACTGCGATCCGCTGCGCCTCTCGAGGGACGGCGGTCAGCAGCGCCGACAGCTCTTCCAGCTGGCCTCGGCTCTCGAGTATCGACAGTCCGTCCAGCACGACAACCTGGACCCCTTCTACGCTGAGCCGTCCACCCTTCAGCGCTTCACTCAGCCCCTCCGGGGTCCCGAAGAGGACGTCCGCGTGTTCTGGCAGAGCCCAGGGGCGGTCGAGCACGGCGACGGAGTGTCCGGTCGCCTGAGCGAGGCGCGCGAACGATTCCGCAAGACCCTCACCGATGTCCTCCAGCGGCACCACCACGAGCGCCGTGGGCTTCCGTTCTCCGGGCTCGAGCCGCTCGAGCAGGACGGTCCCGTACGCGATCAGTGAGCCGGAGCCCGGCCCTGCCACCAGCACGGCGTTGTTTCCCCGCAGGAGCACGGGCAGGGCATCGGCCTGCAGAGGGGTCGGGACCTCGACGCCCTCGGCGGCTAGCGCCTCGACCAGCTCGGGGGAGATCGAGAACTCCTCGAAGGACTCCATCAGGCGGGTTCACCCGACCCGCGCCCACCCTGGTCACCGGGCTCATACGGCAGCTCGGTCAGAAACTTCTGGATCTCGTAATCGAGCCGGGACGTGCGGAGTTTGTCGGTCGAGGCGGTCACCTCGGTGTAGGGCCCGTGCCGATGGGCCGAGAGGTTCACGGTGCCCTCCCGGCCGGAGTAGGTCGCTTCGTGAGTCGAAGCATTCGACTTCGACAGGCCTACCCAGCTGGGCAGGAGCTCTTCTGCTTTGGAGAGCACTTCGGCGGGTGAGAGGGCGGTCTTCCGCTGGTAACCGGCCATTTCGGTCGCCTCAGAGTTCGGGTGACTCGCCGGGCTGCCAAACGCCCGACTCCTCAAGGAGCGTCCGAAGGTCGTCGATCCGAACGGGTCCTTCAAGGCTCCCTGCCCCGGACTTCACCGTCGGGACTCTTCCGAGGCCCTCGGCAAGCGCGGTGAGCCGGGCCTTCTCGACCGCTTCGGCGTGACGATCGACGTCGAGCACGGCCTTCGTCTCTGTGAGGTCGAGGCCGATGCGGGTCGCGATGGCGACGAGAAGGTCGACCCTCCCGATGTCGGCACCGTCCTCGAAATAGGCGCGGAAGAGCGCGTCGTGCACCTCGTCGAACCGATCTCGCTCAGCCGCGTGGTGACCGAGCTCGTGCGCCTTTCGTGTCCAGGGGCAAAAGGAAGGAGGGGGCGGCCAAGAGAGTGACGCGTCGGCCGCGAGCTCGGCCACCACCCGCGTGTAGGCGGCCCATGCCGGGTCCGCGGGATCGATGAGCGGCGCCGGGGGCGGTGCCAGCTCGACTCCGACGGTCGTGATCCGCTCGGACGGCACCGCGAGGCGCTGCAGAATCCGGTGAACGAGATAGCTGCCGGGGTCGATGTAATCGAAGTAGAAGACCACGGGCCCCGTCACCTTGCTCGGGTCATTTGTGGCGTCGAGATTTCGGACTCCCGGTGTGTCGATCGGACCGCTGCGCCCCGTTAAGGAGCCGTTCAATGGAATTCAGCGCAAATATCGCCCGACTTCAGCCTTCCGCCACGATCGCGGTCAGCTCCCTCGCGAAGAAGCTTCGTCGGGAAGGACGGGACATCATCGATCTCAGCGCCGGTGAGCCCGATTTCGACACGCCCGGATTCATCTCGGAAGCGGCGATCGGTGGTATCCGCGCAGGCCGCACCCGCTACACGCCGGTCCCCGGCATGCCCGAGCTTCGGGAAGCGGTGGCGGCTTTCCTGAGCCGGACGTTCGGCATCGAGGCCGATCCCGAGGGGGTCGTAACGAGCAACGGAGCGAAGCAGAGCCTCTTCAACGCGATCTTCTGCCTCGCCGGACCGGACGACGAGGTCATGGTCGCCACGCCTTACTGGACGAGTTATCCCGAGATCGTCAAGCTGGCGCGGTCGGAGCCCGTCTTCGTGAAGGGCAGCGAGGACATGGACTTCCGGCTGACCCCTTCGGATCTGGAATCGGCCCGTACGGAAAGGACGCGGGCGCTGATCCTGTGCTCCCCGAGCAACCCGACCGGCACCGTCTATTCGCTCGAAGAGCTGAGGGCCGTGAGCGAGTGGTGCCGCGACAACGACGTCACGCTCGTCTCGGACGAAATCTATCGCGCCATCTATTTCGGCGACGACGGTGGCAGGGCACCGGGGATTCTCGACCTTCCCGAGGCGTCCAGAGGTTCTTGGGTGCTGATCGACGGCGCGTCGAAGGCCTTTGCGATGACAGGCTGGCGGCTCGGCTTCTCGTATACGAGCCCGGAGGTTGCAAAGAAGCTCTCGGCACTCCAGAGCCAGATGACCTCCGGCGCGTCCACCCCGTCTCAGGTCGCCGCGGCATCGGCGTTCGGAAACGGTGACGAGGCCGACGCGGCGGTGGGAGAGATGGTGACGGCCTTCCGTCGTCGTCGCGATCTCGTGGTGCGACTCATGGGGGAGCTGCTTCCGGAAACCAGCCTCGTCGAGCCGCGGGGGGCCTTCTACGTGTTCTTCCGCGTCGACTGCTTCGAGGGTGGGCCGTCGGGTTCTTCCGAGTTTTGCTCCTGGCTGCTCGACGAGACCGGCGTGGCCACGGTCCCTGGCGTCGCCTTCGGTGACGACCGGTACGCCCGGATGAGCTTCGCCACGTCGGACGAGATCCTCGAGGACGGAATCCGCAGAATCGCTTCGGCGGTCCATGCCGAGGGCGCGGTCAGCGCCGGCTGATCAAGCGGGCCAGGCTGGCCCGCACGCTGGCTTCGTAGCTGCCCCCGAAGAGCACGACGTGCACGAGAAGCGGGTAGAGCTGGTAGACGTCACGCCGGCGTTCGCGGTAACCGGGCCGCAGCGGCCAGACCGCCTCGTAGGCCCGATGGAACGCCTGGCCGAATCCTCCGAAGAGTTCGGTCATGGCGAGGTCCACCTCCCGGTGCCCCCGGTACACGGCCGGATCCACGAGAACGGGTGCCCCCGCGGCATCGGGCATCACGTTGCCGCTCCAGAGATCGCCGTGTAGGAGGGAGTGCCCGTCCACTTCCGCATCGGCGAGCCATTCCTCCAAAGCGTCGCGCAACACGGCCCAGTCCTCTTCCATACCCCGAAGGCGTCCCATCTCGAGCGCCTCCTCCAGACGAGGCGCGAGGCGAGCCTCCCACCAGAACGTCGCCCATGAGCCCGAGGCCTCGTTCGTCTGTGGCAAGGGCCCGATGTAGTTCGGGATCTCCCAACCGTGCTCGTCACCGCGGGATACGTCGTGGAGCCGAGCGAGTCCCGCCCCCAACTCCTCGCCGTACCGTCGACTCGGGCTGCCGCGCTCGATGAGCTCGAGGAGGAGCCAGCCGGTCTCGGAGGTCTTCGAGGAGTGTGCGATCACCTCGGGAATTCGGATCCGGCCGCACACTCCGAGCGCCTCGAGCCCCGCTGCCTCCGCTCCGAACAGGTCGGGGGGCGCGTCCTCGTTCCATTTCAGGAAGTACGAGGAGCCGTCCGTGAGCTCCACCTCGGCGGCAGGGTTGATACAACCGCCGCCGATGGGGCGACTCGCTGCGATATCGACGTCCTTCCCGTGGCCCTCGGCCAACGCCTCTCTTACGGCCTCGCCGATCGCGACCGGGATGAAGGTCATTCGATCTCGGAGCCGAGATGCTCGACGAGCACGCGACAGGTACGCTCGACCATCTCGTAGACCCGGTCGAAACCACCCGGACCCCCGTAATACGGGTCGGGCACGTCCGCGTCACCCTCCGCCTCTGGATCGAAGTCCCGGAAGAGCGCCAAGCGGGCCGTCCCGGAGCTCGACCCGGTCAAGCTCTGGATCTCCCGGAGGTTCGTTCGATCCATGGCCAGAACGTAGTCGAAATCGTGAAGGTCCTCGGGACGGATGCGACGGGCGCGGCCCTCGAGCTCGACGCCGTTCCGGAGCGCGACCTCGATCGATCGAGGATCGGCGGGCTCTCCCACGTGCCACGAGCCGGTCCCGGCGGAGTCGACCAGGACTTCGCCGGCGATGCCCGCCTCCGCGAGCTGCTGTCGAAAGACACCTTCGGCGAGCGGAGATCTGCAGATGTTTCCGAGGCAGACGAAGAGGACGGAGGTGCGGTGATCGGACATGCTGAGCGAGCTCGGGGTCGGGTCGTGAAAGGTTTGGATTCACAACGGCTTCGGGTAAACTTATGCGGTGTGGTCCAGTGGGAAACGATGAGGAGACTGCGTGGCTGAAGGCCAGGAAAATATCAGAACGTTCGCCGAGCTCGGCCTGTCCGAGGCGCGGCTCGCTGCCGTCGAGGCCTTGGGGTGGGTTACACCGACGCCGATTCAGGTGCAGGGCATCCCGTCGGCGCTGGAGGGCGGCGACGTGGTCGGCATCGCCCAAACCGGTACGGGAAAGACGGGCGGGTTCATGCTGCCCTCGCTCGAGAGAGTGGAGGCGGGCGGTGGTCTGCAAGTGCTCGTGCTCTGCCCCACCCGTGAGCTGGCGCAGCAGGTGTCCGACGACACGGAGGCCTTCTGCAAGGGGACGAGCCTGCGAGTCGGGACGATCTACGGCGGCGTGAAGTACGGCCCCCAACTCACGGCCCTCAGCGAGGGCTACGAGATCATCTCCGCGACCCCGGGCCGGTTCAACGACCACATGAGCCGGGGTAACGTCGACCTCTCGGCCGTGAAGGTGCTGATTCTGGACGAAGCGGACCGGATGCTCGACATGGGTTTCAGGCCGCAGATCGAGGACGTCCTGCGCAAGGCCCCACGGGGCCGGCAGACGATGCTCTTCAGCGCGACGATGCCGCACGGCGTGCACGACCTCGCGACCCGAATCACGCGGGAAGCGACCTGGATCGAGGTGGCACCTTCGGGCACCAAGGCGGAAGGGATCACCGAGGTCGTCTATTCGGTCAAGCCGGAGAAGAAGTCGGAGCTGCTGGTGCACCTCTTGGAGGACTCCGACTGGGAGCAGGTTCTCGTCTTCTCGAGGACCAAGGGTGGCGCCGACGCGCTGAAGACCCGCCTGGACCGCGCCGGCGTTCGCACGGATGCGATGCACTCCGATCGCGGGATGGCCAAGCGGACGCAGGCGCTCGAGCGATTCGTGTCGGGGCATATCCGAGTCCTGGTCGCCACGGACGTCGCGCAGCGAGGGCTGGACGTGGAGGGGATCTCGCACGTCGTCAACTACGACGTTCCGCTCGATCCGGAGGACTACATCCACCGGATCGGTCGGACGGGTCGGGCAGGCGCGGAGGGAACGGCCGTGACCTTTCTCTCGGCAAACGACCTGGGGGCGTTCAAGACGCTCGAGCATCGACTGGGACGGACCCTGGAGCGGATCCACATTCCCGAGTTCGACTATGCCGGGACTCCCCAGCCCGACTCGAGCATGGCTCGCTCCAGGGGCCGGAAGTCCCGTTCCCCCACGGGAATGGGCTCCAAGCTCAAAGAGGAGCTTTCTGCGGAGCAGCTCGCCGACCTGCTCAGCTTCGACAACTGACCAACCGCGAACCCGAGGAATCCCGCAAGATGATCGCCCGCCGTTACGGATCTTCGTTCCACAGCGTCGAGATCGACTTCAACTCCAAGGCCCTGACCGAGATCGGCTTCCGGCGGGACCACGACTGGTCCATGCCCGTAGAGGAGTTCGAGGAAAACTACGAAAAGACGGCGACCCACGAGCTGACCGCCGAGGCGGAGGGGGACGTGCAGGACGAGGTGGAGCAGACCATGCTCGAGGACCTGGAAGGGCAGCTCGTCGCCCTGATCGAGGGGTTGCCCGCGGGTGGGATGGTGGTGGTCGAAAGCGAGCAGGGCGTCGACTACCCCAAGACGCGGAGCCGCACCAAGAACGTCGTCGTCGAAGGAGAGAACCGTCTCTACTTCTACTCGTCGATCGACCCGCTTCTCAGAGTGGCGGTCCACCGACCGAGGTAGGCCCGAGCCGACCGGCGAGTTCACGACGGACCGCCCGAAGCCTGCTCAGGACCCCGTCGGAGTTGTCACTCTTTCGGTCCCGTGACGTATCCATTGCAACGAATTGAATCCTTCTGGCGTCTCATTCGTAGTGAGGAGCGGGGTGGATGGGTGGCGGTCGGGACCTCTCGTGCGAAAGGTGCGGACGAGCGGATGTGAAGACGAGGTGCGGTGGAGAGGTCCTGACCCGGGCCCGGATCGGCTGAGGCCGACCGGGCCCGTTTTTTTTTGTCCGTACCTGGCGAGACCCTTCGGCGCCGGCGAGCTTGGGTCGGAGTCCAAACGTCCGATCCTGGAGGCACCGTGATCCAAAGAGTCTTCGTGCTCGTATCGTCCCTCTGCGTCCTCGCGCCGACCGTCGCTCGGGCGCAGGGCGGATATCGGCTGCCGCCCGAGGAAGTCGTCCGTATCCTCGACGCCCCCAGGGCACCGACCGTCTCGGTGAGCCCGGATCGGGAGTGGTTGGTTCTCTCTCATCAGAAGAACATGCCGTCGCTCACGGATATGGCTCAGCCGATGCTCCGCATCGGAGGTCGACGCATCAATTCCACCACGAACGGGAGCTTCAGCCCGAGCCTGATCACGGGTTTTTCGATCATGCGAATGGCGGACGGGTCCGAGCGGGCGGTGATGGCTCCGGCAGCTGAGGGGTGGGGACCGCCGTCGTTCGCGCCGAACAGCGAGCGGTTCCGAGTGACCAGAGACACGGACTCGGGGATCGAGCTCTGGATCGGCAGCGTCTCGAGTGCTTCGCTCGAAAGGCTCGACGTGCCGCCGCTCAACGGGGCGCGGGGAAGCGCCTGCTCGTGGCTTTCGGATTCGGAGCACATGGTCTGCCACTTCGTGCCCGAAGGGCGAGGGCCGGCGCCGGAGCGCCCGCGGGTGCCGGCGAGCCCGGTCGTGCAGGAAACCTCGGGCATCGAGGGGACGGTCCGCACGTATCAAGACCTGCTGAAGGATCCCCACGATATCGAGCTCTACGACTTCTACATGACGTCACAGCCGGCGATCGTGAACGTGCGGTCCGGCGCGGCGACGCCGCTCGGCGGAGCTGCCATCTATTCGCAGATCTCGACGTCCCCGTCGGAAGAGTACTTCTTCGTCGAGCGACGCGTCGGGCCGTACTCGTACCTGGTGCCGGACTCCCGATTTCCGGAAGTGATCGAGGTGTGGAACCGGAGTGGCGAGGTCGTGGCGAGCCTGGGGACCAAACCTCTGCAGGACGCCATCCCGATCGGGGGTGCGCAGACCTTCCCGAGAAGCCACGAGTGGGTGGAGAACATGCCGCACACGCTCGTCTACGTGGAGGCGTTGGACGGAGGGGATCCGCGTGTGTCGGTGCCTCACCGCGATCGTCTGCTGATGCTCGGGGCTCCGTTCACCGGTGCGCCCGTCGAGCTGGCGCGCACGGAGTATCGGGCGGACGGCATCGGCGACTACGGGGAGGACGGCTTGGCCATGGTGACCTCCAGCGACCGCAGCTCGCGCATGACCCGTACCTGGCAGGTCGACCTCGGAGATCCCGGTGCCGAACCGAGGCTCGTATGGGAACGGAACTCTCAGGACAGCTACTCCGATCCGGGCGATCCGGTCGCATCGAGAAACTCCGACGGTGACTACCTTCTGGTTCAGGACGGGGACTGGATCTATCTGGACGGCGACGGTGCCTCGCCCGACGGAGCCCACCCGTTCCTCGATCGCATGAATGTCCAAAGCGGGGAGGTCGAGCGTCTCTGGCAGTCGGACGTCGACAGTTACGAGGTCTTCGAGGCGCTGCTCGACGAGCGTGCCGACCGGATTCTCACCCGTCGCGAGTCCAAGACCGAGCCGGCCAACTACTACGTGCGCGACCTCCGAAGCGGTGAGCGAATGGCGTTGACGTCCTTCGAGGACCCGCATCCGCAGCTCACCGGAGTGGCCCGCCGATTCGTGAAGTATCAACGCAGCGATGGCGTAGAGCTCTCAGGCACCCTCTATCTGCCCCCGGGCTATCGAGAGGGTGAGAGGATTCCGGCCGTGGTGTGGGCGTACCCGCGTGAGTACACGGATCCCGTCTATGCGGGTCAGGTTCGGACTTCGCCGAATCGGTTCACGCGGATCAGTGGCTACTCACATCTCTTCTTCCTGACCCAGGGCTACGCCGTCTTCGATGGCGCCACCATGCCGATCGTGGGTGACGGGGAGACCGCCAACGACGGTTATGTGGAGCAGCTCGTGGCTTCGGCTCAGGCCGCGGTCGACCAGCTCGTCGAGATGGGGATCAGCGAACGGGATCGGATTGGAATCGGAGGGCACAGCTACGGGGCCTTCATGACCGCCAACCTGCTGGCGCACTCCGATCTCTTCCAGGCGGGAATCGCCCGCAGCGGCGCCTACAACCGCTCACTCACGCCCTTCGGGTTCCAGAACGAGCAGCGGACCTTCTGGGAGGCGCCCGAAGTCTACTTCGCCATGTCGCCCTTCATGCACGCCGACAAGATCGACGAGCCCCTGCTCATGATCCACGGGACGGCGGACAACAACTCCGGGACGTTCCCGGTCCAGTCGGAGCGCATGTACCATGCGCTCAAGGGTCACGGGGCGACGGTGCGGCTCGTGATGCTACCCCACGAGAGTCATGGGTACCAGGCACGCGAATCCGTGATGCACGCGCTCTCCGAGATGATCGAGTGGTTCGAGAAGTACGTGAAGAAGGTCGAGCCTCGGGCGGTCACGGACTGACGCCGCAGGGGTCGGGGCCGGGGCGGACCCGGCTTCGGCCTTCAGGCCGGCCGGTCGGTCTCCACCTCGGGTCTGCCGACTCGGTTGCGACCGTCCTCCTTGGCCTTCAGCAGCGCCGAGTCGGCGATCCGGAAGAGCTGCTCGGGCGAGGCGCCGTGCCCCGGGCAGGACGCGTAGCCGGCGGACATCGTGACCTGCATCTCGAAGTCCACCGGTGGCCGAGCTTCGGCGATGACCTCGATCAGGCGCTGCGCGACCATGTGTGCCGGCTCGGCAGGTGTGGCCGGCGCGAGCACGGCGAACTCCTCGCCGCCGATCCGAAACGGCGTATCGGCGGCCCGGGTGTGCTCGGTCAGAAGCCGCCCGACCCAACTGAGGACGACATCACCCACGTCGTGGCCGAACGTGTCGTTGACACTCTTGAAGCGGTCGATGTCGCACACGATGATCGCGAACCGCTCCTCGTAGCGGATCGCCCGGTCGATCTCTTCCTTGAGACGCTCTTCGAAGGATCGCCGATTGAGCAATCCGGTGAGCGCGTCCTTCAAGGCCTTCTCCGAGAGCGTACCGATGTGCTCGTCGGCCGCTCGGACGCGCACGGACAGCGCTTCGAGTAAGCGGAGCGCCACGTCCGGCGATCCGACCACGATGTCTCGGAAGTCGGTCTTCGAGAGCGCGAGCAGGGAGACTCCGTCGATGGCCTGGACCGTTGCGCTGCGAGGCTTCTCGTTGAGCAGCGCCATCTCGCCGAAGAAATCTCCGGGACCCAGTCGGGCGAGCTCGAATTCGGAGCTTGGGGAAGGGTAGACCACACGGACCTGCCCCTCGAGGATCAGGAAGAGCGAGTGACCCGCCTCCCCGTGGTCGACGATGTTGGCGCCGGCCGGGAACTTCACGGAGCGGGTGATCTCCACCAGACGCTCGATGTCGGCTGTGTCCAGCTCCGAGAAGAGCGGCACGTGACTGAGGTGTTCGGCGACTTCCATGGCGCTCTCGTGACGAGGTGGTTCCCGGCGCGCCAAGATAAGGTTGCCCCGAAGGGCACGCACGGGTCAGCGGAAGACGGAGGGGTAGCCGCCGGTATGCCAGAATACGATCCGGTCTTGCTCGGGGATCTCGCCCGACCGGATGGTCTCGATCATCGCGGCCGCGACCTTGCCGGTGTAGAAGTCGTCGAGGATCACGCCTTCACGTTTCGCGAAGATCCGGGACGCCTCCTCGGAGGCTGGAGTGGGGATTCCGTATCCATCACCGATGTGGGCGTCGGTCAGGTCGAGAGGCTCCGGGGGTAGGGGCCCGTCGTAGTCGAGGAGTCCCGCTCCCCCGCGTACCAGATTCAGCGCCCTGGGGCCGATCTCCTCCAGGGGATCGTCCGGGCTGACGCCCACCACCCGAATGTCCTGACGACCGAGCAGCGCGAACCCCAGAGCCAGGCCCGCCCAGGTTCCACACGACGACGCCGAGACGAAGATCCAGGTCCTTCGGTCCTGGGCAGGGAGCTCGCCATGGAGCTCGCACGCCGCCCGCGCGTACCCCAGGCACCCCAGCGGTGTCGACGCCCCGAGCGGGATGACGAGAGCTCTCCCTCCTCCGGCCTCGACCTCCTCCCGGGCTCGATCCATCCCCCACGGTCTCGCCTCGCGGCCGGGCACCGGCCTCAGCTCCGCCCCGAACAGCTGGTGGAGGAGGGCGTTTCCGGTCGGCTCCTCCGGAACTTCACCGCTCAGCACGAGGATGCATTTCAGGCCGAGCCTGGCCGCAGCGGCGGCGGTGAGACGGCAGTGATTGGAGTGGATGCCCCCGCAGGTGACGACGTGCGTGATGTGCTCGATTCGGTCCGGGGCCAGCTCGAACTCGAGCTTGCGGAGCTTGTTGCCGCCGAGACCGAACCCCGTCTCACCGTCCATCTTGAACAAGATGGGTTCGTCGGCCCGTCCCAGATCAGCCGAGAGATTCCGAGCCTCGAGGAGTGGCGTGGGTTCGTGGACCAGCCGGGTTCTCGGCCAGGATTCGAGCCGGGCGAGCGCGGGGTCGGGGCTCACGCGACCTCGGCCCGGAGCTTCACCGCTTCCGCGTGCCGCGCCGCACGCTGCACGCTGGCGAAGTGGATGTCGACGATGTCGTCGATCTTCTCCGCGTACCCGCCGGACATGACCACCGCGACCGGGATGCCCTGGGCATCGCAGGCCGAGAAGACGACCTCGTCTCGAGCTTCGAGACCCGCTTTGCTGACGGCCAGACGACCGAGCTTGTCACCTTCGTACGGATCTGCCCCTGCCACGTAGAAGACCAGGTCGGGTCGGCTGGCCTCGATGGCCAACCGCACACCGTGGTGCACGGCGTCCAGGAAGCGCGGGTCCCCGGCGCCGTCGGGCAACTCCACGTCGAGGTCGCTCTCTTCTTTGGCGAAGGGGAAGTTCTTCTCCCCGTGCACGGAGAGCGTGAAGACGTCGGGGTCGCCTCGAAAAATCCTGGCGGTGCCGTTTCCCTGGTGGACGTCCAGATCCAGAATCGTGACCCGCCGCACGGACCCGTCGTGCTGTAGCGCCCGCGTGGCGACGGCCACGTCGTTGAAGACGCAGAAGCCCTCCCCGCGGTCCCGGAAGGCGTGATGCGTGCCCCCGGCCAGGTTGACGCCCACGCCATCCGAGAGCGCCGCCCGGGCGGCCTGGATGGTTCCGCCCACCGATCGGCGCGAGCGCTCGACCAGGCCTGGAGACCAGGGGAAGCCGATCCGACGGATCTGCCGCTCGCCCAGGGTGCCCTCGGCGACACTGCGTACATAGCCCGGGTCGTGCGCTCGCAGCAGGTCCGCGTCGGAGGCGGCTTCCGGCACGAGCAGCTCCCCCAGCCCGTGCTCGGCGACCCGCTCCCGGAGCCTTGCATACTTACTCATCGGAAAGCGATGTCCGTCCGGGAGCGGAAGAACGAAGTGGTCGCAGTAGAAGATTCGCACGTGGCTCGGTTGGCAGCGTCCGTCGGGTTGGGCAGAATCAGGAGACTAACCTGGGAAAGTCGGGGCCGGGAGGCCCCGGTCACATCGAACCCGAGAAGCCCATGTCGATTCGCGCAGCGGTAATGAAGGCGCCGGGTGCTCCGCTCGAGGTCTGGGATCTCGACGACCCGGTCGTCGAGAAGGGCGGCGTCCTGATCGAGACGATCGCGAGCGAGGTTTGCGGTACCGACGTGCACCTGTATCACGGACGCCTCTCCGGCGTGCCGTATCCGATCGTGCCCGGCCACGTGAGCGTAGGGCGGATCCTCGAGGCTCCCGGTGTCGAGACAGACGCGCTCGGTGAGCCGCTGCAGCCGGGGGACGTGGTCACATTCCTCGACGTACACGAGATCTGTGGCCGGTGCTACCACTGTCTGGTGGCCAGGCAGCCGAACCGCTGCCCCCGCCGGAAGGTCTACGGGATCACGTACTCTGCCCACGACGGGCCCTTCGGTGGGTGGGCGGAGCGGATCTATCTACAGCCGGGCGTCCAGGTGCTGAAGATCCCTGAAGGGCTCGAGCCGAATACGCTGATCGGTGGCGGATGCGGGCTCTTCACGGGATTCGCGGCAGTGAGCCGGAGCGAGCTTCGAATGGGCGATGTCGTGCTGGTGCAGGGTGCCGGCCCCGTCGGGTTGAGTGCCGCGGCTTTCGCCGACCTGAAAGGAGCGGGGCAGGTGCTGATGATCGGGGCTCCGCAGCCTCGACTCGCGCTCGGCCTGCGCATGGGGGTCGACGAGGCGCTGGATCTCGGGCTCGGCACGCCGGAGGAGCGGAAAGCCCGGGTCATGGCCTTGACGCACGGACGGGGTGCGGACGTGATCATCGAGGCATCGGGAAATCCTGCTGCGGTCGAAGAGGCCTTTGGGCTGTTGCGTGACGGGGGCACATACGTGATCGCGGGACACTACACCGACGCGGGCGAGGTCCCGATCAATCCGCACACGGACCTCAACCGCAAGCACGTGCGGCTCCTCGGCCAGTGGGGGACGGAGTTCCATCACCTGGTCGGTGCCCTGCGGCTGCTCGGGCGACACCGAGAACGATTGCCCTTCTCCGACGTGATCGGAGGCAGCTACCGCCTGGAGGAGGTGGGAAAGGCCCTGGACGACGTCGAGTCCCTCCGTGTCACCAAGGCCATCGTCACGCCGAACGGCTGAGGGTCGGACGTCTCAGGCGGAGACGATCTGGCGCACCTTGGTGACGACCATGTCCACGGCCACCCGGTTGAGGCCCCCGCGCGGGATGATGATGTCCGCATAGCGCTTGCTCGCCTCGACGAACTCGAGGTGCATCGGCCGCACGGAGTCCTCGTACTGACGGACGACGGACTGGAGCGAGCGCTCGCGCTCGGCCATGTCCCTCCGCAGGCGGCGGATGAAGCGCACGTCGGGGTCGGCGTCCACGTAGAGCTTGATGTCCATGAGGTCGCGAAGTCTCGCGTCGGCCAGAACCAGAATGCCGTCCACGATGATCACCTTCGTGGGCACGACCTTGCGGGTCTCCTCCCGCCGCGTGTGCTTGGTGAAGTCGTACTCGGGGACCTCGATGGTGTCGCCCCTCAGAAGCCCTTGGAGGTGCTCGACGAGAAGCTCGGTCTCGAGCGACTCGGGGTGGTCGAAGTTGATCTTCTCCCGGTCCTCCATGGGCAGGCCCGAGAAGTCCCGGTAATACGCATCATGGTGGATCAGGCTGACGGACTCGGGCGCAGCACCTTCCACGAGGGCCTGTACCACGGTCGTCTTGCCGGACCCGGAGCCTCCCGCCACCCCGACCACGATCGGCGACTTGGGGGTCACTCTTCGGAGCCCTCGCGGGGCGGTCCGACGAAGATCCTTTGCGCCAGGTCCTGACCGATGACCTCGTCGCCGCCTGCGACGCCTACGGTCAGGCGGCCGTCGTAGGCGGTCCGCTCCAGGATCTCCACGCGTGCTCCCGGGACCAGGCCCAGGGCCTCCATGGAACGCAGGCGCTCCGAGTCCTCGTCGCGAACGGCCCGGATCTCGACCGTCGAGCCCGTGTTCGCATCGGCAAGCGTGGTCACGATGGACGGCTCGACCTCGCCCGAGCTGGTCGGAATCGGCGCTCCGTGCGGGTCGTGGCTGGGGTCTTCGAGGGCAGCGGCCATGCGATCGATCAGCTCGTCCGAAGCGGCGTGCTCCAGCCTCTCCGCCTCTCCATGCACATCGTCCCAGGAGTACCCGAGACGCAGGTGGAGGTAGGTCTCGAGCACGCGGTGCCTCCGAACGATGCGCAACGCCTCTCGGCTTCCCAGTTCGGTCAGCTCGACGCCACGGTAGGGGAGATGCTCCAGGTACCCACGCTCGGCCAGACGCTTGATCATTCCGGTGACGGATGCCGGCTGAACTCCGAGCACTTCCGCGATCGCGCTCGTCGATGCTGCTGTCCCGTCCTCGGTCAGCGCGTAGATCGCCTTCAGGTAGTCCTCTACCGAGACGGTGAGTCGCCGCTTGGGATTCATCGGGTCCTGTAGCCTGTGTCGGATGCCTCGTGTGAAACCGGCCGCCATCCGCCCGACCGTCCCGTATAATGGGTCGCCGTTCGGGGTCCAGCCAACTCGCTAGTGGTCTGGGCAACGGATCGCGATCCCGCATTGGCAGGCTGTCAGGCCCACCGTATTGTGCCCCCCATGTCGTACGAGGCGATGACTGAGGGCATTCGCGTTCGCGTGTGGCCGAGATTCTCGTTGGCTCAATCCGATCCGAACGAGGGCCGCTTCGTCTTCACCTATGAGATCGAGGTCGCCAACGAGACCGGATCGCCGGCACAGCTCATGTACCGGCACTGGCACATCCACGACTCCTCGGGGGACGACTCGGAGGTCGACGGCGAGGGCGTGGTCGGCGAGCAGCCGCTGATCCAGCCCGGTGATCGACACGCCTACCAGAGCCTCTGCATTCTCAGGACCCCGGTCGGGTTCATGCAGGGGTACTACACTTTCGTGAGGCCGGACGGCCAGGAGTTCCAGGTCGAGGTGCCCAGATTCGAGCTGGCGGCGCCGTGGACGGGGATCGACCACGACGCGCCGGCGAATTGACCTTCCGAGCCAGCTAGCGGCGACCCCGCCTCGGGCGCCCGACGTGTTCCGCGGGCCTCGCCCCGAATCCGATCGAGATGCCTGCTCGGATCGTCCACAGGTTCGCGTCTGAACGGTTCGGGTAGATGACGATGCTGCCGTCGGGCTGATCTTCGATGTCACCCTCGCGGAGCCAATCCGTGACACCGTTATGGTGGTACTCCGCACCGAAATCCAGATACACGGGGGTGCGCCCGCCGGAGATCCGGAGCTTCACCCCGCCCAAGCCTCTGAGTTGGAAGGCGACGTCGTCGAAGTTGGTCGTCGAATAGCCGTAGTCGTAGTCGTCGTCGTAGCGCGACGTCGTGAAGAAGTACCCGACCCCGACCGTGCCCCCGACGTATGGCCGGATCGGCCCGGCCGGGACGGACAGCTCGGGTCCGATGCCCGCGAAGACGATGTTGTTCCAGGTCGATATGTCGGAGCCGACCCGACAGCTGAATGCGCTGCAGAACTGCAGCCGCTCATGGCCGTAGTTGATGAAGCCGAAGTCGGCGCGAAGACTCACGACACCATCGGGATCGAGGGCGTATCCCCCGCCGATCTCGGCACCGAAACCCTCATCGACGAGTTGACCGAACTCCCCGACCGGATCCGCCGCGATGAACGTGATGTCCAGGAACCCCTTCGGTCCACGCGCCTCCCCTTGCGCTTCGGCGCCTTCAGCCGCCCCGAGCAGCGCCAGTAGGGCGCCCAGACTCACCCACCTACGCATCTCCAACCCCCCTTCGATCGGGTCGAATCGATCGACCCGCTGTCCTACCGGACGGGCCACCCGCCCGGACTCCTATGGGAAAAGCAATTCGGATGCCACTCCTCCAACGAACTTGGAGAACGTGGCTGTGAGTCCCGTAAGTCGTTTCTCGATAAAGGCATAGGGTGTACAAACACATCCCTCGACATCGGGTTCGGCTCACCCGCTGTCCTCTTTGGGGGACGCGTCAGGCGCGTACGGACGCGTGCTGGACGAAGAAGAGGTACCCCAGAGCGGGGACGGCCATGGCCATTGCGGCCAGGATCATCATGAAGCGCAGGGCCGACGCCGTCTCGGCGACTTCGAGACCCAGCAGCACGAGCACCCCACCTGTCGGAACCCGCCCGGCGACGTAGAGCACCGGAGCACCCGATTCCCGCTCGAGCACACCTGCGGACGTGAAGTTCGGCGGCGGTCGCTGCACCCGTCGAAGGCTTCGGACCAGCTCGCCCTCTTCCAGCGACGTTTCGATCGAGCCGTCGACACCGAGGAAGGCCGTCTCGAATCCCGTCACGATCCGGACGTCTACCGGACCGCCTCCGAGGCCCATCTCGTTCACGAACCCCACGAACCTGAGCATCTCCTCCCGAGCGCTGTCGGTCACGAGCTGTCGATAGCTGCGATCCAGCGCCCCGAGCGCGACGATCCCCGCGAGCACCGGGATGAAGGTCACGAGGCCGGACTGGGCGATCGAGGGTGAGTCGGCTTCCCCTCGGTCCTTTCCGACAGTCCAATTCGCCGAGAGGGAGAGAAGGAGAACGATGCTCAGGACTGCGAGCACGCTCACGAGTGAGAGCGGCTGCCCGTGCGGGAGCAGATCGCCGGCCAAGACGACCACACCGGGGGGCTGTCCGGTAACCGGCCCGAGGGCCCTCAACGCTCCATGGCCCTCCTGAACCCTGATCTCGACGCCATCCTCGTTGCGGCTGAGCTCTGCGAGGGTCGGGGCGTCCAGCTCCGCCGGACCGAAGGGCGGCTCGACCGAGACGGCTCGCCTGCCTCGCAGGTAGAGTGAGATGGAGAGGTCCATGACACTGGGCAGCACGTTCAGCACCCGCGGGCGGAACGGCTCCCGGATCATGTGCAGCGCTCCGGCCGAGTCGACGAAGACCACGGAAAGCTCGAGGCTCTCTTCGGAGCTGGCCAGGCCCGAGATCGTATCTCCGGCCTCGGCCGCCCGAATCGCCGTCGGAAGCGGTCGCTCCAGGTCCACCACGGGAGCCCTGGCTGCCAGATCCCGCTGTGCGGCTCCCATCTCTTGCACCAGGACCTCCGTGGCCGCCTGCACACCCCGGCGGTGATGGGCGAACGCGATGGCGTCCGACGCATCGGACCATCTCATGGATGTGAGCGTCACGGCTGCGACGACCGGCATCAGCACGGTCAGCACGTAGAGGCTCAACGCTTTCGAGGTGCCGCGTGTCATTCCTAAGCCCCCACAGCGCTTGGCTTTAAGGGGAGTGATCTCTTCCGTTGAGATGTCATTCTCGGTTACATTTAGCGCGCTTTGCCCGCTTCACCCACGAAGTTCCGGAGGCCCAGTGACCGACTCTGTAGCGGTAGACGCCAAACGAATCCTCCTACGTTACGGCGCACCCATCAATATCTTGGACAAGGTCTCGGAAGACGACCGGATCACCTTCGCCCGACTCGTGGCCAGGACGTCCCTTCCCGAGCGCGAGAAGAAGCTCCGCCAGCTGCTCGCCGAGGGGGGATACATCAAGACTCCCGAACGCTAGCCGTCTCACGCCTCCAGCTCCAACTCGAGGATCCGCAGTCCGTCGACGGGTAGCTGCAATCGCGGCCTGATCCTCGGTCCGTGCACGGACCAGTCGAGTTGCACCGTTTCCCCTCCCAGCCTCGCGGCCTTCAGCCCTCTTCCGAGCAGGGAGGGCATGAGTGTGAGGTTGATCGGCAATCCACCGCTGGAGGGGGTCAGGCGATACCGGTGGAGAAGGTCTTCTCTCGCATATGCGACGTCCACACCGCCCCGCCCGACGCGTACGTTCCGGAGCTCGAAGGCGTTGAGGTGCCCGGGCAGGGTCGGGGCGAGTGTCAGCCGGCCGAGCGCCGCCTCGGCCTCGGCGCCGAAAAGGAGCCGTACGAGGTCCGCCGGGACGGACTCCGAATCGGTCGCCCGACCGCTCGCGAGCCGATCCACACGCTCCCGCCAGTCGTGATAGGCGGCTTCCGCGTAGTTCCCTTCGTCTGCTCGCCGCGAGCGCTCGATCGTCGGAAGCCTTAGGCCGGACTCTCGGTCGGCGGACTGGCGCAACAAGGTGGCACGCCTGCGATAGCCGAGCCCTTCGAGCGCGACGGCCGCCCGGGTGCGCCATCCGCCGGCTCTCCCTTCCGCCGTGGGCTCCGCCACCGCACGCTCGAGCGCGGCCTCGAACTCGTGAGGCGCTCCGTCGTCACCGGTCCAGAGCAGATAGTCCGCGAAGGCGGATCCGAAGTCGGGGTCCCCGTCCTCGGCGAGTGTTTGGAGCGTATCTCGGGCGGTGTCGTGGAGCCCGCAGGCCAGTTGGTCGCGCAGGCGTGCCAGCGTTGCCTTGCCTGGGCCACGCAGCATGGCCTTTGCCCACAGTAAGGCGCGCTCGATCTCCGGCACGCCCGAGCGGGCGGAGAGATGGTCCGTCTCGAGCTCGACCATCTCACCGTGGGCTACGGTCTCGTTGTCCGAGCGCCACGCTGTCCCGAGCACGTTGCGGGCCGCCTGCTCCGTGTCGCCGACGCCCACCGCCCATACCAGCCGGGCACCTGCCTCGAGTCGTACAGCCGCCTCCACCACGGTCACATCACCCTCGACTCGGGTCGCGATTCGGTCTGGTTCGGGCTGCACCCCGTAGGTTGCGAAGCTGCCGTCCGCCAGCGTGACGACCGGTCCCTTCTCCGATTCCGCTAGGCTGGCGGGCACGCGCCACGAAAGCACGATCTCGATCTCGCTGCCCGTCGTCGGATGCCATTGGGCCAGGACGCCGGGAAGGCGGGGCAGGGGAAGCAGGTCCTCCAAGACCGACCCGAATCGCCCCAGGCGCTCCCGTCGTGCCTGATTCGGCGCGAGGATCAGGTTGGCGCACGGTCCGAAACCACCGTCCAGGTCCTGGGCGACCAGGACGTCTCCGATCTCCACGTCGACGCCCCCACGGGAGTCCGATCCCCGTACCTCGCCCCGGCCGCCACGGATCGAGAAGGGAACGCCCTCGGCCGGCCGGGCGACGGAATAGCTCTCCGGCGGCCCGCTCAGCTCCGACCCGTCCCGAGAGGTACGGTCATCCACGTCGAGACGGGGCCGAAGACTCTGTGTCCACCCTGAGCGTGCGCAGCCGATTGAGCGCCGCGGCCAGCTCGAACCGCCGGAACTCGGCCAACTCACCCGCTCCGAGATCGTCGATCGCGTCCAGGCCCCGATCCCGACAGACACGCTCGAGCGCATCGAGGATCTCGGGAACCGAGCGGTCCCCGTCGACGATCCCACCCCGCTTCGCGTAAGCGAGAGCCTGTCCGATCGCTCTCGCCTGCGCCCGAGAGACGAGCTGCGAAACCCCGGCCAGCTCGACCTCCTGATGACCGAAGGTGAGACGGTCGGCCGCGTGCACTCTGATGCTGACGGCACGCCGGCCCTTGCTCGGATCGACCGAATCGGGATCGGGCCGTCGTGCGCCCAGCCCGGGGAGAGCGTCGGGGATCTCGGCGATGCGTCCCGTCGGAAGCTCTGCTGCGACCGTGCGAGCCCGATCCGTCACGTCCTCGGGTCGGTAGTCCCGCATCGCGATGACGGTGTCGGCGACGTCGAGGTAATCACCGCTGCCGCCGAGGACGAGGATCGAGCTCATCCCGGCATCGGAATGGAGCTGCCGCACCCGGTCGACGAAAGGCGTGATCGGCTCACCTTCCTTGGGCACCAGGGCCTGCATCCTTCGGTCCCGGATCATGAAGTTCGTCGCGGCGGTGTCCTCGTCGACGAGGAGGACCTTCGCCCCGGCTTCTCTCGCCTCCACGATGGCCGCGGCCTGGCTGGTCGAGCCGGACGCGTTGGACGTGGAGAAAGCTCGGGTATCCTGTCCCTGGGGCAGACCGTCGATGAAGGCCGAGATGTCCACTCCGGCCACGGCTCGGCCGTCCTCGGCTCGGACCTTCACGGCGGTCCGGTCCGTCACCACGTATTCGCGTCCGTCTCCGGGGCGGTGGTTGTACACACCGCGCTCGATGGCTCGAAGGAGCGTGCTCTTGCCATGGTAGCCCCCACCCACGACCAGCGTGACCCCGCCGGGAACGCCCATACCGTCGATCGGTCCGGCATTCGGCCGATCGAGGGTCACCCGCAAGGTCCCGGGGGACCGGAACGGCACCGCCGAGCCGTCCTCCAGCGGTCGGTCGTCGATACCGGAGCGGCGAGGTAGCGAGGATCCGTCGGCCACGAAGGCGACGAGCCCTCTCCCCGAGAGCTGATCCCGCAGCCACTCCGCGTCCTCGTTCACGGTCGCGTGTTCGAGGAGCTCCCCGGGCGCGTACTCGGTCGCTCGAAGCGTCCCGGCGGCGACTGCCGGCACGTCCTCGGTCAGAAGCTCGATCGCCTCTCCGGCGAGCACCTTTCGCCCTGCCGCGGGCAGCCCGACCCGAAACCGGACTTCGAGCGACCCGTCGTCGCCCACCAGGAGGGCGTTCTGCAGCAGCACCTCCTGAGCCGGCGATTCGATGCGGATCTCACCGCTCTTGCCCGTGCCGCGGCTCTTCGATCGTTGTTTCGCCCGGCGGCCGAAGCTCCGTGCGAGATGTGACGCGACACCGGTCCTGCGGGCGGCGGACTGGAGGAGCTCGGCGGGGAGCGCGGCGACCTCCGGGCTCAGCGAGACGCGCACGCGGCTGGCGTCCGCGAAGGGATCTCCCTGCACGTGCTCGATGGAGAGCTCGAAGTCCTGGAAGGACCAGCGACCTTGGATCTCCTTGTAGGCCTTGTATCCCCGCCGGTCGATGCCGCGTAGCGCTTCGACGAGGGCACGGACGTCACGTCTCATGAGGTGTCTTGCAACCCTTCCCGCCAGGGCGCGTTCCCGCCGCCGCGGAACCTTTCGTCGGGGCGCGCGATTCTCTAAGAAGCCCCACTCCCATCCATTCTACCGAGCTCATGGAACTTCGAACTCTCGGACTGCGCCGTACACTCACCCTGGCAGGTCTCGCCCTCGCCTCGTCGGGAACGCCTGTCGCCGCCCAGTGGGTGGAAGACCCCGGCAGGGGATGGGTCAGCGCGGAGCTCTTCTACCATGACACGACCGAGCGGTACGACCTGAACTCGGACAAGAACGCGATTCCGTTCGGTGGTCATGCCGTCTCCGCCGCCGTCTTCGTGACCGCGGCTTTTGGACTGCTTCCGAACTGGGATCTCTGGCTGCGCGGATCCTTCAACGACCTCGAGTTCACGGACGCCGCCGGGGAGCGCTCGACCAGCGGCCTCGGAGACACGAACGTCTGGTTGCGGGTGGCCCCGCTCGCGTACCTGGGCGTCGGCGTACCGTTCGCGATCCGGGGGGGCGTGAAGATCCCTTCGGGAGATTCGCCGGTCGATGCGGAGATCATACCGCTCGGAGAAGGTCAGTACGACTGGGAGCTCATGGCCGAGCTCGGACATTCGTTCTGGCCCAGCCCGCACTACGTGAACGGCTGGGTCGGGTACCGATGGCGTCGGCGGGACTTGGAGTCGCGGAAAGACCCCGGTGAGGAGGTCTTCTTCCTCGCCCAGGCCGGGGGTGCCGCCGGGCGTCTTCAATACAAGGTGATCCTGGAGGGTTGGGACGGTGGCACACCCAACCTCGAGGGGCTGCAGGTCCCGACCGCACAGCGACACTATCTCCAGATCACGCCCAACGTCGGCTGGGACACCGGACGCGGCTCGGCCTACGTGGGATGGCGTCAACCGCTCTCGGGACAGAACTTGCCGGCCAGCGGCGCACTGGTGATCGGTTATTTCGGGAGATTCGGACTCTAGACAGGCTCCCCGCCAAAGCGCCCGGTCGCGAGACCGGGAAGAGGCAGCCCCGGGGCTTCGGCTCCGGGGCTGTCCTCGTTTACGACCGCGGACCATGTTCACGACTGTCCCTTTCGGAGTGGTCCCTTGAGCTCAGCCCGAATCCTCCGCCTCCCCGTGCTGCTTTTCGCGGCGGTCTCCTGCTCGTGTGGCGCGAGTGAGTCGGCCCCGCCGCCGGAGGCGGTCGAAAGGCTCGGACGGACGGCGAGCGCGAGCGACGGGATGGTGGTCTCCGGCTCGGAGCATGCCACGCGGGCCGGGGCCGAGATCCTGGGCAGTGGGGGCAACGCCGTGGACGCCGCAGTCGCCACGGCCTTCGCCCTGGCCGTCACCGAGCCGACCCAGTCCGGGCTGGGTGGGCGGACGCAGGCCCTGGTGTGGAATCCGGACGGGACCGTCTTCGGTGTCGACGCGACCACGACGGTTCCCCGGTCCTACGACCCCGATACGGCGGAGACGGTCGACGACGGCTACGGAGTGATCGGGATCCCCGGGACCGTGGCCGGACTCGCTCGCGTTCTCGAGGAGGGCGGCTCGATGTCGCTCCCGGAGGTCCTGGCCCCCGCGATCCGCCTTGCCGAGGGTGGGTTTCCCCTGAGCGAGGGTGAGGCCGGGCGGCTGGCGGCGATCCGCGAACGCCTGCTGCTGTCGGCCGGGGCACGCTCCGTGTTCCTCAAGCCGGATTCGTCCGCGTACGCCTCGGGGGAGGTTCTTCGCCAACCCTTCCTGGCGGACGTGCTGCGCACCCTCTCGGAAGAAGGCCCGGAGGCGTTCTATCGCGGCTCGATCGCGCGGCGGATTGCGGCGGACATGGGGGCGGCCGGAGCCTACCTGACGGCGGCGGATCTTCACGACTACGCCGCTCGGCCCTCGATCGTCGTGAACGGTGCGTTCGGCACGTCGGATCTGGTCGGCACGTACATTCCCGCGTCCGGGGCGACTACGATCGAGACGCTTCAGATCCTCGATCGCCTCGCGCTCGATACGATGTCCGTCGAGACGCGCACGGTCGCGATCGGTCAGGCGTTGTTGATGGCGTTCGAGGATCGTGATACGGCATGGAACGACGCGCGCCCACCGGAGGAGGACGCTGCCTGGATCACCTCCGAAGCCCTTGCCGACGAGAGAGCGGGAGAGCTGCCGGAGTCCATGGCGCCGGCCGTGCCCCTGCCCGAGCCGAACGAGTCGGCGCACACCACCCACCTTTCCGTAGTGGACGGATCCGGCGTGGCGGTGGCGATGACTCAGTCTCTGGGACCGACTGGGGGATCGAGGGTGGCGACGCCGGGACTGGGGTTCTTGTATGCGGCGACGGTCGGTGGATACCTCGGACGTGTCGAGCCCGGAGACCGTCCCTGGTCCTCACAGTCGCCGCTCATCGCCTTCCGGGAGGGGCGACCGGCGTACGTGATGGGAGGCGCGGGCAGCCGAAGGATCATCTCGGCGCTCGTGCAGACCCTCGTCCGAATCGAGGTCGAGGGCTTGGACGTGGAAGCCGCCCTCGGTGCGTTGCGGTTCCACCCGAGCACTGCGGAGTGGGTCTTCGAGCGTCGGACGGCGTCCGATCCGGAGCCGCCGGGGGTGGCTTCGGTCCGCCGACTGGGTTATGACGTCCGGGTCGAGCCGTCCGGGACCTTCTTCGCGCGCCTGAACGTGATCGCCCTGGATCGAGATGGACTACGAGGGACCGGCGTCGCAGACCCACGTTGGCCGTGGGGTGCGGCATCGGGACCGATACGTCGATGAGGAGAAACATGCTCGTTCGCAAACGACTGGGATTCGCCTTTCTCGCGATGCTTGCGCTCGCACCCGTGCTCGAAGCCCAGACCTACGACGTCGTCATCCGAAACGGTCGCGTGATCGACGGAGCCGGGAATCCCTGGTTTCATGCGGACGTCGCGCTCGACGGGGACCGCATCGCGGCGGTCGGTGATCTCTCTTCGGCGACCGGGCGGCAGGAGATCGACGCGACGGGCCTCTACGTGACACCGGGCTTCATCGACGCGCATTCCCACGCGGGCCCGGGCCTGACCACTCCGGGGCTGAGCCACGCGCAGCCGCTTCTCGCCCAGGGGCTGACCACCGTCATCATCAACCCGGACGGCGGGGGCATGGTCGACCTCGTCGAGCAGCGACGCCGGCTCGAGGAGCACGGCCTCGGCGTGAACGCGGCCCAGCTCGTTCCTCACGGCTCCGTGCGCAGGGAAGTGATCGGTGAGGAGGACCGTGCGCCGACCGCCGCCGAGATGGGGCGGATGCTCGAGCTGACGCGGACCGGCATGGAGGCGGGCGCCTGGGGCCTCTCGAGCGGGACCTTCTATGTTCCGGGCAACTACGCCGACAACTCCGAGATCATCGAGCTCGCCAGGGTCGTCGGTGAGTACGACGGGGCATACACCAGCCACTACCGGGACGAGTCGAGCTACACGATCGGCGTGATCGCGGCCGTGGACGAGGTCATCGACGTGGGCCGACAGGCCGGAATCCCGGCGGTGCTCACGCATGTGAAGGTGCTCGGGCCTCCGGTCTGGGGCTTCTCGGGCGCGGTGGTGCAGCGCGTGGCCTCGGCGAGAGCCGAAGGCGTCGAGGTCTACTCGGACCAATACCCGTATCCGGCATCCGCGACGGGGCTGTCGTCGGCTCTGCTTCCGCGCTGGTCGCAGGCGGGAGGTCAGGATTCGCTCATGGCCCGGTTCGATCGTCCGGAGACGATGGCACGGATCCGTGAGGCGATGGTGGAGAATCTGGCCCGCCGGGCGGGCGCGAGCGCGATCCAGTTCAGGCGCGTACGGTTCGACGAGTCATTGGAGGGTCGGCTGCTGTCCGACCTGGCGGCCGAGCGTGGTGAGGACCCGATCGACACGGCGATTCACCTGCTGCGGCAGGGAAGTGTCAGCATCGTCTCCTTCAACATGAACGAGAACGACGTCCGCACGTTGATGGTCCAGCCCTGGAACATGACCTCCTCGGACGGTGACCTGGTGCCGTGGATGGAAGGCGTGCCCCACCCTCGGACGTACGGGGCCTTTCCCCGAAAGATCAGGAAGTACGTGGTCGAAGACGGGGTCGTGGACCTGGCATCGGCGATCCGCAGCATGACAGGGCTGCCGGCGCAGGTGTTCCGGCTTGCCGACCGGGGTCTCCTACGTCCCGGGATGGTCGCCGACGTCGTGGTTTTCGACCTGGAGCGCGTGAACGACCCGGCCACCTTCACGGAGCCGCATCAGCTCGGAGAAGGCATGGTCCACATTTTCGTGAATGGAGAGGCGGCCGTGCGCGACGGTGCGTTTACCGATGCGCGGGCGGGTCGGGTGCTGCGGAAACGCGAGAGCCCGGGTGCGCGCTAGTCATCCTTCCAGCGAAAGCCGAGTGGAAGCCGTCCCCGCCTGAAGCGCGGGTCGAGAGAGGAGCGTGCCTCGGGAGGCTCCCCGTCACTCCTGGCCCACCGGAAGCCTTCGGCGTCGTTCGTGTCCGGGTCGGTCCCTTCGGGCTTCCAGATGAAGATCGGAACATCCGTCCCGTCCGGGCGACGCCAGCGGAAACCGGAATCGTGATCGACGGGAAGCTCGAACCAGCCTACGTCGGGACCGTTGCGGCCTACGCCCTCCCAACCGCAACGCGAACACCAGCGCCAGTGGACCCAACGCTTCCCGAGTCTGAGCGGGAACCGCGTCTCGACCGGGTCGGTAGGCCCCCCACAGCATGTGCACATGCGTCCCGAAGGCAGCAGTCGGTAGGCCATGGCGACCGTCGCGATCAGGCTTGCGGTCAGGAATCCTGCGAGTGCCGTCAGTAGGAGCATCTGGAATTCGGCTGCGTGGGGAGAATCAAGCGGTCCTACATCAATGGTACCACACGCCTTCGAGAGCGGCAAAGCCAAATGTTTACGGCTGGTGGAGTCGATCCGCCGTCGTCATTCTTAGGCCTCTAGGCGAGGGTATTCGAACCCGTTCAGGCAGGAGAGAGCCGTGAGCGCCATACGCCGGTTCATGGAGATGAACTTCCGCCACTTCAATGCCAGGGAGACCCTCGAGGCCGCTCAGGCCTACGAAGCCCATCTCGCATCTGGTGGCAGAATGCTCGTTTCGCTCGCGGGGGCGATGTCGACGGGCGAGTTGGGTCTGACCCTTGCGCGTATGATCCGTGCGGGACACGTGCACGCCATCAGCTGCACGGGTGCCAATCTGGAGGAGGACGTCTTCAACCTCCTGGCCCATGACGAGTACGAGGTCATCCGGGATTGGCGCGCGCTCTCCAAGGAGGACGAGCAGGCGCTGTACGAGCGTGGAATGAACCGGGTGACCGACACCTGCATTCCCGAGACCGTGCTGCGGCACCTGGAGGGTCGGCTGGTCGAGGTATGGTCGGAGGCGTGCGCCCGCGACGTGCGGCGCACCCCGGCGGGTCACCTTGCCGAGGCCCTCGCCGACAACGCGCTCGAGCCCCACTACCGGATCGATCCGGACGAGTCGTGGTTGCTGGCGGCCTTCGAGGCCGGGGTTCCGGTCTACGCCCCCGGGTGGGAAGACTCGACGACCGGTAACATCTTTGCGGCTGCGGTCATGAGCGGTCGGGTGGCGCACCATCAATGCGTGAAGACCGGCACCGAGCAGTTCCAGCAGCTGATCGAGTGGTATCTCGCCAACAACGGAGAGGCCGAGGGCCTGCCCTCGGTGGGCTTCTTCCAGATCGGTGGCGGGATCGCGGGGGACTTCGCGATCTGCGCCGTGCCCTGCATCATCCAGGATCTCCAGCGGGAGACGCCCTTTTGGGGCTACTTCGCACAGATCACGGACGCGACGACGTCGTACGGCGGCTACTCCGGGGCACCGCCGAACGAGAAGATCACCTGGGGCAAGCTCGACGCCGCGACGCCGAAGTTCTTCATCAACTCCGACGCGATGATCGTGGCGCCCCTGATCTTCTCGTACGTGCTGGGCGACTGAGCGGACACCCGACCCCCCGGATGGGCTCCGGCATCACCCGTGAGCCGCCTCCGGATCGTCAACGCGTCTGGAGCCTGAATACCCGGTTCCTGTCGCGCGACGGGAAGGCTCCGTAGGACCCCCACACGTCACCGGTCCGCTCGTCCACGTCCAGGTGCCGGATGACGGCACCCTTCATGGGGAGCGGAAACACGTCGTACGTCTCGGTGGAGGGGTCGAAGCGGACGATGGCGTCGCCGGCCGAAGTTCCGATCCACACGCGATCCCGCGCCCGATCTACCCGAACGACGTAAGGGAGCATGTCCGGGAGCGGCAGCTCCCACTCGGTGAACGTCTCCGATGTCGGATCGAAGGCGGCGAGTCTGTTGTTCGCGTACTCGGGGATCCACACGCGCCCGTCGGCTCCGATATCGGGGCGGCGCGGCCCGCTGCGGGGCGTGGGAAGGGGGTAGAGCTCGAACTCGCCGGTCGGGGGATCGTAGCGGATGAGCTTGCCGCCCATGAGCTGTGTGGTCCAGACGGTCCCGTCCGCAGCGACCCGGAGGCCGTACTGCATCGTGATCCCTCCGTCGGGCATCGGCTCGTCGGGTACGATAATGGGCCGGGGCTCCTCGTCTTCGAAGTGCAGGCGTCCGATGAGCTCGGGAGACTTGCTGAAGTGGCCGTTGTACCAGATCGCCCCCACGGCGTCGAGCTGAATGCTGTGTGGGTGCACGTCGACGAATCGAATGTCCCACTCGCCGCTTGCCCGGTCCTTTCGCGCGACGCTCTCGGGCGCGCCGAGCGCCACGAACCAGTTTCCCTCGGCGTCGATGTCGATTGCGCGGGGATTCGCCTGTTCGATCGGTAGTTGTTCGAAGATCGTCTCGCCCGTCTCCGGATCGAGGAGGTACATCACGCCCGTGAGCTGGCCCGTCACCAGCACTTTGCCGTCCACGTCGACCTTGACGTCGTGCGGCAGGTCCTGGGGCACCAGGAGCGGGTATTCGGTCACCACCGCACGGGCCGACTCCGGCGTGACCGGTGTGGCCGGCCAGGCCAACTCAGGGCGCGCCGTCGATGCGGGTGCCGGACCGAGATGACGCGTCAGCCAGTCCACCGTGGCGTCCACGGTACGACTCGGCGACATGAAGAGGTTGCCGTTGATCATCTGGGTCGTCCAGGCGAGCCATTCGGCCCGGGTCTTGAGCCGCTCTTCCGCGGCCGCTCCGACCACGATCTGGTCGAACTGATGACAACCCGTGCAGTCCAGGATGAACCGGCGCTTGTCCTCACCGGCGGGAAGTCTGGACAGGATCGCCCGCGCCGGTGCGCGATCCCAAACGGCATCCGGCTCGCCCACGGTCACGTCCCGCTCCACCGTGCCGGTGCCCGCGAATTGCACCACCGAGTCGGCTCCGGCGGACGCGCCGGCAGATGGCTTGGCGGTCAGTCGGTACGAGCCCGAGCCAGTCAGAGGCAGCGCGTAACGGCCCCGGGCGTCGGAGACCACCGTGAGGGAAAGGTTGGCACCCTCGGGAACGACGGTCACGAAGGCACCGGAGACCGGGGACCCCTCCTCGTTCACGACGCTTCCCACGATCCCCGATTCCACACGCGGTGGGCCGTCAGCCTCCCGCGAGTCGCAGGAGGCGAGTGCCCCAGCGACGAGCACTGCCACGATTTGCATCGACTTCATGAGATCACATCCCCCCGTCACGATCTACTCCTTCTCACGATCGTGAAGAATGTGCGGTGTCGCCGCGCTATTCGCCATAGGCGAATAATAGATCGGAAGCGCGACCGCGCGACGCGCCAGCTAGCCGTGGAGCTCGCCGGCCTCGAGTACGGAGTCGAGCTCGCTCCGAAGCTCGATCATCTGTTCCTGACCGAGCCGCTGGCCGACCGCGCTGGCGAGGTGCAGGAGCGCGAGCACCGGCACACCGATCCAGACCGACCAGAGTCCCCAGGCCGGCTCGTCCGACGCCCACTGCACGTACCCGAAGATCCCTCCGAATACGACGAGAAAGGCCACGCCGAAGTAGAGAAACACGAAGAAGGTCCAGACTTCGGCCCGAGGTGCGAAGCGCCCGAAGAGCGTGCACCCGTCCGCGGAACCATCGAGCCGGATCGAAAGGTGCGGTGACCACACGCGCTGGTCGGACGGCGGCACGTGGAGTTCCGCCCACCGGCCCTTGGACATCCACCGTCCCGCAGGCACCGTAGCCTCGAGCCCGGTGCGGATCCGCTCGATCGCCTCTTCCTTCGGAAGACGAAGCGGCACCTCGAAGTTCGGTCGGAGACGGACGGTGGACACGGGAGCGCGGCTAGGGAACGATCCTCGCCAGCCCCGCCTCCGCGATCACGACGAGCATGGCCTGTTGGATCGCGAGATGACCGTCCACGTTGCGCCACCACTCGCCTGGGGAGTGCCCACCGTCTCCGTCACCGCCCCGGCTCATGGTTACGGCCGGCACGCCGAGGGAGATCGGAATGTTGCTGTTGGTCGAGGAGCGCGCGATCTCCGGTTCCTGTCCGACCCAGCGGACGGCGGCGATTGCCCTCTGGACGAGCGGGAGTGTCTCGGGGTGCTCACCCGAGGGCCGGTCCCCGATCCTGTCGGCGACGAGCTCGAGTGCCGGCCCCTCGCGGCGCAGCCCGTTCTCGCCCTCCAGGCCTTTTCGCATCGCATCGAGGAAGGCCGCCTCGATCCGCGCCAGCGACTCCGGGCTCTGCGAGCGCATGTCCACTTCCATCCAGCTCTCGAACGGGATGGAGTTCACGGAGGTGCCGCCGCCCATGCGTCCCACGTTGTAGCTGGTCTTGGGCCCGGAACGCGTGAGCACGTCGGCGGTGTCCTGGAAGTGACGCACCGCCCGGCTCATGGCGTGTGTGGGATTGGCGAGGCCGAACGCGCTCCAGGAGTGCCCGCCAGGGCCCCTGAAGGTGACCCGATATCGCACGGAGCCCAGCCCCTGGTACACCAGGCGACCCGGGTCGCCGCCGTCGATCTCGATCCACGCGTGGATGGGATCCGCTTCCTCACGGAAGAGGTGCTTCATGCCGCGCAGATCTCCGAGTCCCTCCTCTCCCACGGTCCCGACGAAGAGCACGTTGTCGTCGGTCTCGACGCCGGCCTCCTCCAGGGCGCGAAGCGCCGTCAGGACGACGACCAGGCCGCGCGTGTCGTCGCCGATGCCCGGGGCGAACAGCGTGTCTCCCCGCTGGCGCACGGTCACGTCGGTACCCTCGGGGAAGACCGTGTCCATGTGTCCGCCGATGGCGATCGTGCGCTCACCCCGCCGACCGCGCCTGAGTGCGATCGCGTTGCCCTCTTCGTCGATCCAGACAGAGTCCGCACCGGCCTCCTCGAGAAGCTCGAGGTATCGCTCCGCCCGTATCTGTTCCATGAAGGGCGGAGCGGGGATCTCGGTGAGCTCGATCAGCCGCTCGAGCGACCAGGCGTCGAGCTCCTCCGCACGATCGAGCGCGCGCCGTACGACGGGGTCGGCCGAGATCGTCTCGATCTCCTCGACGAATTCGACCGCTGCGGTCTGTGCGACCGCCGGCCCGTGAAGTGCGGAAGCTGCCAACGCGATCAGGATCGGGATCCGTGACGCTGCATGCGGAGTCGGGGGAAAGTGCATTCGGGACTGAACCGGGTGAGGGGGAACGGTTACTTTTCTGGGCTCTGGAGAAACGACTCAAACGCATCCTCGGGTGCGCTCGCCAATATGCCGATCCGTAACATCGCAATCATCGCCCACGTGGACCACGGTAAGACGACCCTGGTGGATCAGATGCTCCGCCAGGCCGGGATCTTCCGTGAGGGCCAGCACGTGCAGGAGCGGGTGATGGACTCCAACCCGCTCGAGCGCGAGCGGGGCATCACGATCCTCTCCAAGAACACGGCCGTCACGTGGAGAGACGTGAAGATCAACATCGTGGACACGCCCGGGCACGCGGATTTCGGCGGTGAGGTCGAGCGCATCCTCCGCATGGTCGACGGCGTGCTCATCCTGGTCGACGCGGCCGAAGGTCCGATGCCGCAGACCCGGTTCGTCACGCGGAAGGCGCTGGAGCTGGGGCTGCTCCCGATCGTGGTCGTGAACAAGGTCGATCGCTTCGACGCCCGGCCCGAGGAAGTCCACGACGAGGTCCTCGAGCTGTTCATGGACCTGGAGGCGAGCGACGAGCAGCTGGACGCGCCGTTCCTGTACGCCTCGGGCCGAGACGGGTGGGCCGTGGAGAAGCCCGCCGATGCGACGGGCGGCGAAGGCCTGGGGCCGCTCTTCGAACGGATTCTCGAGTTCATCCCCGCTCCCTCGGTCGATGAGGGGGGACCGTTCCAGATGCTGGTCTCGACGCTCGACCACTCCGCCTACGTCGGCCGGATCGCGGTCGGCCGGATCGAGCGGGGGCATGTTCGCGTCGGCGATCCGGTGGCGCTTCTCCCGTTGGGCGAGCCCGGTGACGTGCCGGCCGGCGAAGCCGAGCAGGCGCGTGTGGTGAGCCTCTATGGATTCGAAGGTCTGCAGAGGGTGGATATCGAGGAGGCGGGGGCCGGCGACATCGTCGCCCTGGCGGGACTCGAGGGCATCGAGATCGGTAAGACGATCACCGACCCGGAGCACCGTGACCGGCTCAAGGGAATTGCCGTGGAAGAGCCGACGCTCTCGGTGGACTTCACCGTGAACGACTCTCCTTTCTCGGGCAGGGCGGGGAAGTACGTCACGAGTCGCCAGCTTCGCGACCGGCTCTTCAAGGAACTGGAGAGGAACGTGGCGCTTCGGGTCCAAGAGACCGCCTCGCCGGACACCTTCACGGTGTCGGGTCGAGGGGAGCTTCACCTGTCCATCCTCATGGAAACCATGCGGAGGGAGAGCTACGAGTTCCAGGTCTCTCGGCCTCGGGTGATCCTGCACGAGGTGGGCGGGAAGACCGAGGAGCCCTACGAGGAGGCCGTCGTCGAGGTGCCCGAGGACCTGATGGGTCCGGTAATGGAGAAGATGGGGCAGCGGCGGGGAGAGATGACCGACATGCGCCCGACCGGTCAGGGTTCGGTGCGAATCCGCTTCAAGGTCCCCGCCCGAGGACTCTTCGGATACCGGTCGGAGTTCTTGACGGACACGCGTGGGGAAGGGACGCTCCACCATCGCTTCCTCGAGTACGGGCCTTGGGCCGGGCAGCTACAGGGTCGTCGAAGGGGCGTGATGGTGGCCGACCGGGAGGGCGTCGCCGTCGGATACGCCCTGTTCAACCTGCAGGAGCGCGCGACGATGTTGGTGAAGCCGGGTGATGCCGTCTACGGCGGCATGATCGTCGGCGAGCACGTCCGGCCGGGCGACTTGGACGTCAACGTGTCCAAGGGGAAGAAGCTCACCAATATCCGTGCGGCCGCCGCCGACGAGAATATCAAGCTCGAGTCACCCCGTGAGCTCACGCTCGAGCTCGCACTCGAGTTCATCGAAGACGACGAGCTGATCGAGATCACGCCGGACGGCATCCGTCTGCGTAAACGCCTGCTCGACGTCAACGAGCGCAAGAAGGCGGCGCGGAAGAAGGATGCGCCTCCGGGGTAGCCGGCCGTGCCGATCGGAAGCCAACCGACCCGTTGCGGAGCGGGGCCGCTTCACCTTTCTTCTCGGCGTGTCGACACTTCCCAAAGATCTCGTTCCCGAGAATACACACCCCCTCAACCTCGTCGAGGCCGGCGAGGTCGAGGGTGAAATCGAGGTGGAGCGCCCTCCGCTTTTCGAGGTTTACATGCGGATGGCGGAAGAGCTCGCGAAGCGTAGCACATGCGCTCGACTCAGGGTGGGCACCGTCATCACCGGACCGAACCTCGAGAACGTGGTGGCGATCGGGTACAACGGGAACGCTCGCGGCTTCCCCAACCGTTGCGACACGACGGAGCCCGGCAAGTGCGGCTGTATCCACTCGGAGCAGAACGCGCTCGTGAAGGCGCCGGGAGAGCTTCGCGGCAAGGTCGCCTTCGTCACCGCGAGCCCTTGCGGACCCTGCGCGAAGCTCATGATCCAGGCGAATATCTCTTATGTTTTCTACCGGGAGGCGTACCGCGACCCCGCGGGTGTGAACATCCTCCTCCAAGGTGGCGTTGTCCCTGTACACTACACGCGCTGGTCCGAGTACTGGCGCGACTGAAACGCGACCATCACCGCAAACCGATCCGACCATTCCGTGAACAACGAATCCCACGATTTGCCTCCTTTCGGGCGGTTCTTCCTGCCCGGCCCGACCGAGGTCAGTCACGACGTTCTCCAGGCGCAGGCACAGGCCATGATGGGGCACCGAGGGCCCGACGTGCAGGCGCTGATCAGCCGTCTCCAGCCCGGCCTCAAAGACGTCTTCCAGACCGAGCGACCGGTCCTCATGTCATCCTCCTCGGCGACCGGCCTGATGGAGGCGGCGATCAGGAACGGTGCGGAGCGCTCGGTGCTCGCGCTGGTCAACGGCGCTTTCAGTGATCGCTTCGCCAAGATCGGTCGTGCATGCGGCCGAGAGGTCGACGTGGTGGAGGTTGCCTGGGGCGAGCATGTCGAGCCCGATGCACTCGAAGACCGGCTCGCGAAGAAGGCCTACGACGCAGTCGCGGTCGTACACTCGGAGACATCGACCGGCGTCTTGAATCCGATCGCCGAGCTGGCCGAGGTCGTACGCCGGTTCGAGGGTGTGCTGTTCCTCGTGGATTCCGTCACGGGCGTCGGCGGGGCCGAGGTTCGGGCGGACGCGTGGAAACTCGATTTCGTGCTGACCGGATCGCAAAAGGCCCTGGCCCTGCCGCCCGGGCTGGCTTTCGGCGTCGCGTCGGACGCGATGATGGCACGATCCGCCGGCCTCGAGGGGAAAGGCGTCTACTTCGACTTGATGGCTTTCGCCTCCAACCTGGAGAAGTCCCAGACGCCCAACACACCGGCCCTCTCGCTCATGTACGCGCTCGAGACTCAGCTCGAGCGGATCGCGGTGGAAGGGATGGAGCGGCGCTGGGCGCGCCACCTCGCGATGAGAGACCGTTGTGTGGAATGGGCGGGGGAGGTCGGACTCGGCGTGCTGGCAGCTCCCGGATTTCGATCGCCGACCGTCACCTGCCTGGAGCTCGGAGAGGGGCGGACGGGACCCGAGGTCACCGGAGCCATGAAAGAGCGTGGGTACGTGATTGCCTCCGGCTACGGGAAGCTCAAGGACAGAACGATTCGGATCGGACACATGGGAGACCACACGCTCGAGGAGCTCGAAGAGCTTCTCGGGGTGCTCGGGGAGGTTCTGGCGTGAGTGAAGACAAGTACCTCGTCATCGCGGCCGACAAGATCTCGGCGTCGGGGCTCGAGCCCCTGACCAGCGACGAACGATTCCAGGTCGAGATGGCCAGCGGATGGGAGCCGGAGCAGCTGCTCGAGGCCCTCGGCAAGGCTCAGGGGCTGATCGTACGCAGCGCGACGAGAGTGACGCGCGAACTCGTCGACGCCGCTCCTGAGCTTCGCGTCATCGGGCGCGCCGGAGTCGGCGTCGACAACATCGACCTCGAGGCCGCGACGGAGCGGGGTATCCCCGTCATCAACGCGCCCGAAGGAAACACCGTCTCTGCGGCGGAGCTCTCGATGGCCTTGATCCTGTCGTTGGCACGAAAGGTATCCGGCGCCGATCGCTCTGTTCGCGACGGCGAGTGGGCGCGCTCCCGCTTCGCGGGAACCGAGCTCCGCGGGAAGATCCTCGCGCTCGTCGGGGCAGGTCGAATCGGCGGAGAGGTCGCGAGACGGGCTCAGGGCTTCGGCATGAAGACGGTCGCTTACGATCCCTACCTGACGGCGGAGCGTGCCCGCGACCTGGGCCTTCACCGGGTGACCTTCGAGGAGGCGCTCGAGCGCGCGGACGTGCTCTCTCTCCACGTACCGCTCACCCCACAGACAGAGGGCATGATCGGGGCGGAGGAGCTCGGGGCCATGAAATCCAGCGCGTTCCTCGTAAATGCCGCGCGGGGTGGCGTCGTGGACGAGGATGCATTGGTGGCGGCCCTCGAGGCCGGCGAAATCGGGGGCGCAGCGCTGGATGTCTACGTCGAGGAGCCGCTCCCGAAGGAGAGCCCGCTGCGCTCGGCGCCCAATCTGGTGTTGACCCCGCACCTGGGCGCTTCGACGGCCGAGGCGCAGGAATTGGTGGCGACCGAGATCGCGGAAGGCGTGAAGGCCGCCCTCATCGACGGCGATCTGTCACGGGCTCTGAACGCCCCTGCGATCGGCGGAGAGGCGCTCCGGAAGCTGCGACCCCTCCTGGCGTTGGCGGAAAGCCTCGGCCGCGTGGCCGGGGCACTCGTCGACGGTGGGATGAACCAGGTGGAGGTTCGCGTGTCCGGGTCGGACGAGGACGGGTTGAAGCCTCTCGCCGCGTCGGTTCTCGCCGGCGCGCTCGAGCACGCGGTGGGAGCCGACACGGTGAACTACGTGAATTCCCATCACCTGGCGGAGCAGCGTGGGATTCGTGTCGCGACTGCGATCCTGCCCAAGCGGTCCGCCTACACGCAGTTCGTCGATGTCCTCGTCGAAGCCGAGGGAAGAGCTGTTCGGGTCGCGGGTGCGCTCCTCGGTGAGCAGAACCATCCGCGAATCGTACGGATCGACCACTTCCAGCTGTCGATCGAGCCGCGCGGTACGCTCATCGTGCTGCGTAACCGGGACGTGCCGGGCGTGATCGGGCGTGTCGGCACGCTCCTCGGGGGGCTGGGCATCAACATCGGCGAGTATATGCAGGCTCGGATCGCCGCGGGGGGCGATGCGATGGCTGCGGTCGTTGTGGACGGGGCCGTGGGCGCCGACCTGCTCAAGGAGATCCGGAGTGCTCCGGATGTGTTGGACGCTCGGGTCGTCAGACTCGACTGACGGCTCCTAGGGGCGACCGAACGGGGTGGCGGGGAAGATCTCGCGCCCCAGGGACTCACAGGTGTCCCACAGCTTCCGACGTTCTTCTTCCGCGAGGGCGACGAGCGCCTTCTTGTGCGCGGGCTTGACGGCCTTGCCCTTCATCGGCTCCAGGGCGTGTAGCAGCACGGTGAGGTCCTGTGCGTCGCCGAGGCCGTTCTGAAGCGTGTCGAGCGTGCTTACCAGGTCGGCGGGCTCGGGAGGGCACAACCTCTCGAGAAGCTGGGCCTGATACCACAGCTCTTTCGCCCGCTTACGCCACTCGTGGTACGGGTCGTCATGCCCCGACCTGAGCGCGCGCTCCATGGCGAGAGCCGCTCGGAAATAGGTCGCCCTCAGTGCGGCGCAGAGCATCTCCCTCGGAATCGGCAGCACCTGTCGCCGTTCCAGCCGCTTCAGGCCCCGCACGACACGCTTGTCGACCTGCCGTAGGAGCCGGTCGACCTCCTTGGCAGCGTGCTCCACGCCCAGGGCAGCTTCGAGCTTGTCCGATGCCCGCTCGGGAATCGTGTCCGGATGGTCTTCGAGGAGGTGGGCGAGCGTCTGCGGCAGCACATCCCCGTCCCGCAGGTGCTGGAGAAGACGACCGGTGTCACGGTACCAGTGCCGCTCTTCCTCGAGAACCGGCGTGTCGTGGCGGCATTGGGCGAGCAGGCGGAGCACGGCTCGGATGCGCTTGAGCGCCTTGCGGGCCGAGTGCACGGCTTCGACTCGTCGCTCTTTCGGAAGGGCGACGCAGGCCCTGACCTCTGCGAGCTGTGCCTTCAGGATGCGGCGCAGCTCCTTCTCCGGCTTCCTGCCCTTGTGAAGCCGAAAGCTCGCGTGCGTGATCAGCGGCCGACTCCGTGCCTGTGGAGGACGGTGAGCACCGCATCGACGTTGATCGCCTCGACCGTGACGCCCATTCCTGTCACCGTCGTCGCTTTGAGCAGGGAGTTGTACACCGACTCCTCAGTCGCTTCGACGACTGCCTGGAAGAGGGCCGACATCTCATCGTTCGCCAGGTCCCGGACCTCGTGCATCGGCTCGTCGTGCCTGCGGCGAACGCTCTCGGCGGTAGAGAAGGCGATGACGTAATCGCCCGAGCTGTTCCCCGCGAACGACCCGGTGCGAGCCAGCCCCATGATCGCGCGCTTCGCCAGGCGCTCGAGGTTTCGGGACGAGAGGGGCGCGTCGGTAGCGACGACGATCATGATCGAGCCCGAGCCGTCTTCCTGCTCCGTCGAGCCGTCGCCCTCCGGTTGTCCGCTCGTCCCCTCGACCTCCTCCCGGAAGGAATACTGTTCCAGCTCCCGACCGACGGGGGCTCCGGCCATCGTCAGAATCCCGCCGAAGTTCGATTGGACGAGCACCCCGACCGTGTGACCGCCCAGCGGCTCGGGGAGCACGCGGCTACTCGTGCCGATTCCGCCCTTCCAGCCGAAGGCGCTTGTGCCCCGGCCGGCCCCGACCGAGCCTTCCTCCACCGGGCCGCTGCTCGCGCTCTCCAGCGCATGGACCACGTGCTCCGGTCGGATCGGACGGGCCCGGATGTCGTTGAGCCGTCGGTCGTTGGTCTCGCCGACGACGGCGTTCAGCGACCAGACCTCCTCCATGCCGGGCTGCCCGAGCACCCACTCGACGAGTGCGTCGGCCGCCCTCCAGACGCAGAGCGTGCACGTGAGCAGGATCGGCGTCTCCAGCTCCCCGAGCTCCCGGACCTGCGTGGAGCCGATCAGCTTGCCATACCCGTTCCCGACGTGGATGGCCGCCGGCACGCGCTCGTGGTAGGCGCTTCCGCCGTGCTGCCGGATCGCGGTCACACCGGTATTCACGCGATCATCCTCGACGACCGTCGTGTGTCCGACCGTGAGGCCCTCGACGTCCGTGATCGCGTTCCAGCGTCCGGTCTCGAAGATCCCGACCTCGACGCCGAGGTCTCGAATTCTGGGCCTCTCTTCGGATTGGCTCATGGCATTGGAGGGCAGCACGGTGAGGATCGCAATCAGCAGTATCGGGACGAGCTTCAAGTCGGGCTCCGGTTCGGGCATCCGTCAGACACGCACCGTGTCGACGAGCAGCAGCGCCAGGAACAGTGGTTGGTAGAGCAGGCTCCACACGAAGACGCGTCGGGCGAACTGGCGCGTCATCCCGCGGATACCGCCGAGACACAGAACGAGCGTCGCGACGCCCAACCCGAGTGCGCCGATCAGGTAGACGGTCCCCGTAAGCCCGAGGATGGTGGGGAGTGGCGAGACCAGCGTCAACGAGATGCTGTGGTACACCATGTGTTGGGCGAGTCGGGACCCGCTCTCGTCGGAGCGTGGGGCCAGGAAGAAACCGACTTTGGCGTAGTCCTCTCGTAGCAGCCATGCCAGCGCGAGCACGTGGGGAAGCTGCCACAGGAAAGCGATGAGGAAGAGCGCCACGCCACCGGCAGCGACGGTACCCGTCGCGGCTGCCCAGCCGATCAGGGCCGGGAAAGCACCGGGTACGGCGCCGACCAGAGTCGCCACGTAGGACCGTGATTTCAGCGGCGTGTAGGCGAGAATGTAGGCAGCTGCGGACGCCGCGGTCAGCACCGATGGAAGCCAGCCGATCGCGATCCCCAGATAAGCGAGTCCGCCCACGAGCAGGGTCCAGCCGAAGAGCAGCGCTTCCCCCGGTCTCAGGCGCCCGGAGGGCAGCGGCCGCTCCCGGGTGCGCTCCATTCTCGCGTCGACCTCCCGCTCGACGTACTGGTTCATCGCCAGCGCGCCCGCGGTCGCCAGGCCCGTGCCGAGCAGGGTGTGAATCATCGGCCCGTAGTCCACGCGGCCGTGCGCGGCGACGTAGTAGGCTACGCCGGCCGTGATCATGACGTAGCCGGCGATTCCGGGCTTGGTGAGCTCGTAGTACGCGGAAGCTCGGGAAGGGGGCGCCTCGGCGCCGTGCTGCTCGAGCTCCGTCCGGCTCAAAAGAGCCCTCTCACGTAGCCGCCGTCGACGCTGACGACCTGCCCGGTCAGGTAACTCGCTCGCTCACTGGCCAGATAGACCGCCGTGTCCGCGATCTCCCCGGGGTCGGCAAGCCGACCGAGCGGGATCTCGGAGAGGAGTCTCGCCTCGGTCTCGGGAGGGGCGCCCTCGATCCAGCGGCTCACCGGAGGGGTGGCGGTCCACCCGGGGGCGATCGCGTTGCAGAGAATCCCGTCTCTCGCGACCTCTGCGGAGAGCGTCTTGATGAAGCCGACGAGTCCGGGGCGTGTGACGTTCGAGAGCGTCAGTCCCGGGATCGGCTGCTTGGCCGACATGGAGGTGACGGCGACGATGCGGCCCCAACCCGCTTCCTTCATCGGTGAGAGCACGCCGAGGATCAAACGCATGGCCGCACCAACGGTCAGCTCAAGGCCCGCAGCGATGTCGGCGGCGTCGATCTCGTCGTGGTGTCCCTTCGGCGGACCCCCGGAGTTCGTGACCAGGATGTCCAACCGATCGTGTCCTTCCAGCGCAGCCTCGACCAGATGTCCAGGCAGGGCCTGGTCCCTGACGTCTCCGGCAACCGTGGTAACGTCCACTCCGAAATCGCTGCGGATGGCCTCGGCGGCGGCCTCCAGCGGAGTCTCGGAGCGGGCGTTCAAAACCAGGTTGGCACCCTCGGCTGCGAGCCCTCTGGCCACGGCGAGGCCGAGGCCCTGCGAGGCGCCGGTTACGACGGCCACTCGATTGTCGAGTCCGAGATCCATGGAGCGCCTCTGCCGGTAGGCGAGCTCTGCTCGACCGGAACCATATCGGGAACGAAGGATTCTAACGGGAGGTCGAAGTTGCCGCTTCGGATGGGAGGCGGGCAACGGTGACCGTGAAAGTACTTCCCGGACTCCCGGTATGAGAGGGAGGAGCCCGCGTGGAGCTCGGAAACTCCACTCCGGGTTCACCAGTATCAGTGGGTGTCGGATGCGTGGCTGATCTAGACGTTGGTCGAGGCATGAGCGAGAGCGTTCCACAGAACAAGAGCAAGACCGAGCGATACCAGGAGGAGCGTCGTATGTGGCGCTTCGCCTTCCTGGCGTCGTTGGTCCTGCACGTGCTCGTGTTCGTGCTCTGGCCGAGCAGCGACTTCCTGGTTTCACCCTTTGCCGCGGCCGGCCCGCGGGCCGGCGACAACCGGGCGGCGGGCGGCGCCATGCAGGCCATGAACGTCCGAGTACCGCCGCCACGTCCCATCGTGCCTCCCAAGATCCCGTTGCCGATGACCGACGCGGTCCCGGTCGAGCAGTTCGAGCCCGAGGTGCAGATCGAGACGGCGTCGATCCTCGGGGACCGTCCGGGAGACGAAGGGCCGGGCCTCGAAGACGGGGATGGCCGGGGGGACGGCGGGGATGCGGCCGAGGGACTGTTTCGCATGATGCCGCCCTCGCCCCGTGGAATGATCATCCCTCCGGCCAATCGGAGGCTGAAGGGCGAAGAGATCCAGGTGTGGGTTTTCGTCGACGAGCGCGGTCGGGTCGTCGCGGACTCGACGCGCCTGAGACCGCCAACGTCGGACCGGGGATTCAACGAGCGCCTGCTCCGGGAAGCCGCGGAGTGGATCTTCGAGCCGGCCCGGCAGGGTGGGAAGCCGGTCGCGGCCTGGTTCCCGTACACGATCAGTATGTAGTCGGCCGGCTCCGCTCCGATTGGGCCGGCAATCCGATCGCTTCGTCGGCGTAAAGCTGTACGGAACCATGCCGAATGCTTAAAGATTCAGGTTTCAGGTCCGGAACGCCTGTCCGCTCCGGTCGAACACAGCGCTCCCGAGGAGGCTCCATGAAGCGACTTTCGTCCGTGTTGATCACCCTGGGAACGGCATTCGTGGTCGCGTGCGGGGGTGGGGACGATGGAACGGGTCCCGGTGATGACAACGACAACGGCGGGCCCGGGGGAGGCGCGACCCGGCAGATCCTCGCCAACCCGTCTTTCGCGAACGACATCATCGAGATCTTCACGCGGAGAGGCTGCGCTACGGGAGCCTGCCACGGGACCTCCGGGGCCAGCAACCTGGACCTGCGAGCCAGCGCCGCGTACGGAGATCTCGTCGGTGTGACGTCCTTCGGAGACGGCAACGAAGTCCGAGTCATCGCCGGTGACGCCCAGAACAGCTACCTGGTGAAGAAGCTGGAGGGACGGCAGACCGTGGGTGCCCGAATGCCCCTCAACGGTGCCCCCCTCGACAACATCGATCTCACGAACGTCCGGAACTGGATCGATCAGGGCGCGCAGAACAACTGATGTCTTCGCGCGCCTAGGCGGACCGGATCGTGAGACTGAGAGCCCTGGCCCTGCTCGGTGGGGCGCTGCTTTCGACCGTCGCGCAGGCGGGTGCCCAGGAATACCACGTCGATCGCGAGGCCGACAATCGGGTGACCTTCGTCTCCCGAGCCGCCATCGAGGAGTTCGAGGGTGTGACCGACCGCATCGACGGCTACGTGCTGCTTGGGCAGGAGCGCCTGTCTGCGGGGTCGGTGAGGAGCGAGACGGAGTTCTATTTCGAGGTCGACCTGGCGAGCCTCGACACCGGCATCAGTCTTCGCAACCGGCACATGCGTGACAACTACCTCGAGGTCGCGGAGTTTCCGTACGCGGCTTTGGACGGCTCGATCGCAACCGTATCCGAGACGGCCGAGGGCTTCCGGATCGAGGCGATCGGGAGGATGGCGATCCACGGGGTGGAGCAGGTGGTGTCGGTACCGTGTGAGGTGACGGAAGAAGGCTCCGGCTACCGCGCCCGGTGTGCCCTTCAGGTGCTCCTCTCCGATTACGACATCGAGATTCCTCGAGTGATGTTCCTGAAGCTGGCCAACGAGATCCAGCTCCGGTTGGACTTCCACCTGAAGCCGGCGCCAGCCGGGTGAGGCGACCGTGAGACATTCCGTAGTGGGTTTTGCAATCGGTGCGCTCCTGATCCCCTCCATGCTCGCGGGGCAGGAGCGGAGGGGAAGCTGGCAGAGGAGCGAGCCGGCGACGGAAGTGCCGGTCACGGTCTTCCACTCGACGCAGTCGGCCAACCTTCCGACCGCCGAGACCCTGGCGAAGGGAGAGATCCTCTTCGAGATCTCCCATCGATTCTCGCCCTCGATCTCGGAGGGGGCCGACGCGCTGTGGGGACTCGACGGTCCGGTCGTCAACCGACTCGGGCTGTCCTACGCGGTATCGGACCGGGCGATGGTGGGTCTCCTGCGCAGCAATCTCGCCGACAACCTGGACCTGCAGGTGAAGTTGCGGGTCTGGGAGGCGGACGCAGGCTCGGGGGCCTACATGCTCGGAATGGTGGGTGGCATCGCCATCAATCCCGAGCTTACGGACGTGAGCGCCTTCGACGGGGAAAGCCTACAGTACTATGCGCAGGCGATCCTGAACGTGGCGCCGGTGCCCGGGCTGGCGCTCGGCCTGGTACCCGGCGTCATCCACAACGTGAACCCCGGCAGCGGTGACCCGGAGAGCGCGCTCAGCGTCGGCCTGACCGGGCAGCTGTACCTCAGCCAGCACGTGAGTGTGCTGGGAGAGTGGAACTTCAGCGAGGACAACGGCATCGACCTGGCACACGATGCGGGCGCCTTCGGGGTCGAGCTCGAGACCGGGGGACACTTCTTCAAGCTGCTGATCTCGAACTCGGTTCGCCTCAATCCCGCACAGCACATGGGCGGTACGCCGTTTTCGTTCGATCCGGACGAGTGGCGGCTCGGCTTCAACGTGACACGGCTTCTGAGCTTCTGAGCATCCGCCGTGAAACGAGGTGGGGAGGCGCTCGGCCCCGCCGCTTCGGGTCGCCTTGGGATCCGGCCGGGTGTTAGGTTCCTTTCCCCATGGACGTCGCCGGAAAGAGAATCCTCTGGGTCGATGACGAGATCGACCTCCTCAAGCCGCACCTGCTTTTCCTGCAGGCGCGCGGCTACCTCGTCGACGCGATCACCAACGGCGACGACGCGCTCGAGCTGATGCGGGAGAACGCGTACGACCTGGTGCTGCTGGATGAGCAGATGCCGGGGCGTCGCGGGCTCGAGGTCTTGGAGGTCCTGCGTCGGGAAGATCCCCATGCGCGGGTCGTCATGGTCTCGAAGTCCGAGGAGGATCGGACCATGACGGAAGCGATCGGCCGTCGGGTCGACGACTACCTGGTGAAACCGACGAGCCCGCGGCAGGTGCTTTCCGTCGTCACACGAATCCTCGAAGGCTCATCGATCCAACAGCAGCAGGCCGCGCAGGATTTCGCGAGCCGGTTCGGACGCCTTTCGATGAAGCGAGAGGAGGCGCGGACGGCAGAGGACTTCGCTCGGGTCTACATCGAGCTCACGGACTGGCATATCCGGCTCGAGGCGGCCGGCGAGGCGGGGCTGCTCGACACGGTCCAGTCGATGATGACCGAGCTGCGTCACGACTTCGGGGAATGGGTGGTGCGGGAGTATCCGCAGTGGTTGCGGGAATCGGACCGACCGGAGCTATCGGTCGACGTGGTCGAGAAGCACCTCGTTCCGCATCTCGGCCGCGACCCCGTGTTCTTCGTCGTGCTCGACTGCATGCGGCTCGATCAGTGGCGCGTGATCGCTCCGCTCCTCACGCCCTACTTCGAGATCGAGGAGTCCTACCACTACTCGATCCTCCCGACGGCCACCCCGTACGCGCGCAACGCGATCTTCAGCGGGCAGTTCCCCGACCAGATCGCCAAGGACCGCCCGTCGTGGTGGGATGCGTCGGACGACGAGGGCAGCCTGAACGCCTTCGAGGACAAGCTGCTCAAGGAGCAGCTCCGGCGGCTGACCGGGGTGCCGATTCCGGTTCACTACGAGAAGATCTTCTCGGACCGGAACAGCGACCAGGTCCGCGCCCGGATCCACTCGGCGCTCCGCCGTCCCCACACGGTCGTAGCGTTGGTCTTCAACTTCGTGGACCTGATGACGCACGGTCGAAGCGAGTCTCCGATCCTGATGGAGGTGGCGAGGGACGAGGCGGCCCTACGCGACCTGACGCGAGCCTGGTTCGAGCGTTCGACGGCGTTCGCCGTGCTCAAGGAGGCGGCTTCAGCGGGGCACGAGGTCGTCATGACCACGGACCACGGCTCGATCCTCTGTCAGCGGCCGACGACCGTCTTCGCGCGACGCGACGCGACGAGCAACCTCCGCTACAAGTTCGGCGGAGACCTGAAGGCGGAGGAGCCGGACAACACGTTCACCACCTCCGAAGAGTCCGATCTCCGCTTTCCTCCGGGCCGGCTGGGCACGACGTACGTCATCGCCCGCGACGACTTCTTCTTCGTCTATCCGACGAAGCTGCGGGAGTACCAGGCGCGGTACCGGAATTCCTTCCTGCATGGAGGGATCAGCCCGGAGGAGATGATCGTCCCGATCGCGCACCTCCGGCCCCGTCACCGCGGCGCACCGGGCCCGCCGTCGTTCATCAGGGATTAGGACCGGGAGGGCGTGCCCATGCAGCTCTACCTGCGCATCCTGTCCTATCTGCGGCCGCACCTCGCCGTGTTCGCGCTCGCGGGGTCGGCGATTCTCGCGTTCGCCTTCCTCAACGCATTCTCGTTCGTTCTCCTGATCCCCTTTCTCGAGACGCTCTTCGGCACCGATGCGACGCCGGCCGCCGGGTCGGGGTCGATGGACCGACTGCTCCAGGGAACGGTAGGTCGGTTCGTGGAGCTGGACGGGCCTGCGCAGGAGGCGATCCGAGGGGTCATCGTCTTCATCCTCGCGGTCTACGCCCTGAAGAACCTCTTCGACTTCGCGCGCGGATACCTCGTGGCCTGGGTGGAGCAGGCGGTGACGAAGGACCTGCGGGACGAGGTCTACGCCCACGTCCTCGAGCTGGATCTGGGGTTCTTCGGAAGAACGCGCATGGGCCAGCTGGTGTCGCGCCTCACGCACGACGTCGAGCAGCTCAAGACGCTCGTGACGCGCGAGCTCGCACGCCTCGTCTCGTCGCTCTTCGAGTTCGTTGCGGCCGTCTTGGCGATGCTCCTCATCTCGTGGAAGCTGACCCTCGCGGCGTTCGTCGTCGTCCCGGGGGCGATGGGCCTCTGGGGGCCGTTCCTCAAGCGGCTGCGGCAGGGCGATCGGCAAGTTCTGGACCTCGCCGCCGACGTGAATTCGCACCTGCAGGAGACGCTGGGCGGAATCCGGCTGGTGAAGACGTCGGGTGCCGAAGGGCGGGAGCGCGAGCGCTTCGAGTCGCTCACCGATCGGTACTTCCGCACATTCGTGCGCACCGAGCGGCTTCGGGCCCTCGCCCAGCCCGTCACGGAGATGCTCGCCGCGATCGGGACGGCGGTGCTCCTCTGGTACGGTACGCAGCTCGTGATGGTCCAGGGGGAGCTTTCGGGACCGGACTTCCTGGCTTTCCTGGGGCTCAGCATGGCCCTGTACCGGCCGGTGAAGTACGTGAGCAAGTTCCCGGCGCTGGTGCAGCCGGGAATCGTCGGAGCCGAGCGTGTTTTCGAGTTCCTGGACTCCCCCCCGGAGATCCGCGACGCGCCCGATGCGGTGCCGCTCGACGGCCTGCGCGAGCGGATCGACTTCTCGTCGGTGGAGTTCGCGTACGAGCCCGGTCGGCCCGTGCTGCACGACATCACCTTCGGTCTGCCGAGAGGCTCCGTGCTGGCACTCGTGGGCCCGAGCGGCGCCGGCAAGAGCACCGTCGTGGATCTGCTCGGGAGGTTCCAGGACGTGTCCGGCGGGGCCATCACGATCGACGGTGAGGACATTCGCCGCTTCAGGATTCGCTCTTTGAGGGATCACCTGGGGGTCGTCTCCCAAGAGACGGTGCTCTTCCACGACACGGTGCGGGCGAACATCGCCTACGGCGTGCCGCACGCGACGGAGCCCGAGATCGTCGCCGCGGCCAGGGCGGCGCACGCGCACGAGTTCATCGAGGCTCTGGCGGAGGGTTACGACACGGTCGTGGGAGAGCGGGGCACCGAGCTCTCGGGTGGGGAGCGGCAGCGCATCGCGATCGCGCGCGCGCTCCTCAGGGACCCTCCGATCCTCGTGCTCGACGAGGCGACGAGCGCCCTGGACGCGGAGTCCGAGCGGCTGGTGCAGGAGGCGCTGGCGCACCTCATGCGGGACCGAACGGTCATCGTGATCGCGCATCGGCTATCGACCGTCCGGCTCGCGGATCAGATCCTGGTGCTCGAGGCCGGCCGGATCGTGGAGCGGGGCGATCACGAGTCGCTCCTGGCGGCTGCGGGCGCGTACCACCGGCTCCACGAGCTCCAGCAGGGCGCGTGAGCGGGGAGCCCGCCAGCCCGGACGAATCGGTCCCGGCCGGGTCACCGATGCCGACGTTGGCACACCGGGTCGAGTACGGGCTTTTTCGACTCTGGATCGCCAAGACCACGCTGCTTCCGGAGCGCTGGAGCGATGGGCTGGGACAGGCGCTGGGCCGGTTCGCGTACGGTGTCCTGGGCATCCGACGCCGCGATACGCTGCTGCACCTCTCGCGGGCATTCCCCGACGGGTCCGACCGATGGCGAGAGGGGATCGCGAAAGCGTCGTACCGGCACTTCGGGGCCACGGTGCTCTCGACCTTCCGCATGTCCCGCATGAGCCGTGAGACGATTCTGGAGCGGACGGAGACAGTCGGCCTCGAGCCCATCCGACGGTGTCTGGATTCGGGGCGGGGTGTGGTGGTCGTGACCGGACACCTCGGTGCCTGGGAGATCGGTGGTGCGGCGCTGGCCGTCCGCGGCATTCCGACGGACGTCGTCGTACAACGGCAGTCCAATCCGCTCTTCGACGCGTTTCTGGACCGGACGCGCCGGCGTCTGGGCGTACGGACGCTCGTCTCCCACGATGCTGCAAAGCTCGTTCCGCGGTCGCTCGCGACTGGACGCGTGGTGCCGATCGTGGCGGATCACAACGTGAGGCGTGGCGGGATCTTCGTGGACTTTTTCGGCGTATCGGCTTCGACGGCGAAGGGGCCGGCCCTCTTCGCGTTGAGGGCCGGAGTGCCGATCTTTCTGGCGGCGTCCGTCCGGCTACCGGGCTGGCCACCTCGGTACCGTGTCGAGTTCGAGGAGGTCGAGGTCCCACGGACGGGGTCGCGCCGTGAGCGGATCCGGTCGCTCACGGAGCGACACGTCGCCATGCTCGAAGAGCGGATTCGGCAGCATCCGGACCAGTACTTCTGGATGCACCGGAGGTGGAAAACCCGGCCCGAAGGCGAGGAGCGAAGGCGTTGATCTATATCTGCATTCCGGTCCACGAGGAGGCCCGAACGATCGGCGTTCTCCTGTGGAAGATCCGCAAGGTCATGCGGGAGTTCGGGCGCGACTACGAGGTGCTCGTGCTCGACGACGCTTCCGGGGACGACACTGCGGAGACGCTGGCGCGGTACCGGAAGATTCTCCCGCTTTCGGTGATTACCGGGGAGACACGACGGGGCTACGGGGCCGCGGTCGAGACGCTGATTCGCGAGGCCCTCGATCGGACCGAGTATCCCAAGCGGGACGCCGTGGTCACGATCCAGGGCGACTTCACGGAGCACCCCGAGCACATCGTCACACTGGTCAAGGCGCTGGAGGGGGGTGCCGACGTCGTGACCGGCACGGTGGAGCCCGATCTGCAGGGGGTTCCTCGCTCGGTGCGGTTCGCGCGTTGGATGGCCCCCTTCGTCCTCGGTGGGACGCTGAAGGCCGCCCCCGTGTCGGATCCGCTCTCCGGATTCCGGGCCTACAGGCTGATCGTTCTCAAGAAGGCGCTTCGCGCCCTGGGCGAGCGCCCGCTGGTCGGCGGCGAAGGGTGGGCCGCGAACATCGAGCTCTTGTCGCTTGCCTCGGCACATGCCCGAAGGATGGAGGAAGTGCCGCTCGACCTGCGCTACGACATCCGGACCCGGGAGTCGCGGTTCAGCGCGGTGCGAACCTTGCGTCACCTACTTCGTGTACGAAACCCGAGTCTCTGGAATGTCGAGGGTGAGAAGGCATCGTGAAGCGACGACGCACTGCTGTGACCTACCTGATCGCGGTCTTGGCCGCCGTGCCGGCGTACGCCCAGGAGGAACCGGGCGTGACGGAGGGACAGGAAGAGGTGTCCACCTACGAGGTCGACCCGATGGCCGCGGTGGTCCCCTTCGGTCCGGGTGAGCACCTCACCTATACGGTCAAGGCCGGGATCTTCAACGTCGGATCGGGCTTCATGGCGGTCGAGGCGATCGACACGGTCCGGGGTCATCCGACGTACCGGATCCACTGGAAGGTGAAGGGGAGCGTGCTCTTCGGTGCCAAGAAGATCGACGACGACTACACGTCCTGGCTCGATACCCATTCGGTCATGAGCCGGCGTTACGTTCGGGATGTCGACCAGGGGAGTTACAAGGCGAGGCGAACGTACGAGTTCTACCCGGAGGAGCTCTGGTGGGAGCGGACCGATGTCGCCGATTCCGGCGACCTCGCCTCGGCTCTGCCACTCGACGAAATCTCGTTCGTGTACTTCCTCCGCACCCTGCCGTTGGAGGTCGGACGCACGTACGCCTTCAATCGCTACTTCAAGGAGGACGGCAATCCCGTTCGATTCGAGGTCCTCCGCAGGGACCAGACCGAGGTCGGGGGCGGCAAGTTCAACACGATCGTGATCCGTCCCGTCATCCCGGGAGCCAGCCTCTTCGACGAGGGGGCGGACGCCGAGATCCACCTCTCCGACGACGAGCACCGACGCATCGTCTACATGAAGTCCGAGCTGGGCGTCCTCGGCATCTCCATCTCGCTCCATCTCGAGGAGTGGGAGGAGGGGCAGCCCATCTATCCCACCAACGCCGACCAGGGCTAGACACACAGGTCTCCCCGGGTGGACTCCTCCTATCGCACCGCACGCCTCCGCGCGGTGTGGCTCCTGCTCGTTCCCTTCTTCTACTTCGCGCATCCCACCGGCGGACTCCTGCTCTCGGGACTCACCGTCTCACTGCTGGGGCTCGCCGTCAGAGCTTGGTCCGCGGGCCACATCCGAAAGGACGAAGCGCTCGCGACCGGCGGCCCGTACGCCTACACCCGCAATCCGTTGTATCTGGGTTCGCTCCTGATCGGTGTCGGGGTCCTCGTCGCTGGAGGACAGCTGCTCTTTGCGGCGATCTTCGCGGTCTTCTACGTCGGGCTCTACGGAGCCACCGTGCGTGAGGAATCCCGGTTCCTGGAGGAGAGGTTCGGAGCCGCGTATCGGACGTATGCGGAGGCGGTCCCGGCCATCCTGCCCCGGCCGAGCCCCTACCGGGGTGGGGAATCGGCGCCCTCGGAGTTCACCTGGGCCAGGTATCGGGCGAATCGCGAGTGGGAGGCGGCGCTGGGGGTCACGGCCGGCTTCGCGCTGCTGGCCGCCAAGCTGCTCTGGACGGCCTAGAGGCCGACGGCCGAGAGCATCTCCTCGAAGCGCGGGTGGTCACGCAGCGGAAGCCACATCGGCCCCGTGCGCAGAAAGGCCACGCTCGCGTCCTTCCTCTCGATGGCCCGCTGGACGTGATCGAGCGCCTCCTCGATTCGCCCGAGGCCGGCGAGGGCTGCCGAGAGCTCGATGTCGGCGCTGGCCGAGGGGTCCTCCGTCGCCCGCTCCTGGATGAGCGCCAGGTAGTCCTCCGCCTCCGTCATCCTTCCGGCAGCCGCGTAGGCGTTCACGAGGGGTGCATAACCTCCCAGGCCTCCGGGAATCATGCGCCGGTAAGCCTCGAGCTCCCGGATGGCCTCCTCCGGGCGGCCGGCGATCAGGTACGAGAGACCCTTGCCCTCCTGGGCGCTTCTGAAGCCGGGTGCGAGCTCCAGCGCCCGATCGAAGTAGCTCGAGCCGCGCTCGGGCCGCCCGGCCACGACCAGGGCCCGTCCCAGCGCGTCCAGCATGACCGGCGAAAGCGGGTCGAGCGCCACGGCGGCCTCGGCGACCTCGACCAGCTGATCGAGCTTGCCGGCGGCCATCAGGTAGAAGCCCAGGTAGCAATGGCCCTCGGCCGATCCGGGATTGAGCTCCAGGGCGCGCTCCAGGTGGGACTTGGCCGCCGGCAGATCCCAATGGTAGAAGAGGTGGATCAGCCCGAGACCCATCTGGGCCTCGGCGCTCTCCGGGTCGAGCTCGAGGGCCCGCATCGCGGCCGTTTCGGCTCGGGTCAACGCCTCTTCGCTGCTCATTCGGCCGACCGCTCCGAGATGGATGTAGCACCTCGCGATACCCGAGTGCGCGAGTGCGAAGTTCGGATCCAGCTGTACGGAGCGCTCGAACGCACGGAGCGCGTCCATCGTGTCGTCGGGCGTCCACTTGTTCCAGCTGAACAAGCCACGGAGGTAGGCGCTGTAGGCCTCGCTGTCCTCGGTCGGCTTCTTGGCGCGCGTTGCCGGGGTCTCCTGCGGGTCCGTCGGCAGGAGGACCCGAAGCTCCTCGGCGATCGTGCTGGCGAGCTCGTCCTGCGTCTCGAAGATGTCGTCGAGGACGCGATCGTAGACGTTGCTGAAGAGATGATAGCCGTCGCGCGTGTCGATGAGCTGAGCCGCGATGCGGATACGATTGCCCGCCCGACGGACGCTTCCCTCGAGGACCACACCGACGTTGAGGGCTTCTCCGATCTTGCGGATGTCCTCGTTCTTGTTCTTGAAGGCGAAGGAAGACGTGCGCGCCGTCACCTGCAGGCCCTCGAATCGTGTGAGCGCGTTGATGAGGTCCTCGGTGATTCCGTCTGCGAAGTATTCGTCCTCCTGGTCGGAGCTCATGCTGACGAAAGGCAGCACGGCGATCGACTTCTTCGGCAGATGCCCCGTGCCGGCAAGCTCGTCCGCGGCGGGCACGGTCAAACGCTCGGCCTTCAGCGCGTAGAGCGCCTGAGGCTCCTGAACGTTCTTGAGCTCGAAGGAACCCAGGGCGACGGTCGGATAGTCTCGATGGTTCTTCACTTCGTCGTAGATCTTGTCCGAAACGAGCACCGATCCCGGAATGGCCATGCCCTGAATCCGGGCGGCGACGTTCACTCCGTCGCCGTGGACCCCGTCCTCGTCGTGGACGATGTCGCCCACATGGAGGCCGATTCGGACGGGGATCTGTGGATCCTCGCTGAAGGCCTGCTGGATTCGGACGGCGCTCGCCACTCCTTGGACGGCGCTCGGGAAGACGCTGAGCGTTCCGTCTCCGTAGAACTGGACGATCTCCCCGCCGTGCTCCTCGATCGTGTCGCGGAGCACCGTCCGGTGGCGATCCCGCAGATTCTTGGCCCGGTGCTCGTCCTCCTGCATGAGCGCGGTGTATCCGACCATGTCCGTGAACATGATGGCCGAGAGTCTGCGCATGGTCAGTCGAGGAATTGGCTTGGTGGAGGCCGAGTGTACAGGGTCCGACCGGGGTTCCGGCCCGCAAGCAAGCGTACGAGTTTTTCCGTTCGAAGCAACGGCACGCCATTCCGCTGCGGGAAACGCGGACCGAGGTGCCCGCGTACTACGATTGTCCGACCGTCCAGTCCGATCCCACGGCAACAGTATGAGACGAAGCTTCCTCCGGAACTCGACACGCCTCGCTTGGGCGCTGTGCGCCCTGGTCGTGGGCTGCGGAGAGGATCTCGTGGTTCCCGAAGCCGAGGACGAGCCCCAGGCCCCCGTAGACCCACCGCCACCGGTCCGGATCGTCGGCGCCGGCCCCGAGGTGCGCCAGGGGGACGTGGTACGTTTCCGGGCCGAGCTGGGTGAGGGCGTCAGTGGCCCCGTGTCCTGGGAGCTCTTCCCCGAGGAGACCGGCCTGATCGACGCCGACGGCCGCTTCGTCGGGCAGCGGCTCGGAAATGCCGCATTGATCGCGCGGGCAGCGGAATTCGCCGACACGCTCCGAATCGCGATCCTCAGGCGCGACGTGCGAGGGTCGATGACCGTGGTCGGGCGGAGCACGATACCCGACGAGGGCACGACGGACCTCTGGGTCCACGGGACCACGGCCTATACCGGCACGCGGGGCCGTTTCTTCGAGAACCAGACCTTCCGAGGCAACGCCCTCCACACCTGGGACGTGACGAACCCGGCGATGCCCGTGCTCACCTCCACCATCCGCGTCGACGCCGGAATCGTGAACGACGTGAAGGTGAGCGCCTCCGGGACGTTGGGCGTCATCACGCACGAGGGCTCCGAGGACGGCCTCAACGGCATCACGCTTCTGGACCTGCGGGATCCGAAGAGCCCGACCGTGATCACGCGGTTCACGGAGGACCTCGAGTGGGGGGTCCACAACGTCTGGATCGAGGGCGAGTACGTCTACGCCGCGGCGAACAACGGCGGCGGCGAGACGAGAGGCCTTCGAGTGATCGACGTGTCGGCACCGACGGAGCCGCGCGTCGTCGCCAAGTATTACGGTGGGGGCAGCTTCATCCACGACGTGTACGTTCGTGACGGTCTCGCCTTCATCTCGCACTGGGACGTCGGGCTCGTGATCCTCGACGTCGGCAACGGGATCGCCGGCGGATCGCCGTCGGCGCCCGTGGAAGTGTCCAGGCTGCCTCTCGGCGGGAACTCCCACAACGCCTGGTACTGGCCCGAGACCGGGTACGTGTTCGTCGGCGAAGAGGATTTCAACAAGCCCGGCAGACTTCACATCGTGGATGCGTCCGATCTGAGGAATCCCGTAGAGGTCGCCAATTACAGCGATCCCGGGATCACGCCCCACAACGTTTGGCTCGACGAGGAGCGGGCGCTCCTCTACATCGGCTGGTACGGCTCGGGCCTCCACGCGCTGGACGTCTCCGGTGAGCTTTGGGGCAGTCTCACTTTGCAGGGTCGCCTCGTCGCTCGCTCGCTCTACAACGGACCCGGATGCAGGACCTTCCTTCCCGACTGCACGATGTCGTGGGCGCCCCAGCTCCACGACGGTCTCCTTTACGTGAGCGACATGGGCTCGGGCCTGTGGGTTCTCACGCCGCCGAATTGAGCTCGTGGATGCGGTGGACGGCGGCGAGCCGATGCGCATGGGATCCTGCGGCGTGCTCGATCCGATGACGGCTGGTACCTTGGGCTCCGCGCACTGACAACGAATCCGACCAGGTACCCGAGGTCCTCCATGGAGACGGTCGCCCCAGCTGCCGTGAAGCAGATTCCCCATATCGTCGACGGCCGTGCCATGGCGGGCACGTCGGGCCGCAGCTCCCCGGTCTTCGACCCCGCGACGGGGCGACAGACCGGTGAGATCCTGCTCGCGACCGTCGAGGAGGTCGATGCCGCGGTTGCGTCGTCGCTGGCTGCCTTCCCGGGATGGCGGGACACGAGCATCGCGCAGCGTACGAAGCTGATGTTCAGATACCGGAACCTGGTCGAGAAATACGCGGACGACATTGCCCGCAAGCTCACGGCGGAGCATGGCAAGGTGCTGAGCGACGCCCGGGGCGAGGTGGCGAGGGGGTTGGAGAACATCGAGTTCGCGTGCGGGCTCGCGGAGCACCTGAAGGGCAGCTACAACGAACAGGCCTCGACGGGGGTGGACGTCTACTCGGTACGCCGTCCCCTGGGCGTCGTCGCGGGCATCACCCCCTTCAACTTTCCCGCCATGGTACCGCTGTGGATGCTTCCGAACGCGGTCGCCTGCGGGAACACCTTCGTGCTCAAGCCCTCGGAGCGCGATCCGTCGGCGCCCACCTTCCTCGCCGAGCTCTTTCACGAGGCGGGTTTCCCACCGGGCGTGCTCAACGTGGTGCACGGCGACAAGGTCGCGGTGGACCGATTGCTCGAGCACCCGGATGTGCGTGCGATCAGCTTCGTCGGATCGACGCCGGTCGCAAAGCACGTGTACGAGACGGCCTCGGCGAACGGTAAGCGGGTGCAGGCGCTGGCCGGGGCGAAGAACCACATGGTGGTCCTGCCGGACGCGGACATCGACCTCGCGGCCGACTCCGCGGTGTCGGCGGCGTACGGGTCGGCAGGGGAGCGCTGTATGGCCATCTCGGTCGCCGTGACGGTCGGCGACATCGCCGACGAGCTCGTGCAGGCGATTCGTGACCGCATGGAGAAGCTCGTCATCGGACCGGGTGCCGAGCCGTTGTCCCAGATGGGTCCGTTGGTCACGGCGGAACATCGGGACCGGGTGGCCGCCTACATCGCGGAAGGCGCAGCCGCAGGAGCGACGGTCGTGGTCGACGGTCGTGAGGCGTCCTTCGACGGGGAGGGCTTCTTCCTCGGAGTGACGCTCCTCGACCATGTCACGCCCGAGATGACCGTGTACCGTGACGAGATCTTCGGGCCGGTGCTTTGCGTTGTCCGCGTCGACAGCTACCACGAGGCGGTCCGGCTCCTCGCCGACAACCGATGGGGCAACGGAGCCGCGATCTTCACCCGCGACGGGGGAGCCGCCCGGCAGTTCCAGGAGGACGCCGATGCCGGAATGGTGGGCATCAACGTGCCGATCCCGGTGCCGGTCGGCTATCACTCTTTCGGTGGCTGGAAGGAATCGGCCTTCGGAGACCACACGATCTACGGTCCGGAGGGAATCCACTTCTACACGAAGCCCAAGGTGCTGACGACGCGGTGGCCCGACCCGTCGAGCAGCACGGTCGATCTCGGGTTTCCTACCAATCGATGAAGATGAAACCGCAGAAAGGGCTCTTGGCGGCGGCGCTCGGCCTGGCGCTGGCCGCGTGCGGAACGCAGGCCGCCCCGCTCAACGAGGACCAGATCGCATTGATCGAGCGCCTCGACGCGCTGGCCGAGACGGCTCCGGCCGAGCTGCAGGAGGGGAAGCGTGTTTTCGAGCGGCAATGCGCCGCCTGTCATGGATCCTCCGGGGGCGGACTACAGACCGGGCCACCCCTCGTCGACGCCGTCTACCGACCCGCACATCATTCGGATGTCGCGTTCTACATCGCGATCAGCCAGGGCGTCCAGGCCCATCACTTCAACTTCGGTGACATGCCCTCGATGCCAGGCGTTTCACAGGCGGAGTCGGAAGCCGTCGTCGCCTACATCCGTTGGCTGCAGCAGAGCGTCGGGATCGAGTAGGGCCTCAGGGATCGACGTATCCGCTCATCGCCAGGTCGATCTTCTCGCACACCATCTCCACCGTCACCCGCTTCATGCCGTCCCGGTAGTCCTTCGACGGCGTGTATGCCTCGCCCGGAAACTCGGCGTATCCGTCTGCGACCAGGTCGGAATAGAGCCGGTAGGGCCCCGCTCGCTTGGGGTTCGTGTAGCCGTACAGACCGACCACGGGGGTCTCGAGCGCCCGGCTGATGTGTAGCGGACCGGTGTCGGGCGCCACGGTCAGCGCCGCACCGTCGATGAGCCAGATGAGGCGACGAAGATCGTCTCCGAGCGTGTCGATGACATCCGCCTGGGTGAGCCGCTTCAGCGCCTCGGCCGCCGCGCGCTCACGTGCCGAGGGTCCGCCGACGAGCATCGGCAGGAGTCCGTGGGTCTCCCGAAGATGATCGACCACCCGCGCGTAGGACTCGACGGGCCAGTTGCGCTTCGGGTCGGTCGCCGACAGAACCACCGCACAGGCCGGTCCGTCCAACGCGCCGAAGAATTCTCGCTGGGCTTCGCGCTCGGCCTCCGACAGCACGAGCTGCCAGTCGAGCGGTTTGGGGTCGATACCGAGGTAGTCCAGGAACTCGAAGTACTGGTCCTGCACGTGCTGGTCGGTCCCGGAGGGGATCCGCTCGTTCGTGAAGAGCCAGTTGAAGTCACGGGCGCGCGACACGTCGAACCCCAGTTTGCGCGGCGCGTCGAGAAGGCCCGTGATGACGCCGGCCTTGAAGTAGACCTGCAGGTCGATTACGAGGTCGTACCGGCGGCCCTTGAGTGTATGGGAGAGCTCTACGAAGCTGGAAACGCCCGCCAGGCCGCGTCTCCGGTGGAAGTGGATCACCTCGTCGATCGCAGGGTGGTGCAAACCCACCAGGGCGGGCGTCGGTTGGGCGATCCAGGTCAGATGGCATCGAGGCCAAGCGCGCTTCAATGCCGTGAGCACCGGGAGCACGTGAACGGCGTCTCCGATGGCGCTCAGCATCACGATGCAGATCCGCGACGGCGTCTTCAAGGCTCCTCCCCCCCGGTCGCTGCCCGAACCAGGATGCTCCACGACTCGGCGGGCCAGTATCCGCCCACGGTGTGACCGATCTTGCGTGCGGACCTTTCGAGCCGACGCAGGAGAGAAGGTGCGGCCGCGGGTCGCTCGCTCACCGCGCAGCGGTCGAGGTCGATCAGCACGGGCTGCACGCCGTCGTCGGTCCGGTGCAGCAGAAGGTTCCGAGCATTGAGGTCCGGATGCTTCACTCCTGCGGAGGCCATTCGCTTGATGAGGGAGCCGCTGCGCGCCAGCGCCCGGATTCGCAGCTCCGGATCGGAGCGCCAGGGCTCGGGTGGGTTGAAGAGCAAGGCTCCCAGGTCTACGGCATCGGGCACGAGCTCGGTGACGAGATCCGCCCGGTAGAAAGCACCAGCCGGGTAGATGCCTGCCGCCACGATGGGCGGGGTCGGGATCCCGCGCTCGATGAGTAGCCGGCTTGCCTGCGCCTCTCTCACGGGCCGGGGGGTACCGACCCGCAGATGCCGGTCTTCCAGGAAGCGCATGCCGCCACCCCGCCAATAGCGACGGATCACGACCGGCCGACCCTGCGGTCCGGGGACGATGAGCAGCGGGGCGCGTCCCTTGAAGGTGCCGAGCGGGCCCACGTGCTCTGCCGCCTTCCAGATCGACACGTGTCCCCTCAGGGCGTCTCGAACCCACTCCTCGGCGCCCGGCCGCGCGAAGCCGCGCTTCGAATCGACTCGGATCCAGGTGAAGCCGTCGGGCAGGTTCAAGTCTGTGGTCCCGCGTCCGGCGCTTCCGTGAGGTAGAGGGTCGGGCCGGGGAAGGTGCTCCCCTTGAGCTTGACGTCGAAACGGTACTCTCCCGGCACCGGGAAGACCACGTCGTCCAGCGGCATCAGGAGATGAGTGCGCGGAGGCGGTCGCGTCGGATCGGGATCGTCCACCTCGGAGTGCCCGTCGACGCTCAGCGCGATCTGGCCGTCCGGCCCGGTCAGGTCCACGCGGAACTGGTAGCGCCCGCTGTCGCCGCGGTCCCACTCGACGACGAGAACCAGCGTCATCCGGGCCTGCTTTGCCGGGAAGCCCGGGGCGTACAAGTCGTAGAACACACCGTGCATATCGAGCTTCCCGTGCTCGCCCGTGCCGGCGTGATCGCAAATCGCGGCGCTCAAGATCTTCATTCGCTCGTCTCCGGCTCGCCCCAGCCACCGCCTCCGGGCGAGCGTACGCTGATGACGGTACCAGCCTCCAGATCGAGGGTGACCTTACCGGGCACGACGGTCTCCTCTCCGCCCCGAATGACGACGTTCCGACCCGGGGCTCCATCCTCCCCACCCCTCGCACCCCGCGGTCCCCGAAGGCGACGCTCGCTGAGCAGGGTGACTCGGGAGTCGGTGAGAAGCTCGATGTCACGGCGGAGCCCGTCACCCCCTCTGTGGGCTCCACGCCCGCCCGATCCCCGCCGGATGGAGTAGTGCACGAGCCGGAACGGGTAGGCATGCTCGAGGGCCTCGATGGGCGTGTTGAGGGAATTCGACATATGGGTGTGAACCCCCGAGAGCCCGTCGCCCGCGGGGGCGGCCCCCATGCCCCCGCCGACCGTCTCGTAGTAAGCGAAGGACATATCCGTCCGGGGGTCGAGCCCGCCTATGGTCGTGTTGTTCATGGTGCCCTGAGAGAGCGCGGGTACGATCTCCGGCAGCGCCCGACCGAAGGCTTGAAGCAGCACGTCGGTGATCCGCTGGCTGGTCTCCACGTTTCCTCCGGCGACACTGGCGGGCGGCCTCGCGTTGACCAGCGTGCCCTCCGGCATCCGGATCTCCACCGCACGCATCGAGCCTCCCCCGGCGGGGAGGCTCTCGCCGAGCAAGGTCTCGACGATGCAGCGAAAGACGTAACGGGTCGCCGACGCCGTGATCGCGCCCACCGCGTTGATTCCGCCGGGCACCTGAGGGTGGGTTCCGCCGAAGTCGACGACGGCGCTCGCCCCCCGGACCTCGAGCGCGACTCGGATGGGTACGGGTCCCGAGCCGAATCCGTCGTCGTCCATCTCGTCCTCGGCCTCGTACCGTCCGTCCGGAACCTGCTCCAGGCCGGCCTCGAGCAGACGGTCGGCGTAGGCGATCAGGGCATGCATGGCCTCCAGCGTCCGCTCGTGACCCCTGCGGTCCGCGATCTCGGTGAGGCGCACCGATCCGGCGTGCAGAGCCGCGAGCTGTGCGTCCAGATCACCTCCGCGCTCGATCGGTGTCCGGACGTTTGCCAGGACGAGGCGCCACAGCGCCTCGTTGCGTTCCCCCCCTCTGTAAAGAAGCACGGGCGGAATGCGGAGTCCCTCCTGAAAGATCTCCCGAGCCAAGGGCATCGACCCGGGAGACATGCCCCCGACGTCCGAATGGTGGGCACGCGAGGCGACGTAGCCCAGGAGCCGGCCCTCGTGATGGACGGCAGAAAGCAGGGTGATGTCGGGGAGATGCGTACCCCCGCAAAAGGGATCGTTCAGGCAGACGACATCTCCAGGCTCGAGCACGCCGAGCTCCTCCAGCGCGGCTTCCACGCTCATGGGCATCGCACCGAGGTGGACCGGCATGTGGTCTCCGAGCGCGACCGCGAGGCGATCCGGCGTAAACATCGCGCAAGAGTAGTCCCGCCGCTCCTTGATGTTCGGCGAGAACGAGGAGCGCCGCAGCGCCGCGCCCATCTCCTCCGTCACGGCGGTGAAGAGGTGGCGAAAGACTTCTAGTGAGACGGCATCCATAAAGCACTCTGAGGCTCGATGACGGTGATTTGGTTCCCCTTGACCCTAACGTTAGTTTACTCGGCTGAAGACACTATGTGGGCAGATTCTGCGGAATCGTCCTTTGACGGTAAACCAGGAGGCGCGTGTGCCAAACGAGAAGCTAATTGCTCAGGCTCGTGACGAGCTTTTCAGTCATATCAACCGCTGCGGCGTTCTCAACGCCACCGCGGACGATCAGTCTCATTGGATGAGCGAGACGATCGAGTACATCGGTGAGAGGTACCCGGACCTCTCCGACGGAGATCTCCAGGGTCTGCACACCGTCGGGATGCGTTTTTGCCAGCCGGCGATCGACAACGTCCAGCGGGAAGTGGAGGCCGTCGCGGTCGCCGATCCCGTCGCGACCGACGAGGCACAGCCTCAACCTGCCGGGGCCGAGAGCGAAAGCGCGGTCGGCTAGCGCCGCTGCGCTGCTCCCCCTACGGGTGTCACGCGCGGTGGGGGCTTCGTGCCTCTGCCGCGTTTTTCACGCGGATTACCCGCCGGGGCTTTCGAGGGTGTGGCGGGGTGAGGGACGTCCCCCTATCTTCGCCACGCTCCGAAATCGATAGATCGCCCAAATTCCCTACGTCTTCGAGAATAATGGTGCGGATGACCGATCCAGGTGACGCGGGCCAGGGGGGCGCAGACGAGCCGCTGCCCCTTCCGAACGAGAAGGAAGTTCTGAGGCTCTATTACGAGGGAGGACAGCTGCCCTCGCCCGTCGGTGGCTTCTTGGAGTTGATCCATGTCCAGCCCGAGGACGACGGCTCCGGGTACGTGCTCTTCGAGTGCCTGACGTCCTCTCTGCGCTATCGGATGCCCATCAAGAAGGCAACACGAACAGAGCGGAAGAAGGTCAGCGAGGTCATCGAATCCGGAGTGGATCCGGACTGCCCTCGGCACGTGGACCGTCGCCTCGTCCGCGTCGGGCGCAATCTGGTCTGCCCGGCATGCGGTGTTCGCTACGCCCGGATTTAGGAGGCTGGTGGCCCCTCTGGGGCCGCATTAACTTACCCCCGATCTGGAACCCACCACCGTTTCTCTCAAGGAACGCACATGCCAGAGGGATTCCTCAGCTCCGAGGAATACGACGAACAGGCACACAAGCTCTACAACGACGGCGACTATGACGGGGCCCTCGAGATGTTGAAAGAGGGCCTCTCGTTATATCCGAACGCCGTGGAGCTGTACGTAGGAATGGGCTATGCGCGCCTCGCCCGTGAAGAGTTCGCCTGGGCCCGGAAGACATTCGAAAGAGCCCTGGTCCTCGACCCGAGGCACGAAGACGCGCTCGTCGGATTGGGCGAAACACTCCTCCGATTCGGTGAGCGGGACGCGGCGATGACCTTCTTCGACCGCGTGACGGCCATGGGCTTCGACGACGACGTCGAATTGATGCTGACCATGGGGCGTGCGCTCTACCGTGAGGCGATGTACACGGAGGCCCGTGACATCTTCGCCCATGCGGCGGCGACCCGTCCGGACAGTGCCGATGCCGCTGCCTCGCTCGGCTACGTGCTCCACCGCCTCGGCGACGAGGTGGGTGCGGGACGGCAGATCCGGCGTGCGCTGCGGCTCGACCCCGATCTGCACGAGGCCCGCATCTACCTGGCGCACATCCTCTACGACCGCGGGGACTGGGAGGGTGCGTTACGCGAGTTCGAACGTGTGCCGCCCTCGGACCACTGGGATGCCCTCGCCGTGTGGCGACTCATCGAGTTGAAGCGGGCTCTCTGGCACATGGAGGCCGGTGACAAGCGGCTCGCGCCCTGGGAAGGGCGACTGAGCGAGTTGGATTCACTGGAGGATCCGATCGACCGGCTGCTCGCCGAGGTCGAGTCCCGGATGAACGAAGACGAAGTGGAGTCCGCGGACCCGGGGCAGCTCGAGCTCTTCGAGCGGACCCGCTTCCGGGGCGACCCGACGGTGTATCGCGTGCGTTCCACCGACGGCCACCAGTTCCGGGGCACCTGGTACGAGATCGTAAGACAGATGAGAGATCACGCGGGCTTTTCGCACGAACCGATCTCACACTACATGCGTCGACTTGCCGAGCGCTGGCATGAGCAGTCCGGTGTCGAGATTCCGTTCCTGGACCCGGAGACGTTCATGCGGGCCGCGATCGACTCCGGACTCATCTACCTCGAAGACTGATCTTACAGGCAGCCCCATGTCCGATCTCTTGGAGCGCTTCCACCGAGTTCTCGTGAACGAGATCAGGGAAAAGCGACCCGACGATCTCGAGGCACCCTTCACGGTGGCGGAGATTTACCAGAACCTGGTTCCCTATCGCACCCATCGCGACGCGATCGGTGTCGAGATGAACGGCGACTACGAGGACACGCTGCTCCGGCTTCTGGCGGGAGAGGGCGACTACTTGATTCTCGAGTCCGACGTCGCGCGTCGAGAGATTCGCGATGAGCTCAAGAGCTCGAATCCGAACACTGGCCTCTTCAGGGATTTCGCAGCCGCAGATGTCCGTCTGAACCCTTCACGAACCGGCGCTTCGACGCCGGTCGACGGGGGCGAAGCCGAGGCCGAGGACTTCGGGGAAGAGGACTTCGGTGACGGGGACCACGGGGACGGTCTCGGTCTCGAGCTGGCGGTCGACACGGACGAGGCCGGCGAGATCGACGAAGCGGTGAACGACACGGACGAGGACGAGGCCGATGAGTTCGACGAGGCGGCCGCTCCGCTCGAAGCTGCGGTCCCCGAGGCGGCGGCAGCCGTCCCGGCTGAGCCCGCCGAGATCGAAGGACAGGCCGGGTGGGTGATCGACAGTCAGGCGTCCGCCGTAGATCCCGAAGAAGCCGAGGACGAGGAAGACATCAGCACGGAGTCTGTCGTGACCGAAGACGATGCAGGACAAGCGGCCCCCCCCGAGGAGGGCGCCGTATGCCACTGGTGTCGGGAAGCCCTTCCGGACCGGGATGGTCTGAACTTCTGTCCGTTCTGCGGCAGCAATCTGAGTGTTCGTCCCTGTCCGGAGTGTGGCGAGGAGTTGGAGTCGGGGTGGCGTTTCTGCGTGGCTTGCGGTACCGAGGCGGACGGTTAGGAACGGGTGCGTCAGTCTCGGCCGCCATGGTTCTCGCGGTCGGGCTGACGGGCTGTGACGGAGCGGTTCGGGCCGAGGACCGCTCCGACAGAGCGTTGAGGGACTCGCTCGGGATCTCTCGCCGTGTCGGACTGCACCGGATCGCCCTGGGCGGCGCTCGTGACGTGGACCACGTCTTACCGAGCCTCACGACGGCCGAGCCGGGCGACGTGATCGAGTTCCACACCGTGGACGGGCGCATTCACACACTCTCCTTCGATGCGGACTCGATCTCCGAATCGGCACGGACGTTCCTGGAGGAGACGGGGCAGCTCTCGAGCCCTCCTCTGATCGATCGGGGCAGCCGGTTCCTCGTGGACCTGAGCGGCGCGCCCGAGGGACGCTACGTATTCCGCACCCGGACCAGCGGTCCCCCGGTGTTCGGCGCGATCGTCGTGGCCCGATGAGCCGGGTCGCTCTCATTCCCGGAGACGGGATCGGCGGAGAGGTGATCGCCGAGGCCGCCCATGTCCTCGAGGTGGCCGCCTCGAGGCACGATCTTCCGCTCGAGACGGTCCCATTCGATTTGGGGGCGGAGCGTTATCTTCGCGACGGGACCACGATCTCGGAAGAGGATTTCGCGTCACTTCGGGACGACTTCGACGCGATCCTCCTGGGTGCGTTGGGCGATCCGAGGGTGCCCGACAACGTGCACGCACGCGACATCCTGCTCGGCCTTCGATTCCGTCTCGACCTCTACATCAACCATCGTCCGTCCGTCCTGCTGGATCCTGCGCTTTCCCCGCTGCGTGATCCCCCTCCCATTCGACTCGACATCTTTCGCGAGAACACGGAAGGCCTCTACGCCGGAATCGGTGGCCGCCTGAGGGAAGGCACGCCCGAGGAGATCGCCGTTCAGGAGTCCTTCAACACACGCCGAGGCGTAGAGCGCATCATCCGCGCCGCCTTCGAGTTCGCGGAGCGTGAGGGTCGCGGCCGCGTGACGCTCGTCGACAAGGCCAATGCGATGTCGATCGTCGGAGGGCTCTGGCGGCGCGTCTTCGCGGAAGTGGGGGCCGCCTACCCGGAGATCGAGCAGGACGCGGTATACGTCGATGCGATGGCGATGGATCTCGTGCGTCGTCCGGGGCGGTACGAGGTGATCGTCACGGCGAACCTTTTCGGGGATATCCTCAGTGACCTGGCCGCGGAGCTGACGGGCGGGCTCGGACTCGCACCGTCGGCGAACATCCACCCCGGAAAACACGCGCTCTTCGAGCCCGTGCACGGGTCCGCCCCCGACATTGCCGGGCAGGGTATCAGCAACCCGATCGGAGGCATCCGGTGCGTCGCGATGATGCTCCGCCACCTCGGCCACGACGTGGCGGCGCACTCGGTCGACGAGGCAGTGACGGCGGCTTTCCTGGCCGGTATCCGCACGCCCGACGCCGGGGGCACGAGCTCGACCCACGAGGTCGGGGCATGGATCGCGGAGGCGGTCGACTCCCGGTAGTTTTCAAGGACCGGCAAACTCAATGAATCGAGAGGTGTGCATGGCCACCCAAGGACATACGAGCGATGTTGTCGTTCTCTCCGGAAAGCGGACCGGCTTCGGGACCTTCGGCGGAACGCTCAAGGGCTTTTCCGCCAACGATCTCGGCGTGTTTTCGAGCAAGGCCGCGATCGAAGCGGCCGGCATCACGCCGGACCAGGTCGACCACACGTACTTCGGAAATGCCCTACAGACGTCGGCGGATGCCATCTACATGGCCCGTCATGTCGCCCTCAAGTCGGGCATTCCTCAGGAACGTGGGGCTCTGACGATCAATCGGCTTTGCGGGTCGGGCTTCGAAGCCATCGTGCAGGGCGCGAAGGAGATCGTTCTCGGGGAAGCGAACGTCACGCTCTGCGGTGGCTCGGAGTCCATGAGCCAGGCTCCACACGTGATTCGGGGTGCCCGCTGGGGAAGCCTGAGGCTCGGCCCGGCGCAGCAGTTCTTCGAGGACCTGCTGTGGGAGTCGCTGCTCGACTCCAACTGCGGGCTGACCATGGCCCAGACGGCGGAAGAGCTCGCCGAGCGGTACGAGGTGACGCGTGAAGAGGCGGACGAAGTCGCCGTGAACAGTCAGCAGCGCGCCAAGGCGGCGTGGGACGCGGGGAAATTCGATGTCGAGGTCGCGCCCGTCACGATCACGTCACGCAAAGGCGAGGTCGAGTACGCGGCGGACGAGCACATTCGTGCGGACACCACGATGGAGGCGCTCGGATCTCTCCGACCCTACTTCAAGAAGGACGGTCTCGTCACCGCCGGGAACGCGAGCGGGATCGGTGACGGCGCCGCGAGCGCTGTGCTCGCGAATGCCGGGTGGGCCGAGAAGCAGGGGCTCGAGCCGATCGGCCGCATCGTCTCCTGGGGCTTCGTGGGCGTCGAGCCTCAGATCATGGGCATCGGTCCGGCTCCGGCTGCACGGCTTGCCCTGGAGAAGGCGGGGCTGAGCTTGGACGACATGGCGATCGTCGAGGTCAACGAGGCCTTCGCTCCGCAGTACAAGTCCGTGGAGAAGGAGCTCGGCCTCGATCCGTCGATCACCAACGTGAACGGGGGCGCGATCGCGGTCACCCACCCGCTCGCGGCGTCGGGCGCCCGGATCACGATTCACCTTCTCCACGAGCTGCGGCGCCGTGGTGAGAAATACGGTCTGGGCTCCGCCTGTATCGGTGGCGGTCAGGGTGGGGCTGTCGTCGTCGAAGCCTTTTAGACGGCTTCGTTCCCGTCGCGATGAGCGATGAAAGGAAGCACGGCAGCGGACGGGCTCTGACGCGTCGGGAGTTCGAGGCGGTCATCCAGCGTGCCTCGGAGCTCGCTTCGGCGGATCCGGAGGGTGGCGAGGGAACGCTCGACGAGATGGAGCTCTTTCGGATCGCCGGCGAGGTCGGCCTGTCGCCGACCCACGTGCGCAGAGCGTTGGTCGAGGTGCGCACCCGGGAGGTTCCGGGGAATGCGATCGATCGCTGGTTCGGAGGCGCGCGCATCCGGGTCGCTCGCGTCGTGCCGGGCGGGAGCGACGAGATCGCTGCGACATTGGACGAGTTCATGGTGGCGGGCCACCTGCTTCAGCCGATCCGACGTGGAAGCGAGGTTCTCCTCTATCGGCCGGCGGTGGACTGGCTCTCGAACTTCGCGCGGGCCGGCGCGTCCATGTCGCAAAAAGTGTACTGGGCGTCGGCGAAGGAGATCGAGGTGAGACTGGAGTCGGCCGACGAGGGCCAGACGCTGGTCGAGCTGGATGTGGACGCGGGCGTTCGCGGCGAATACATCGCCGGGGGGTTCATCGGGGGCGCAGCCGCCGGGGGTGGCACGGGCTTCGGCGTCGGTGCGCTGCTCTCCGCCCTGGCTCTCGGACCGGCTGTGATGATTCCGGTCGCCATCTTGGTGGGTGGCGGGGTGGCCGGCGGAGTCGTCTGGGGGACAGGACGGGCCGCCCGCCGACGGCGGGAGGAGGTGCAGGACGAGCTCGAGGGTATTCTGGACGCGCTCGAGCGAGGAGAGGCTTTGAATCCGCCGCCGGCTTCCTGGCGGCGGTGGGTACAGCGTCAGGCGAAGCGCTTCAAGGTGGAGCTCTTCGGTGACGGATCGGACTTCCATATCGACATCTGAGGACCGGAGGGGATCGTGGAGATCAAGAAGGTGGGCGTGGTCGGGTGTGGCCTGATGGGAAGCGGCATTGCGGAGATCGCCGCCAAGAGCGGCTTCGAAGTCACTGTCCGTGAGGTCGACGAAGCGGCTCTCGGGGCAGGCAAGGGCCGCATCGAGAAGTCACTCGGAAAGGCAGTGGAGAAAGGGAAGCTGGAGGAGGCCGATCGGGACGCCGCTCTCACGCGGCTGACCTTCACCACGGCCGTCGAGGACCTGGCGGATTCCGATATCGTGATCGAGGCGATCGTCGAGAGCCTCGATGCGAAGAACGAGCTGTTCGGTGCATTGGACGACCTCTGTGGGCAGCACACGATCTTCGCTTCGAACACGAGCTCGCTCACGGTCACGGACATGGCGGCAGCGACGAAGCGCCCCGACCGGGTAGTCGGCCTCCACTTCTTCAACCCGGTTCCGGTGATGAAGCTCGTGGAGGTCGTGCGGACGATCGCCACGAGTGACGAGGCTTTCGAGGCGGCTTTCGAGTTCGCCCGCGCAATGGGCAAAGAGCCGATCGCGGCGAAAGACAACTCGGGCTTCGTGGTCAACCTGCTCCTGGTCCCTTATATGCTCGATGCGATCCGGCAGCTCGAGCGGGGGGTGGCGAGCATCTCGGACATCGACAAGGGCATGACGCTCGGCTGTGGCTACCCGATGGGTCCGTTCGTGCTCTGCGACTTCGTCGGAATCGACACGCTCTACCGGATCAGCGAGATCATGTTCGAGGAGTACCGTGAAGAGCGGTACGCGCCGCCTCCGCTGCTCAAGCGGATCGTCTCGATGGGCCGCTACGGACGGAAGAGCGGAAAGGGCTTCTACGACTGGTCGGGTGAGCAGCCGGTCCCGCTCCCGCTGTAGAAACCGCCGGGCAAAAAAAAGCGACCCCCTGACCGGGGGTCGCTCGATCTCGGGCTCGGAAGTCCGGACCGCGCGCTAACGACGGGTGCGTCGCTGGCGCCTCCGCTCTCTGCGGATCGCCGCCTCACGCTTGCGCTTGCGCTGGGCGCTCGGCTTCTCGTAGTAGCGCCGCTTGCGAAGCTCCGAATACAGGCCGGACCGCTGCACCTTCCGCTTGAAGCGGCGCAGAGCGCGTTCCAGACTCTCGTTGTCTTTGACGATGACTTCCAAGTGAACTCCACCCCTTCGATCGAGCTGTAGTCGAGCAGAAAAAGGTAGCAGTGTGCCTGGGGGAGATCAACGGGATTCGGCCTCGATTGTCGAGCGCACGGGCCGGGGCGTCCGACCCCTACGGCAGCCGGCCCTCACGGTGGAGGGTGTGGGCGTAGAGGTGGTACTCCTGCGCGTGCTCCGCGTAGTCCTGCGCCCAGACCTCGAAGGTCGGTAGGGGAAGCCTCGTCTCGATATACTCGACGACCATCATCGCGAACTGCAGACGGTCCTTGGCACCGAAGTCGACCGCCTGGCCCTCCAAGATCCTGTCGATCGCTTCGTTGAAATCCTCGGGCCGCACCAGGGCGATGAAGTGGCAGACCTGATCCAGTCGGTAGGAGTCGTAGAGGGAGTGCAGCTCGTCGAGGCGACCTTCGTCGGTACCGTCGACCGGGAGGATGTCGGCCGAGAGCTCGAGCGAGTTCTCCGTGAGGAAGGTGCGGAAGCGACGACGGAGCTCGGAACCCTTGGAGCGGCGGGCAGCGTGCATGTGGAGCGCCGAGCGGAGCAGGTTCTTCAGCAGGGGGCGCCCGAGCCCTCGAGCCTTGTGGTCGATCTCGGACTCGCTGTGCTCACGAAAGATCTCGGCGGTGCTGACCTCGTCGGCCTCGGACGTGCCGTCGCGCGGCCTGAATGCCAGGGAACCGTGCCAGGAGCCCTGACGGTCCCGCCGGGTAACGAGGAAGCACGACCAGGTCTCGTCGTCCTGCTTGATGAAGCCGAGGGATCGGCGCCGAGGTAGCTCGAGGAGGATCCTGGGCTGGCTCACGAGAGCGCTGCCGGGGTCGGGCTGGGAAAGCTTCGGCGCTGCATGGCCCAAGATGACCAAGACGGTGCGAGGCTGGCAAGCATCGCGATCGAAATTCCTTGCGATGCTCGTAAACATATTGTTATCGTGGAGCCAGTTGGGCGCTGAGTAGCCCTGAAAAGACAAGATAGAATGCGGCTGGCACCGTATTCTGCACGGCAGGAACCCGGCTCTACGGCCGGGCTTTTTTTGCCGAATCCAGCCGGGATCCGGCGCCGGATTCGGCCGACATACCCCCTACGAAAAACGAGAGCCTCGGCTGGCACCGAGACTCTCGTGGAAGGCACGGGTTGGCGACCCGCGATCCTCGTTCGCTGAGGAGAAGCTATGTGGTCGCTCGGACGGGTGTCAAGGACATTCGTCCGCCCGGCGGCAGTCGCCCCTGTGCCTTCAGAGAAAGGTCGGGGGCTATTTTGCTTGGGAGACCGAACATGGTTTCGACAACGGATACGACGTTTGCGGCAGGCCTCCCCGAGGCGATGGCCGATGTGCCGGGCGTTTGCGAGCTTCCTCTCACGCGGGCGGTCGTGCAGTACCGCGACGTCCATGAAGTGGACGTGCCGGGCGGCCGCATACAGGACATCGGGCTGGCCTTGGTGCTCGAGGGTCGATACGCCGCCTCGGCGGAGGTGATCGATCTCGGCAGCACGGAGGTCAAGGTCCTCGACCTCAGCTCCGAGCTGGTCGTGCTCGACTGGGCCTACGAGCCGACGATGGATCACGTGGTGGAGCTTCTTCGACGTCGGGCGACGGATCCGAGCCTGGAGTCCGCCGCCGCGCTTCGCCGCTACTGTTTCCAGGTCGCGCTCCGAGTGCTGACCCGAGTCGGGTTCGGACCGCTCACCCGTCCGACCATGCTGAGGATCGGGTTCCGGGACATCTGCCGAGACCTCGATCTGCACGAGGGCACGTCGGTGCGTATCGCGCTGGCCCCCAGTCGGATCACTCGTGCCCATCTCGACTACGACGCCAACGCGTTGGTCTTCGAGACACCGGCCCTCGAGCCCGATTCCCAGCTGGAGGCCGCCGTTCTCGAGGCATTCCCGAGACACGAGGTTCTCCGAACGATCGGGACCCGAGAGGGCAGCACGGTCGCCTATCAGGTACGATTGCCTTATCCCGTCTCCCTGACCGAGGCGCGGCGGGAGCTGGCGAGCGTCCGCCGCGGCCTGGCCCGCCTTTTGGCACGCTTCGAGCCCGAGCGGTTCGAGGCGGTCGAGCAGCAGCTCGGCACCTTCGGGGTCCGCGAGACTCTGGCCCAGGTTCCCGTGCGGGACGTGGACCTCTACACGGTTCCGCTACGGGCCTCCGCCGACTCCTCTGCGACGGTCCATTAGGCCTCCGACGATGCTCACCTCACGGCCCCTGCAGCGACGGGAGGCGCCCGGCCCAGCGTCTCGCGGCTCCATCGTACGGGGGATCTACGAGGCGTATTGTCTGCGAGAGGCCTCCCAGCTGCTGTCCCTCGTTCCCCGGGAGGCGGTTCGCGCGCTCTACGGAGACGCGAGGGCCTGGGCCGTCGACGAGGGTGTGCACGAGCAGAAGGACCCGATGGCCACCCTCGTGGCCTACTGCCGCAAGCTGTTGCCCCTGCCTCCCTTCGAGCTCTGGTTGGAAGACTACGACGTTCACCGGCTGGTCTACATGCACGAGCTGGCAGGCATACCCGACGTTCCGCCGGATCCGGCGCCGGTGGCGGTCGAGCTGAGAAGCATCCTGCACGAGGGCGTCGAGTGGTTCGCGATGCTGCACGTCGTCCACGACCGAGAGGTGTGGCGGGGGCACATTTCCTTCCACACCGACACTCGGAACACCACGGCCAAGACGGCCGAGATCTTCTGTGAAGAGAGCCTGACGGAGCTCAGGGACCGCTTCAATACCTTCACGCCGGCGAGCCTCTCGGCCTTCCTCAGATCAACGCTCGCATAGCGCGTTTTTTCCAAAAAAATCCTATCGACCCCGTTACGGATGGCGAACCTCACCGTACGCGTAAGTGTCGGTGGGTACGTCATTTCGCCCCCCGAAAAAACAAAAAAAATCATTTCGGGTCGGGGTGAGGAACAGTTGGTTTTCGCAGAAAAATGGGATTCATAAGTTCATGCAGTACAACGACTTATGAAAGCACGTTGTGTGCGCGACAATTTTTTGGAGGCGGTTGCGTGCCCCAAAAACCCGGATTATTATGGGTCCACTTCGAAGCGGGACTTACCCATCAAAATCGACCGGAATCGTGACGGATCCCCCTGGGCTCCGCGAGGAATCCGTGCGTTTTCAAGACACTCCAGCGAAGGGCGAGGTGCATCCATGTGGGAAACTTGTTCCGTGCAGTTGAACGTGCGTCTGCCACGCGACATCGCCGAGCAGGCCGAGGAGGTTCAGCGGACGGACCCGGAGTTTCTTTCCCGTGTGGTGCTGTACGGACTCACCCGTCGATCGATCTACCAACACCTTCGTCAACGCTCGTCGGATCCCGAGTCCGCCACGGAGGCTCCGCCACCGTCCAGCGCGTGATCGCTTGACGCCCACCCGGCGGCCCGGCACTCTACTCGCGATTCGAGAACCGGCTTCGGGCCGGTTCCTCCGTAGACGGATTCGCCACTGAGGAGGCCGGGTGGTGCCCAAGACGGGCGAGGCTCCCCCCCAAGCCAGTTTCCCCGAGTCGGATGAAGTGCTTCGCGCCAAGTACTTCGACTACTGCTCGGCGAAGTTAGCCGACCAGCTTCTCCTCCTGTCTCCCGACGAGATCTACCTCCTTACCGAAGAGGCTCGACGCCGAGCCGGCTCGGAGGAGTCGCGATTCACCGACCTCGTGCGGCTCGCCACCGAGGGCATCTGGGAGCGTCTCGTTCTACCTCGATTCGAAGACTGGGCCGAGGACTATCGAGCCGATCCCGGGCGGTACGAGAAGTATCTCCTCGTGTGGGACATGGAGCTTCCGGACGCCTGAGGGACCGCTGCCCTCAGAAGGGCAGATCGTCGTCCGGCTCGGAGATCGGGGGCGGAGCGCTGCGAGGTGCCTCCGATCGGCCACCGACCTCTCCCCCCGGGTCTCCACCACCTCCGGTCGATCCCAGCATCACCATCTCGGTGACGATGATATCGGTCCAGTAGCGGGTGGCGCCTTGGTCGTCCTGCGTCTGCGAATACTCGAGGCGGCCTTCGACGTAGAGGCGGTCGCCCTTCTTCACCCACTGCTCGACGATGTCGACGAGTCGGCCGAAGAAGGTGAGGCGGTGCCACTCGGTCTTGTCCTGCTGCTGGCCGGCTCGATCCTGGAACCTGCGGTTCGTCGCGAGAGACACCTTCGCGACTCGGGATCCGGCGGACGTGGCCCGGATCTCCGGTTCGTTCCCGACGTTTCCGATCAGCATGACCTTGTTCAGCGAGCGGCTCATCTCTGGTCCGTTTGGTTGGGGTTCGAGGCTCGGTGCCCCCTGACCGGGGAGGCGGACCAAGGTATCAAAGCCCAGTTTCGGACGCCACGGGCCGGGTGGCGTAGGCCCTTGCGATCTGGGTAGCTTGAGGGTCTTACAGCCCACAATTCTCAAGAGATCGAGCCATGAGCGATGCATTCGTGCGGGTCGAGAAGCAGGACGAGCTCGCGGTTGTCGTCATCGACAGGCAGGACAAGCTGAACGCCCTCAACGCCGACGTCGTGCGTGAGCTCGGCGATGCGTTCGAGAGTGTGCGTGACGACGACGACGTGCGGGGTGTCATTCTCACCGGCGCCGGCGAGAAGGCGTTCGTCGCGGGCGCCGACATCGGTGAGCTGGCCAAGATGACCTCGCTGAGCGGAGTCCAGGTCAGCCGTGACGGCCAGGACGTCTTCGCCTCGATCGAACGGTTTCCCAAGCCCGTGCTCGCGGCCGTCGGAGGGTATGCGCTCGGGGGCGGGTGCGAGTTGGCGTTGGCCTGCCACCTCAGGGTGGCGAGCGACAACGCCCGCTTCGGACTTCCCGAAGTCGGCCTCGGAATCATTCCGGGCTACGGCGGCACGCTGAGGCTTGCCCGGCTCGTCGGCCTGGGCAGGGCGCTCGAGATGACGCTGACCGGTGGTATGGTCGATGCGGAGAAGGCCGAGCGGATCGGCCTGGTCAGCGCGGTCTTCCCTCGGGAGGACCTTCTCGACCGGGCCCGCGCGTTCATGGGGGAGATCACGAAGAACGGTCCGGTGGCACTGCGTATGGCCCTCGAGTCCGTCTACCTCGCTCTCGATTCCGCACCGGGCGACGCCATGCGGTTCGAATCTGCGCTCTTCGGCCTCCTCGCTTCGACCGAGGACATGAAGGAGGGCATGAGCGCCTTCCTGGAGAAGCGGAAAGCGGACTTCCAGGGTCGTTGAGGGCCAGCGTCGCGGGGCCGTTGCGAAGATGTCGGCCTCACCTGGACAGCAAGCCGAGCGGGGTCGGCGTGCTGTAGGTGGCTATCCTCGTAAAACCCTTATTTCAAGCGGGTTTTCAGCCGGCACAGGGGGTAGATCCGGAACCTCGATGCCATTAACTTCCTCCATGTTGCGTGGTTCTGAGACGGCCCCTTCCCGTTGCGCCTGAGCGTGCTGCGGATCCGCCATTTCCGCAATCTCGGGGAGCAGGAGCTTTCCTTCCCTCCTGAGGGCGTTGCCATCGTCGGTCGTAACGCCCAGGGCAAGACGAATCTCCTCGAAGCTCTTTACTATCTGGAGACGTTCCGGTCCTTTCGCGGGGCGTCGACCGAGGAGCTCGTGAGCTTCGGAAGCGAGGGCTTTTGGCTCGGTGGAACCGCCGTCGACGACACGTCGGGTGGGGAGCGTACGATCTCGGCTGCGTACCAGAGGGAGGGACGCCGGCGGAAGGTCGTGGTCGACGGCGCGGAGCCCGAGCGGATCGGGGATGCGCTCGGGACGTTGGCCGCGGTCGTCTTCTCTCCCGCGGACGTGTCGATCATCAACGACGGCCCGGAGCGTCGTCGGCGCTTCCTGGACATCGTGCTGTCGCTGAACCGACCGGGCTACCTCTCGTGGCTGCAGCGGTATCGCCATGTGCTCGCCCAGCGGAATGCGGGCCTGAAGGCGGGCCAGGGGTGGGCCGCACTGGACGCGTGGACCGAAGCGTTCGCCGAGGCCGGAGCACACGTCATGATGGCGCGACGAGGTTGGGTGCAGCGGTGGGCGGCGCAGTTCGGTCGGCTCAACGCCCAGATCAGCGGCGGAGGTGCAGCGAGCCTGTCCTACCAGCCTCGGGTCACACCCGAGTCCTGGGACGAAGAGGCCGTTCGTGCGAGCCTTCGAGAGGCCCTGGAGCGGCTTCGCAGTCAGGACGCGAGGCTTCGGACGACGACGGCGGGGCCGCACCGCGACGAGATGAGGATCTCGCTCGAGGGAGACGAGGAGGACCTCGCGCTGCGAAGCTTCGGGTCCGGGGGACAGCGCAGGACGGCGGCCCTGGCCCTTCGGCTCGTCGAGGCCGCCACGATTCGCGAGGCGCGCGGCCGCGAGCCGCTCGTCCTGATGGACGATGTCTTCGCGGAGCTGGACGAGGCGCGCAGCGAGCGCGTCCTCGAGCTGATCGAGGTTGAGGAGACGGGGCAGGTCATTCTCACGGTGCCCAAGGAGGGCGACGTTCGGGTGCGTAAGGATGTCCTGCCGCGATGGAGAATCGAAGCGGGACGGGTCGAGGCGTGAGCGACGGACCGGTCCGCGTGGGAGAGGTGGTCGATGCGCTGCTCGATCGTCGGGGCCTGGCCGAGCAGGTTCGCCGGACCGGCGCCCTGGATGCGTGGGCCGTGGCCGTCGGCCCGAAGATCAGCGAGGTGACGAGGCCGCGGTCCGTGAGCGGCACGGCCCTGATCGTGGAAGTGCGCAGTAGTGCTTGGATGATGGAGCTGGACCTGATGAAGGTCGACATTCTCGAGAAGCTCAATGCGGAGCTGCCCGAGTCGTCGGTGGAAAAGATCGTATTCGTACTGGCAGGCGACGAAACCGCCTTGGAGGATTGACCGTCGATGGCGAAGAAGAAGAGTAAGGCTGGAAACGGCGACTACACCGCTCAGCAGATCACCGTCCTCAAGGGCCTCGAGGCGGTACGCAAGCGACCCGGGATGTACATCGGCAGCACCTCCGCGCGTGGCCTGCACCACCTCGTGTACGAGGTCGTCGACAACTCCGTCGACGAGGCGATGGCCGGCTTCTGCTCCGAGGTCTTCGTGACCATCCGGGAGGACGGCTCGGTCCGCGTTCAGGACGACGGTCGCGGCATTCCGGTCGACGTCCACCCGGAGGAGGGTGTGCCCGGGGTCGAGCTGGCCATGACCACGCTCCACGCCGGCGGGAAGTTCGACAAGGACACCTACAAGGTGTCCGGAGGCCTGCACGGCGTAGGCGTGAGCGTGGTGAACGCGCTTTCCGAGTGGCTCGAGGTCGAAGTCGACCGGGACGGCCAGAAGCACCATCAGCGCTATGAGCGCGGGCTCAAGCAGAAGGATATCGAGGTCATCGGCAAGACGAAGGAGACCGGTACGACGGTCACCTTCAAGCCCGACCCGGAGATCTTCACCGAGCTTGACTTCCATTTCGAGACCCTGAACAACCGACTTCGGGAGCTCGCCTTCCTGAACAAGGGACTCCGGATCGTCATCTCCGACGAACGGGACGGGGGAGAGAAAGCCGAACACGAGTACGAGGGGGGACTCGCCTCGTTCGTGGAGTACGTACGCGGGGCGCGAGCGCCGCTCCACGACAAGGTCCTGTACTGCGAGACCTCGAAGCCCGAGGCCGACATCGAGCTCGCCCTGCAGTACGACGCCGGCTTCACCGAGAACACGCACACCTTCGTGAACAACATCAACACGCACGAGGGTGGGATGCACCTGACCGGGTTGAAGGCGGCCTTGACCCGGACCATCAACGACTACGCCCGCCGGAACAACCTCTTCAAGAAGGCCGAGGAGAGTCTCTCGGGGGACGACGTTCGCGAGGGGCTGACGTGCATCCTGAGCGTCAAGGTCATGGAGCCGCAGTTCGAGGGTCAGACCAAGACCAAGCTCGGTAACAGCGAGGTGCGCGGGGCCGTCGAGGCGGCGGTCAACGAGAACCTCATGATCTTCCTCGAGGAGAATCCCAAGGCCGCCAAGTCGATCATCGAGAAGAGCCTTCAGGCGGCGCGGGCCCGTGAGGCCGCTCGGAAGGCAAGGGATCTGGCGCGGAAGAAGAGCGCGCTCGAGGGCGGCGTGCTGCCCGGCAAGCTCGCCGACTGCTCGATCTCCGATCCGAGCCTGTGCGAGCTCTACCTCGTCGAGGGCGACTCGGCCGGCGGATCGGCCAAACAGGGACGCGATCGCTCGTTCCAGGCGATCCTTCCTCTCAAGGGGAAGATCCTGAACGTCGAGAAGGCGAGAATCGACAAGATCCTCTCCAACGACGAGATCCGGGCCATGATCACGGCGATCGGGGCGGGGATCCGCGAGGATTTCGACATCGGCAACGCCCGGTACCACAAGATCATCATCATGACCGACGCCGACGTGGACGGAGCCCACATCCGCACGCTGCTCCTGACGTTCTTCTTCCGTCAGATGCGGGACCTCATCGAGCAGGGCTTCATCTACATCGCCCAGCCGCCGCTCTATCGAGTCGCGAAGGGCAAGAAGGAGTTCTACGCCTACAGCGAAGATGAGCGTCTCTCCTATATGGGTCGCTTTGCCAACGGTAAAGCCGAGGAGGCGAAGGGCGTCAACGTCCAGCGCTACAAGGGCCTCGGTGAGATGAACCCGGAGCAGCTCTGGAAGACGACCATGGATCCGGAGACCCGGACCATCTATCAGGTCACGCTCGAGAGTGCCGCCGAGGCGGATCTGATCTTCAGCCGACTGATGGGCGACGACGTAGAACCGCGCCGCGAGTTCATCGAGAAGAACGCCAAGTACGTCAAGAACCTGGACGTCTGATCGCGGGCGCTCGGCCGCCGGCTCCGTGCCGGGCGCGGCTCAGGGATCCGCGACGAGCTGGATCGTTTCGGGACCCGAAACCCTTTGGACGTGGCAGCGACACGTGTCGGTGTCGAAGACGAAATCGGCCGTGACGCTCGCGCCGTCGCGCGAAGCTGTGACCCGGAAGCTCGTACCGGCCTCGTCGACGAGGTCGAGCTGGGCGTCGCTCAGGACGACGTAGACGCCCTCGTCCAGCAAGAAACCCTGATCGGGGGTCGCGTCGCGTCCATCCGCCGTACGGGTCACGCTGAACCGCAGACCATCGGCCGGTCGTCCGTCCGGCTCCAGGACGGTCACGAGGTAAGTCCTGAACTCCTCCGTGCAGAAGCACGGCTCCTGAGGGTCGCTGCACGCACTCCACCCGATTCCCGAAATACCGAGAAGGAGCAGGAGCGGAAGTGTCCGTTTCATGAGGATGCCTTCGCTGTTCACCATGTGTTCTACACGAAGTAACGAGCACGGAGCCCGCGTTGTGACGCACCGGGTCCGACCCGCGACGGGCTCGGCTTGGGGGCGGGTTCCCGGGCGACTACCTTTGAGCGAAGCCTGGTGTGCCTCCGCCACGAACCGATCGGGTACGATGGACGTCCGAAAGCTCGACATGCAGAAGCTGGTCGCCTTCCTGGTCGACAATGCTGCCGGGTGGATTGCGGATCAGCGTGAGCGGCATGCCCCGGGGTCGGAACCCCTGCCCGACACCACGCGGGCCGCCCTGAAGGGCTACTTCGAGCCTGCGACGCTGGCGCGAACGCGGATACGGCGTGTCCCCGTGATCGAGAATCCGGTCTTCTACGAGGAATTCGAGAACTCCGGCGAGTCGATCCCGCTGGACTTCCGGGTCTGGGCCGCCATCACGTTCGACGACGTCATCGTCGTCAACGACGCGCAGGTGCCCGGACCGCCGCCCCACTCGGTGGTCTTCCACGAGCTGGTGCACGTGGTCCAGTTCGGGATGCTCGGAGTCGAGGAGTTCGCGCGGCGCTACATCCGGCGGCTGGCGCAGAGCCGCTTCCAGTACATGGCCATCCCCTTGGAGACGATCGCCTTCGATCTGCAGGATCGCTTCGAGAACTCGCGTGGCCGGCGCTTCTCGGCCGAGGGCATCGTTTTGACCGATCTCTTCGGGCCGGAGTCGGACGACGACGAGGACGGCGGGATTCTGAAGCTCACCTGAGCTCGATCACGGCGTCCCTACGTACACCACGGTTCGATATTCCATCGTGACACGGCCGTCGACCGCGTGTCGATCGTGGAGCCGCTCCAGTTCTTCGAGCATTGGCTCGTGGTCGGGATGGCCCGGCCCGGGAGCGTAGGAGTTCGAGAGCAGCCTGCCCTTCATCCCATCGAGGTCGAGCACCTGGAAGTTGGGGAAGGTCGCGCGCGTCCACGCGTCCCCGCCGAGGAGCTCCACGAGGGCGGGCTCCACCTGCCACGAGGCCCGGACGCTCACGTAGTCGGTCCCCCATCTTCTCAGCAGGGCTTCGTACGACTCACGTAGCTCCGTGCCGGACTCGATCCGTCGGTTCCACAGCAGGGCCACCGCCCCTCCGGTCCGCAGGATCCGCCTGAACTCGGACCGGGTAGGGGCAGGTTGGAACCAGTGGAAGGCCTGGGCGGCCGTGATCAGATCCACGCTGGAGTCGGGCAGGCCTGTCTGCTCGGCCGACCCCGCGACGCTGTGGAACCGGTCGTCGGATCCGAGTCGCTTCTCCGCCGCCCGTCGCATCGACTCGTTGGGCTCCACCGCGTAGACGATCTCGGCCGACTCGAGGAGCTGGGCGGTCCAGATGCCGGTCCCGGACCCGATATCCGCGACATGCGAACGCGGCCCGAGCCCGCAGGCTTCAGCAAGGAAGGACGAGACTTCGGGGGGATACGACGGTCGATGGCGGACGTAGTCGTCGACCCGATCGGTGAAGCGTGTTCGCGGGTCGAGCTCACGCATGGGCGCTGTCCGATCTCACGGCCGTATGAGCGGGATCGACCCGTTTCGCTCCGAGAGGACCTCGCTTCCCGCGTACATTCCCAGCGAGTCGACCACGTACGCCATGACGTTCCAGTAGCCCTGGTCGCTCAGCTGACCGGGATCGTTCTGGGGCATCGAGAACGTCGTATAGAAGACGAGGTTTTCGACGGTCGTGTAGCCGAAGAGCCGGGTGGCCTGAAAGGCCGGCCCCTTCTCGTCCTCGGTGGCGTGGCACTCTACACAGTAGCGGGCGAAGACGGCGCGACCGCAGTTCCGCTGCGACTCGAGCGTTTCCGGCTCGGCGTCCTCGCAGGGGACCTGATCGTTGCCGGTCCGCTCGAGCCCGGTCCAGGCGCACAGCGGCACGATCAGAGCCGAGGCGAGGATCCATCGCCCGAACGAAGACCCTGCCGAAGAGGCGGTCCCTGGGGAATTCTGCGGCTCCGAGTCGCTCCGCTTCGTCATCTGACCCTGTCCGAGGAGGTGTAGCGTCCGGTGTCGGGAAGCATATGATTGCGGGCATGGCAGAAGATCAAGTCGATAAGCCGTCGCTCAGAGATGCTCGGGACCGTGTGTGCGTGGTCGGAGCTGGAAGCTCTGGGCTCACAGCGGCCCGCAATCTGCTCGCCGAGGGATTGCCGGTCGACGTGCTCGAGCGTTCGGCCGACCTCGGGGGCAACTGGAACTACGGCACGCCGTACGCGCGGGTCTACCGCTCGACGCATACGATTTCCTCGAAGCCCGGTACCGAGTACCCGGACTTTCCCATGCCGGATGCGTACCCCGACTACCCTCACCACACGGAGATTCTCGCCTACCTCCGTGACTATGCCGAGCGCTTCGGGCTCCTGGAGCATATCGAGTTCGAGCGTGAGGTTTCGGGGATCGAGCGGAGCGCGGAGCCCGGTCCGTTCGGAGATGTCTGCTGGGACGTCGAGACGGCCGGTGAAGTGCGGCGCTATGGGGCAGTCGTGATCGCCAACGGTCACAACTGGGACCCGAAGATCCCGGAGTATCCAGGCGATTTCACGGGACGGTCCATGCACTCCGCGGAGTACAGGACCCCGGAGATGATGGAAGGTCGCCGGGTCCTCGTGGTCGGCGGCGGCAACTCCGGCTGCGACATCGTCGTGGAGTCCGCGCACCGCAGCGAGGCGGTCTATCACAGCACGCGGCGTGGTTATCACTACTTCCCGAAGTACCTCTGGGGGGTGCCGTCCGATCAGGTCGGCGAAGTCCTGCTCTCGCTCCGCGTACCGGTCGGGGTGAGGCGCCTGATCGCCGGAGCCTCCCGGCGGATCGCCATGGGCTCGTACGCGTCACTGGGGCTGTCCAAGCCGGATCACAAGCTCTTCGAGACCCATCCGATCGTGAACTCCCTCCTGCCCTACTTCATCCAGCACGGGGCCGTGACACCCAAGCCCGACATCGAGAGGCTGGAGGGGAGTTCGGTCCGTTTCGTCGACGGGTCTGTCGAGAAGATCGACGTCATCGTCTGGGCCACCGGCTACAACCTGGTCTTCCCGTTTCTCGACGAGGCGCACCTCAATTGGAGCGACGGCCGTCCGCATTTCTTCCAGCACGTCTTCCACCCGCAGTACGACAACCTGTTCATCGCGGGCATGATCCAGCCCGACTCGGGTCAGTTCGGGATCGTCCACTGGCAGTGTCGGGCGATCGCGTTGTACCTGGCCTCCGTCGGCCGCGGCTCTCGGGGTGCCGAGCGGCTCAAGCGGCTCAAGCGCAGTCCCGACGCTCGACTCGGAGCAGGAATCCGGTACAAGGAAAGCTCCCGCCACCGTCTGGAGGTCGAGCACCACGCCTACACACGCGGCATGAAGAAGCTGGTGCGTGTGCTGGAGCGGTGAGGGCCGACCCTCTACACGCCCATGAGCGGGTCTGCCAGACCGAGCACGTAGACTGCGAGCAGACCCAGGATTCCGATGACGGTCAGGTAGTAGAGCGTCGGCAAGATGGTCTTCCGGAGGGTCGATCCCTCCTTTCCGAGCAGACCCACGGTGGCAGAGGCCGCCACGACGTTGTGGATGGCGATCATGTTTCCGGCCGCGGCCCCCACGGCCTGAAGCGAAACGATCGTGACGGTCGAGATCGCGAGCCGTTCGGCCACCCCGAACTGGAAGGCAGAGAACATCAGGTTGCTCACCGTGTTGGAGCCCGCGATGAACGCACCCAGTGCGCCCGTGACCCCGGCAAAGGCCGGCCACACACCGCCGACCGTGGTAGCCACCCACTCGGCCATGGCGATCGGCATCGAGCTCAGCTCGGCGGCGTTGATCCCGGAATTGATGTACACCCGCACCATCGGGACCGTGAACACGAGCACGAACCCCGCACCGATCAGCACCCGCGCCGAGTCCTTCACCGCTTTCACGGCTCCGGCGCCGGAGAGCCTGTGCAGGGGCATCACCAGAAGCGAGGCCACGACGAGGACCGTGCCGGGGAGGTAGAGGGGGGTGGTGGACGCGGTGATTTCGGTGCCCAGGATCGCGGTCCACTCCAGGGATACCGAGCGTAGCCATCCGCCCAGAGGGAGCCACGGCAGCCTCGAAAGGACGAGCAGCCCGGCCACCACGAGATAGGGCACCCACGCCCTGAAGATCGAGAGACCCGGCGGAGGCTCGCGGTGCTCTCGGAGCTCCATCCCGCTCTTCCAATCGTCGGGCCAGGCCTCTTCGCTCGGGAACTGCCACGTGTCTTTCGGAAGCAGCAATCCCTTCCTCGCGGCGGTCGTCACGATGGCGAGACCGATGAGCGCACCCAGAAGGGACGGGAACTCCGGCCCGAGCAGGAGAGCGGTCAGGAAGTAGGGAACGGTGAAGGCCAGGCCTCCGAAGAGCGCGAAAGGCAGGATCGACAAGCCCTCCGTCCAGGACCGCCTCTCACCGAAGAACCGCGTCATCATCATGACCATCAACACCGGCATGACGGTGCCCGTGATCGCGTGGAAGGCCGCCGACCGCACCGCGACGAGACGGATGTACTGGTCCATGGCGATGCCCGCGGTGGCGAGTGCGGCGTCGAACTCGGGGCCGGCCAGCCCACCCGTGACGCCGACGAGGATCGGTGTGCCCGCGGCCCCGAAGGTCACGGGCGTGCTCTGGATCATCATCCCGATCATGACGGCTGCGGCGGCCGGGAATCCCATCGCGACCATCAGCGGGGCGGCTACGGCGGCAGGTGTCCCGAAGCCGGCGGCACCTTCGATGAAGGCGCCGAAAAGCCACGCGATGATGACGATTTGAACGCGCCGGTCTTCGGAGAGCGCACGGAAGCTGGCGCGGATCACCGAAACACCGCCGGACTCCTCCAGCGTGTTCAGGAGCAGGAGGGCGCCGAAGATGATCCAGAGCAGGTCGAAGGTCAGGAAGAGCCCCTGGATGCTCGACGCCCAGACGAGCGTCGGAGCCATCCGCCACGCCGTCAGCGCGACCGCTGCCGCGGCGACGTACACTGCGGGCATCGCCCACTTCGCCGGTACGCGGAAACCGATGAGGAGCACGCCCGCCAGGGCAATGGGTGCGATCGCGAGGGCGGCTTGTAGACCTAGGGGCATCGGCAGGCACTCCGGCTGCGGCTCGAGTGGACCGGTCAAGATGGACTCGGACGCCCCCTCGGCGCCATGTTGCGGGTCACCCCGAGGTCTCCGAAAACCGCGACGATCGGACGCGTGCCCGCCCTGATCCAAGAGCTCAAGCGCCGCCGAGTGGTTCGGCTGCTGATCGCCTACGGTGCTGTCGCACTCATGGTGCTGGGTGGTCTGGACACGGTCATCGACACCTACGGCCTTCCGAGCTGGGTCCAGCGCGCCGTGGGCCATGCGGTCCTGTTCGGCCTCCTGGCGACGGTCGTCCTGGGGTGGGTCTTCGACCTGACGTCGGGGGGCCCGCACCCGACCTCGAATTCACCGAAGGGAAAGACCAGGGCTGCCGGCATACTCGGTTACGGGGTCGTGACGGTTGCGGTGCTGGGGGTGATGGTCGGGGCGTTTTGGCTCTCCCATCCGGGTCGAGCCGGCGACTCCGTGATCGCGGATGCGCGCGTCATCGCCGTGGCGCCGTTCACGACGTCCGGTGAAGCAACGACCTACCTGTCGGAGGGGATGGTCGACCTCCTCGGCACCAATCTGGGGGAGGTGGGCGAGATCCGGACGGTGAGCAGTCGGACCGTGCTGAATCGATGGCGGACCCGCACGGCCGGGGGTGAGCCGGGCCTCGCCTCGATTCTCGCGATCGGCAGGGACGCCGGGGCCGGATCCGTGTTGTCGGGCAGCGTCGTCCAGGCGGGCGATCAGCTTCGGATCTCCAGCGAGCTCCTGAGGCTCGACGGCATGCTGCTCGCCTCCGCAACGGTCACGGGCCCGTCCGACGACCCGCTCGCGCTCGTGGACGAGCTGTCGCTGGCTCTGCTGCGGGAGATCTGGAGCGCACTCTCTCGCGTGCCGGAGCCACGGGTCGCCTCGGTCACGAGCTCCAGCCTCGAGGCGGTGCGCGCCTACCTGCGCGGCGAGACCGTCTATCGGCGGGCGCAGTGGGGACCGGCCGTCCGGGAGTACACGCGCGCGGTCGAGGCCGACACGCTCTTCGCGCTTGCGTACGCGCGCCTGTCCGAAGCCTGGGCGTGGCAGGAGACTCTGGGGTCTCGCAATGCGCTCCGTTTCGGCGAGGAGGCCTATCGACTCAGGGACCGGCTGCCCGCGAGGGTCCACCGGCTCGTGGTCGCCGACCGGCTCAGCCAACGCGACCCGTACGGCACCGCGGCAAGCGACTCACTCCGGTCGTACCTGAGCGACCATCCGGACGACGTCTTCGCCACCCACAAGCTGGGCGATCACGTCTTCCACCGCGTTCAGCGAGTGTCGAGTCCCGAGCTCGTCGGTCACGCATGGCCGGACGGCGACCTCGTTTTCGCGGAGGCAGAGAAGATCGCGCGGCTCGATTCGCTCCTGACGCCCGCCTTCGTGCACCCGACGCAGCACGCTGTCCAGACGGGTGACTCCGCGGCGTTCGGTCGCTTCCATGGGCTGCTGAGCTTGGGCGCGTACCCCGTCACGGAGCCGCTCGACACGCTTGGGCGTGCGCTCTGGCGGGTGCCGGAGGCGCGTTCCAATGCCTTGCTCGGGCTCGTGAGGGCGGGAGCCACGCTCTGGGCGCTGCAGGCCGTCCAGGGGTCGTTCGAGCTGTCCGTCGGGCACCCGAGCGACTTCGTCGCCGGGCTCGAGCGCGGCCTCCGATTCGTGCCGCGGCCGACCGTCACCCAATTCTGGACGAGCCGTGCGATGCTCCTGACGAGCACGGGACGCATGCGGGCCGCTGCGGACACGGCCAGGGACGGCGCCGTCGACCGAGCCACGGCCGGCCACTATCTCCACGGTGCCCCCGCGGTGGCGGGATTCCTGCCGGCCGAGAGAGCGTTGGACAGCTTCGCCCGGCTCGATCCGGGCGATGTCGACGAGGCGCTCGTCGCGCTGACCGTGGCCGACGCGCACATCGCCAGCGGTGAGCTCGACGAGGCGTTCACCGCGCTCTCGAGCGCCGAGAGCCTCCTGGGCCGTTCGGACCGGGCCGGGTCGCGCGACGGGGTATTGGCCGGCCTCGTCGAGGCGAGTCACGGTTGGATCGCCCTCGAGCGCGGTGACACGGCCGTCGCACTCCAGCGGATGCAGGAAGGCCTGGGGCAGGCCGGACGGTGGGACGGTCGTGCCGTGACGATCTTTCCGTCGGATCCGCTGGGCACCACGGGGGTCAGCGTGGTGACGGCCTTCAAGATGGTCGCTGCGATGGCGTCCTGGTCGGCGACGCGGAGCGCCGGCCTGCCCATGCTCGAGGGTGCGCTTTGGCCGGATTCCCACTATCGCGTGCTGCGCCATCTGGAGTTGGGCCGTGCCAGGGAGCGGGCCGGAGACGCCGATGGTGCTCGCAATGCGTACCGGCAGTTCGTCCACCTGCTCGAAGGTGCCGACCCGGGGCTCCCGATCGAGAACGAGGTCGCCGAGGCACGCTCGGCGATCGCCCGCCTCGGCGGTTAGCCCCGCGGATTCAATTGCCGGGGGTCGAATCTGCCGGCTATACTTGGCGCCTCCTGCGCTCGCACTTGCTTCCTCCGGGGACGCCGCATGCAGTTATACACCAAGATTCTCATCGGTCTGATTGCCGGAACCGTAGCCGGGATTCTGGCCAGCGTACTCGAGATCGAACTGTTCAGGGACCTGCTGATCGGCATTCGACCGATCGGCGACGCCTGGATCCGGCTGATCACGATGATCGTGATCCCGCTGGTGGTCGCGAGCCTGTTGGTCGGGACGGCCTCGCTGGGAGACCTGCGCAAGGTGGGCCGTATCGGTGGAAAGACGGTCCTCTACTACATGACGACAACGGCGATCGCGGTCACGATCGGCCTCGTCATCTCCAACGTGATCCGGCCCGGAAGCAGCATCGAGGAGAGCACCCGCGACAGCTTGGCCGCACAGTTCGAGGGTGAGGCGGTGGACCGGATGATGCTCGCGGAGGAGAGGCCCAGCACGGTCGAGGTCCTGCTCGAGATGATTCCTCGGAATCCGGTCCAGGCTGCTGCAGAGATGGACCTCCTCCCTCTGATCATCTTCACGATCATCTTCGGGGCCGCGGTCACCATGGTCGACCCGAAGCGGCGTGATGCGGTGCTCAACGTCTTTCACGGCGTCAACGACGCCTCGATGATCATGATCCACTGGGTCATGAAGCTCGCGCCCTATGCCGTCTTCGCCCTCATCGCCGCCGTCGTCGCCGAGTCGGGCGTCGACCTTTTGAAGAGCCTGCTGATCTACACGTTGGTGGTGTTCGGGGGCCTGGTGACCCACGCGCTGGTGACGTACGGACTGATCCTCCGATTCCTCGCGGGATTCAGCCCGGCGGATTTCTTCATGCGGATCCGCAACGTTCCGCTGATCGCGTTCTCGACCTCGTCTTCGAACGCGACGCTACCGATCACGATCGAGACCGCCGAGGAGGAGGTGGGCGTCTCGAACGAAGTAGCCAGCTTCGTGCTGCCGCTCGGCGCCACCATCAACATGGACGGCACCGCGCTCTATCAGGCCGTCGCGGTGATGTTCATCGCCCAGATCTACGGGATCCCCCTCGGGGTCGGCGAGCAGCTCATCGTCGTGATGACAGCGACGCTGGCCTCCGTCGGTGCGGCCGGCGTGCCGAGCGCGGGCATCATCACGCTGATCATCGTACTCAACTCGGTCGGTATGGCGGCCCACGTGCAAGCCGGGATCGCCCTGATTCTGGGTGTCGACCGGATCCTGGACATGTGCCGTACGGCGGTCAACGTCACGGGAGACCTGACGGCGGCCACCGTCATCGCCAAGAGCGAGAACGAGCTCAATGTCGTGCCGAGGGCGGCTGTCGGAGCGGCATAACCTACGTGCCCGACATCGGATCGTGCGGATGAAGGAGGTGAGCGCAGCTCCGGCGTCGCCCCTGGAACGAGCCATACGCCTTCCGCACGCGACCGCGATGGTCGTCGGGACGATCATCGGTGCTTCGATTTTCGTTCAGCCGTCCGAGGTCACCGGTCAGGTGCCGTCGCTCAGCGGGGCCGCGATCGTCTGGCTGTGCGCCGGGGCGCTCACGCTGGCCGGTGCCCTCGTCACGGCGGAGTGGGCGTCGACGTTCCCCGAGAGCGGCGGGGTGTACGCGTATCTGCGCGAGGCGTATGGACCGATGCTGGGGTTTCTGTGGGGTTGGGCGATGTTCTGGACCATGCACTCGGGGATCATCGCGGTGATCGCCATGGTCTTCGCCTTCTACGCGGCTTTCCTCTTCCCCTTGGGGGATGTCGGCTCGCGGGTGGCGGCCCTGACGGTCATCTGGCTCCTGACTTGGGTCAATTACCGGGGCGTGCGCCAGGCGAGCAACCTGCAGACGGCGTTCACCCTCGTGAAGGTCCTGGCGATCGTGCTGATGGTGATCGTGGGTTTCGCACTGGGCAGCCCTGCCGAGAGCTCGAGCCAAGGCCCGGCCGGATTACTGGGGGGTGGGGGCAGCTCCGGATTCCTCACCGCCATGGTGGCTGCGCTCTTCGCGTTCGGAGGCTGGCATATGGTCACCTACAACGCCGAGGAAACGGTCGACCCCCAGCGGACCATTCCCAGGGCGCTCGGCATCGGGATCGTCGTCGTGACGGTGTGCTACATCGCTTTGAACGCCGTCTACTTCTACGTACTTCCGATCGAGACGGTCGTCGCGTCGACCCGGATCGCGGCGGACGGGGCCGACGCCGTGCTCGGTTTCGGGGGCGGGGCGACGATGGCGGGGCTCGTGATGTTCTCGACCTTCGGGGCTCTGGCGGGGATCATCCTCTCGGGGCCACGCGTGTATTACGCGATGGCCAGGGACGGCCACCTCTTCGACTGGGTAGGTGGGCTGCATCCGTCGCGCCTTACGCCCCATCGGGCGATTCTACTCCAGGCCGTCTGGTGCTCCGTGCTCGTCCTGACGGGGACCTACCGAGAGCTCTTCACCCGTGTCGTCTACACGGAATGGATCTTCTTCGGCCTGATGGCCCTCGGCTTGCTCCGGATTCGTCGCCGCACCGAGGTGGCGCGCCAGTACTCCTGCTGGGGATACCCTGTCGTGCCCATCGTCTTCGCATTAGCCGCCTTTGCCATCGCAGGCCATGCCGCCGTAACGAGCCCGTCCGAAAGCGTCCAGGGTCTCGGCCTGGTGCTTCTCGGCGTCCCGGTCTTCTTGGTGTGGAGCCGGACGCGTCCTTCGAACCCGAGCCCGCGGGAGAGCTCCGCATGATCCTCGACTTCCACAACCATTACTACCCACCGGCCTTTCTGGATGCGGTGCGGGAGGGACCGAGCGCCTTTCGGGTCACCGAGGACCACGCCGGCAACCCGGTGCTGCATTCCCCGGGGGACTACAACGTCGTCGTGCCCGGCCACCGTGACCTGGAGGCGCGGACGGCGGCGCTCGACGCGGTCGGCGTGGACGCCCAGGTGATCAGCTTCACGGCGCCGGGGACGAGCATCGAGACGCCCGAGCGGGCGGCCGAGCTGGCGCGAACCGTCAATGACGGTTTGGCCGCAGGCCGCGACGCGTATCCGGACCGCTTCTTTCCACTCGGCCATCTGCCGCTCAACAACCCCGCCGCGGCGGTGGTCGAGCTGGAGCGTGTGCTCGGGGAGCTGGGATTCGCCGGGGTCATGCTCTACAGCAACGCGAGCGGCGTTCCCCTCGCCGACGACCGCTTCCTGCCGCTCTACGAGCGCATCGACGAGGCGGGGGCGGTCGTCTACGTCCACCCCACGTACCCACTGGGGGTGGAGGCGATGGAGGACTACATGCTGATGCCGCTCGTCGGGTTCCTCATGGACACGACGCTCGCCGCGGCCCACCTCGTCTTCGCCGGGATTCCCGAGCGCTTCCCGCGCATCAAGTGGGTGCTCTGCCACACCGGTGGTGCGGTTCCCTACCTGGCCGAGCGGTTCGACCGGGGCTACGAGGCATTCGAGCGTTGCCGGGAGAACATCTCCAGGAAGCCCAGCGAGTACCTCCGGGACTTCTACTACGACACGGTGAACTTCGACCCCGCGTGTCTGCAGCTCGCGATCGACTTCGCCGGCGTGGACCACGTTGTCGCGGGGAGCGACTATCCGCACATGATCGGGAGCCTGGACAAGATGCTCTCTTCCATCGGGGCCCTCGGGTTGAGCGAGTTGGACCGCGAAAAGATTCTCGGCGGGAATGCCCGCCGGGTATTGGGATTGTAGGAATTCCGGGATGAAGACACGTCTCGCGCTCGTCACCGTCACGCTCGCTTGTCTCGGTGCCTGTGGTGGCACCGACTCCGAAGCGCTTCGCGACCTCGCCTCTCTGGAGATCCTCGAGATCGAGGACCGAAGGGTCGAAGCGGGCGAGGCCGGCGAGATCGTCGGCCGACTTCAGGACGAGGATGCACAGATCGTTCGGGTGGCGGTCCGTGCGCTCGGGCGGCTGGAGGAGCGGAGCCTGATTCCGGAGCTGGTGGGCGTTCTGGACCATCCGTCTGCGGATGTTCGGGCCGAGGCCGCGAACGCTCTCGCGCAGGCGACCTTCGGGCAGCCCGACGGTCCGGTGCTCGACGCACTGCTCGATCGCGCAGATCTGGAGGCCGACCCGAGGACCAAGGCCGCGCTGGCACGGTCGATCGGTCGCCTGTGGATCGGAGAGGGCGAGGATCTCGCCCGCCGCGTCTCCTCGCTCGTCGAGCTCGGCCGGGACAGTACGCCGGAGGTCCGCGAGGGGGTCGCGCTGGGACTCTACTCGCTCGCGCGGCGCAGCGGAGGCAGCGAGCCGAGGAGTGCGGCTGTCCGAGAATGGTTGGAGGCTCACGCCAGCGATCCGGATCCCCGCATCCGTCGCGTGGTCGCGCTCACGCTCTCCGAGCTCGGCGGTGCCGACCCACAGATCGCGGCCAGGCTGCTCGGCGACGAAGATGCCCAGGTGCGTCTCCGCGCCCTCGCGCTGGTCGGGGAGGACGCGGGCCCGGGTCCGATCTTGCCGATGCTCGCCGACGCGTCGGGCCAGGTGCGCACGGGGGCCGTGGCCGCGATCGTGCGGCTCGGCTCTCCGACCGACCGGTGCGAGGCGCTGGTGCCGCTGGTCGACGATCCGGACATGCACGTGCGAGTCGCGGCGATCGGGGCGCTCGGCGAGCCGTGTCCGGATTCCGGCGCCCAGACCGAGAGGCTCGAGGTGATCGCCTCGGGGATCGGAGACGCCCTCGACCGGGACTGGCATCCGGCCGCTCATGCCCTCGTTTCGCTGGCCGCCGTGGCACCGGACCGGGCCGCGCCGCTGGTCCGCTCCTTCCTCCAGCACGACAGCTACTTCGTCCAGGCCTATGGCGCCCGCGCGGCGGGGCTGGTGGGTGACGTGGCGCTGCTCAGGGAGATCGCGGCCTTCGGTCACCCCAATGTCCGCAACGAGGTCGCGAAGGCGCTCTTCGAGCTGACCGGACACGAGGCGGACGACGTCCTTCTGCGTCTCATCGAGGTCCAAGATCCGCAGCTCGTGCTGACGGTCGCTCGACTCCTCGAAGGATCCGAGATGGGGGAACGGGTGCTGGCTGCGGCGCTGATGTCACTGGAGGGGCTGTCGAACCTTCGGAGGGAGACCACGCGCGATCCCCGTCTCGAGCTGCTCGATCGCATCCGGGAGCAGGGGCCGGGCTTCGTGGCTCCTCGGCTTCGCCGTCACCTGAGAGATATCGATCCGGTCGTCGCCGCGCGGGCAGCCGAGATCCTCTCCGATTGGCTCGGAGAGCCGGTGGAAGCCTCACCGACTCCCAGCCCGAGAGAGCCGGTGCCGTCCCTGGAGGAGCTTCGACGGCTACGGGAGGTCTCGGTCGTACTCCAGATGGTGCACGGTGAGATCGAGATACGCCTGTATCCGGACGACGCGCTGACCAACGCGGCGCGCTTCGTGCGGATGGTGGAGCGAGGCCACTTCGACGGTCTGACTTTCCACCGGGTCGCGAGCAATTACGTGATCCAGGGTGGAAGCCCCAACGCCAACGAGTATGCGGGTGACGCCCTGTTCTCTCGCGACGAGCTCGGGCTTCGGTCCCATCGCCGAGGGACGGTGGGCGTATCCACTCGGGGCCGCGATACGGGTGACGGACAGATCTTCGTCAACACCGTCGACAACCCCCGCCTCGATCACGACTACACGATCTTCGGCGAGGTCGTGCGCGGGATGGACGTGGTCGACGCGGTCCGGGAAGGGGACCTCATCGTCTCGGCCAGGGTCGTCGGCTGACCGGCCACCCGCCGAGCTTCCTCAGTTCGAGAAGCGTCCTTCGATCTCTGCGAGGCGGCTCTGGATCTCGTCCTCGCCGATCCAGGCGCCGCGAACCATCACCCCGGCGCGATCCGCCACGTTCGCCAGGTCGGCCAGGGGATTCGCGTTGAGGAGGATGAGGTCTGCCCGACGCCCGACGGCGACGGTGCCGAACGCGTCGTGCCGCTGGAAGTACTCCCCGACAGCGCGGGTCCCGCTGGCGAGAATCTGGAAGTTCGACATCCCGGCCTCCGCCATGGCCTGCATCTCGCGGTGCAGAGAAAAGCCGGGAACGCTGAAGATCTGGGGAGAGTCGGTGCCCATCAGAATGCCCGCACCCCCGTCGGAGAGCGCCTTCAGTACCCTGGATCTGTTCTCCGCCCAGAGCTCGACGGTCGCAGAGGCGTTGGCCGCTGCGGACCGCTGGCGCTGGGCCCAGCCCTGGACGCTGTTGCCGCCGCCTTGCTTCGGCCAATAGCGCATCTCGGGGTAGGCGATCATCTCGTCGGCGTCGCCGCGACCCATGATGCCGACGTCCCAGAGGACCATCGTCGGTACGACCCAGGCACCCGCGTCGCGCACCTTCGCGACGATCGCTCCGAGCGCACCCTCGTCGATGGGCTTGTCGAAACCGTCGAGGTGCTCGATGAAGCCGTCGAGATGGTCGAACGTCTCCTGTCCCATCTCGATCGCATGCTCCAGCCCGACTTCGGCCGGGACGTGCCCGCCGAACCGGATCCCGACCTGGTGCGCCGTGGTCGCCATCGCGTCGTATTCGGCCAGCGTGAGTCCGGGGTGGATCTTGAGCAGGTCCCATCCCTGCTGCTTCTGCGTCCGGACCTTCTCCACCGCCTGCTCCGGTGAGGCGACCGTCCCGCCGCTGAAGCTCGGGCCGGCCATGTAGAGGTTGGGCGCGACGATCTCTCCGGCTTGCGCCTTCCTCCGCAGCTCGAGATGGGAATCCTGGCCCAGCATGCCGCGAACGGTCGTGATGCCGTTGGCGACGTAGAGGAACATGACGATCTCCTCCAGCTCGCCTCCCGGCATGTGCCCGTGCATCTCCGCGAGACCGGGCATCAGGTACTTGCCGGCGCCGTCGACCACGACCGCTCCCGTTCCGACGCGCACCGTGCCGGCGTCTGCGATCTCGGCGATTCTTCCGTTTCGGACGACGACCGTCCGGTTCTCCAGGACCCGCTCCTCGTCCATCGGTACGACGTTGACGTTGCGAAAAACGGTCGTGCCGTCGGCCTGCGGAAGGGTCGGCTGGCGCGATGCGGCCACCAAGGATCCCGAGACGACGACGGCACCGAGAGCGAGTGCGAGAGAGGTCTTCATGGTCGGTTGCTGCTCCTGCGAATCCTGGCTGAAGGTCACCGAAGCTCGACCTCGGAAGTCCGATTATCAAGGGCATGCCGGGGCCCCGGCCGGGCGTGGTCGGTATTGCAGATTCGCCGACGAGTGCCTACTTCGTCGCCATGAAATCCATCTGCGTGTTCTGTGGCGCTCAACCCGGGCGGGACGCTCGGTACGCGGAGGCTGCCCGTGCGCTCGGGCGGGCGCTCGCCGAGCGTTCGATCCACCTCGTCTACGGCGCGGGTCACGTCGGGCTCATGGGCATCCTCGCCGATGCGACGCTCGAGGCCGGGGGTGAGGTCACCGGGGTCATTCCCCGATTCCTCGTGGAGAGGGAGATCGCCCACCGGGGCCTCACCCACCTCGAGATCGTCGAGACAATGCACGAGCGGAAGGCCACCATGGCCCGGCTGGCACAGGCCTTCATCGGGCTCCCGGGGGGATTGGGAACGCTCGAGGAGCTCTTCGAGGTCTGGACCTGGGGTCAGCTCGGCCTACACCGCCATCCCCTGGGACTCCTCGAGGTCGGGGAGTACTTCTCCCACCTCACGAGCTTCCTCGACCACGCCGTCGAGGAGTCGTTCATCCGGGAACGGCACAGAGCGATCCTCGCGGTCGAATCGGACCCCCACGTGCTGATCGACCGGTTGGCGGAGTACTCGCCGCCGCCGCCCCGCTTCGCGGGCCGGGGGTAGGCGAGCGGAGTCACCTCCGGGCCGGATGCCGGAAGGACCCCGAGCGTGTCCGGTGTGCGGTCCCTCGGCGATCTACGTCGTCGGCGCGGCAGCTCTACGACAAGGGACGTATCTTCCCGTCATCGGCGGCCACCTAGCTTTCTTGCAGAGAGGAGGTCGCATGACACGCTCGACAACGCGGGAAGTGCTCCGCCCGCTTTCGGCCCTGGTCTTCTTCCTGGCCCTCGTCGCACCCGCTGCCGGTCAGGATGAGACGCCCCAAACCGGCCTCGAGTTCGCCGGCATCCCGGCGCTCAACTACGACTCCGACGAGGGCTTCGGCTACGGTGCGGTCGTGGAGCTCTACGATTACGGGGAGGGGGGATACGCCCCCTATCGCTGGACGCTTCAGCCCCTGGTCTTCCTGACGACCGAGGGCCGTCGGGACATCTCGGTGTTCTACGATTCTCCCCATCTGCTGCCGGCCGGCTGGAGGATCGACGCCTCGGCCAGCAACAACCGGCACATCGCGACGCCGTATTACGGTGTCGGCAACGACGCACCTTTCGACGAGACGCTCACCAACGAGAGCGACCCCTACTACTACCGGTACGGGACCGACCGCTGGAGTGCGGCGGTCAACCTGCAGAAGTCGGTCTACCGCGATCGCCTCAGGGTTCTCTTCGGGGGCGGTGCGCGGCACGTGTCCCTCGTCACCGTGCCCGAGGCCACCGGGACGACGCTGCTCGCGCAGGAGCTGGCCGCGGCGGACGCACCTGTTCCCGGAGGGTGGTCGAACTACGTGCGCGCCGGGGTCGTTTGGGACACCCGTGACCGGGAGACCGGTCCCCGAAGCGGGACCTGGACCGAGTTTCTCGTGCAGAGGGTCGACGAGCTCCTGGGGAGCGAGAGCAGCTACACGAGATGGACGTTTGCGGACAGGCGCTACTTCAGCCTCAACCGCCGTCTGGTCTTCGCCAACCGAATCCTCATGCAGGACGTCTCGGGAGATCCTCCCTTCTATGTGCTCTCGGAGATCCAGACGTCCTTCAAGCAGCAAGAGGGGATGGGTGGACTCCGTTCGATCCGGGGCGTGCAGAAGAACCGCTTCGTCGGCAAGGGGCTCTTCCTCTGGAACGCGGAGCTGCGCTGGCGGGTCGCCGACTTCCGCATGCTGGGCAAGCCGTTCCACACCGTACTGTCGGCCTTCGTCGACTCTGGCCGCGTGTGGGCGGAGGGCGTGCAGATCGGCGAGATCTTCACCGACCTGCACCACGGGTTCGGGGGTGGCGTGCGTCTCGGTATGGGCGAGAACTTCGTGATCTCGCTCGACGTCGGGACATCCGCCGAGACGACGGCGCCCTTCTACATCAATCTCGGCTACCTCTTCTAGATTGCCTCACTCGTGTCGAAGTGCCTCCAGTGGGTCGGTTCTCGATGCCTTTCGGGCCGGCATGTAGCTGGCGATCACGGCTACTGCGCCGAGCAGCAGTGCGACGGCTGTGTAGGTCAGCGGGTCCGCGGCGTCCACTTCGTAGAGTTGGCTCTCGATGAGTCGGGTCGCGCCCACCGCGCCTGCGAGTCCCAGGAAGAGCCCGAGGACCGTGAGGCGGACACCGTGCCGGAGCACCAACCTGACCACGTCGATCCGATGGGCTCCGAGTGCCATTCGCACACCCATCTCACGCGTACGTTGGGTCACCGAATAGGACATGACGCCGTAGATGCCGACAGCGCCCAGCAGCACGGCCAGCGCTGAGAAGGCCAGCAGCAGGGCGATGGAGAACCTCCTCCCTCCCAGCCTCTGCGCGACCACGTCTTCGAGTGTCCGGGTACCGTAGAGCGGCAGGTCTGCGTCGAGTCGAGTCGTGATCTGCCGCACGGCGGAGATCGCCTGGAGCGGGGGGCCTTCCATCCGAGCGAGCAGAATCCCCGTTCCCTGAGCTGTGGCGGGGCTCAGCGCCGCGTATACGCCCGGAGGAGCCGGGCGTTCGTGACCGAGGTCGCGCAGATCGCTGACGACGCCCACGACTTCCATGCCGACGCTGTCCCCGAAGACGTCGATCCTTCGACCGAGCGCGCTCTCCTCCGCGAAGAGCCGCTTGGACAGCTCCCTCGTGATCAGGATGGTCCGAAGCGTGTCGGCCGCCATGTCCTCGGGGCCGAGCATCCGGCCCTCCTCCAGGCGGATCCCAACGGCGTCGAAGAATCCCGGAGTCACGACGCGCCATTCCACGAAGTTGGCGAACCGGTCGGGGTCCCCGATCACAGGGACTCGCGTGAAGTTGTTCCCGCCGAAAAGCGGAAGACGTGTCGTGATGCCGGCAGAAACCGTTCCGGGGATCGTCTCGATCTCGGCGAGTAGCTCCTCGAAGAAGGCCACTCGTGATGCTCGCTCCTCGTAGCGCCCTCGAGGGAGCGACAGCTGTGCGACGAGCACCTCCTCCGGAGCCCGGATGCCGACGTCGATGCGGGCTACCCGGTAGAAGCTGTTCACCAGCAAGCCCGCCGTCGCCAGGAGAACCACGGCGAGGGCCAGTTCGCCGACGACCAGAGACTGAAGCAGTCGACTACCTCCGGGGGCCGGCCCTCGCGCCCCTTCCTTCAGGTCCCGTTGCAGGTCTTGCAGGTTGGTGCGGGCGGCCGGGATGAGACCGACCAGCAGCCCGACGCCCAGCGAGACGGCGAGGGCGAAGGCGAGCACGGTCCCGTCGAGCGCGATCTCGTCGGCACGGGGGAGCATCGAGCCGTAGGCAGCCTTGATGCCCTGCATGCCGCTGTATCCCATCAGGACCCCCAGCGCCCCTCCGCCGACCGACAGGAGTAGGCCCTCGCTGATGAAGTGGGGTAGGAGCCGGGTCCTTCCGGCTCCCAGGGCGACGCGTACCGCGAGCTCCCGCTGCCTTGTCTCCGCGCGCACCAGGAGCAGGTTCGCGACGTTGACGGTCGCGATGAGAAGCACGATGACGACGGACCAGCCGAGCAGCTGGAGCGATCGCCTCTCGGAACGGCGTATCGCCAGATCCTTGAGCGGATCGGCCCAGGCACTCCAGTTCTCGTTCTCGTCGGGATACGCCTCTTCGAGGCGCGCGTAGGCCGTCATCAGCTCATCGCGGGCGGTCTCGAGCTCGATACCCGGAGCCAGTCGGGCGATGCCGTTCAGCTGCCGACCGCCTCGACCGTGTTCCTGGCCTTCGAACCGCATCGGTACGAAGAGCCGTGGAAGCCGGGGAAACTCCATACCCTCGGAAAGGACGCCGATGACCGTGTGGGGCGTGGCATTGAGGAGAATGGCTTGGCCCACGACGGCGCGGTCGGCGCCGAAGCGGTCCCTCCAAAGCTCATAGGAGAGAATGACGACGTCGGGCGCCCCCTCTCGATCGTCCTCCTCCAGAAAGTCCCGACCGACGAAGGGCCGGATGCCGAGAGCCGCGAAGAACTCATGACCGACGGCGAGGGCACGAACGCGCTCGGGTCGATCCGCGCCCGAGAGATTGGCCGACGTCGAAGTGTAGGGGGTCATTCGATCGAGGCTGCGAACCGAGGCCCTGAGGTCCGCGAAGTTGGCGGCGTTCATGCTCGAGCCGCCGGGGATGGACTGATCCTTCCACCATTCCGAGAGCCACACGATCCGATCGGACTCGGGGAACGGCAGTGGCCTCAGCAGGGACCCGTTGATCACGCTGAAGATGGCCGTGGTCGCGCCGATTCCAAGGCCCAGCGTGATGATCGTCGTGAGCACGAACCCCGGTCGCTTGCCCAGGGACCGAGCCGCGATCTTCAGATGTCCCATCCACCCTTCCATCATCACCCTCCCGAATCAACGTTCCATCCATGCACGGACAGCCGCTCCGCAGGCGCTTCAGGCGCCCTTCGAGCGCCTCCTGCCAGCCGTGGTGGAGGCCTTGGGGAGGGGCGGGTGATGTCTGTGTCGGTCATTCCTTGAGACAGACCGAGCAGGGCGATGGTTGCAGGGGATCTCGAAGTCGGATGCGCGCTTCTTCAGTAGGAGACTGCCAGTGCCTGGCAGAGGAACTTCATGAAGGGGGCTCCGGCTCGGTATCTGGCCGCCAGCTCCTTGGGCAGGTCGTGACCCGTCACGAACGACTGGCTCACCTTCGTGACCGCGATGAAGTCTTTCCGCTTGAGGTCCTCGACGGCAGGGTGCTCGGGATCGAAGCCCCTGGGAGGACGCTTGAGCCGGTCACCTTCCAGTCGGAAGACGTCTCTGAAGCGCTTTCCGCCCGAAGCCCGCTTCCACGCCTTCGGGTCCTCGACGATGGCCTCGCGCATCTTCAGGAGGCTTGCCGAATCGGGACGCCAGCATCCCAGTGCGACGAAGCAGCCGCCGGGTTCGATGTGGAAGTAGAATCCCGGGGCGTGGGCGTCCTTGCCCAGCTCGTGCCTGAACTGGATTCCCACGGCGGTCTTGTACGGGCTCTTGTCCTTGGAAAACCGTGTGTCCCGGTAGATTCGAAACATCGAGCCCCCGACGGGCCGCGGGTCGGCTCGGAAGTGCTCGCTTATCTTTCCCAGGTGCGTTCCGAAGTCGGTGATGAAGCGGAACGCGGGCTCCTTGATCGCGGACTCGTAACGCCCCTTGTTGTCCGTGAACCAGACGCGGTTGTTGTTTGCCTTCAATTCCTTGAGAAAGTTGAAGCTCGCCTTCGAGAAATAGGGCCCAGCCATGACATCTCTCCGTCCTGAAGACACACGTCCACCCGACCGCGCACCATATGCATCCCGCCATGCCTGCGCCACGGGAGTCGCCTGAGCCGATGCCGCTCACACTCGAGTCGCGCGACCGGGCCGTTCTGGAGGGGGCAAAAGGCGAGGGCGCCGCACTGGCGATGCGCATTCTCGTGCGCATGGCGGAGGTTCAGGGTGCGACGCGCCTGATCGACATCTCGGGGGCGCACATCGACTCGTCGCTGTACATGGGGGATGCCACGCTCGAGTACGCGGAGCGCCTCGCGGCCGGCGGTGCCGCGGTGGTCGTGCCGACGACGCTCAACGTCGCGGGTGTCGATGCGCACGGATGGCAGGAGTGGGCCGTTCCTTCGGAGTGGGCCTCCAAAGCGCGAAGGCAGATGGATGCGTACGAGGCGATGGGCTGCAAGCCGACCTGGACGTGCGCGCCCTATCAGACGGAGCAACGTCCGGGCTTCGGCGAGCAGATCGCCTGGGGGGAGTCGAGCGCGATCGTCTTCGCCAACTCGGTGCTGGGAGCCAGGACCGAGAGATACCCCGACCTCCTGGACATCTGTGCCGCCATCACGGGTCGGGTGCCGGCCATCGGTCTGCACCTCGACGAGAACCGCGCGGGACAGCTGCACGTGCGGCTGCACGGTATTCCGGAGGCGGTCCAGGAGGCGGAGGACTTCCCCTCGGTCTTGGGACACTGGCTCGGCGGAGTCGCGAGAAGCCGGATTCCGGTTCTGGACGGGCTCGTCACGATACCGAACGAGGACGAGCTCAAGGCGCTCGGGGCCGCGATGGCGTCGTCCGGTGCCGTTGCGCTCTTCCATTGGATCGGTACCACGCCCGAGGCGCCCTCGTTGGATGCCGCCTTTCAGGGGCGGTCGCCCGAGGAGACGGTCGAGGTCGCGCTCGACGACTTGCAGCGCGCCCGGGCCGAGCTGACGAGCAGCGAGGGTGAGGATCTCGACCTGGTCGTGCTCGGCAGCCCGCACTTCTCCCTGGAGGAGTTCCGGGCTCTGGCCCCGCTGCTGAAGGGTCGGCGTCGTCATCCGGGGGTGCGCCTGCTGGTGACCTGTGGGCGTGGCGTCAAGCTGATCGCGCAGCAAGCCGGTCTCCTCGAGCCGCTCCTCGAGTTCGGAGCAGAGGTCACGGTCGATACCTGTATCCTGACGACGCCGATGCTTCCCAGCGAGATCGGAAGCCTGATGACGAACTCGGCCAAGTACGCCCACTACACGCCGAGCCTCCTGGATCGTCGCGTGGTCTTCGGAACGCTCTCGGACTGCGTCGAATCGGCGGTCGAAGGCCGGGTTCGAAGGGACGATGGGCCGTGGGGGATCGCCCATGGCTGATCGGGTGCTTCCGGGTCACCCCATCGTCGAAGGTGTGGCGAAGGGCCCGCTCCTGGCGGCCGACGAGCCCCTGAGCTTTTGGGGTGGCTACGACGCCGGGACGGGACGGATCATCGACCGCACGCACGCCCTCACCGGGCAGCGGGCCGCAGGCGCGATTCTCGCGATTCCCGAGACGAGGGGGTCGAGCACGACGACGGCGGTCCTGCTCGAGTCCGTCCGACAGGGTAATGCACCGGCCGGGATCGTTACGAGGGGGACGGACGCCTTCCTGGCTTTGGCCTCGATCGTCGCAGAGGAGCTCTACGGCAAGGGATTTCCGGTCGTGTCCCTGGACGATGAGGGATTTGCCGAGATCCTCGGAGCAGCCGGTGCGGAGATCCTCCCGGGTGGTGAGATCCGGCTCGACTGACGGAAGAAGGGCGGCCCCCTGTCGGGGAGCCGCCCTTCGACTCGAACGACGACCCGAGGCGCTACCCGTCCTGCGTCGTCACCTTCCGCTTGAGCGGAGGCAGCTTGGCCTGCCCCACCGTGTTCGTATCGGCCCCGAACCAGATGGAGTTGGTCGACGCCTCGTAGTGCATGTGGCGGATGGTGCCCCCTCCGCTGCCGACCGGCGTCTGTGAGAAGAACTCCTCCGTCTCGGGATCGAAGCCCACGAACATGTTCGGCTGCACACCCGTCTCCACGAACCAGATGCGGTCGTCGGGGTCGATCTCCACACCGTAGGGTCGCGCGTTCTCGCCGCTCGGCATCGGCCACTCCGTGAACGTCTCCGTTTCCGGATCGAACCGGCCCAACGCGCCGAGCGCGTAGTCCACGTACCAGACGTTGTCCTCCGAGTCGATCACCATGCGGCGGGGGCGTGAGCCCTCGTGGGGGAGATCGTACGTGGTCATCTCGAAGGTCTGCGGGTCCACGGTGGCGATCTTGTTCGTATTGAAGAGCACCGCCCACGGCTCGTCCTTCGAGCTCATCTTGATGCCGTACGGTCGGCTCGTCGGCCGCCGGCCCTGCGTCTCGGGTGCTGCGACGAGGCGGACGTCCCGGGACTCCCGGTCGAGATACCCGACGTAGTTGCCGAACTGGACCGTGAACCACATGTCTCCGTCGGCGTCGAAGACGATCGTGTGTGGGTCCCGGGCCGCCTCCTCCGGCATCATGATCCTCTCGATGCTCCCGTCCTCGGGGTCGAGGATCCCGATGTGGTTCTGGAGGTTCCCGGCGTAGAAGACCTTGTTGTCCTCCGAGACGATCAGCGTGTGCGGACCGACACCGTCACCGAGGTCGTACTTCGTGAACTCGCCCGTGTCACGGTCGAGATAGGCGGCGTAGTGCGAGCGCTGGCCGACGAACCAGACCTTGCCGTCGGGCCCGACATGGGGATCGCGAGGCCGGCTCTCCTCGTAGGGGACCTCCCACTCCAGGATCTCGATCTGCTGCTGGGCCTGGGCGGGCACGGTCGGGGCGGCGACGGACAACGTCGCCAGGGTCAGGAAAAAGCGTCGCATGGCATCTCCTCCATGAGAACCGGTTGCGGGCATGCAGGTCTGGACACCCGGACCCCGGCCAGTGCTTGGCAAGGCCTGTTCGGCCTGCCACCTCCAAGAGCGCTCAGGCGTCGTGAGACAGCTGCTGCCAGAGCTCCTGAACGGACCCCGAGACCTCTTGGAACGCCATGAGCGACATCGCGTCGAGCTGTTGGCTGACCCGCTCGCCGATGAGCTTCTTCAGGAAGGCGATCGGATAGTCGAGATCCCAATCGACCAGAGGCTGAGGGCCCTGCTCGAGGTTCTTGAGGATTCGCAGAACCAGATAGCTGTCGTCCAGCAGCCCGGCCAGCCCCTGCGTCATCTCGGGGATCAAGTCGATCGGATGCAGGAAGTACCGCCCCGCCCGGTCAAGGAGGGGCTCGACCACGACGCTGAGGTTCCGGTCCTTCGCGGCCTTCTCGGCGGCGGCAAGGAAGAGTGGCACCGATTCGATGATCTCGATCGCGACTTCGGCCGTCTCGTCGATCTCCTCCTGGGTCGCATCCGGGAGGGACTCTCGGAGAAAACGGTCGAGTGGCTCCCGGCCACGCGCTTTCGCGCTCGCGATCACTGCTCTCAGGTCTTCGATGTTCATCTTCTATGCATTCGCCTCCGTTGGGGGGGAGAATGTCGCGAGTCCGAGGTCGCAGGACAACCGTGCCCGTTCGATTGTGGCCGGCTATTGTTCAGGAGGTAGTCCTCTGCGGGGGTGATTCGTGAAGAGCTCGATCGATTTCTCCGAGCGCTTCGGGGCGAGAGCGACAGGCTTCCGGAGCCTGATGAGAGAACAGGTGCGACACGTCCTGTTCGTCGCGTCGTTGTACGAATCCTTCATCCTCGCGGAGGACGGACACCTCCACGAGCGCGTACTCGGGAAGTTTCTCGAAGCGAGTCCCCGCGAGCCCCCGTTTCTGACGCGGGTATCCTCCGGCAGGCAGGCCCTGAGGATCCTGAAGCGCGAGCGTCCGAAGGTCGATCTGGTGATCGCCAGCCCGAAGTTGGGGGACATGGACGCCTCGCAGCTCGCCGCGGAGATTCGTGCGGCGGAGGTGGACGTACCCTTCGTCGTTCTGGGATACGATCACCGCGAGCTGCAGCTTTTCCGGGAGCGAAAATCCCTCGCCGGAATCGAGGCGCTCTTCCTCTGGCAGGGCGACGCGCGGATTCTGCTCGCGATCGTGCGATCGATCGAGGACCGGCGCAACGTCGCCTGGGACACCCAGATCGGCGTGCCGGTCTTTCTCGTCGTGGAAGACAGCGTCCGCTTCTATTCGTCCTTCCTTCCGGTCATATACAGCGAGGTGCTCAACCTCACCCAGGCCGTCGCGGAGGAGTCCGGGAATCGCCTGCAGCGGATGATGCGCGCGCGGGCGCGACCGAAGATCCTGCTTTCGACGACGTTCGAGCGCGCCCTCGACGATTTCGACCGCTACGGCGAGACGATCATGGGCGTCTTCAGCGACATGAGCTTCCCGAAGGGGGAAGAACACTCACGAACCGCTGGCCGGGATCTCGTCTTGGCAATCCGCGAGATCGCCCCCGACGTGCCGATCGTCCTCCAATCCTCCCACGAGGAGAACGATACGATCGCCAACGATCTGGAGGTGGGCTTCCTGCACAAGCGGTCGCCCGATTTTCTCGCGCGGCTGCGCCAGTACATGTCGTCGCACCTGTTCTTCGGAGATTTCATATTCCGCTCGCCTTCCGGTGAAGAGCTCGATCGGGCTCCCGATCTCAAGACTCTGGTCGAGAAGCTGAGGACGGTGCCGGCCGAGAGCCTCGCGTTTCACGCACAGCGGCACGACTTCTCCCGTTGGCTCCGGGCGCGCGCCGAGTTCGGGCTCGCCGCGGAGCTGCGGCCGAGACTGCTCGAGGACTTTCCCGACGTGGAGACGCTCCGGGACTCGCTGGTTCGTGACATCGATCGGTATCGGCGAGAGCGGAGTCGAGGGTCGGTCAACCCGTTCCGAGACCAGTTCTTCGACGGGGAAGAGGGGATGGTCCAGATCGGGGGCGGGTCTCTCGGCGGAAAGGGACGTGGTCTCGCCTTCGCGAGTCGTCTGCTGGACGAGGTCAGGTTGGGTGAGCGCTTTCCGAACGTGCGCATCTCCGTCCCCCCGTCGGTCGTGCTCGGCACGAGCGTATTCGACGAGTTCATGGACGACAAGGGCCTCCGCGCCTTCGCGCTCCAGTGCGAGGACGAGGCCGAGACATTGACGCGAATCCTGGCCGCACCGCTCCCCGACGAAGTGATGAACTCGCTCGAGCACGTCGTCCGCGTCATGACCGACCCGCTGGCGGTCCGTTCCTCGAGTCTTCTGGAGGACTCGCCGAATCAGCCTCTCGCCGGCGTCTATGGCACCTGGCTGCTCCCCAATGACGCGAGGAGCTCACGCGAGCGGTTGAGGCAGCTGGTCGACGCGGTGAAGCGGGTATACGCGTCCACCTTCTCGAAGCGCGCCGGTGCCTTTCTCCAGGCGACCGCGTATCGCATGGAGGAGGAGGCGATGGCGGTCATCATTCAGAAGTTGGTCGGTGCCGCTCATGGGAATCGCTTCTACCCGCACATTTCCGGCGTAGCCCGATCGCACAACTACTACCCGTCACCCCCGGCCGAGACCGACGACGGGATCGCGGCGGTCGCGCTGGGACTCGGCAAGACCGTGGCCCAGGGTGAACCGTGTCTGCGGTTCGTGCCCCGGCGGCCCAGCCACATGCTCGAGCACTCGACCCTCGAGGGTATGCTCGAGAACGCTCAGCGCGAGTTCTGGGCGCTCCAGCTGGGTCAGATCCTTCCCACCGGCGGGTGGATCGAGGAGGGTCCGCTCCACCGCTTCGATCTCAAGACCGCGGAGCGCGACGGCACGCTGCATCCGGTCGGCTCCAGCTATTCCCACGAGAACCGGGCGATCTACGACGGGCTGGGGCGCGCCGGATCGAGACTCGTGAGCTTCGCGCCGATTCTCAAGCACGGCGTCTTTCCGCTCGCGGAGGTCCTGGACGAGCTGTTGACGCTGGGCAGGGCCGGCACGCGTCTTCCGGTGGAGATCGAGTTCGCGGCCACCTTGGCGGCTCGGCGAGGGGACGTTTCGGAGTTCGGATTCCTGCAGCTGCGTCCTCTTGCGCCCACGCGGGAGGATGCCGACGTCGAGCTCACGGGGATCGACGCAGCACAGGTCTTCTGCGAGAGCCCTTCGGTGCTGGGGAACGGGAGAATCGACGTGCTGCGTGATTGGATCGTGGTCGATCGCAGCGAGTTCGACCGAGCGCAGAGCGCCGAGACTGCCGAATACGTTTCGCGCTTCAACGCGCAGCTCAACGCGGAAGGTCGACCCTACGGGCTGATCGGGGTCGGACGCTGGGGCTCGACACACCCCTGGCTCGGAATCCCGGTCAAGTGGGAGGACATCTCCGGTGCCCGGGTGATCGTCGAGGCGGGCTTTCGCGACGCCCGCGTGACTCCGTCTCAGGGCACCCACTTCTATCAGAATCTCGCATCCTTCAACGTCGGCTACTTCACGGTCAACGCGAACACGGGCGAGGGGTCGGTGGACTGGGATTGGCTGCGCCATCAGCCTGAAGTCGCCACTCGGGGATGCGTGCGTCACGTGCGTTTCGAGGAGCCGGCCGTCGCGATCATGAACGGCCACGAGAGGCGCGGCGTCCTCCTGAAACCGCTCAACGGAGCGGCGTAATCCGAGGATTTTTCCTACACTGTGATCGTCGGTTTCCCTACGGACTGGGGCCGAACCCTTCTTTACCATCCGTTCAACACGACTCGACCGGGTCACGGTCGTCCGTCACTCCAGCCAGGATGCATGAGCTCATGTCGGACTACGTAACGACTCTGATGGAAGACGTGAAGGCCACGAACCCCGCCGAGCCCGAGTTCCACCAGGCTGTTCACGAGGTCGTCGAATCGCTCGACCTGGTCCTCGATCGACGCCCCGAATACCGCTCGGCCAAGATCCTGGAGCGCATGATCGAGCCCGAAAGGGTGATCCTGTTCCGGGTGCCGTGGGTGGACGATCAGGGTGGGGTCCAGGTCAACCGCGGCTTCCGCGTGGAGATGAACAGCGCGATCGGGCCCTATAAGGGCGGCTTGCGATTCCACCCGTCCGTCACCCTCGGAATGTTGAAATTCCTCGCCTTCGAGCAGGTCTTCAAGAATGCGCTCACGACACTCCCGATGGGCGGGGGCAAGGGCGGGTCGGACTTCGACCCCAAGGGGAAGAGCGACCGAGAGGTCATGCGCTTCTGCCAGAGCTTCATGACGGAGCTCTTCCGACACATCGGGCCCGATACCGACGTGCCGGCTGGAGACATCGGTGTCGGCGGACGCGAGGTGGGGTTCCTCTTCGGGCAATACAAGCGTCTCACGAACCAGTTCACCGGCGTGCTGACGGGCAAGGGATTGAACTGGGGAGGCTCGCTGATCCGGCCCGAGGCGACCGGATACGGCTCCGTCTATTTCGCGTCGGAGATGCTGGGCACCCGCGGGGAGACGCTCGAGGGCAAGACGTGTCTGGTGTCAGGCAGTGGCAACGTGGCGCAGTACACCACCGAGAAGCTGATCGAGCTCGGTGCCAAGCCGGTCACGCTCTCGGATTCGAGCGGCTACATCTACGACGAAGAGGGCATCGACCGGGCCAAGCTCGACTTCGTGATGGAGCTGAAGAACGAGCGCCGCGGCCGGATCAAGGAGTATGCGGACGCCTTCACGTCGGCGGTCTATACGCCGCTCCAGGAGGAGCCCGCACGGGGCACCGACCCGCTCTGGACCCACGAGGCGGACTGTGCGTTCCCCAGCGCCACGCAGAACGAGGTCAACGCGGAAGATGCGCAGAATCTGCTGAACGGCGGCGTCTACGTGGTGAGCGAGGGCGCCAACATGCCGACAACCCCGGACGGCGTGCAGCTCTTCCTCGACTCCGGGATTCTCTACGGTCCCGGCAAGGCCGCCAACGCGGGCGGTGTGGCGGTCTCGGGACTCGAGATGTCCCAGAACTCCATGCGTCTGCACTGGTCGCGTGAGGAGGTGGACCAACGCCTCCAACGCATCATGAAGAGCATCCACCAGCGGTGTGTGGAGGTCGGCGAGGAGTTCGGGACGCCCGGGAACTACGTGAACGGGGCGAACATCGGCGGCTTCCTCAAGGTGGCCGACGCGATGCTCGATCAGGGCGTGGTCTAGGCCCCTCCACGGATTCTGGGTGGGGTTCGGCGGCGGTCGCTCAGGTCGAAGCGGCCGCCGCCACTTCTTGCCGCCACTTTTCCGAGTTCACGACCGAGCGGAGCACGGCCGAGGGCAGGGCGAGCAGCGGAAAGAGGATGAGCGCCACGCCGAGGTCCGGATAGAACTCGAGAAAATCCTGGATCGGGAGCTTGGCGAGACCCAGCACGATCCAGAGGGGGATCGCAGCCGCCAGCGTGATGTCGAAGAGCACACGCCCGATCACGGGAACCGTGTGCGCCATCGCGCGGGGCCGTCCGAGCGCTCGCCACCGTGCAGCCAGCCGGAAAGGCCGGATCAGGTCACCGACGAGCAGGGCGAGGATCCCCAGCCGGATCAGGCGCTCCCAGGGGAAGTACGGTGGGGCCTCTCGGTCCATCGTAATCTCGACGACCCCGTCGAGGAGCGCCCGGGGCGCGTCGAGGAACGGGCCTGCGTTTCGCGTGCTCACGACGGCCACGGCCCGATCCGCATCGGGCATCACGGCGAGCAGGGCGTAGAAGCCGGGCGTCATCCCGGCGTGGTAGAGCGAGCGCTCTCCTCCGAGCCGTGTGACGCCCCAACCGTGTGACACGCCGAGGTCTCCGCTTCGGGGTGTGGCCATGAGGGAAGCGACGCCCGGCGAGACCGCTGCTGTCCTGGCTCCCTGGCTCGCGGCCAGGACGGCCGAGAGGTATCGCCCGAGGTCCTCGGCGGTCGTCAGGACGTAGCCGGTCGGGATCATCCGCTCGTGGTACGCGGGCTCGCTCCGTGCGACGGGCCAGCCGAAGACATAGGTGTGCCCCTGTGCCAGACCTTCCCTTGCGGCCGCATCGCGGTCGATCGTGGTGCCTGCCATGCCGAGCGGCCCGAAGACGTGCTCGGCCATGTACGCACCGTACGCCTGCCCCGACACGGTCTCGATCAGCTGCCCGAGCAGCAGGAAGTTGATGCTGGAGTACGCCACCCGATCACCGGGGTCTGCGAAGAATCGCACGCGGTCCAGCCGTCCCTCCCGCTGCACGCGACGTTGGAAGGCCGCCATCCTGGGTAACCCGCTCGCGTGCGTGAGGAGGTGCCGGGTCGTGAGCTGTCCCGCGGGCTCGCCAGGCGGGAAGTCGAGGCTCGGAAGGTAGTCCAGCACCGGACGATCGAGTTCGATCTCGCCCGCATCCGACAGCTGCAGGATCCCCAGCGCCGTCAGCGTCTTGGTCGTGGACCCGATATAGACCGTCGAGCTTGTCGTGAAAGCGCCACCGTCCACCTCGGTCCCCCCGAACGTCTCCGCGAAGAGGGGCCCGTTTCGGTCGGCGACCACGACCGCGACACCCGGCAGCTGACCACGCCTTCGGAAGTCGTCGACGTACGCGCGCAGCGCGTTCGCGTCGAGGGGTGGATCTCGGGGCACGATGCGGACGTTCTCGAGCCGGGACAGCGCGGGGTATTCGGCGTCGAGGTGCGCGTTCCCTTCCGCCCAGATACGGCTCTGATCACCCCGGCGGAGCCCGCCTCCCGCGGACTCTCCATACCCGGCGTAAAGCCTGTCGACCACGTCCATACCCTCCACGACACGCGCGAAGGGTGCGAATCCGTCGGGGTCCAACCGGCGGTTGTCGGCCAGGTTGACGTAGACCTGCGTGGTCCGTGTACCGGGGTCGGTGAAGGCGAAGGCGACCGTGCCGCGCTCGTTGCTCGCGACGACGGGATCGTCGGGGATCGTCCGCTCCAGCCAGTACGGCGTGACGGCCGGGTCGCCCGGCAGCCCGAACTGTGCGATGAAGCCCTCGACCACCCGGTAGAAGCGCGAGTCGTCGTAGAAGCCGTGGCGCACGAGGTTGTAGAAGCGATCGACGCCCTGTGGGGCCCAGTCGCGCACTGCCTCCAGGACGAAGGTGCCCTCGCTCGTCCGGAACTCTGCGCGAAAGGTGTCGGGGGCCGTCGTGCCCCACACCGGGTCGAGAGGATCGAGAAGCAGGGAGGATTGGGCCGCAGCACCTTGCTGGGTGGCCGCCGCAGCCGAGAGCGCCAGGCCGACGCCGGCGAGAGCTCTCCTGACCCGGCCTCCGGAGCGAGCAGGTGAACGCGCTCGCCCGGAGGTGACGTCGATCAGTGCGAACCCCGCCGGCTCGCCGTCGGCTTCCCCGGTCGCGGTATCCCGCACAGGCTCAGCTGCCCCCACCTCCCCGTCGGGCAGGGATCGCGACCGGCTCGCCCGGGTCGGCCCGGACACCCGCATCGTTCAGCATCCGGTAGAGTGCGGGCATCCGTTCGGTCACGACCTCGTTGATGCGCTCGATCACCGGCCCGATGCCCTCCCAGGCGTCGTCGAGCAGTTGAAGCACGTCCTCGGACGGGCGTGTCGTGGATCCCTCGATACGGAATTGCAGAGACCCGGCACCCAGGTCGTCGAGATCGTCGTCCAGATCCGTGACGTGTTCGCGTAGCGCATCCATTTCGGCCGCGATCTGCTCGGGTGCCTCCGAGGCCTCGTCCAACAGCTCGTCGATGTCGTCCAGCTGTCGGCTGACTCTTCGTAGCGCCTGGCCCGCCTCGTAGTTCGGCTTGGCGAGATGGTACGCGGACATCAGCGCTTCCTGACGAGACATCAGGTCGCTCCGCTCCACCTGGAGTCGCGGATCGAGCCGCACCACCATGTCTCCGAGCGCCGTCGTTCCTCCATGATCCATCTGCACCTGGTAGACACCGGGGAGCACCTTGGGCCCCTGAGGGCTGCCACCACCGAAGAACCCGCCACGCCAGCCACCTCCACCCCCTCGCGCCTCATAGGCCGGCTCGATGCGGAAGTCCCAGAAGATCTCGTGGGCGCCGGGCGTGCCCGGACCTTGGAGCGTGCGGACCTTCTCACCGGTGGCCGTCATGATCTGGAGATCGATCCTGTCGCCCCCGCGGTCCTCCGTCGCAGTCTCGGAGCCCTCGTCCTCGGCCCCTCCCTCGGGGATCCAGTAGCGGATGCGAGCGCCATTCGGGGGATTGCGCAGCCTGAACTCGCCCTGGGCCGTCCACTCCTGGACCCTGAAGCTGCGCCAGTCCACGACGCGGCCGATCCCGTAGAGGTGAGGACCATCCACGAGGGTCGGCGAGCGTGCCAGCTCCTCGAGCGGGGTGACGTCGTCCATGATCCAGATTCCCCGACCGTGCGTGCCCACGACGAGGTCGTTCTCGTCGGGGTGCACGTGGAGATCGTCGACCGGGACGACGGGCATTCCGTGTTGCAGGCGATGCCAGCTGCCTCCTCGGTCCAGGGAGACGAAGACCCCGACCTCGTTGCCCAGGAAGAGCAGGTCCTGTGCATCGGGGTGCTCGATGATGACGTTGACGGACCAGTCGGGCAGCCCGTTCGTGATTCTCGTCCACGAGGAGCCGTAGTCGTCGCTCCGGTAGACGTAGGGGGCGAAATCGGCCGTGTAGTGTCCGTCGAAGGTCGCGTAGACGCGTCCCTCCTGATGGGCCGAAGCCGCAATTCGACTGACGTAGGTGTTCGCGGGCAGACCGGGGACATTCGCGGTCAGGTCCGTCCAGGTCGTGCCGCCGTCGCGGGTCCCCATCAGGCGACCGTCGTCTGCGCCGGTGTAGAGGACGTCCGCGTTCATGGGCGACTCGCCGACCGTCGTCAACGTCGAGTAGTAGCTGACACCGTCGTTGAGCGAGAGGGTCTCCTCGGAGGCGAGGACACCCATGATCGGAAGCTGTGTCCGGTCGATGTTGAAAGTCAGGTCGGGGCTGATCTCCTTCCAGCTGAGCCCTCGGTCCTGGGTCCGAAGGAGCTTCTGCGTGCCGAAGTAGACCGTATTCCGGTCGTGCTTGGAGATGAGGAGGGGCGCGTTCCAGTTCGCCCGGTAGATCCGGTCGTCCTCGTCGGGCGCGTCATCACCCGGGTCGGGGATCGGGAGCGACCCTTCGTCCTGATCGAAGCGGGGGGTGGGCTGGACGTAGACCCGCTCTCCGGTCTTGAGGTCGAGCCGCCCGATCCGTCCGTTCTGCGATTCCGAGAAGAGGATGGTCGGGTCCACCGGGTCGATCTGCACGTAAAAGCCGTCTCCGCCTCCGACGTTGTACCAGTCGGCATTGCGGATGCCCTGACTGTCGAGGGTGTTGGTCGGGCCGCACCAGCTCCCGTTGTCCTGGAGTCCGCCGCAGACCGTGTACGGGGACTCCCGGTTGAATCCGATCTCGTAGAACTGCGCGATCGGAAGGTTGTCGTAGAAGCGCCAGCTCTCCGATCCGTCCCAGGACACGGACACGCCGCCGTCGCTCCCGATCAGGATGTGATCGGAGTCCGAGGGGTCGATCCAGAGCGCGTGATGGTCGAGGTGCACGTTTCGGGCACCGTCGTTCGTGAAGGAGCGACCGCCGTCGTCCGACCGCATCAGGTCCGAGCCGCCCGTATAGATCCGCTCGGGGTTGTTCGGGTCGATCCAGATCTGGCTGTAGTACATGGGGCGTGGGTTGTTGTCCGACATGAACTCCCACGTGTCCCCGCGGTCGGTCGACCGGTAGACGCCCTGGCCTTCGACCGCTTCCACGATCGCGTAGACCAGGTTCCCGTCTCCACGGTAGATGTCGAGCCCGATGCGACCCTTCTCCGCGCTCGGGAGCCCCTCCTCGAGCAGCGTCCAGTTGCGGCCGCCGTCGAAGGTCCGGTAGATGCCGCTGCCGGGTCCTCCACCGTGGAAGCCGAAGGCGGTGCGCTGCCGCTGGTACATGGCGGCGAAGAGGGTGTTGGGGTCACCGGGATCCATCACCAGGTCGATCGCCCCGGTGTGGTCGTCGACCGAGAGAACATGCTCCCAGGTCTCCCCGCCGTCCGTCGTCTTGAAGACGCCGCGCTCGGGGTTCGGACCCCAGAGGCCGCCCACGGCAGCGACGTAGACGATGTCCGGGTTGCGGGGGTGGATCTGGATGCGCGAGATGTGCAGCGTCTCACGCAACCCCATGTGGTGCCAGCTTCGACCTCCGTCGACGGACTTGAACACCCCGTCGCCCCAGGGCGAAGACTGCCGGTTTTGCGGCTCACCGGTCCCGACCCAGACGATGTTGGGGTTGGACGGCGCGAGCGTCACGTCGCCGACCGAGGAGGTGCTCTGGTCGGTGAAGATCGCCTCCCACGTGATCCCGTGGTTCGTGCTCTTCCAGACACCGGCCGTCGCCGTCCCGACGTAGATGACCCGGGTCTCGTCTTCGTCGACAGCCAGGTCGCTCACACGTCCGCCGACCACGGCGGGGCCGATCTCGCGGAAGTTCATGAACGAGACCGCATCCAGCGGTCCGCCTACGGAAGCTTCCTGTGCCGTAGCCGTCCCCGTGCCGAGCAGGGTGGCGGCCATCGCGTAGAGCAGCTGGGATCTTCTGAGCGGCTTCATCGAGCTCCTCTGGTCTTCCAAGGCAATCGTTCGGACGTCGTGGCCGAACCGTTCGGTGGGTAGGCGGAAAAGATGGCCTCGCGGGTCGACGGCGGCAAAGGGGCGCCGGAGGCGGCGATCCCGTGCCGCGCGGAGGTTTCCTCTCAGTCGAGCCGAACGACCTGACCCATCGACGCGGGCTCCGCGTCGAGGCCGTGCCGATCGGCGATCCCCCGTCTCAGCGCGTCGGCCGACTGAGGCTCCCCGTGGACGAGCATCACCTTCTCGGGAGGCACGGCTGCTGCCCCGAGCCAGTCGAGAAGCTCGCTGCGATCGGCGTGACCGGAGAGCGCATCGAGTCGGTGGACCTGAGCCCGCATCGGCCAATACCGTCCGTGGATCTTGAGCTGGGGGTCTCCCGCGATGAGCGCCGCGCCTCGCGTGCCCGGAGCCTGGTAGCCCACGAGGAGCACGGCGTTCATGGGATCGGCGCCGAACGCTTTGAGATGGTGGAGGATCCGCCCCCCGGTGAGCATGCCGGCCCCGGCGACGAGCACCATCGGGCCGCGACGTCGGTTGAGCTCCTTCGACTCCTCGACCTTCCTCGTGAAGGTGGCGGACGAGAGCGCCGCATTGGTCTCGAGCTCGGTCAGACGGTGGTACTCGTCGAAGCGCCGGAACACCTCGCTCACCTCGATCGCCATCGGGCTGTTCAGAAAGGTCGGCACGCTCGGAAGGCGGCCGTCCTGGCGGAGTCGCCAGAGTACGTAGAGGATCAGCTGCGAGCGTCCGACCGCGAAAGCCGGGATCATCGCCACGCCGCCGTCGCGCACGGTGTCTCCGACCGCGTCCGCCAGCGCCGCGAGCACGTCGGTGTCCTTGTGCTCGCGGTCCCCGTACGTGCTTTCCATGACGATCATGTCGGCCGCTGGAGGCGGATCGGGCGGCCACATCACAAGGTCGTGAGGCCGGCCGAGGTCGCCGGAGAAGAAGACCGAGCGGCCGCTCGCTTCGATGAGGATGCTGGCGGCGCCGAGGATGTGACCCGCACGCTGGTACCGCACGCGCAGCGATCCCACCGAGAAGGTGTCGTCGAGCTCACAGGCCTGAAACCGGGGTGTGACGGCGGCCGCCTGCGCTTCCGTATAGAGCGGCTCGGCCGGCTTGTGGCGTGAGTAGCCCTTCTTGTTGGCGTAGCGCGCGTCCTCCTCCTGCAGCCGTCCGGAGTCCGCCAGAAGGATTTCGGCGAGATCGGCCGTCGGAGGCGTGCAGTAGATCGGACCCGCGAAGCCGTCTCGCACGAGTACCGGCAGCCAGCCCGAGTGGTCGAGGTGGGCGTGCGTGAGCAGAACGGCGTCCAGGCTGGCCGGGTCCACCCCGAGTGGGTCGCGGTTCTTGAGTCGGAGAGACTTGAGGCCCTGGAACAGCCCGCAGTCCACGAGAACGCGCGTGCCATCGGCCTCCACGAGAAACCGTGATCCCGTGACGGTGCCTGCTGCGCCCAGAAAGGTGATTCGCATGCCCATGCCGCCCCCGCCCATTCGGGTTTGCTCAGTCGTGACGGTGCTCCGACGCCTCGGCGAAAGTACGCTCGACCACCCGGTGGAGATACTCGGCCCACCCCTCGCCGAGCTGGGGGCTCCCCGGCGGCAGGGGAGGAGGCACGGCTGCCGGATCAATACCCGCCTGGATCTCTTCGAGGGTCCGACCTTCATCGAGCCCCGCTTCCACGAAATCGACGACATAACGGAAGAAGGCCCGCTGCAGCTCGAGGAGCTGCCGGCTCCGGAGCAGGGATCCGTGCGATGGCAGGACGACGTCGATCTCGAGCTCCGAAATGCGGTCCAGGCTGTTCGCCCAGCCCACGGGATGGGTGTTCTCGTCCACCCATGGGAGTGCCTCCTCGAGCAGGTCTCCCACGGCGAGGATCCGCTGTCGGGGCAGGTACACCAGCGCGTCGCCGTCCGTGTGGGCCGGCCCGAAGTTCAGAATCCAAACCGGGGTGCGGGCGTCTTCGAGCTCCAGCCGATCGGTGAAGGTCCTGTCGGGCAATCGAAGTCGGAGCTCGCGCAGCTCGGCGAGATGGTTGCTTCGTAGTCGGGCGCTTCGGGTGAGCGCGGCGATCTGCGCGTCGGTCAGCGCCTCGCCGTCGGGTCCGGTTCGAGTCCGAATCCACGTTTCGCGATCGCGGATGGAGGCGGGCAGCCCGGCGATCTCCTCTTCGACGAAGGGCCCGAGCTTCGACTCGATGTCCCGAGCCGTGTTCTCGTGGGCGATGATCTCCACGCCGGGAAAACGGTCGGTGTAGGACTCGTTGCCGTAGACGTGGTCGCCGTGGAAGTGTGTGTTGACCAGATGGCGGACCGGTCGATCCGTCCGGGCCGCCAGGGCGGCGATCATGGCACGAGCGGCGGAGGGTGAGCTGTGCGAGTCGACGACCAGCAAGCCCTCCGCCCGTTCGACGATCAACGCATTGGCGAAGACGTACATCGGTGGCTGCGGCAGGACGAGGCCGGCCCAAACGCCGGGCGCGAGCTCCTCGAGGGCGAAGACCTCTTGGCTGGACGACGGGATCGGGGAGACGGCGATCGCGAGTGCCACCAGAGCCGCGCCCCGACCACGGTGCTTGCTCAAGTGCCGCGGATCGGCAGAGAGATGTGCAGGTGGTCGGCGGTGCCGACGTGCCGAAGCACCCGGAATCCCATCAGCTGGAAGTATCCGGCCGTAACCCGGTTGCGCCACTCGCTCCTTCCGACGGTCCGGAGGTCCAGGGCGTGTACCCACCGGTCCCCGAGCTTGAAGTGCAGCGAAGACTCGTTCACCGGCAGCCCCATGGCGAGGTAGTCCCCCACCGTTCGCCTCGTGTCGGTGATCACGGCTTCCCGGTCGAAGAGGAGAAAGGTACTGGCGGCCAGCCGCAGCATCGGGTGAAGCGACGTGAAGTACTCGCGGACTTCCGGCGTCTTGGCGTTGGCGGCATTCAGGTAGAGAAGACCGTAGCCGGTGTACCCGACGACGACGACCAGCAGCGCCCGCGAGACCACCTTCGGAAGGCTCTTTCGGCCGGTCAGGCGCCGCCACAACCAGGATCCGTAGAGGGTGAAGATCACCACCGTCGTCAGGAGCCCGATCCCCAGCGAAGGCCAGGTTCCCCAATCCCACGCGCTGTATGCCCACACGGATCCCCGCACCAGCGCGTAGAAGGGCAGGGCCAGGAGCACGACCCACTTCGTCGCCAGGTACGCCAGGCGGAAGGCGAAGCGGATCGGGCGAAGCCACTTTCGCTCCCGCTGTGGCTTCACCGTACCGAGATCGAGATCGAGTATGGCGTGGTTGTCGGCGCTCATCCCATTCCCCAAGCTGCAGTCCACCGCACGCGCCCAGGCAGGTCCCCTGGAGCTACCCGCTCTCGGCTCGCCGGTTCGCGCGGTCGAGGCGCCGGAAGAATGGGTGTCGGGTCGCACGTCGTCCACCGCAAGGAGTGAACCGATGAAACGAGGACCCTCACAGGCTCTGGTGGTTGCGCTGACGCTGCTCGTCGTGGGCTGCGCTGCCGAGACGGGTGGCGAGGGAGGCGAAGTGTTGGCTTTCACGGGTGCCCGCCTCTGGGACGGGACCGGTCGGTCGGTCGTGGAGGATGGGGTTCTCCTGGTGCGTGATGGCCGCATCGCAGCCGCCGGGCCGCGATCGGAGATCGGGGTGCCGTCGGACGCTACGGTGCACGACTTCGCCGGTCTGACGATCGTCCCCGGCCTCGTCAACACGCACGGACATGTCGGTGGGGTCCTCGGCCTGGAGGATGGGCACTACGACACCGACAATCTCCTTCGCCAGCTCTCGCTCTATGCGGCGTACGGGGTGACCGCCGTCAACTCTCTGGGCGGGGACGGGCCGGAGGGGATCGCGTTGCGCGATGCACAGGACACGCCCGATCTGGAGCGCGCCCGGCTGTACGTGGCCGGTGCCGTCGTGGCGGGTGACACGCCCGCCGCCGCCGTGGCGGTCGCGGCCGGGAACGCGGACGCCGGCGTCGACTGGGTGAAGATCCGGGTGGACGACAACCTGGGCACGACGACCAAGATGGCCCCCGCGATCTACGAGGCGGTGATCGAAGCGGCGCACGCCCGGGGTCTGAGGCTCGCCTCGCATCTGTTCTACCTGGAGGACGCGAAGGGTCTGCTCCGCTCGGGGACGGACTTCGTGGCGCACTCCATCCGGGACCTCCCGGTGGACGAGGAAGTCGTCGCCCTCTTCAGGGCGCGCGACGTCTGCTACTCACCGACGCTCATGCGCGAGGTCTCCACCTTCGTCTACGGGAGGGAGCCGGAGTTTTTCGCCGACCCCTTCTTCTTGAAGCGTGCCGACACGGCCGCGATGCGTGGCCTGCGCGATCCCGAGCGCCAGGCCCGCGTTCGGGACAACCCGGCCTCCGCCGCCTACGAGGGGGCGCTGGAGGTCGCGAAGCGGAACCTGAAGTCGCTTTCGGACGAGGGCGTGACGATCGCCTTCGGCACCGACACCGGTCCGCCCGGTCGCTTCCAGGGCTACTTCGAGATCCTCGAGTTGGAGCTCATGGCCGAAGCGGGAATGAGTCCGGAGCAGATCCTGCGCTCCGCCACCGGCGACGCTGCACGCTGCATCGGCCGGGACGACATCGGTGTGCTCGAGGCGGGACGGTGGGCCGATTTCGTGGTGATCGACGGGGATCCGCTCGCCGACATTCGGGCGTTCCGGCAGCTCCAGTCGGTGTGGATCGCCGGGAACCGCGTGTCCGCCAGCCCCTGAGAGGCAGGCTCGGCCTAGTTCGGCCGGGCCGGTCCCTTCAGCACCATGCCGGGCCGCTCACCGGTGAGCGAGCCTCCCCGGATGACGGGCACGCCGTTGACCACGGAGTGCACGATGCCGACCGAGTATTGATGCGGGTCGGTGAAGGTCGCCCGATCCGCGACGGTCTCGGCGTCGAAGATCGTGATGTCGGCGAAGGCGCCCTCGCGGATCACGCCCCGATCGTGCTGCCCGATCTGACGGGCCGGCATCGACGTCATCTTCTCGACGGCCTCCTCGAGCGAGAGCACACCGAGCTCTCGGACGTACCGCGCCAGGACACGGGGGAAGGCGCCGTAGGATCTCGGGTGCGGATACCCGACGCCGTACCCGACGGGGTCGCCGTCCGTCTCGATCATGGAGAGCGGGTGCTGGAGGATTCGGATGACGTCTGCCTCGTCCATGCTGTGATAGATCGCGCTGAACCCCCCGGCCAGCTGCAGGTCGATCACGAGGTCGATTCCGGTGGGGATGTCGTTGGGCCGGTCCTGGGCGGCTGCGTAATCCGCCAAAGTCTTTCCGTTGAACTCCGGGGCCGACCGCACGGTCCGGAACTGGACGCGTGAGAGGTCGCCACCGCCACGCTCCACGCGGAAGATGTACGCCATGTCCTCCTCCATCCGCGCGCGCGTCACAGGGTCTGCCGCCCGCTCGGCGAAGGCGGCGGCCCCGCCGGCGAGGGCCCACTGCGGAAAGAGGACGCTCGAGCCTGTGCTGGAGGCGGTGTAGGGGTAGAGGTCGTGGCGAATGTCGATCCCGGTCGCCCGGGCCGAGTCGATCATCGCGAGGGAGCGCTCACTCCAGCCCCACTGTGTCTGTCCCACCGCCTTGTGATGGTTGATCTGCACGGGGATTCCGGCTTCATCGCCGATGCGGATGGTCTCGGCCACCGATTCCAACAGCCCCGCAGCCTCGTCGCGCATGTGGGTGACGTAGATCCCTCCGTAGCGGGCGGCGACCTTGGCGAGCTCGATGACCTCCTCGGTCTCGGCGAAGTTGGCGGGCACGTAGACGAGACCCGTGGAGAGTCCGAGCGCCCCCTGCTGCATCGTCTGCTCGACGAGCGCGCGCATCTCGTCGAGCTCCGCGGGCGTCGGCGCCCGGTTCTCCCGTCCGAGCACCTGCTCCCGCGTCCAGCTGTGGCCCGCGAAGAATCCGACGTTCGGAGCGACCTCCAGCGAGTCCATGTAATCGTCCAGCGGCCAGGGCTGACGTCCGCTGTGGAGCGAGGCGACGATCGTGGTGATGCCCTGCCGGAGGAAGTTCTCCGCGAGCGGATGTTCGTGGATCGTCGTCTGGATGTGCGCGTGGTTGTCGATGAAGCCCGGGGAGACGACGAGCCCTTCGGCGTCGAGCACCTCCGCGGCGCGTGCCGGGTCGATCGGAGTCGTCGAGACGAGCGCGATGCGGTCTCCGCGAATCGCCACGTCCGCTGCGAAGCGGGCGTTGCCCGTGCCGTCCACGACGGTCCCGCTTCGGATCAGCAGGTCGAACTCCGGCTGCTGGGCCGCGAGATCCACGGACCCGCAGGCGAGGGCCACGACGAGGGTCGGAATCAGTCGGCGGATGTGAGCGGGTCGGCCGTGCACGGGGATCCTCCGGGTCGCTGTGGGTCAGAGTCCACGTCGGCCAATCGGCCGGATGCGTGACGGTCCGTCAAGGCGGGGTGGGTGAAGGAGCCGACTCCTGCGAACGTATTCGAGGTGCCATGTACTCGACCTGCATGTTCTGTAACCGCTCCCTTGGGGAGAACGAGGTCCTCGAGACCTTCCCGATCGGTCGGAGGCTGGCCTTCGACGCCGGCCGCGGTCGACTGTGGGTCGTGTGCACCCGCTGCGCTCGCTGGAACCTCTCGCCGATCGAGGAGCGATGGGAGGCGGTCGAGGCGTGTGAGCGCTTGTACCGGGAGACGCGTACGCGGGTGTCGACCGACAACATCGGTCTGGCGCGCCTGCGAGAAGGTCTCGAGCTGGTCAGGATCGGCCGTCCGGTGTCGGACGAGTTCGCCGCCTGGCGATACGGAGACCAGTTCGGACGTCGCCGCAGACGGGCGATCGCCTACGGGGTCGCCGGAACTGCCGTGCTCGGAGCATTCCTCGTCGGCGGTGCCGCCGTGGGGGTGGCCGGAAGCGGGCTCATGAGCCAATGGGGAAACATCATCAACATCGTCGTGAACGGTCGCACCCGCGTGCGCATTCGTTCCGACGAAGGAAAGGTCCTGAAGCTCAAGGGCTGGGACCTGCAGAGGACGAGGCTCCTGACTCCGGCCCAGGCTGGGGACTGGCAGCTCGAGGTAGGAAGAAAAGGGAAGGAGCGTGTTTTCAGCGGGGAAAGGGCGCTCGGCTACGCGGGCAAGGTCATGCCTGGAATCAACGAGGCCGGAGGCAGCCCCCGGGTCGTACAGGAGGCGGTCGAACGCATCGAGGCTGCCGGGGGACCGGAGCCGTTTCTCCTTACGGGTCTTCCCGAATCGGACATGTCACGCGGCCGGATGCGCCATAAGCCGGCGGGAATGGTGAACAAGCACCCACGATCGACCAAGCTGGCGCTCGAGATGGCCTTGCACGAAGAGCAGGAGCGTCGAGCGATGGAGGGCGAGCTGTGGCTTCTCGAGATCGCCTGGAAGGAAGCCGAAGAGATCGCGGCGATCTCCGACAGTCTGCTCCTGCCCGAGGGTACGACCGACTTCATCGAGTCACACAGGGAGTCCGGGGCGCACGTCTCCTAGGGCCCGGGCCGTGGTCGGAGGGTTGCGGGGTCGAGGGTGCTCGGTAGAATTGCCTCATCGGCCGCCGATACGCGCCCTCCAGACGCTTTCTCCCATGGAAACCAAGCGCCCCACGAACCCCGCCGCCGAGGAGATCCTCGGTGGCTATTTTCCCGTGCTCGACCACGGCTTCGTCGCCCTCGTCGACTACATGGGAACGGACGACAGCATCGAGCGGGCCGCGCGCGTCAGCTACGGGTACGGCACCCGTAAGGTGAGCCAGACGCGAGGACTCGTTCGTTACCTTCGCCGTCACGCGCATACCACCCCGTCGGAGATGGTGGAGCTGAAGTTCCACTGCGCCATGCCGATGTTCGTGGCGCGCCAGTGGATTCGTCATCGGACGGCCTCGGTCAACGAGTACTCCGGCCGCTACTCGCTCATGCCGCTGCTCTTCTACAAGCCCGAGCTCGAGCACTTCGCTCTCCAGAGCGAGATCAACAATCAGGGTCGTCGGGACGAACCCGCCACGAAGGCCGTGTACGACAGGGCCGTCGAGCATTGGGAGGGGGTGCGCGGGGCGGCGTCCGACGGGTACCGGTGGATGGTGCAGGAAGACGTGGCTCGCGAGATCGCGCGTATCGACCTGCCCCTCTCGACCTACACGCAATGGTATTGGAAGATCAACCTGCACAACCTCTTCCACTTCCTCAGGCTCCGTGCGGACTCCCATGCCCAGTGGGAGATCCAGGAGTATGCGCGCGTCATGGCCGGCATGATGAAGCGGGTCGCCCCGCTGAGCTTTGAAGCGTGGATCGACTACAATGTGTGCGCCCACCCGATGAGCCGAGCCGAGCTCGACGCGCTGCGGCGGGTGTTGGAAGCGGACGAGTCGGGCTTACGGGCCCGCGAGGGCGCGAACCTGGACATGGACACGCTGAAGGAGCTCGGGCTGTCCGCTCGTGAGGCCCATGAGCTGATCGACAAGCTTCAGCCGCGTGAGGTGCCCGACTTCGAGCTCGACCTCTCGAGGATGCGAACGGCTCAGGAGGTCGGCGAGAAGATGCTGGAGGCGGTGCCCGGGGACTTCGAGTGACGAGAGCCCTTCGATGGGCGGTGCTCGGATCGTTCCTGCTCGCTCCTGTGGCCGTCGAGGCCCAGGAGGCCGCTCGCAGGTGGTTTCCGGACATCGATCCCTTTCGCCCGCTCGTAGCTTCACCCCGTGAGACGCACATGCGGGCCGGGTTCGTCGTTGCGGACCGGGACACGGAGAGAGGCTACGAAGGGTCGAATCTCGAAGCCGAAGTGGCGTTGGGGCAGCGTCTCCGCTGGCTTCGCCTGGGCGGGGGAAGCGACGAAGATCACGCGGTCGCGCTGAGTCTCAATTTCGGGATCTTCAGCCGGTTCCACATGGCGGCCTCCGAGCGGGACCTGATCAACGTGGGCTACAAGGTCCTGGTCCCCCTCGAGTGGCGAAGCGGCCCGTGGCACGGGCGTGTCGGATACGAGCACCTCAGCGCGCATCACGGTGACGAGTACGTCGCCCGATATCTCCTCTTCGTAGAGCAGACGAGCCGGGACGGCTTCGAGGTCATGTTCGCGCGTGACTTCGGCCGGACCGCCCGGATCTATGGCGGTGGGGACGTCAACGTCCACACGAACGATCGGATGGCGCAGATCATCGCCCAATGGGGTCTCGAGCTGGACCCGAGGCCGGCCGAGGGGGAGGGCGGCGCGTGGCCTTTCCTCGCGACGCACTTCCAATACTCGGATCTGCGCGAGCGGGTCTCGAGCACGATCGTGGCGGGTGTCGGATTCGTTCTCGGAGGACGTCGTGTTCGGCTCGAGGGGCGTGGGCACTTCGGTCCGACGCCGATGGCACAGTTCCGTGAAGCCGACGAGTGGTTCGTGGGCGGCGGTCTCAGGATCGAGATCTGAGGATCGGCGCCCGCCCAGGGACACAGGAGACCAGAATGAGTGAAGCAGCCTACACCGCCCGGATTCGGATCGAACGCGTGAAGGGCCCGAACCGGCTCGCCTACCTACCTGCGACCGATTCGCCGGTACCCTTTGGTGTGCACGGGGCGATCGCGGAGCACTACGGCGTCGAGGTCCAGACCCCCACGGCGACGACGCTCGATCATGTGATCGCTGCCACGGGTGGGTGACTCACCGGCACCCTCGGCGGCGCGCTGGAGGCGCGCGGGATCCGAGCCGACGAGGGTCGGCTCACATCGGAAGTCGTCGGCGAAGTCGGGAAGGACGAGGGTGTCCTGGTGATCCGGCGGATCGCGGTACGCTATCGGTTGGTCGCGTCGGAAGACGACCGAGAAGCGATCGACCGCGCTTTCGAAAAGCACTTCATGTACTGCCCGGTCTACCGGACGCTGCACCGCTGCATCGAGATCGGGGCGACGCTCGACCTCGTCGAGGGTTGAGGCGGCGCGCTCCCGGAGCCGGTCGCGTCGACGGCTCCGGGAGCGCCCGAGTCAGCTGGACGGCGTGATGATCACCCGCTCCATGTCGGGAGCGGAGCCGTCGATGACCAGTACGACCCGCCGATTCTCCCATCCCGGCTGACCGGGTCCTTGGTCACCGGGCCGCAGGAGGCGGCTCGTGTCCTCGCCGTAACTGACCGCACGCACGTGCTCCGGCTCCATGCCCTGCTGCAGGAGGAAGTCGCGGACCGCGTCGGCCCGCGCTTGGCCCAGCTTCAGGTTGTACTCGGCGCTACCGGCCGGGTCGGTGAATCCTTCCACGGTCACCATCGCCCCCGGGTAGTACTCGGCCATGACGCCGCTGAAGCGCTCCAGCATCGGGCGATCCGCGTCCCGAAGCGTAGCGTCGTCGAATCCGAAGTAGACGGGGACGTGCACCCGGATGGCCGCCTCCATCCGCTCGATCGTCGCACCGAGCTCGCGAAAGTCGGAAGCCAGGACTCGGAGCTGTCCCTCCAGGTCGTCCATCCGCCGGCTCTCCTCGGCCAGGCGTGCCTCGAGATCGTCGGACCGCTCGGCGTTCGCTTCGTCGCCCTCGGCGATCACTCTGCGAAGATCGGCCATGTCCGTCTCGTATTGGTCCTTGCCGATATGGGCACAGGCCCCCAGCAAGAGTGCCGTCATCAGGAGCCCGAAGCCCCTGGCAGCCCTGTGAATACGGGCGTCCCGCATCGTTTTCCTCCAACAGGTCAGGAGTCGTGTCTGCACTTCAGCTACCGGTCTGGTTGCAGGAAGGATGCCAGAAGATCCCGGGGGCGAATCAGCCTGAGGCCGCCTTCGCGAACTCAGGCGATCCAGACCGTCTTGACGTTGACGAACTCGCGGAGTCCGAAGGGCGAGAGCTCACGACCGTAGCCGCTCTCCTTGATTCCGCCGAATGGTAGGCGCGGGTCGGATTTCACGAATCCGTTCACGAAGCAGGCACCTGCCTGCAGTACCTCCGACGCGAGCTTCTCGCCCCGCTCCTCATCGCGCGTGAAGACGGCCGCTCCGAGACCGTAGGAGGTGTCGTTCGCGATTCGCAGCGCGTCCTCGTCGTCCTTCGCGGCGATGATCGAGGCGACCGGGCCGAAAAGCTCCTCCTCGTAAGCCGGCATCCCCGGCCCGACGCCGGTCAGCACCGTAGCGGGGTAGTACCAGCCCGGCCGGTCGGGGACGCTTCCGCCCATGACGCATCGGGCCCCGGCCGCGAGACTCTCGGATACCTGCCTGTGGAGGTTGTCCCGAAGGTCTCGACGCGCCATGGGCCCCAACGTCGTCTCGGCGACCGTCGGATCACCCATGATCGCCGCTCCCATGAGCTCGACCACCTGCTCCTGGAAGGCTTCCAGCACGGGTGCCGAGACGATCCACCGCTTGGCCGCAATGCAGCTCTGTCCGGAATTCTGCATCCGGCTCGCGACGCAGTTGTGGGCCGCCAGCTCGAGATCGGCGTCGTGGAGCACCACGTAGGGGTCGCTGCCGCCGAGCTCCAGGACCGTCTTCTTGATGTGGGCGCCCGCGAGAGCGGCGACCGCTTTCCCCGCCCGCGTGCTGCCGGTGAGCGTAACGGCTTTCACGCGCGGATCGGCGATGACGGACGCTACGCGCTCCACCTCGATCCGCAGGGTCCTGAACAGATCGGAGGGAAAGCCCGCATCCCGCATCAGCTTCTCCAGGGCGAGGCCGCATCCCGTCACGTTTTCCGCGTGCTTGAGCACGACGCCGTTGCCGGCCATGAAGGAGGGCGCGGTGAAGCGGACCACCTGCCAGAAGGGGAAATTCCACGGCATGATCCCCAGCACCAGGCCGATCGGCTGGAAGGTCACGAAGCTTCTCGAGGCGTCGGTCGAAACCGTTTCGGGAGCGAGGAATCGTGCGCCGTGGTCGGCGTAGTAGTCGCACACCCAGCCACATTTCTCGATCTCGGCCCCGGCCTCCGCGAGCGGCTTGCCCATCTCGCGCGTCATGAGCTCGGCGAGGTCGTCCCGGTTCTCCCGCAACCGGGCCGCCAACGCCCGAAGTCGATCCGCTCGCTCGTCGAGCTCCGTCTCCCGCCAGGATTCGAAGGCTGCCTGGCATCGTCCCAGGGCGGCTTCGAGCTCTACGTCGCTCATCGCTTCGAAGGTGGCGACTACTTGGCCGGTGGCAGGGTTGATCGTCGTGAAGGACATCGTTCGGCGCCTCGGGGGTGGAAGATCTCGACCCCGCAACATTCGCGTCTCGACCGGCCGTCTCGCTACCCCGGACGAGATGGTTTGCCCAGGGCCCGCTCTCGGAACATCTTCGGCAGCCCTCAACAAGCTCTGACCGATGGAGTCGTCCATGCTTCGCTCGAGAGACGCCTGCGCCGTTTTGGCCTCTTTGCTCTGCTCCGCCCACGCCGCCCAGTCCCAGGTCGACGTGGAGGCTCTCGCCGACGAGGCCGTCGTCTGGCTGCAGGAGTACGTGCGGGTCAACACGATCAATCCCCCCGGCAACGAGACCGCCGGTGTGGAGTTCCTCGCAGGCATCTTCGATTCCGAGGGCATCGCCTACGAGACCGCCGAGTCGGCACCGGGACGGGGGAATATCTGGGCGCGGCTCGAAGGGGGGAGCGAGCCGGCGCTCGTGCTCCTGCACCACATCGACGTCGTTCCCGCCGACGAACGCTTCTGGAGCACGGATCCCCTCTCCGGCGACATCCGTGACGGACACGTCTACGGACGGGGCACGCTCGATACGAAGACGCTGGGGATCGAGCACCTCGCCGCGTTCATCGCGCTGCATCGCTCCGAGGTCCGGCTCGAACGGGACGTGATCTACATGGCCACGGCGGACGAGGAGGCCGGAGGATTCTTCGGCGCGGGGTGGCTCGTCGAGAACCGGCCGGAGCTCTTCGAGAATGTGGGCTTTCTGCTCAACGAGGGGGGTGGCGGAGACGTCATCGGCGGAGCGGTCCAGTTCGGGATCGAGGTGACACAGAAGGTGCCTTACTGGATTCGGCTGCACGCACGGGGCGAGCCCGGACATGGATCGAGGCCACTCGAGACGTACGCGGTGGTCGAGCTGATCGAGGCGCTCGAGCGTCTGCGCCGGCACGAGTTCGAGCCGCGGATCATCCCCTCCGTAGACGCGATGTTCCGGGGTATGGCCCCCTCGGCCGGGCCCGAATGGCAGGCAGCTTTCGAGGACATGGCGAGCTTCGTCGAGAGCCGGGACAACCTTCTCGAGCTTCAGCGCTTCAACCCCGGGCTGCACGCCCTGACGCGCAATACCTGCTCGCTCACGCGGTTGGAAGGGAGCGACAAGATCAACGTCATCCCGCCGGAGGCGACCGCCGAAATCGACTGCCGGCTGCTTCCGGACCAGGACCCGGACGCCTTCATGGCCGAGCTCGCTGCGGTCCTCGGTCCCGAGATCGAGATGGAGCTGATCATGGGCTTCACCCCCGCCGTCTCGTCGACCGACACCGAGCTCTACCGGATCGTCGAGTCGGTCACGGCCGAGAGCTTTCCCGGTGCTCCGTTCGTTCCGCAGGTGCAGGGCGGGTTCACCGACAGCCACTTCTTCCGCGACCTCGGTATCGTCTCGTACGGATACTCGCCCGACGCCGTCCCGGACTCCGATTCGGGCGGGGTGCACGGCAACGACGAGCGGGTTTCGGTGGAGAACGTCCGAAGGGGGGTGCGCATGATGCTCGAGATCGTGCAGCGCTTTGCGGCGGCGGGGCGCCCGGTCATGGAATGATGCCGCTCCTCACCCGCGTGGAGGCTCGCGATCCGGGCGGAGGAGACGCAGACGAGTTCCCGTTCAGCGTGCCGGCGTTGCGGGCGCTCGGGACCCTCGATCTCGCGGGTCCGGTGACGCTCTTCGTGGGGGAGAACGGCTCTGGAAAGTCCACGCTCCTCGAGTCCATCGCGATCGCCACGAAGCTCCCGACCGTGGGAAGCATCGCAGCGTCCCGCGACGACACGCTCGAGCCCCAGCGGCGGTTGGCCGGACTCCTCAAACTCGTCTGGGCCCGCAACACGCACCGCGGCTTCTTTCTCCGGGCCGAGGACTTCTTCGGCTTCGCCAAGCGCCTTCAGGAGATGCGGCGGGACTTCGAGCGCGAAGCCAGGGAGATGGGGGAGAAGTTCAGGGACCACTCGCTCATGGCGCGCACGCTGGCGCAGGGTCCGGCCAGGCGCTCACTCGCGGAGATGGAGGCCCTGTACGGCACGGACCTGAACGCCCGGTCCCACGGCGAGAGCTTTCTCGCCCTCTTCCAGTCCAGGCTCGTACCCGAAGGGCTCTATCTCCTGGACGAGCCCGAGGCTGCGCTTTCTCCTCAGAGCCAACTCGCATTCGTATCGATGCTCAAGGCCTCGATCGACGAGGGCTCCCAGTTCCTCATCGCGACGCACTCTCCCGTCCTGATGGCGATCCCCGAGGCGAGGATCTTGAGCTTCGATCGGTCCCCCGTCGCACCCGTGAGCTTCGAGGAGCTCGAGCACGTCCGGCTCCTCCGGGACTTCCTGGCCGAGCCCGAGCGTTTTCTGCGACACCTCTGGATCTGAACCCGATCCGCCGCGACGACCGGGTTGCACTCGCATTGGGCTCTGGTCAGCTTGCGGCCCCCCGTTCAACCGTCCCAAGGAGTGGCTCTTGGAACTCCCGAGCATCGCATCGAAGGCCGTGAAGGTCGCCACGTGGAGCCGGCTCGAGGACCGGCTCCCGGGCTATGCCCTGGTGGGCAACACCGACCTGGTCATCGTTCGCTTCGACGACCAGGTCTCCGTGCTGTATGGCCGGTGCCTACACCGCGGGGCGCTTCTGGCCGACGGGCACGTCGACGGCCCGAATCTGATCTGCGGTGTCCACTACTGGGACTACCGCTACGACACGGGCGTAAGCGAGTACAACGACGAAGAGGCCCTGCACCGGTTCACCTCTTGGATCGATGTCGATGCGGACGCGGTGTTCATCGACGCGGCCGAGGTCGAGGCATTCGAGAAGGAGCATCCACAGCCATACAAACGCGACGAGTACCTGGGTCTGTACGCCGACGTGCACGGGACGCCGGAAGAGCCCTTCAACCACCACATCCAGGAGCTCGCGAGGAACGGTCTGAGCAAGGTGGGGCATCACGGCCCCGTCTCGGCCATGGGCGTCCCGCTCACGGAGCTTCCGCGCTGGTCGGATATCCAGATCCTGACAGGCCAGCTCGCGACGCGTCCGCTCGACGATCATGCGGAGGTCGGCACCGATGTCGTGATCGGACCGAGCGCCCACAAGCCGCTGCACCTGGAGATTCCGGTCTTCGTCAGCGACATGAGCTACGGAGCGCTCAGTGAAGAGGCCAAGGTCGCGCTCGCTACGGGAGCGGAGATGGCCGGTACCGGAATCTGCTCGGGCGAGGGCGGCATGCTTCCCGAGGAGCAGGCGGCCAACTCGCGGTACTTCTACGAGCTCGCCTCGGGCAAGTTCGGATGGGAGCTCGACAAGGTCGCGTCGGTCCAGGCCTTCCACTTCAAGGGTGGGCAGGGGGCGAAGACCGGCACGGGCGGCCACCTTCCAGGGCACAAGGTGGTGGGCAAGATCTCCGAAGTCCGTGGGATTCCGGAGGGTGAGCCTGCGATCAGCCCCGGCCGCTTTCCGGATCTGGTGACCCCGGCGGACTTTCGGGCCGTCGCGGAGCAGGTCCGAGAGCGGAGCGGAGGGATCCCGGTCGGATTCAAGCTGTCCGCACAACACATCGAGGACGACATCGACTTCGCGCTCGAGGTGGGTGTCGACTACATCATCCTCGACGGAAGAGGTGGAGCCACGGGGGCCGCGCCCGACGTCTTCAAGAACAACATCTCCGTGCCGACCATGGCGGCGCTGGGCCGGGCGCGCAGACACCTGGACGCGAGCGCTCCCGACGTCACCCTCGTGATCACGGGCGGGCTGCGCACCGAGTCCGACTTCCTCAAGGCCCTGGCGATGGGTGCGGATGCGGTCGCCATCTCGAATTCGGCGCTTCAGGCGATCGGCTGCCTCGGCATGCGGGCCTGTCACACCAACAACTGCCCGGTGGGTATCGCGACCCAGCGCAAGGATCTGCGGTCGAGGCTGGTCGTCCAGAAGTCCGCTGGGCAGCTCCACAACTTCCTGACCGCGTCCGTCGAGCTGATGAAGGTGATGGCCAGGGCTTGCGGACACGCCCACCTGTCGGAGATGAGCATGCGGGACCTGACGACCTGGAAGCGGGACATCGCGCAGCTGACCGGCGTTCGGTACGCCGGGGTCACACCGGTCGACCAGGGGTGATGATCTCCGATTGGGAGGTGCTCGGAGCCGTAGAGCCTCGTCACCTGACGGAGGCCCGACTCCAGCTGCATCATGCCGTGCAGGCCATTCCGTCCTTTGCCCAGGCTTTGGTCCCGGCGCGGGACGACGACAGCCATCGTGCGATGACCTGGGACGCCTCGCGAAGGGCCTTCCTGTCCGAGCCCGCCGCGGGTGACACTTTTCTTCGGGTATGCCTGGCGCCCGGCAGCCTGGAGCTTTCGGTTTCGGGTCGTGACCGGCCCACGCGGACGAGAGCGCTGCTGGGAGGCACGCTGCGTGATACGCATACGTGGCTCGAGCGCGAGCTTCGGGGCATGCCGGGGATCGCGGAGGATCTCCGTCTCGCGGAGCCCGATTACGACCTTCCCGATCATGCGGTCGCGGACGGAGCGACCCTCGACGCGGGCTCGGAGGGGGGCGCGTTCGAAGAGCTCGCGAGGTGGTACGCGAACGCCGCGGCAATGCTCGAGAGGCTGCGGAAGGTGGAGCCACACGCGACCGCCGTCCGCTGCTGGCCACATCACTTCGATATCGCGAGCCTCGTCGTTCTTGATCCGGACATCGGTGCTTCGACAGGGCGAAGCGTCGGAGTAGGCTTCTCACCCGGAGACGAGGGTTATCCGCTGCCTTATTGGTATGTGACGCCCTATCCCTATCCGGGGACTCCCGAGCTCGTGCCGTTGCCCAGCGGTGGCGTCTGGCACACGGAGGGCTGGTTCGGCGCGGTGCTGACGGGCGACCGGATCGTCCGGTCCAGGGACCCCGAGGTGCAGTCCGGCGCCGTATCCGAGTTTCTGGAGTCGGCCGTCCGAACGTCGAAGAGCCTGCTGGCCGATTGACGGCCGGCAGGCTCCCAGCGGTATCGGTACCAGCCGCGGAAGCTAGGCCATCAGGGCCTTCACGCGCCGGATCACCGCGTTCAAGCGCTGCACCAGCGTCTCCGGATCGACGGGCTTGCGGAGATAGTCGTCCGCTCCGGCCCGCAACAGCTTCATTTCGTTCTCGGGGTTTGCGGACCCGGTCAGGATCACGACGGGGATGACCGCCAGCGATGGCGTGCGTCGGATCTTTTGAAGGGTCTCCAGGCCGTCCATGTGCTCCATCATCAGATCGAGGAGTACCGCATCGACCTCATCGTCCGCCTCCAAGATCGGGAAGGCGGTCACCCCATCGTCGGCATCGGACACCCGGAAGCCGCTCTTTTCCAGCACGGAGCGCATCAGCACGCGCTGACCCTCGTCGTCGTCGACAACCAGGATGTGGAGCGAGCCGTAAGCTTGAGCGACCTCGGGCCGCGACATGTGGGGCAATGCGTCCAGAGGCGCCTTCAGATCCGTCGACAACCCCAGGATCAGCTGGTCGTCGTGACCAGGCACGGTCTGGACGGTAAGTCGGTGATCCTGCAGGTCGATGCGAAGCTCGAACCCACCGACGGCCAGGCTTCCTGCGTCCGACAGCTGCGCCATGCTACGGAAACGGGTCTGCATGAGGGCCAGCGTCTCGAGTGGAAGACTGAGGAAGGTCTCGAGCTTTCCGTCGAGCTTGAACTGGACGCGACCGACCGACTTGCCCGGCACCAGGTGGATCTCTTCCGCCGACTGTTTGAACGATTCGTAGAGAATCAGACGGTTCAGCTTTACGATCCCGTCTTCGCTCGTGGCTTCCGGCGCGAGTGCCAGGGCCTGCGGAACCGGTTGAACGTGCGCGTAGGCGTCGGTGAGCTCCGCATCGCCCATCGGAGACCGATCCGACGAATAGGAGAAGGCAGCGTTGATTGCGTCCTCGATCTCCTGCGGCGTCGCGATTTCGAAAATCGGGCGTCGACCCGAGACGAATCCGATCTCTTCCTCGGCCTCGAGGTCCAGCGGCTGGCTGGTTGCGATCGTGACCTCGCGGTACGTCGCGCGGAGCGGCAGGACCAGGAACTGCCTCGCGACACTCTCGGGAACCAGGTTCAGCGCCTCCGGCCGAATGTCCTGCATGTTCGCGAGGCCGTTCCTCGTCGCCTGGGCCACGGCCTTCGCAAGACGCCGCGGGTTCACCCCGAGATCACCGCATACCCTGAGCCAGGCTTCGCTGATGTCCGCTCCGTCCGGGACATCGACGGCGGAGACGTCACCGAGTCCGCCGCGGGCTGCAGCCGTCACCAACCAATGGGCCGTCATCGTTCGATCACCAGCAAGTCGCTCCGAGCAGCTTCCATTCGTACCAAATCGGCACAATAACGTTTAGTTTGCGCGCGCCGCAAACGCCACGGATACTTCCGCATGCAGATCGCCTACATCGACGGTCCCCGTTTCAGGCGGGCGCTCCTCGCCGCGTGCGAATACGCACAGCTCCAGCGCAGCGAGCTGAACCGCATCAACGTCTTCCCGGTCCCGGACGGGGATACGGGAACCAACCTCGCGCTCACGGTTCGTGCGATCGCCGACCACCTTCGGGGCAGTGACGAGAGAGCGGTCGCCGTCGTCGCTCACGAAGCCGCCCAGGCCGCCGTGCTCGGCGCTCGCGGCAACTGCGGGATGATGCTGTCGCACTTCCTTCTCGGCTTCGCCTGCTTCATCGAGGGACGACAACGCATCGACGCGTCCGCCTTCGGAGCCGCGCTCGGCGCCGGAGTGGAGCGATTGGAAGGCTCTCTCGACAACCCCGTAGAGGGCACCATCCTCACCGTGATGCGGGATACCGCCCACGCGGCCAAAAAGGCGCGCGGCTCGGATATCGCCCGGCTCCTCGAGAGCATCCTACACCAGGCTGAGGAGTCTCTGGAGCGCACGCCCGAGCTGCTGCCGACTTTGAAGGCCGCCGGCGTCGTGGACGCCGGGGCCAAGGGCTTCGTATCACTCCTCGAGGGGATCGTCCGGTTCCTCAACGGCGACCCGATCATCGTGGCCGAGGACGCCTATCAAGCGGCGCCCCCGGCCGTCGCGAACGTCGAATATCCGGAGCAGGACGAGCGCTATCGATTCTGCACGGAAGCGATGGTTCGCGGTCCGGATCTGCCGCCGCAGCGAGAGGTACGAGAGGTGCTGCACGAGCAGGGTGACTCTCTGATCGTGATCCGGTCCGACGACGTCCTCAAGGTCCATATCCATACCGACGCGCCCGAGGGTGTCTTCAAGTACCTCAAGGGGCTCGGTAACCTGGTCACCCACAAGGCCGAGGACATGAAGGCGCAGCACGCTGCCGTCAGCCGAGCAGCCGGGGGTCACCTCTCCTTGGCGCGTCGACCGGTCGGGATTCTCACCGACACGGCATCGGACCTACCCGAGGAGATTGTGCGCGCCCATGGCATCCAGGTGGTCCCGCTCATGCTCGTCACCGAGGACGGCGCGCTGCGCGACCGCTACGACATCACCGCGGAGGAGTTCCACGAGTTGCTCGCGGGGCAGGACGCGCTGCCTACGACCTCCCAGCCTCCGCCCGGCGCCTTCCTGGAGGGGCTGAAGCGCGCCGCGGAGGATGCGGAGCAGGTCGTCGGCGTGCTGCTCGGCTCGACACTCTCGGGGACCTACCGCTCGGCGGAGGCGGCGCTCGCCATCTTCGACGACGCTCCGGTGACGCTGGTCGATTCCCTGGGGGCGTCTCTGCTGACGGGCCTCCTGGTTCTGAAGGCCGCCGAGCTCGCCGAGCTCGCGACCCCGCCCGAGGAGATCCGAGCCGAGCTCGAGCGGATCCGCGCTCAATCCGGAATCATGTTCACGGTGGACACCTTCGAGCGGCTCATCGCTTCCGGCCGGGTCGGGAAGGGCCATGCCTGGCTCGGCTCGCTTTTCCGCCTCAAGCCCATCCTCGGCGTGACCGCCGAGGGGACCGTGATTCCGGTGGGCAAGGCCTTCGGGCGCTCTCGCGTCATCAACACGCTGCTCGACGAGATGGGCGCGAGGATCCCCGATGGGGCCGAGCAGGTGCGCTTCGGCATCGTACATGTGGCCTGTCCGGAGATTCTCGACGAGGTGCGTGAGGGCATCGTCGAGCGTTACGGCGACGTCGAGATCCTCACGGCCCCCGCGACACCGGTCATCTCGACCCATCTCGGGGTGGGGGCCTGGGGCCTCGCGTACATGGTCGAAGACTGAGCAGTCTGCCCCAGGAGGGCGCGGTGGTCACGGTCACGGCCGACGGCTATGCCGTGACCGCGTTCGTGGGCTATCTGGTCGTACTCCTGGCGATCGGCGTCCTCTCGTCGAGGTTCAGCTCGTCGGGAATCGGCGAGTTCTTCGTCGGTGGGCGCAGGATGAACCGCTTCGTGGTGGCGCTTTCGGCCGTCGTATCCGGGCGTAGCGCGTGGCTGCTCCTGGGAGTCACCGGGCGGGCGTTCGAGATCGGCTCTGCGGCCCTCTGGTCGGTCGTGGGTTACACCGTCGCCGAGCTCATCCTCTTCCTCACCTTTGCGGTGCGCCTACGGAGGTTCAGCGAAGTATACGACTGCATCACCCTGCCCGACTTCTTCGCTGCACGATTCGGTGACGAGGACGGAAGGCTGCGCGTTCTGTTGGCGTCCGTGATCCTGGTCTTCATGGTCGCCTATGTCTCGTCTCAGTTCGCCGGCGGAGGGAAAGCGATCGGTGCGAGCTTCGGGCTCGCGCCCACGACCGGTGTGGCGCTGACGGCGGCCATCGTGCTCGGCTACACGATCTTGGGCGGCTTCCTGGCGGTCAGCCTGACGGACACGCTGCAGGGCGTGTTCATGTTGGTCGCCCTTCTCGTCGTGCCGGCGATCGCGATCGCGTCGGCGGGTGGCTGGGGAGCGGTCGTCGCCGAGCTCAACGCCTTCGATCCGACGTTCCTCGATCCGACCTCGCTGGCCCTCGGCGCCTTCATCGGCTTCGTAGGGATTGGGCTGGGCTCACCGGGGAATCCGCACATCATCGTGCGGTACATGTCGATCGACGACCCGAAGCAGCTACGGTTCGCGGCGGTGATCGGCACCTTCTGGAATGTCGCGATGGGGGCCGGTGCGGTTCTCATCGGGCTGGCCGGGCGAATCTACTTCGCGGACGTGAATGCCTTGCCGGGCGCCGATACGGAAAACCTGTTCCCGGCACTCTCCCAACTGCATCTGCATCCTGCGTTGTTCGGTGTCGTGGTCGCCGCCGTCTTCGCCGCGATCATGTCGACGGCCGACTCCCAGCTGCTCGTCGCAGCCTCTTCGGTCGTTCGCGACCTCTACCAGAAGCTCCTGAAGCGGCACCAGCAGATCCCCGAGCGAAAGCTGGTGCTTTACTCGCGCATCGTCGTCGCGGTTCTGGTGGCCGTCTCGCTCGTTCTGGGAGTCGTGGCCGAGAACCTCGTCTTCTGGCTCGTCCTCTTCGCCTGGGCAGGGCTCGGGGCCGCCCTCGGACCGACCTCGATACTCGCCCTCTACTGGCGGGGTGCCACGCGGACAGGGATGGCGGCCGGGGTTCTCACGGGTGCGGTGACAACCGTCGTGTGGTACTTCACGCCCGCGCTCAAGTCGGTGCTCTACGAGCTCGTGCCCGCCTACGTCCTGGCCTTCGTCGTTACGGTCGTGGTGAGTCGGGCAACGGTCGTGCCGGACGATGTGGACGAGATGTTCGCCGTGATGACTCGGGGCGACGCACGCTAGGGCACACCCGCGCTCAGGGCAGAGGCTCTCCCACAGCCACGACGGCATGCTCGGGAACGAGATGGAGATCGTCCTCGACAAGCCGTGCCGCCTCGTGGAGCACGATCACCATCGCACCGGGCTCCAGGCCGTCACCCTGTCCGGGGACGTCGTACTCTTCGCTCGGCGTGTGCAGGACGATCTGCCCACGCCGGAGGCTTCGATCGGCGCAGGTTCCGACCAGGCGAACGGTCGCCCAGCCGGGCCGCGGCTCCCACGCGATGTTCTTCGGTGCCGGGGTTCTGCCCGGCCTCCCCGTGCTATCGTTCAACCGCCTGTCCCTCTTCTCTGAGTTTCTGCCGTCCCGAGACGAGCAAGTCGTAGGTCGCGTGCTGGGCCGCGGTCAGATCCTTCGGTAATCCTACCACCAAAGCCCGCCAAACCTTCCCGTCCGGAAGGTGGACGACCATCCGATCGCCGGGGGTGGGCGGTTGATACGCATGGGCGCGCCCCGTTTGATCGATCTCGACTGCCCGTCCGGGCGCGGTCAGCTCGGCCAGCTTGCAGCCATACGCGAGCCATGCCTCGATCGGGTCCGCCGATGCCTCGACGATCGACGGGAGCAGCTGGTCGCGGTAGTGGTCGACGGCCCGCTGGTATGCATCCGCGTCGTTCGCCTTCAGCTCTCGAAGCCGGTCCCGGTAGAACTCCCTCGGATCCCTGGCGCCCGCCTGCTCCAAAGCGCGCTCGAAAAGCACGTCTGCCCTTTCCTGGAGGTCATTGTCCATGCGTCGAAGCTGGTGGACGCATTCGGTGCAGGCAACGGGAACATTGCCGACTTGCCGGGGCACCTCTAGGGTGCAGATGGGACTCTACCCTGATGTGTTCCCGGGTAATGGGAGGTCCGCATGGAAGACTCGGATTCGTTCGAGGACTACGCTGGGACTCCACAGCAGGACTTCTTCGACACCTCGTGGGAGATGTTCGGCGAGCTTTGCCGAGCGCTCGCCCTCAAGGTCGCTCGGGACTACCACCCCGACGTCGTCATCGGTATCGCGAGGACCGGTGCGATTCCCGGTGCAATCGTCGCCTCCATACTGCGGACGGACTTCTTTTCGATCGTGATCTCACGAAAGGAAGGGGACCACGTGGTCCGGGACCGCCCTGCCGTCCTGTCCGAGGCCCCGGTCCAGGCCCAGGGCAAGCGTGTCCTGCTGGTGGATGAAATCGCGACGTCGGGCGACACGCTCCGACTGGGTCTGGCAGCGGTCCGTGCCGTGGATCCGGCGGAGGTGCGAACGGCGACGAGCTTCGTCCGTCCGATGGGTTACAAGCCCGACTACTACGCCCTCGAGACCGACGCCACGGTCATCTTCCCGTGGGACAGAAAAGTGTTCGAGGGGGACGATCTGGTGGTGAATCCCCGGTACGAGGGAGCGGTCGAGGACTGAGCGCCAGGAGGAATCCGGGCCTTCGAGGCCCACGGACCGAGCTCGGCGCCCCCGTCAGCCTCCGGCAGCCATCGAGTCCAGGAACTCCCTGTTCGTCCCGACCCGGTTCATCCGTTCGGTGAGAAACTCGATCGCTTCCGCGGGGTGCATGTCGGATAGGAAGTTCCGAAGCAGGTAGACGCGCCCGAGCTCGGTCTCCGAAAGCAGCAGCTCTTCCTTCCTCGTTCCCGACCGATTGATGTCGATCGCGGGGAAGATTCGCTTGTCGGCGATGTTTCGGTCGAGGATCAGCTCCATGTTCCCCGTGCCCTTGAACTCCTCGAAAATGACCTCGTCCATCCGGCTTCCGGTCTCGATCAGTGCCGTCGCGATGATGGTCAGCGAGCCTCCGTCGTCGATGTTGCGCGCGGCTCCGAAGAAACGCTTTGGCTTGTGCAGCGCGTTCGCGTCCACACCGCCGGAGAGGATCTTCCCCGAGTGCGGCATCGTCGTGTTGTAGGCCCGAGCCAGCCGCGTGACCGAGTCGAGGAGGACGACCACGTCGTTTCCCTTCTCGACCAGGCGCTTGGCCTTCTCGATGACCATCTCCGCCACCTGCGTATGCCGATCGGCCGGCTCGTCGAAGGTGGAGGAGATGACCTCTGCGTCGACGTGCTCCTCCATGTCCGTCACCTCCTCGGGGCGCTCGTCGATGAGCAGAACGATGAGGTGGACTTCCGGATGATTCATCGAGATCGAGTTGGCCATCTGTTGCAGGAGGATCGTCTTTCCCGCCTTCGGTGGGGAGACGATCAACCCCCGCTGGCCCTTGCCGATCGGGGCGATGAGGTCCACGACCCGCATGGCGACGTGCGCGTCCGGCGTCTCGAGCCGCAACCGTGACTCCGGGTAGCGCGGCCTCAGGTTGTCGAAGGCCACCCTCGTCTTCGTACTGTCGGGCGGATCCAGATTGATCGTCTCGACCTTGAGGAGGGCGAGGTATCGCTCGCCGGCCTTTGGAGGTCGAACCTGGCCGAGCACCGTGTCCCCGGTGCGGAGGTCGAATCGTTTGATCTGCGAGGGACTGACGTAGATATCGTCGGGACCGTAGAGGTAGTTCCAGTCCTGCGATCGGAGGAACCCATAGCCCTCGGGAAGGATCTCCAGGACGCCTTCCGCCCTGAGCACGACCTCGTTGTCCAGGAGATTCTGTTCGATCTCGAAGATCAGGTCCTGCTTCCGGAGCCCGGAGTAATCTGCGATCTCGAGCTCCTCGGCGAGCTCATGGAGCTCGCTGATTGTCTTCTTCTTCAACTGCGCGATGTCCACGGGGGTCTCCGGTGGAAGCAGCCTGGACGGCAGACGTGGGGAGGGTCGGGACAGGGACCGAGCCTCGGTCTACGACCGTTCTACGGAATAGCGCTGAGAACCGAGCCCTGGCGCGGCAGAAACCGCATCACGGGTTCTTTGAGAGTCAGGGCCAGGAACGATGAGAATACAACTGGAAGTGGCGGGTGCCACTCGATCATAAATGGCGCGATTTGGGGGGTCAAGGATGCTCGCGCCCCCGTCGTCGGCAGCCTTCTCACGGCCGCCCTTGCTCAGTTGGCGTTATTGCCTTTTTCCCACCTTCTATGCGCCGCCAATTCATTCATTTTCGTAGTCGATTATCCCTTTGTATCAACGATTTTGGGCATCGAGATTCTGAAAAACTTGACTTCGGACGGTTTCCGCAAAAACATTCGTTTTCGTTACCCGGAGGCTCGATTGGGAGGCTGGATGGCAAGGCACAACCGGGAAGGACAGGGCGTCGACCAGCAAGGTCACGCCCATTCCGTGAAATACCAGCCTGACTGGCTGCGTCAGGTCAAGGTGACACGCACGCTCGACAGCGGCCGTCAATCGACCAAGACGTTGTTCCGCAATCCGGCGTCGAAGAGTGAGGCGTCCCCCGGTGGGCGGGTCCGCACCCGAATCCAGTCTGCCGAGCAGCAGCTCGATATCGAGGTGAGCATATCGGACCCGAGGTCGAGCGTTCGGCGCATCCAGGTGCACTGCGCGGTACCGACGCCGGGCGGTGGTGAAGAGGAGGTTGTCTACACGCTCGAGGACGGCCTGCCGGGACAGAGCCGGTAGCACGACCTTCGGGCGTCGCCGGCATCGACCGGGCAACTGGCCGACGACTCGGCTGGCCCTATCTTCAGGCTCATGAGCAGCCCCCCCTTGTTTACGCCGATCGAGTCGCTCGGCCGACTCTCGATCCAGGGCATCCGCACGATCGGGCGCGGCGGTGTTCTGGCGGCCGGGGCGGTGCGGGCGCTCCGGAAGCTCGAGATCTGGTGGCCACGACTCGGCGAACACCTGTATGCGATCGGAGTCGCGTCGGTCCCGATCGCGCTCTTCATCGCGACTTTCTCGGGGATCGTCCTCGCGCTGCAGGCTTCCTACACGCTGACCGGCGGTATCCCGATGTACTTCGTGGGAACGCTGGTCGGAAAGACCATGATTCTCGAGCTGGGGCCTGTGCTCACGGGGCTCGCGCTGTCCGGACGGGTGGGCGCCAGCATCGCGGCGGAGCTCGGTACGATGCGGGTGACCGAGCAGATCGACGCGCTCGAGGTACTGTCGTACGATCCGCTCGCCTATCTGGTGGTGCCGCGCATGCTCGCCGGGTTGATCATGTTCCCGATCGTGGTGCTGATGGCGATCACGATCGGTATCGCAGCCGGCTGGCTGACGGCGCTCGGAACCCTCGACATGACTTCTCCGCAATTCGTGAAGGGGATCACGATCTTCTTCGACCCCTTCGACGTCCGATTCGCGATCTACAAGAGCCTGAGCTTCGGGCTCGTGGTCACAGGGGTCGGTTCGTTCTACGGCTTCACCACCTCGGGTGGCGCGGAGGGCGTCGGCGTGGCGACGACGCGTGCGGTCGTCGCGGGGTCCATGCTCATCCTGGTCCTCGACGCCTTCTGGGCGAAGGTGCTGCTTTGAGCATCGAGCTCCGGGACGTCTGCAAGGCCTTCGGGTCCAAGGAGATCCTGCGCGGCTTCACGCTCGACGTGCAGGAGGGAAAGACGTTGAGCATCATCGGCCACTCGGGTGCGGGGAAGTCGGTCACGCTCAAACACATCGTAGGGCTCATCCGGCCGGACTCGGGAGAGGTCTGGGTCGACGGCCAGAACGTCGCGGGGCTCGAGCTCGACAAGCTGTACGAGCTGCGGCGTGACGTGGGCTACGTCTTCCAGTTCGCAGCGCTCTTCGATTCCATGACCATCGGAGAAAACGTGGCGATGGGGCTGCGGCGGATTCCGGGGATGTACGAGGACGAGATCCAAGTTCGTGTGCGTGAGTCCCTCTCGCTGGTCGATCTCGACGGCGTGGAGGACCGCGTGCCCTCGGAGCTTTCGGGCGGGATGCAGAAGCGGGCGGGTCTTGCCCGCGCGATCGCGACCAAACCCAAGTACCTTCTCTACGACGAGCCGACGACGGGCCTGGATCCGCTCACCGTGACGGTGATCAACCGCCTGATCGTTCGGATGAGCGAGGAGCTCGGTGTGACGGGAATCGTGGTCACCCACGACATGTCCAGCGCATACGAGATCAGTGACGAGATCGCCATGCTTCACGAGGGTCGGATTCGCACCCGTGGCACCGTCGACGAGATCCGGAACACGGAAGATCGGGTGCTCCGGGCCTTCATCGAAGGTCGTCCCGAGCTATTGGAGGGAACGTGATGTCGACGACGGGGAGTGAGGGCGCGTGACGAGGAGCCGGGAATTTCTCGTCGGGCTGGTGATCCTGGTCGGCTTGGCGATCGGGGTCTTCGGCACCCTCTGGCTTCAGGGGGTGAGGTTCGGCCAGGTGATCACCGAGGTCCACGTATTGGCGCGTGACGTCGGGCAGCTCGCCGACGGAAACGCGGTGAAGTTCCGCGGAGTCGATATCGGCGAGGTCGGCTCGATCACGGTCGAGCCGAGCGGCACGGCCGTGCGTATTCGACTCCTGCTGGACACCCCGATTCTGCTGGACACCCCGATTCTCCTCAGCGACGAGGCCGCGGTCGTCATCGCTCCGGAGTCGATGTTCGGCGACTGGCAGGCGGAGATCGTCACCCGTTCACGTTATCCGCGCTACGACTACTACGAGGTGCCCGTGGACGCGCGCATGCAGTCCGGGATTCGCGTCCTGGGTGGCTACACGCTCCCCGACATCTCACGGCTGACCGCGGTTGCGGACGAGGTGGCCGAGAATCTCGCGACACTCACGGATCGGTTCGACCGGGCCTTTTCGGACGAGACTGCGGCACAGCTGGCTGCTGCGATCGACAACATGGAGCAGATGACGGCGACGCTGCGCACGGTGGTGGACGAGCAGTCCGGAGAGATACGGGGGATCGCCGAGCAGGTCCGGATCGCGGCTGAGGAGGGCGCGACCGCGCTCACGGCCGTCCGGACGACGCTGGCCCGCGTGGATACGCTCGTCAGCTCGCGGGACATCGACTCGATCCTCGTCAACACGCGGGAGATCACGTCAGGTCTTCGCGGCGTGAGCGGGGACGTCGCGAGCGCCGCGGCGTCCCTCGAGTCGACGCTCGAAGAGGCAGACTCGACGATGGCACGACTCAACCGTGTTGCCGCGCTCATCGAGTCCGGGGACGGCACGGTCGCGCGGCTTTTACGGGACCCGACTGCGGCGCACGAGATCGAGACCATCCTGCGCCAAGTCAACATCCTGCTCGAGGACATTCGGGCGAACCCGCGCAGATATGTGCGGCTCTCCATCTTCTGACCCTGCCTCGTACCGCCGAAGGAGCACAGATGCGAAGCACCCGCGAGGCACGGCGCTAGGTGGGATCGAAGCGCGCACGTCTGGAGCGCAGCGCCGGTGGCGTCGTGATTCGCGAGATCGATGGCGACGTTCACGTGCTTCTCATCCGTGATCCCTACGAGAAGTGGGGTCTCCCGAAGGGACATCTCGAAGACTCGGAGTCTTCGCGGGAGGCGGCGCTCAGGGAGGTCGAGGAGGAAACGGGTCTGAACGTGCTGGTACTGGGACCCGAGCTCGGAACGATCGACTGGTACTTCCGCTTCGGTGGCACGCTCATCCACAAGTTCTGCGATTACTTCCTCATGGCCTCCCATGAGGGAGATCCCACGCCGGAGGCGGGTGAGGGGATCACCGATTGCATCTGGCTACCGGTTGCGGAGGCCGTCGCCACCGTGGCGTACGACAACGCACGGACTGTCGTCGTCCGTGCCCAAGAGCTGATCCTTGCCGGTGAAGCGGATGCCATCCTTGGGTCCGAGGCTTCCTGACCGACGCACCGTTGATTCGAAAACGGGGCAGATTAGACTTCTACGTCGGTCGACCCAAATCCGGGCTGGCCGCCCCTTCGCCTTCCGCATCACGGGCTCCTTGCGCGTGATCTCTGAGATAGAAGGACATGCAGGACGACATCACGGATATCACCATCATCGGAGGTGGGCCGACCGGCCTCTTCGGGGCCTTCTACGCCGGTCTCCGCGGGGTCAGCTGTCGCATCGTCGACTCCCTCCCGGAACTGGGCGGGCAGCTGACTGCCCTGTACCCCGAGAAGTACATCTTCGACGTCGGCGGCATTCCCAAGATTCTCGCGAAGGACCTCGCCAAGGACATGGTCGAGCAGGCCATGCAGTTCGAGCCGGAGGTGGTGCTCGATGAGGAGGTCGGCACCCTCGAGGGCGAGGACGACCACTTCGTGCTGGGCGGACGCTCCGCCGACTACCGCACCAAGACCGTCGTGATCGCCGGTGGCAAGGGCGCCTTCGAGCCCCGTCATCTGGCTTGTCCCGGCTATGACGAGCTGCTCGGCTCGGGCGTGTACTACGCGGTCAAAGAGCCGGAGGCCTATCGGGACAAGAAGGTCCTCCTCGTCGGTGGCGGGGATTCGGCCTTCGACTGGGCCCTCATCCTCAAGGACATCGCGGCCGAGCTGACGATGATCCACCGTCGGGACGGCTTCCGCGCCCACGCGGCGTCGATTCAGCAGCTCCACGATTCGGCGGCGGCCGGGGAGATGGATCTCCGCACGTTCTGGGAGGTGCGGGAGCTTCACGGAAGCGGGTCGGTCTCCGGGGCGACGATCTTCGACAACCGCACCCACGAGGACGAGCGGCTGGAGGTGGATGCGGTGCTGTGCTTCCTCGGTTTCAAGCCGGACCTGGGCCCGATCAAGTCCTGGGGCCTCGATCTGGAAAAGAACCGCGTCAAGGTCAGCCAGCTGATGGAGACCAGCGTCCCGGGGATCTACGGGGCCGGTGACATCGTGGATTACCCCGGCAAGATGGACCTCATCGCCACGGGCTATGCGGAAGCGGCCATCGCCGTGAACCAGGCCGTGCACTTCATCGATCCGGATGCGCGCGTGAGTCCCGGGCATTCGACGAACCTGGCGGTGTTCAAGGACAAGTAGGACCGGAGATCTCCCGGCGGCGTCAGGAACCCCCGGGAGTTAGGTGGACGAAGGCGCGGGCACACGAGCCCGCTCCCGAGGAGCGATCGGACGAGAGACGGCAGATGTCAGAGCAGATGCGCGAGAAGGTGGTCATCATCGGATCGGGACCGGCGGGTTGGACGGCAGCCATCTATGCCGCTCGAGCGCAGCTCGATCCGGTGGTCTTCGAGGGGGCTGGGAGCAAGACGATGATCCCCGGTGGGCAGCTCATGTTCACGACCGAGGTCGAGAACTACCCGGGCTTCCCGGACGGCGTGACCGGAATCGACATGATGTTCGCCTTCAAGGAGCAGGCTCAGCGCTTCGACACGCGTGTCTTCACCGAGGACATCGTGAAGGTCGACTTCTCGGTCCGGCCCCTGAAGCTCTGGAGCTCGTCGGGCAAGGAGATCGAGGCCGATTCGGTCATCGTCGCCACCGGTGCGAACGCCAAGTGGATCGGCCTGCCGAACGAGGAGCGACTCGCGCAGACGGGGGGTGGCGTGTCCGCCTGCGCCGTGTGTGACGGAGCCCTGCCGCACTTCCGGGACAAGGTCATCGCGATCGTCGGCGGCGG
>JBDHII010000054.1:0-18410 GCA_039587515.1 Gemmatimonadota bacterium
CTCGACGGCCGGCTCTCAGCCGTCCAGTCCGACAACGTGGGCCACGACAACGGTGATGTTGTCGTGGCCCCCGTTTTCGTTCGCACGTCGGACGAGCGTGCGAGCGCACTCGCCCGGGGATGTCCCCCTGGTGAGCTCGGCGTGGATCTCCGCATCTCCGACCATTTCGTAGAGTCCGTCCGAGCAGAGCAGCAGGATGTCCCCGGGCTGTAGCGCGACCCAGGCGCGTTGGATATCGAGGTGGTCCTGTGTCCCGATCGCCTGCAGGAGCACGTGGCGGTCCTCGTGTTTGGCCGCCTCCTCGGGCGTGAGCTTGCCATCCGCGATCATTCGCGAGACGAGCGTCTGGTCGTGGGTCAACTGCCGAAGGCTTCCGCTCCGAAGGAGATAGACCCGGGAGTCACCCACATGGGCCAGTGCGAGCGTCCCGCCGAGGAGGGCGATGACGCTCATCGTGGAGCCCATGCCGTGCAACTCGGGCAGCAGCGCGCTGCGATTTCGGACGCGCCAGTTGGCCTCGTTTACGCCATCCTCGAGCCAGTCCAGGAGGTCTCCGACTTCGGTGATCCGGTGGTAGTCGGTCTCGCGCAGTCGGTCGCCCATGGTTTCCGCCGAGACCCGGCTCGCCATCTCTCCGGCGGCGGCCCCACCCATTCCGTCACAGACCGCCACGATGGGACGGGAGCCGCCCGAGACGTCGGCGAAGATCTCGTCGTCAGGACGGCCACCCCGACCCTCGTCGACGAAGACCATGAAGGTGTCTTCGTTCCCCTGGCGCTTTTGTCCGACGTCTGTCACACCGCCGATCAGCAGTCCTCGGAGCTGGCTCGATGCGACCATGGAACTCGGGTTTCAGGAATCTACTGGCAGGGTCGGAAGGACCGGTTCCCTCCCATGATGAAGCAAACGTCGCTGGCTCCGGACTCGGCCTCCGGTATGGAGGTGCCGACGGCCGAGCAGCTGGCGGGCCAGACGGCACCGCGGATCTGCAGGCGAGTCTGGCCGATCATCGCGCGCACGCTCCGGTCGAGGCCGTCCGGCAGCGGCAGCGCGAGCTGGACGTCCTGAGATCCGCTCGTTGGGGTGAAGTCTGCGAACATCGCCACCTGACCACCCAGCTGCTGCTCCCCGTTCCGGTCCTCGACCGCATTTCCGTTCTCCTCGAGCAAGCGAACGGCGGCGCACCAGCGCGCCGCAGGCGCGTTCTGGACAGTCAACTGGAGGCTCACCTGCAGGCCCTCCTCACCGCGCTCCGCGACATTCCAGGAGCCGATCGCGATACGGGAAATCGAGGGCGGCGCGGGTGTTACGGGCTGCTCCTCCTTTTCCTCCTCCTCGACGGGGGGTCCGGGGTCGACCGCAGGGTCCGCACCGAATGGATTCTGCCTGCCCGCGGGCGAGTCCGGAGGCGGCGTCTGCTCCTGCCGCTGCTCCGGCTGTGGATCGCGGGGCTCGGGATCCTGCCGGACCGGCTGCGTCGGCTGGAGGCCGGGCTGGCTCTCCTCCGGGGGAGGGCTCGAGACGACGCGAGTCTGCGGCGACGCCTCCGTCTGTTGGCGGGCACGGTCGGCAGCGGCTTGGGCGAGACGGTCCACTTCTTCCTGCGCGGCGCGATCCGCCGCCTCCTGGGCGAGCCTGCGGGACGTCTGGATGGAGTCGATCAGGGAGGAGCAGGGGGCGTAGGTGGGAGCGAACGCGAGGCAGGCTCCGGCAACCTGCTCCGCTTCGAGGTCGGAATCCGCAGCACGAGCGCGGTCCACGTAGACTCCGGCAACCCGATCGTTGAGGCGCCTCAGCGTTCGCGAGTCGGGGAACCGCGACGCGAAGTCGGCCACCAGCGTCACCGCCGATTCGTCACCGCCCTCTTCGAGACGCCCGGCAGCGAGCGCCTCCTCCACTCGGGCGGCCAGGCCGCCCAGCTCGGTCTGGGTCAGCCAGAGGTTGAGCTCGAGCCCATGGTCTCCCGGGAGGAAGAAGGAGGGAGACAGCCCTCCGACCGTCTCGGTCTGCAGGGCCCCGCCGGAATCCTCGACGGTGGTCGAGTCCAGGTCCCACTCCTCGGCGGCGAACGTGACCGTATACCACCCGGCCGGACCCTCGGAAGGTGCGGAGCATGTCTGGCAGAGTGATTCGATCGTGGGCGCCAGCCCTGCGACGGTCGAGCCCTCGGCGCTCGTGCGGCCGGTCACGGTCACGCTCCCCTCGCCGCGACCCTCGATCTCCAAGCCGGCATCTCGAAGCTGACGCGCGAGGGACTGGAGCGCCATTCCGGCCATACGGACTCGGTACTCGTCCGAGCCCTCCACCGATTCGCTCAGCTCGACCCAGACCTCACCCGAACGCACTTCCATTGCCTCGACGAGACTCCGTGTGACCACATCGGTGAACGCGCTCTCGCTCATCAGCGGTGGTGCCTTGAAGGCCGAGAAGCCCAGCGACACGACGACGAGCGCCGCGAGCGCCGCTCCGCCCACCTGGATCTGCTTCTTGTAGCGCGTCAGGTACTCGCCGATCGGCGGGCGCTCCGGCCTCGGGCTTGCACGCAGCTGAACGGTCGCTTGTGCTCCGGGATGCACCTCGACGACACCGGATTCGCGCTTGTAGCGACGATCCTCGATCCGGACGTGGTACCGCCCGGGCTCGACGCCCTTGAAGGTGGCCGGCGTCGTGGAGGCGTGGATCTTCTTCCGGCCGGACCGCAGCACGACCTCGACGCCGTCGGTTCCCGCGATGACCCGTACCGAGCCCGGTCGCGACTGCTCCAGCAGCTCCTCGACCCGGGCCAGTGCCCCGTCCAGGTCTTTGGCGCTCTGGTAGCGCTTTTCAGGATCCTTGGCCATGAGCTTGAGCACGATCTGCTCGAGCTCGTGGGGTACCATCTCGTTATATCCGGTGATCGGCTTCGGATCGATCGTCCTGGACTTCTCGATCAGCCCGAACCAGTCCTCGTCGGGCGGATCCGAGATCTTCCGCTCGCTCCAGGGGCTGTGGAAGGTCAGAAGCTCGTAGAGGATGACACCCAGCGAGAAGAGGTCCGCGCGGTAGTCGGCTCGCCTCTGAACCTGCTCGGGCGCGACATACCCCGGCGACATGGCTGCCGCCGGGCCCTGCGTCAGGCGCTTGTCGCCCTCGACCTTGGCGATACCGAAGTCGAGGATCTTCACGATCTCCTCGATCCCCTCGCCCGTCTCCACCTCGGTGAGCATGAGGTTCTCGGGCTTCAGGTCCCGGTGCACGATCTCCGGGTGGGCGAGGTTGAGTGCCTTACAGGCCTGACGGGCGATCCGGATCGTGCGATCGACCGAGATGGGACCGCCCTTGTCCTGGAGGACCTCGAGCAGGTGACGACCCACCACGAGATCCATCGTGAAGTACAGGAGGCCCTCGTCGTGGTCCTCGTCCACGTCGAGCACCTGCACGATGTGCTTCAGGGTATCCGCGTGACGGGAGCTGTCAGAGAGCCTTTTGAGCAGACGGGCCTCGCGGATGAAGCGCTCACCCGCGTTTACGGCTTTCAGCTCCTCGAGTCGGTGCTGGTCGAGGATCTTGATCGCGCAGATGCTCTCGAAGCGGAGATCTTCGCACCGGTAGACGGAACCGAAGCCTCCCACGCCCAGCTTGTCGAGGATTCGGTACTTCCCGGCGACGAGTCGTCCGATCAGCGGGTCGCCGGGCCTACGATGCTCCTGGAGCTGCGCGCCGTCTTCCGGGCAGAAGCGTTCTTCGCTCTCGAACGTCTTCTTGCACTTGGGACAGTACTTGAGTGCCGAGCTCATCGCCGAAACGCGGTGGTCATCCGGAGCCGAGGGTCAGCCGGAAGACTTGCTGGCCGGCTGTGAACACGTCTCCATCCTTCAGAATACACTCGCCCTGGATCCGCACGAACGTCCCCGTTCGGCTGCCGAGGTCCCTGAGGGTGAATCCTCCGTTCTCCACCGAGACCTCTGCGTGCGGATCGGAGACGAGCTCGTCGTCGGGGAACTTCAGGTTGCCCTCGTTGCGGCCGATCTGCGCGGATCCGGTCGAGAGCAGATACGACTCTCCCTCGTTTCCACTCTGGTCCACGTGCACCAGTTCCGCGCTGCCGGCTCCGGGCCGTCCCGTCGGATAGAAGCGCAGCATATGACTGCCGATGGCGATCTGGGTCACACCGTGCAGCACCATCGGGCGCGTCACCTTCGCGAAGGTGCCGTTGCGGGACTCGAGATCGACCACCACGTACCGGTCCCCCTGCTTGCGGATCGCGACGTGTCGGGAAGAGAGGAACTGGTCGTCCGGGATCGTCAGGCTTCCCTCCGACCTCCCGATCACGAACTCGCCCTTGAGCTCGTGCTCGGCGGTTTCCCGTGAGGGTCGGACATGTACGAGGACCGCCTGATCGACGTCGGGCGGTACGTTCAGGGGGGCTGTCGTCGTTCGGGGCCGGCTTGCCGGATCGTCGAGCATGCTCTGACGGAAAGATCTCCCACAAGCCGTACAGAACTTGTTCGTCGCGGCGTTCACCTGGCCGCACGAGGGGCAGGTGCGACCGTCGGGATCGTGTCCGGGAGCTGTAGCCACTTACAGACCTCTTGGAATGACGAATGGGCGGGTCGCTGTCTCGACTCTACAACCTACGGTGTTTGGGGTCGGAGACGGAATAAGGACGTCAGCCGAAGATCGCCAGGATGATGAAGACGAGGACGGCGATCAAGGCCACACCGGCGGTGCCGAGAACCCAGGCAGGAACCGATTTCGCAGCCACGGTGCGGCTGGCAGATCCGCTCTTGTCCATAGCCCTTTCCGCCGAAGCGCTCGGCGTCGAGGGACGCGGAGGAGTTTCACTCTTGCCACCCATCAGGACGCGGGTGTAGGCGCTTCGGCCCGAGAGGTCGGTGGCCGGGGCCTCTCGGTCCTCGGTCGGGGATGCGCCGGGTCCCTCCTCTTCGGGCTCGAGCATGAGTGTTTCCCGGTCTCCGCCTCCCGCGCCGGAAGGCCCGGAATCGTCGTCGAAGCGGATCTCGTCGTCGGCCGGGCCGCTCGCAGCCGCCATGGCCGGTGTGTGCAGCGGCTGTGGGGGAGGTTGCGGTGTGTCCCTCCTGGGCTGGCCGATGTCGGAGATCAGGGATCCGGGTGTCGGGCCGCCCATGCCGGGTGCTCCTTCGGGAGCACCGGTCTCCTCGCGGGGGATCGTAGGAACCGACCCCATGATCATCGTCCCGCGGGCACCGCCGGGGGCTTCCTCGACAGGTGTCTCGTCCTCCGTCTCGGACGGACTCTTCCGGGCGTCTTCCAGCTGCTGCTTCGCCTCGGCTACCGCGTCCTGCAAGCCCTCGTCCGAGAGGATCATCGTCGTCAGGCGCGGAGAGGCCTCCACCTGATAGACGGGAATCTCCTCGTCGAGGCCCTTCATCGCCCGATCGCCCATCGGTGAGAACGTGAATTCCCTCCTGGCCCTGAGGACCCTGTGGAGGTCGTCACTCACGACGACCGTGCCGGGTTCGGCCTGGCCACAGATCCGAGACGCGATATTCACGCCGCTCCCGTAGATGTCACCGTCCTCCGCAACGGCGATCTCTCCCACGTGCACGCCGGTGCGCAGTGGAAATGGTCCGCCCCGCAGCCGGCTGGTCTCCCGGTCGGACCTCAGGTTGAGGCTCAGGGCAGCTCGGACTGCGGCTTCGGCGCTCGTGAACTCCGCCATCACACCGTCGCCGAGCAGCTTTACGACCCGCCCACCTCCCTCCTCGATCGCCTCCTTGGCACAATCGTGGACGATTCGGACGACCTTGATCGCCAGCGTCTCATCCGTCGCCGAGAGGCGCGTGAAGCCGACCAGGTCTGCGAACCAGACCGCGGCGAGTCGGGGACCTGTCGTCATGGAGTCTCTTGCGGTACCACGAGAGAGGTGGAATCACTTGTCTTGCATCGCTCGGTGGTGATACTACCGAAGGCGGTGCGATCGTCGCAAACCCCTACTTTCCCAGCCTGAGACCTGCGAATCGGAGTAATGACGGGAACGTCCACTTCGAACACTCTCGGACCGGGCCGAAACGGCCTCATGGTTCTTGAGCTGGAGGAAATCCTTACCATCGCGGCCCGCGTCCTGGCAGGCGAGCCGATGTCGGGTGGTGGTCGTCGATTGCGCCGCCGTCTCAAGGAGATGCTGATGGCGGCCGATGCTGCGATCCACGATCGTGGCTACCCGACGGAGCTTACCAAGCTGGCGGTTCACGCCGTCACGGCCTTTCTGGACGACGCGATGAAGCGTTCGGCCTCGAGACCCGAAGATTGGCCGACCCGGACTCTCCAGGAGGATGCGTTCGGTGACTCCCGTGGAGGAGAGACCTTCTACGCGCATGCGAGCCGCCTCCTCGATCGTCCCTGCTCGAGCGACGTCGCCGATCTGCTCGAGGTCTTCCAAGCCTGTCTCTCTTTGGGCTTCGAGGGGTCCTACCCGGGCGAGCGAGTGCGAACGAGAGACGCGCTGCAGGCAAGGCTGATCGAGTGTCGGTCGGAGGTGGAGGAAAAGCTCGCCGCGACACGCATCACCCCGACACTCCAACCGGAGGATCGTGACCTCGGTTGGGCGATCGTGACGGGTGGATCGGCGATTGGCGTGGCCCTGCTGTTCTTCGTTCTCCGCTGGATCCTGGAGCTCGAGCGCGCGAGAGTTCGCGAGCTCGTACAGGAGATCCTCTAGTGGGCCAGGGAGGCCGGGCGACGGGCACGATACGCGATGCGGTGACGACGCGGCTGGACCTCCTCGACGAGCAGCTGGTGTCATCGACAGAGGGGACGTCGCTCAAGGCGATCCCCGTCGTCTTCTTCGTTGGACGACCGGGAACCACGAAGTCGTCTGTCCTGTCTTCCGAGGCCGTGGGGGCGAGACCGGTCGGGCAGGACCCCCGAGGCCGGGAGGCTGCGGAGCTCGCCGACGCCTGGATGGTCGGGCGTGTGGCGCTCGTCGAGCTCGCCGGATCGGTTTTCGACGACCAGGAGGCTTGGGCGGCCGCCTTCGCGTGGTTCCGTCCCTCGGCATTCCGGTCTCGCGTTCTCGGGGACACAGGACCAGCCAAGAAGATCGTGGCGTGCGTGTCGTCGCCGGATCTGCTGGAGAGCACGGCAGACGGGCTGGCCGACGAGGCATCGAGGTTGTCCGACCGACTGGAGCAGGCTTCGGATGTGGCGGGCGTTCCCATGCCCGTCAACGTGCTCTTCACGAAGCTCGACGCGCTTCCCGACTTCGAGGAATTCGCAAAGGTGCTCCTCGACGAAGACGCCCAGGGTATCGTCGGCGTGACGAAGGGCTCGGGGTGGGCCGAAGACGAGGTTGGGGACGGAGCGGTGAACCGCGTCCGTCGCTTGTTGAGCGATCTCCGGTCGCGATCGATGGCCCGTCATGGCGAGCCGGCCGGAGCGGCCAGGGCGTTCAACTTCGTACGCGAGTTCGGCAAGACGACCGACAGCTTCCGTACGTTCCTGGACCGGCTCTCGAGCTCGATCACGGAGTCGGGGGCGGGTGAGGTCCGTGGCTTCTATTTCACGGGGGTCCGGCCGGTCACGCTTCGTGAGGGGGGCACAGGGCGCCCGCGCTCGGCCGGGGCTACGGATTTCTTCGTTGCCGCACCGGATGTCCAGGCGGAGGCCACCGGCCCCGTCCGTGTGCCCGATTGGGTCTTCTTGCGTTCCCTGATCGATCGATGGGTCGCGTTCTCTTACGGCAAGCGTAACCTGGTGGGCCCGCTGGTCAGGCGGGCAGCTTGGGGTCTGTCGGGCGCCTTCGCGGTTCTCGCGGTTGCACTCTTCGCGTCCTTCATGGGCAATCGGACGATCTCCCGCTCGCTGGAACGACAGCTCGGGCCACTAGCCGAGCGCGCGGAGGTGAGCGTCGGTGACCTGGAGCTGCTGCGCGCGGAGCTCGAGCGCCTACAGAGCTACAGGCTCGATGGGAGGCCTGCGCGCCTGGGGTTCGGCCTCTACGCCGACGTCTTCGACGAGGTAGCACCGGCGTATCAGGCGGGTTTTGCAACAGCCGTCGCCCAGCCGCTGGTCGGCGGCTTGAGAGAATCGCTCTCGCAGGACGCGACGTACAGTAGCGCGAGATCCTACGGAGACGTCTTCGAGGCCTTGCGGACGTACATGACGCTGGCCGCCTATCCCGACTCGGCGGATGTGGGCATCGCCCGCGTGATGCGGGGGAGTGTGTCGACCGGCATCGACCATGCGTTTCACGGCCTCTTCGAGCGTCAGCTCGCCTTCTTTGCGACGCTTCCCGCACCCAGGGGCGACGGTCTGGGTTCGCTCGACACGGAAGCGGTCGCTTCTGCCCGCCGCTTTCTCGGATCCTTCGCACCACTCGACGCCTATCGATATGCGATGGTCCGGGCCGTTCCGGTGAACCTGCCCGACGTCGGTTACGATGTCTCTGCGAGGGGGAGGAAGGTCGTGCTTCGCTCGTCCCACGTCGTTCCGGGCGCCTATTCCCGCGGGGGCTGGGAGGCGTTTTCGAGACGTCTGGACGATCCCATGGTGGAGTTCGTGAGGGAGGCGTGGGTCAGTGGCCGCATGGTCCCCACGCAGGGCGAGCTCGCTGCGATTCAGCGCTCGATCCGGGACACGTACCTCGACGAGTTCCTCCGGCAATGGACCGAGGTGCTGGCCTCTGCGCGCTTCGTGGCGTTCGACGACTCGGACCTCTGGGCGGATGCGGAGCGGACGATCCTCGCCTTCCTCGCGCACGTGATCACGAACACGTCGATCGGGGAGCCCGCTGTGGACGACGCATTCGAAGCGCTTCGACTCGTGGTGTCGGTGGACGAGGGCGGCAACGTCGAGGCGGGCAACGCGTTGCGACCGTACCTGGATGCGCTCCCGGGGCTCGACCGAGCCCTCACCGGTGCGAGCTCGGCCGAGCGAAACGCGGCGGCGGCGGCCGTTCGTGGGGCCGTGGACGGACTGGCTGCCAGTTTTCCCACGAGCGGGCGTGCCGGGGAGATCGCGACTCGGGTGAAGGCGTTGCTGGAGCAGCCCGTGGATCTCACGCTCGGAGGCGGTTAGGCCTTTTCCGCCTCGAGACCCAGGCTTCGACAGATCTGGGGTGCCACGTCCGTGAGGGCGGTCACGCCGGACCAGCGCTCGTGGTCGGCGTCGATCACGAGACCCAAGGCCGGATTGAGCGTGTGTCCCTTCGTCACGTCCTCGATGTTGCCGTGATCGCTGGCCACGACGACCGACGTGTTCTCCGGCACCTCGTCCAGCAGGCCGCCGATGAATGCGTCCAAGCGCTCGAGCGCGCGGATCGCCTCGGGTCGCCCGCCCCGGTGACCGACATGATCCGTGGCGTAGTGCGCGAAGAAGGTCAGCTCGTGAGCCGCCGCGATCCGTGCCAGATTCCGGCCCGCCTCGTCGGGTGACACGACTGGGAGCTCGGTGTGGCCGAGGTGCTTTCGCCACCCGTCGTTGACGATCTCGCTGGACACGGCCTCCCCTCTCCCGAGAGCTTCCGAATGCCGCACGAGCAGGCCTGCGGAGTCGGCCGCGAGTGGTGGTGCGGCGACCCGTCGGGGCCGAAGAGCGAGGTAGTCGGCCGGGTAGGCGTTCGCGAAGGCGACGCGTCTCCCTCCCCGCACGGCCCGCACGAGGATGTTCTCCTCGCTCAACGCGGGCCGAAGCGAGACGGGCACCCAGGGGCCGAAGTGGCGCCCGAAGCGCTGGGGCGCGTTGAGGCCCGTGAGGAGTGCGGTCTGGCCGGTGCCGCTCTGCGGGATCCCTTCCACGCCGAGAAGCGCATCGAGCGGAAAGGCCGTGGCGCGCGCTCCGGTGACGGACGGACGCTCGAGGGTCGGGACGTCGCCGCCCAGGAGGGAACGCAGTGTGGGTAGGGCCGCGGCCAGGAAGGGGTTCAGCGCGTCATCGGATGGACCGATCCCGACTCCGTCGACGAACACGAAGACGACACGACGGACTCCCTTCAGACCGTGAAGTCGTCCAGGGCGCCGCCCGTTTCGCCGCCGACCGGTCGCACGTCCATGGTCACCTGGACGGCGATGTGGCCCATGTCGGCCCGGTCACGTAGGGCATCGCGGACGCGTGGCTCGACCTTCTTGTACGCCGCCAGCACACCGTTGCGAAGCTCGAGACGCAGCACCTTCAGCGCATTCACGTCCGGGCGACTGGTCTTCGTCACCTTCTTCGCCTCCACGAGTCGGTCCGGGAGGATCTCGAAGGGGGCCATTCCGACATCGTCGGGGCGAGGCGAGTCGATGTATTGGATGGAGACCGAGACGTCTCCGTGTGCATGATGGTTCGGAATGTCGCCGACGGCCTGGAACTGTGCAGCCAGCTTGCCCAGCTCGCGCGTCGCAGCCGCCTTCGTGTAGCTCCGCTCCACCACGCTGAAGATGCGACGCATGCGCTCGGGCGTGGTCGCGTCCACGTCTGGAAGTTCGGTCTCGAGGTCACGGCCGATCGCCTGTCGCTCGCCGGGACCGGGTCCTTCTTCCCGACGCTCTCTGGCCCGGTCGATGTTCTCGAGGATCCGATCAGGGTTGGTTCGGAAGCTCATCTCCACTCCGTACCATCGGGTTCGAATTTTTGGGCGGGAAAGAAGTCTAACGTGAAGCCTGGCGGGCGTCACGCTCCGTGACCGTCGGGTCCGGGGCGACGGGGGCGATCCGGAACGCTCCGGAGAAGTTTCCGAGCCGCCGATGCGTACGGTAGATTGCCGGGTCTGGACGGACAGACTCGATGGTCAACCTCATGTCTACGGAGCTCGGGATGAGATCGAAGATCGCCCTGATGGTAGGATCCCTGACAGTCGGCTGCGCCAGTGTCGGTGGGGGTGGCGGTGGTGTGGGCGCCATGGCCTACGCCGTCCCTTCCGGGAACCCGCTGACGTACGAGCGTGGGGACACGCTACTGGTTTCCATCGAAGCCCCGGGCCTCGGCGCCATCGATCTGAGCTTCGATCAGACGATGACGCTGGCGCTTTCCTTCGGCCCAACGGCGTCCGGCATGGAGGTCACGGCGGATTTTCAGGACTATGCGCTGAGCATCGACAACCCCATGTCCGGGGTCCAGAGAGCGGACGAGGACGACCTGGAAGGTCCCCTGGTGTTCACGGTGGGCCCCACGGGTGACGCATCGATCGTTCAGGCGCCCGAGGTCTCCGGTGTCGCGACACAAGCGTTCCGCGCGGCCAGCATGGCGAACGAGATGTTCCCACGCCTGCCCGGCCGAGCGGTCTCGCAGGGCGACATGTGGGTGGACACCGTGACGTATTCCGACGATACCGGAAGCGGCTCGATCTTCAGTGAGTGGATCGGAACGATGACGGTTGCCGGAGACACGGTCGCGGACGGCGTCACCGTCACGAAGGTGACGGTGGAAGCCGAGGTGCTGGTCGACGTCGACGTGGACATGGGCGGGATGCTCGTGACTCAGAGTATGGGAGGCACCGAGCGGGGGTTCTTCCTGTGGGATGCGAGCCGTGGTGTGCCGGTCTACCAGGAGTCGAAACGTGCATTCGAGGGAACGGTCGAGGTGGACATGGCACCGGCTCCGATGGACCTGGTGGCGAGCGGAACCGTGAGGATGCGAATCCAGAACTGAGCGGGAGGCCGATGTCATGAGCCACGGCGAGGGGCTGCCGAGGGAAGAGGCGGTCGTCGGTGAGGACGGTGGGCGGCTTCCGCCGCTCTGGTCCCGCTTCGCCATGGTGCTCTTCTCTCCGGGGAAGCTCTTCGAGCACCTCGCGAGACAGCCAGCCTGGGGCTGGGCGCTGGTGCTCGGCGCTCTGCTGGTTCTGCTCTCGAGCGTCCTGATGCCGCCCGAGATCTTCCTGGCCCAGATGCGCCAGCAGCTGATCGAGTCGGGTCGACCGGTGCCCGATCAGCTTCCGATCGGCGGGAATCTGTTCCGTACGTTCGCCGCGGTCGGCGGTCTCGTCATCTGGCCGGTCATCACCTGTCTGATGGCCGGTCTGGTGGCCCTGATCTTCACCTTCATCCTCGGAGGCGAAGCCACCTACCGGCAGTACCTGGCGGTGACGGCCCATGCGTTTCTCATCTCCGCCGCCAGCACCCTGCTCCTCCTGCCGCTCCGAATCGGCGCCGAGGACCCGCAGCTGCTCCTCAGCGTGGGAACGTTCTTCCCGTCCCTGGAGGGCTACCTCGGAAACGTGCTTCGCCTTCTCGACCTGTTCGGGCTGTGGACGTGGGTGCTGGTGGCGCTCGGGGTGAGCGTCCTCGACAAGAAGCAGAGCTGGGGGAGCGCGACCGCCATCGTCATGATCATCCCGCTCGGCACCGCGGCAGTCTTCGCGATCTTCATCTAGCACGGGCGCAGCACGCCGCGCTCCATAGCGCGCGCGACGGATGAGGCCCAAACTGCACGCCATGCTCCCGCGTCTCGTGGCCGCTCTGGCCGTATCGGCCGCCGCATTCCACCTCTACGCGGCGGGTATCTCGCCCTTCACGGCGCTGGTTCAGCGACCCGTGCATCTCGCCTTCATGGGCGTGTTGGGCTTTCTGGGGGTCGGCGTGCGGCGGGCCAGGGCGACCCAGGAACGGGCCGCCTGGAGCCGCGGGATCTCCTACGTCCTGGCCGTGCTGACCGTGCTCGTCTGCGGCTACCTGGTCAGCCAGAACCAGCTCCTGGTCGCTCGGTCCGGTACCCCGACACCGCTCGACCTGGCGTGCGGCGTCGTGCTGGTCCTGCTTGTCCTTGAGCTCGCGCGCAGGAGCACCGGGTGGGGCCTCGTCGTGGTGTGCATCCTCGCCCTCGGGTACGCGCTCGCGGGTCCTTACTTGCCGGGGTTTCTGGCGCACCGTGGGTATGGCGTGACGCGGATCGTCGAGCAGCTGTATCTCTCGACCGAGGGTGTCTGGGGTGTGCCGCTCGGGGTCTCGGCCGACTTCGTCTACCTCTTCATCCTCTTCGGCGCACTGCTCGAGGCGGCCGGGGGCGGGGCGCTGCTGATCGGATTGGCGGACCGCGTGGCGGGGCGGACGCGGGGTGGGCCGGCGAAGACCGCGGCCGTCGCCAGCGCCTTCATGGGGTCGCTCTCGGGAAGCGCAGTCGCGAATGTCGTCACGACCGGCGCCTTCACCATTCCCCTGATGCGTCGTGCGGGCTTCCGACCGTTCTTCGCCGGTGCGATCGAGGCGGCTGCCTCCACGGGGGGCCAGCTGATGCCGCCGATCATGGGAGCCGGCGCCTTCATCCTCGCCACCTGGACGAGCATCCCCTACGGGCGGGTCGCCTTGGCGGCGGCCGTCCCCGCCGTGCTCTACTACGTCGCGCTTCTGATGGCCATCCACTTTCGCGCGGGTCGGATGGACCTCAGGCCGAAAGAGGCGGAGGACCACGAGGCGGTTTTGCCACGCCTCCATCTGCTCTTGCCCCTGCTCGTGATCGTGGGCTTCCTGGCGGCTGGCCGTTCGCCGATGCGTGCCGCCTTCTGGGGCGTCGTGACGGGTGCGGCGATGACGCTTCTCCGCTCCGAGACGCGACTGGATCCGGCGCACATCAAGGATGCGCTGCTCACGGCCGGGAGGGGCTCCGTTCAGGTTGCGGCCGCGTGTGCTGCGGCGGGTATCGTCGTCGGTGTCGCGTCCCTGACAGGCATCGGGCTCCGTATGTCCGAGCTGATCGTCACCCTCTCGGGCGGGCAGCTGCTGCCGGCCCTGATCCTCACGGCTCTGGGCTCGATCGTTCTCGGGATGGGCCTCCCCACGACGGCCGCGTACGTCGTGCTGGCCGCCCTGGGCGCTCCGGCCCTCGTCGAGCTCGGCGTACCGCTCCTGGGTGCTCACCTCTTCATCTTCTACTTCGGCTGTATCTCGAACGTGACGCCACCGGTCTCGCTGGCGGCCTACGCCGCGGCGGGCATCGCAGACGCTCCGCCGATTCGCACGGCGTTTTCGGCGATGGTCCTGGCTGCGGCCGGGTTCCTCGTTCCGTTCCTCTTCGTGTACGCACCGGAGTTGCTGCTCGAGGGGCCCGTGCCGAAGATCCTCTACACGTCGGCAACGGCGGCCATGGGGCTCACGCTCCTCGCTGCCGGCTCGATGGGTTTCTTCCATCGAAAGCTGCTGGCCTGGGAGCGCGCAGTCCTTGCCGCGGGCGCGCTCGCTCTCGGAGCACCCGAGCTCCTCACGGACTTGTTCGGGATCCTGGCCGGGGGCGTTATTCTTCTCAGACGCTGAAACGACAACGAGTTAGCGGATTGCAGCCTGCGGCCGAGATCGGCCGGGAGAAAGCGAAGACAGGGTGAGATTCGGAAGTCGCACGCGCCTTTGGGCCCTCCTCGCTCTCCTCTGCGTCGGATGCGCCGGCGGGGACGGGGTTCGCACGCAGTTCCTGAGCATCGGTACCGCGGGAACGGGCGGCATCTACTATCCGCTCGGCGGAGCGCTCGCGAGCCTCCTTTCGATCGGTGATTCGACCCGCCAGTTCACGGCCGAGGTCAGCGGGGGGTCGGTCGAGAACATCAACCGCCTGCGCTCGGGCCAGATCGATCTCGCTTTCGCGACCGCCAATACGGTGTACGAGGCGTTCGCCGGCAGCGAGGACTTCGGTGGTGAGGCGGTCGAAGGGCTCCGCATCGTGGCCCCGCTGTATCCCAACTTCTCGCACATCATGGTCGCCGACGGGGTCGAGGCCGGCGACATTTCCGAGTTCGGTGGACTCAGGGTCGCCGTGGGGCCGCCCGGGAGCGGCACCGAGCAGCTCTCCCGGGAGATCCTGGCCGCTCACGGCCTGACGTACGAGGACATCGACGAGCGCTTCCTCTCCTTCAACGAATCCGCCTCCGCGCTGCGGGATCGGGCGATCGACGCGGCCGTGATATCGGTCGGCTATCCTGCCGCAGCCGTGCTCGAGGCCACGACCACGGCGGGCGTGCGGCTCCTGCCGATTCGACCCGAGGTCGTCGAGGCGTTGCGCGGCCGGTTCCCGTACTACCGGGTCGGTCGGATTCCAGCGGGGGCCTATCCCGGTGTCGATGAGCCGCTGAACACGGCAGCGATCATGAACTGGGTGATCTCCATGGACGCGCTGGACTCCGAGGTGGCGGCCGCGGTCTTGGGGGTCCTGAGCGAGCAGAGTGGCAAGCTGGAGCGGGTGCACGAGATGGCAAGGCAGATCGATCTGAGCGCTCTGGCGGAGGCACCGATCCCCCTGCACTCGGAAGCGGTCGCATTCGAGGAAAGTGGGAATCGATGACATGCGCCGACCCGCGACACCTCCGATAGGGATCGTCCCGGGCCCGGCCTCGGGTCCAGCCCGATGAGCCGCTCACAGGGGACATTCGTCGCCTCTCTCTTTCTGAGCGCGTTCCTCCTTTTTTCCGTACAGCCGCTCGTCACCAAGATGCTCCTGCCGCTCTATGGCGGGAGCCCGGCGGTCTGGAGCACGGCGCTCGTGTTCTTCCAGACGGCCCTGTTGGCCGGGTACGCATACGCACATCTGCTGACGCGACTACCCGGCGTCCGGCGGCAGCTTGCCGTGCACTCCGTCGTCCTGTTGGCCCCGGTGGTTCTCCTTCCACCCGCGGTCCCGGGGGTCCGTCCGACCCCGGCGCTACCCGCTGCGGAGGTGCTGGCCCTGCTCGCCGTGACGATCGGGGCCGCGTTCTTCGCTCTCTCGACGAACTCGTCCCTGATCCAGCACTGGTGGTCGAGGAGCGGTTTCCGGTCCAGCGACGACCCGTACTGGCTCTACGGGGCATCCAATCTGGGTTCGCTCGTGGCCCTGCTCGCCTATCCGTTCGTCATCGAGCCCGCCCTCGGGCTGGAGACGCAGACGGGTCTCTGGACGGCGGCGTACGTCCTCTACGCGGGGCTCACGCTTGCGGCGGGCGCCCGAGCGCTGAGGGCCGAGGCCGCGGCGGCACCAGCCGCCCCCGTCGCTTCGGGGGCGGGAGGAAGCGCATCGGTCGCCGACCCGGTCACGCGTGCGCGGTGGTCCCTCTGGGTCGCGCGCGCGGCCGTGGGGTCCAGTCTCCTGCTCAGCGTGACGATGCAGATCACGACCACCGTCGCGTCGGTGCCGCTCTTCTGGGTCGTCCCGCTGGCGCTGTATCTGGTGACCTACGTCATCGCCTTCGGCATCGGCGACCGGATCGCGCGCGGCTTCGTCGTCGGGAGCGTGATCGTGGGCATCTGCGCGTCGCTGGGGCTCCTCCTCATCCAGAGGACCTACCCACTCTGGGTCGTATTTTCGATCGGGCTCGGGACGCTCTTCTTCGGCGCGCTGCTCTGTCACGGAGATCTGGCGCGGGATCGGCCAGACCCCAAGCGGCTGACCGGGTTCTATCTCGCGATCTCGCTCGGCGGGGCGCTGGGTGGCATCGCGAACAGCCTCGTCGCTCCTCTCTTCTTCGACTCGGTCGTGGAGCTTCCGCTCACGTTGATCGCGCTCGGGTTCCTGGTCTATGCCGAGCCGGGCCGCACCGGCCCGCCGCCGTACCGTCCTCCCTGGTGGACCTGGGCCTTGGCTGCGACCGCCTTCGTTCTTCCCGTCTCGATCGCGCTGGCGGATGTTCAGCTCGAGGTCGCCTCCTCCCTGGCGACCGTGGTGCTGATCGGCGCGCTGTGGGTCGTCGGAATGCGCAGGTATTCCTATGCGTTCGCCCTCGTGACGACGGTGGTCGGAGGTGCGATCGTGACCGGCTTCAACGAACCGATGAGCACGATCGCGAAGTCGCGAAGCTTCTTCGGGGTCGTCCGTGTCCGCGACTATCCGGAATGGACGACGATGGTGCACGGCACGACCATCCACGGCTCGCAGAGCAAGGCCGACCCGCTGAGAGCCGTTCCCCGCTCGTACTACCACCCCGCAGGCCCGCTGGGCGCGCTCGTCGCGGGCAGCCCGGACGGTGCTCGGATCGGCGTGGTCGGGCTGGGTACGGGAGCGCTGGCCGCCCTTGGGCGCCCGGGCCAAGAGATGGTGTTCTACGAGATCGATCCCGTGGTGATCCGGTTCGCTCGGGATCATTTCTCCTTCTTGGAGGAAAGCCCGGCTCGTGTTTCGATCGTGGAAGGTGACGGGCGTCTGTCGCTGGAGTCGGTGCCGGATGCCGACTTCGATCTCCTCGTCATCGACGCCTTCAGCGGCGACTTCGTGCCGACGCACCTGCTCACGCAAGAGGCCCTCGATCTCTTTCGGCGTAAGGTCACCCCGCGAGGCCTCGTCGCCCTCCACGTCTCGAACCGCCATGCGGACCTCCGTCGGGTGCTCCGCGGCTATGCCGAGGCGACCGAAGCTCCGGTCCTCCTGGCCGATTACGTGCCGGACCCACCGGCGATTCGTCAGGGGGCAGCGAGTACGGTGGCGGCTGCCGTGGGACCGCCAGCCGTGATGGAGGTGCTGCTGCGGGACGGCCGTTGGGCGCATCTCGGAGCCGACGGCTCGCGGGTGCTGTGGACCGACGATCATGTGGACCTGCTGCGGGTGCTCCGCTGAGCCGGACGCGGTCGCCGATGACGGGTTGGTGTGCCTGCCGCCGCGCCAGCCCACCCCTGCGCCGATGTAACGTTCTGTTTCGCTCCGCGGAACGAATCGTTCCAACTCGCCCGACCGGCACACGCTCTTCATGGTCGTCGTAACTCTATACGCAGCAGCAGCCTATGCACTCCGCGCCTCGCTCGGCACCCATGGGTTCGACGCTTGCACCTCCATACCTGTGGTCGATGGTGAGCGGTCCTCGCTCGACGCCGCGGCCAGGAGCCTCTAACATGATCGTCCACAGTCCCTTCCTTCGGAGCCTGAGGATGAGAGGGACCTCCAACGACCTCACCCGATCCCGACCCGGGACCCCGTGAGTCCCCGCGTCCTGGTCGTCGACGACGATGCCGCGATCCGAACGTCTCTCGAGGACGCGCTCGGAGCCGGCGAACTCGAGGTCGAGGCGGTGGCTTCCGCGGAGGAGGCGCTGACCCGCTTCGGGACCGGTGTGCTGCCCGATCTCGTTCTGTCCGACGTCAAGATGCCCGGCCTCGACGGTGTCGAGCTGCTCCGCCTCATTCGCGAGCGAGCGCCGACGACCGACGTCATCCTGATGACCGCGTACGACGACATGCCGACGGTCGTGGCCGCCATGCGCGAGGGAGCGGCGGACTTTCTCTCGAAGCCGCTCGACCTTCACGAGCTCCGGAGAATCCTGACCCAGGTGCTGCAGGACATCCGCAGATGATCCACGTCTACAAGCTCGTCGGCCAGCTTGCTGCGAATCGTACGAACGTGCTCGTTCGAGGTGAGACCGGGACCGGAAAGGAGCTGATCGCGCGGGCGATCCACTTCAACTCCGAAGACGCAGCCGAGCCGTTCGTGCCGGTCAACTGCACTGCGATTCCCGAGTCCCTTCTCGAGTCGGAGCTGTTCGGCCATTTGCGGGGCTCCTTCACGGGGGCGATCTCGGACCGTCG
>JBDHII010000055.1:0-22993 GCA_039587515.1 Gemmatimonadota bacterium
GGCCGCGATCGCCTGCTGCGGGAGTCGGACTACGTCGTGGTTTCCGCGCCCGCGACGGAAGCCACCGAGCGGATCATCGACCGTGACGCGCTCGATCGCATGAAGGACGGGGCGGTCCTGATCAACGTGTCTCGCGGCTCGCTCGTGGACGAGGAGGCGCTCGTCGAGGCACTGCGCTCGGGAAAGCTCCGCGGCGCCGGGCTCGACGTCTTCGCCACGGAGCCGCTTCCGGAAGACTCGCCGCTCTGGGGCATGGCGAACGTGTTGATCACGCCCCACGTCTCGGCGGTCACTCCCGAGTACTGGAAGCGACAGACGCAGCTGATCGTCTGGAATCTCGAGCGCTTCGACGCGGGCAAGACGCTGCTGAACGAGGTGGACAAAAAGGCCGGGTACTGAGTAGGCCCGCCAGGGCCGACCCCTTCACCTCCGCTCGGCGTTCTTCACCTCGTCCCAGATCGCGTCGAGCTCCTCCAGGCTGGCTTCACCGAGCTCGACAGCGCTGGCCCGGGCGGCCTCCTCCAGCGCGCGGAAGCGGCGGCTGAACTTGCGGTTGGCCTCGTCCAGAACGGTGTCGGAGTGATGGCCGGCGAGTCGCACGACGTTCACGACGGCGAAGAGGAGGTCGCCGAGCTCCTCGGCGAGGTGGTCCTCGTCGTCTCCATCGAGCGCCCCGCGGACCTCGCGAAGCTCCTCTTCGGCCTTGGCCCAGGCTCCGCCGACGTCGCTCCAGTCGAAGCCCACGCCCGCGACGCGGTCCTGGATCCTGTGGGCCCGAAGCAGGGGGTCGAGCCCTTCCGCCAGACCGTCCAGCACCGAGTTGGACTCGTCACGCTCGGCCGCCTTCAACGCCTCCCAGTCCTGCTTCTCCCCGAGCCCGAAAAGGTGCGGGTGACGCCGCACCATCTTGTCCTCCAGGTGCTTGGCGACCGAGGCCCGATCGAAGGTGCCCGCCTCCTCTCCGATGGCGACCTGGAAGGCGAGGTTCAACAGGAGATCGCCGAGCTCGCCCTCCAGGCTCTTCTGGTCGTTCGCCCGGATGGCGTCGACCACCTCGTGAGCCTCTTCGAGGAGGTGGGGAATCAGCGTCTGCGCCGTTTGCTTGGCATCCCATGGACAGTGCTGCCGGAGGTAGTGCACCAACTCGACCGCACGGTCGAGTGCGCCGGAGCCGAAGTCCGGAAGCGTGGGCTCTTCAGTGTCGGGATCCATGGGGTTCCGGGGCGTTCGAGAGCGAGTTTGGCGGCTTGATGCGACCGTACGTTTTCGCTTTCTTCCGAGGCTATGTCAACGTGTAATGCCACCAGGGCTTGGCTCGAGGTCGACGCCGGGGCGCTGCGGGAGAATCTTCGCTCCGTTCGGGAGGCGGTAGGCCCCGGGGCTCGCTTGATCCCCATGGTCAAGGCCGACGGCTACGGGCTGGGGATGTTGCAGGTCGTCAGGGCGCTCCGTTCCGAGGAGCCTTGGGGGTGGGGTGTCGCCACGGCGGAAGAGGGCCTGGACCTTAGGGCGGCCGGGTTCCTCCAGCCGGTCATCCTTTTCAGTCCCCTCCCGCCGGGCGATTACGAGACCGCCGTCGAACAGGCTCTCACGGTCACGCTCTCCGACCTCGGCGGACTCGAAATGCTCCGGCGAACGGCCGGGCGCCTCGGCCGAGAAGCCACATTCCACGTGGAAGTCGACACCGGGATGGGTCGTGCCGGCTTCGGGGACCGGGACCTCGAAGCGGCGCGCGACGATATTCTGGAGGCGGTCCGGGGCGGACTCGTCTGGGAGGGGCTCTTCACCCACTTCCACTCGGCGGACGAGCCGGGCGGGCCGGGTGTTCTGGAGCAGTGGAGGCGGCTCGAGCGCGCGCTGGAGAAATTCCCGGAGGGCATGAGGCCGCCGCTCGTTCACGCGGGCAACTCCGCGGCCGCTTTCAGGTATCCGCAGATCGCAGCCGACGCGGTCCGGCCCGGGATCTTCCTCTTCGGGGGTGCCATCGGGGAGGACCTCCCCGTCCCGCGTCCGGTCGCCTCGCTGCGAGCCAGGGTGACGCTGGTACGCGAAGTCGAAGCCGGTGCGACGTTGGGTTACGGCGCGACCTACCGGGCCTCCGGTCCGGAGCGCTGGGCGACCGTGGGGATCGGCTACGGCGACGGACTGCCCAGAGCGCTCTCGAACCGGGGACACGCGATCCTCCACGGGCGACGTGTCCCGATCATCGGAAGGATCTCGATGGACGTGACCGTTGTAGACATCTCGGGTATCGAGGGAGTACGCCCGGGCGATCCGGTCACCTTCATCGGCGGCGAAGGTGAAGGCTACATCGGTGTGGACGAGGTCGCCGGCGAGTTGGGCACCATCAGCTACGAGATCCTCACGGGGATCACGCAACGCGTGGAGAGAGTCTGGTCGGATGGATGACTGGGAGCACCTGAAGGCGGTGGCTGCGGGCGCGCAGGCTCGTGCTCATGCACCCTATTCGGGATTCCAGGTCGGCGCCGCGCTCGAATGCCGGGACGGCACGGTCGTGGAGGGCGCGAACGTCGAGAACGCGTCCTACGGGCTGACGATCTGCGCGGAGCGATCGGCCCTGGCCGCGGCCGTGACCGGTGGGCGCCGGGAGTTCCAAAGGATCGTGATCCACACGTCCGCCGACGGGCCGGTCGCGCCCTGCGGGGCGTGCCGCCAGATGCTGTGCGAGTTCGCCCCGGATCTCGAGATTCTCTCGGTCTACGATGGAGGAGAAGCGCACTGGGTTCTCTCGGAGCTGCTGCCCCATCCGTTTCGCGCCGGCGGGCTTGGGCGCGGCGCCCTCCCGAGCGAATCGTGAGGCTTCCCCTGCGCGGGCTCTGGCGGCTTGGGGTGCTCTGTGCGGCGCTCGTGGCGGCGCTCGTGCAGGCGGGATGCGAGGAGCAGACGCCCACGGCTGTGACGGAGGACCTCTTCCCGATCGCCCCACGTACCGTCGAGGTCCTCTTCCCCTTCGACGACTTCGGGGGGGCGGTCCAGATCGTGGGCGGTTACGGTTCCCCGGCCGAGCTGGGCGCAGGCCCCGTCGCCACGGATTTCGAGGGCTTCAACTCACGCGCGATCGTCCGCTTCACGAACTACCCGACCACGGCCACGGTCCGGGACACCTCGGGTGTGAGCCGTCCGGATTCGGCGCTGACCTTCATCGGTGGCCGCATCGTGGTCTTCTACGACACGCTGACTTCGCAGGTCGAGACGCCCCTGAGCATTTCGGCGGGGGCCACGTCGGTTTCGTGGCACGGACCGACGGCTTCGTGGGACGTGGCCGTAGACACGATCGGGAACCGGACGCCGTGGCCCGAGCCCGGGGGGGGGCCTGTCGTGCCGATCGGTGAGGGCTCCGCCGACCTCCTGCAGGGAGACTCGATCGTCATTCCGGTCGACTCCGCCCAGGTCGCGCTTTGGGGGGACACGCTGGACACGACCCGCGGCGTCCTGATTCAGGCCGTCGACCCCGGACGACGGCTGGATGTCGAATCGGTCAGGCTACGCGTCTCTGCGATTCCGAGCCTGAACCCCGACACGCTCATCGAGGTTTCGGCGTTCGCCGGGGACATCACCTTCCTCTTCGATCCGCTCCCCGACCCGGCTCCGGACGGCCTCCGGATCGGAGGTGCGCCCGCGTGGCGGACCTTCCTGACGATCGATCCGCCCCGCTTCGTCGAAGCGACGGCACCGATCTGTGCAGAGCTTCAGTGCCCGATCGAGATCACCGCGGCTCGCGTGAACCAGGCCGAGCTGATCCTGACGTCGCGGGAGGTCCCGGTGGCTTTTCAGCCCACCGACACGACCAGCATCGACGTCCGGGCGGTTGTCGCACCCCAGCTCCTGCCGAAGGCTCCGTTGGGCCCCCCTCTGGGCAGCGCTCTCGGGCAACCGGCTCCACCCGAGTACTTCTCGACTCAACCGGGCAGCCAGCTCGTGCTGCCGGTGACTTCGTTCGTGCGGGACCTTCTTCGCGGACGGACCGCCTCGGGCGAGCCGGCTCCGGACATGCTTGCGCTTCTCGCCTTCTTCGAGCCGATCTCTCTGGGGTTCCAGTCCTTCGAGGGACCGGGCACCCCCGGGGCTCCCGTCCTGCGACTCGTGCTGACCATCTCGGGCACGGTGGAGCTGCCATGACGCGCCTTCTCCGCTTCTTCCTGGTGCCTGTGGCCCTGCTGGGTCCCGTCGCCGCGTCGGGGCAGTCGCTGCTGTCGGCCGGTGGGCTGGGGCTCCGGGTCGAGCCCGTCGACGCGACGGCCCGGGCGCTCGGGGGCGTCGTCACGGGATCCATGACGCCCCGCATCCTGCCCGGATACCCGACCGCCTCACTGGATCTCCTGGCTCCTTCGCTCACCTTCACGGGGCAGCCCAGCTGGGGGGATTTCACGCTCGAGGACCAAGAGGGGACCTATCAGGGAACGCGCTTCCCGCTCGTGGGATTCTCGATTCCGGTCAACCTTCGCAGCGTGATCACCCTGACGCTCGCTTCGAGATTCGATCAGCGTTGGCAGGTCTCGGGCGTCGGAACGGCCGAGCTCGGTGAGGTGACCGTCACCACCGACGACGTCTTCGAGTCCGAGGGTGGGTTGTCCGAGCTGCGGGCCGGGTACGCGCGCTGGCTCAGCGCCAACGTCGCGGTGGGTGCGACGGTGGGCCTCTATCGGGGGAAGGTGAATCGTACGTTCATTCGTCAGTTCGACACCGCGTCCGTGGCGAACCCGATCACGGCCTTCGTGAACGGCGGGAAGTGGACCTTCTTCGGTCCCACGGCATCGGTGGACGCGCAGTGGGATCCGATCCGGCTTCTGCGCGTCGGGGCCCGTATCAGCTGGTCCGGCACGCTCGAGGCCAAGCCGACGATCGACACCGAGGGCAGCCGTCGCGAGATCGAGATGCCCTTGGAGATCTCCGTCGGGGCGACGGCGATCCTCACGCCCGGTCTGGACGTCTCGCTGGGGTTGGAGACGGCCAACTGGTCCGAGCTGGGAGATCCCGCTTTCGACGAGACCGCCTCGGGTCGCGTGACCTCCATCGGTGCCGGTCTCGAGTGGACGGCCGGCTCGTTCTGGGCCGGCGAGTTCCCGCTCCGGCTGGGATACAGGAGATCCGAGCTGCCGTTCGCCCTCGACGCGGACGGGGCCCTGGAGACGATCTGGTCGGCCGGATTCGGTGTCATCATGGCGCAGTCGCAGGGGTTCCCGCTGGCGACGCTCGATCTGGCCGGCGAGCTCGGAAGTCGCGACTCGGGCCCGCTCGACGAGTCCTTTCGTCGGGTGAGCCTCACCTTCCGGATCTCCGGGCTCTAATCCCGCCTGCCATGCAGGTCGCCTTCCACACCTTCGGCTGCAAGGCCAACCAGTACGACACGGAGCGGATGCGCCAGGAGCTCGAGGCCCGCGGGGCCGCGAGCTCCTGCCTCGAAGAGGCGGACCTCGTCGTCGTCAACACCTGCACGGTCACCAACCAGGCGGATGCCGATGCCCGCCGCCTCATCCGTCGACTCCACCGGGAGCGTCCGGAACGCAGGATTCTCGTCGCGGGATGTTCCGCGGCGCTCAAGGCCGAGACCTATCGGAGCATGCCCGGGGTGAGCGGCGTGGTGGAGGGTCACGATCCGGTGGACGTCGCCCGTAGCGCGGCGTCCGACGGCCTGGTCCAGCTCGGCGTCGGTCGCGCTCTGGACCGGTTGGACCTCGAGCCGATCGGTGGCCGGATCCTCACGAAACGTGAGGGTGCGAGCCGGGGATGGCTCAAGGTACAGGACGGCTGCGACCGAAAGTGCTCTTTCTGCGCGACTCGACTGGCCCGGGGCGAAAGCCGCTCCCGCCTGCCCGAGGAGGTCGTCCGAGAGGCTCTGGCGCTGGCCGACACACACCCGGAGCTGGTGATCACCGGGATCCACATCGGCCACTACGGGCTCGACCTGGACCCGAGGCTGACGTTGGCGCGGCTGGTGGAGCGCCTCCTGCTCGAGGTCCCGCGCGTCCGTTTCCGGCTCGGGAGCATCGAAGCGACCGAGGTGGACGACCGCCTCCTGGAGCTGCTCTCCGACGCGGGCGGCCGCCTCGCCCCGCATCTGCACATGCCCCTGCAGAGCGGCTCCGACGACGTGCTGGCCCGCATGCGTCGCTGGCACACCCGGGAGACGTACAGAAGCCGGACGCTCGAGATCGCGAGCCGACTCGGCCCCTTCGGCCTGGGCGCCGACGTGATCACGGGCTTCCCCGGCGAGACCGGGCGGGATCATACGCGCACCCGTGATCTCGTTGCCGAGCTGCCGTTCACGTATCTGCACGTCTTCCCGTTCTCTCCCAGGGATGGGACGGTCGCGGCGGCGCTGCCCGATCCGGTTCCGCAGCGCATTGCGGGAGAGCGCAGCCGAGAGCTTCGGGAGCTCGCTCAGGAGAAGGGACGGGCCTATCGGCGCGGGCGTGACGGTCAGGAGGCCGCGGTCGTGCTCGAGGGCGCCAGCGGGTTCGCGCTGACGGAAGACTATCTCCGAGTCGGCGTGGCGGACGAACCCGGAGGCGCGGTCCCGTCCGGCCTGCACGCGGGTCGCTTACGTTGGGCCGAAGAGGACCTGTATATTCACGGTCTCTCGTCACACGACTGACAGAACGACCCGAAAGGCCATGGATCGCGCCCCACGGGCGCATTCGGTTGAGATCGCATGACGCAAGACCCGAAGAAGCGAGCGTACGTCGAGACGTACGGATGCCAGATGAACATCAGCGACGGCGAGCTGATGCAGGGCGTCCTGGAGTCCGGCGGCTACCAGATCGTCGGCTCTCCCGAAGAGGCGGACGTCGTGCTCGTGAACACCTGTGCCATCCGCGAGCACGCGGAGAAGCGGGTTCTGGGGCGGGTGAGCCAGCTCAACGGGCTCAAGAGGCTGCGGCCCGCGATGATCCTCGGCGTGACCGGGTGCATGGCGCAGCGGATGGGCGAGACGCTTCTCGAGAAGGCCCCCTACGTCGATCTCGTGATGGGCCCCGACGGCTATCGGTCGCTGGCCGATCGGCTGCATGCGATCGAGGGCGGGCGAAGCTCTCTGGCCGACCAGGTACGCCCGAAGCGAGAGCGGGGCACGCAGCTCACGGTGCTCGACCTCACGCTCGACGAGAACTACGAGGGTCTCGAACAGCGGCGCACTTCGAGGATCGGCGCGTGGGTGCCGATCCAGCGCGGGTGCAACCACCGCTGCACCTTCTGCATCGTGCCGTACGTGCGCGGGCCGGAGAAGAACCGGCGTCCGGACGAGATCGTCCGCGAAGTCGAGAGCATCGCCGACTCCGGCGTGACGGAGGTCACGCTGCTGGGCCAGACCGTGAACTCCTACCGCCACGAGGACTGGAGCTTCCCCCGGCTCCTGCGTGCGGTCGCGCAGGTCGGCGGCATCCGCCGAGTCCGGTTCACTTCGCCGCACCCCAACGACGTCACGCCGGAGCTCGCGGAGGTGATGGCGGAAGAGCCGACCGTCTGCGAGCAGCTTCATCTGCCTGCCCAATCCGGGAGCAACCGCACGCTGAAGCGGATGCTGCGCCGTTACACGCGAGAGAGCTTCCTCGAGAAGGTCGAGCTCATGCGGAAGACCGTGCCCGATCTCGCCCTCTCGACCGACATCATCGTTGCCTTCCCCGGGGAGACCGACGAGGAGTACGAGGCCACCCTCGACCTCATGCGGGAAGTCCGCTTCGACGACGCGTTCCTCTACCGCTACTCACCCCGTGACGGAACACCGGCCACGCGCCTGCCTGCGCAGGACTTCCTCCCGGACGACGTGGCCCGGAGCCGGCTTCAGGGGCTCATCGACCTCCACCGCGAGATCCAGTCCGAGATCACGAGGGCCGAGGTGGGCCGGATCGAGGAAGTGCTGGTCGAGAAGGAGGCACGGGTCGAGGGGCAGGTGCTCGGTCGGACCCGGCGCAACAAGGTCGTGGCCTTCGAAGGCGACCCCGGCCTGATCGGGTCCTATCGGACGGTGCGGCTCACGAAGACGACGACGGCGACGTTCGTCGGGGAGCTGATCGACGAGACCGTGACGGCAGGTCGGGCGTGATCCGCTTCCTCGGGCCGATCGGCGTCCTCGGGGTCCTCGCGATCGCGATCGTCTTTGCGTCGCTGAACGGAAGCCAGCGCGTCACGCTCGACCTGGGGCTCTTCGTGCTGCACGGGGTCCCGGTCACGCTGGTCGCCTTCGGCGGGCTCTTCGCGGGGATGTTCGTCATGCTGGTCACGGGCATCCGGTCGGACCTGAAGGTCCGCCAGATTCTCCGTCAGCGCCTCGCCGAGGAGGACCGAGAGGAGCGCGAGCTCCGCGACGAGACCCAGCGTGACCTCTTCGATCCCGCTCCGCCGACTCCGGCGCTGCCCGAATCGTCCACCGAAGAGCCCGGAGGCCCGATGGCGTGAGTGCTCGGCCGCCGCCGGTCGCGTGGCTCGCGATCGGCTACGGCAGCGGCGTCGCCCTGGCACTCCTGAACCGGACGCCGCCATTCTCGCTGTTGCTCCTCGGGCTCCTCGCCCTTCTCATCCGCACATGGCCGCGACCCGGCGCTCTCTTCTGGACCGCGCTGGCCCTTCCCCTCGGCGGCCTGGTCGCCGACGGTGCGATCCGCCACGCTGAAGCCGATTGCCGACACGGGCTCGCCGACGGCTCCACCCTCGAGGTCGTGGGCTGGTTCGAGGCCCGCCCGGGACGCGGTCCCGCGCCGATGCGGGTGGTGGACGGGATCGGATGCGAGACGGTCCTGCGGGCGACGCTGGCGTCGGACTCCCTCGAGCTGCAGACCGGAGAGGTCGTCCGTGCGGTAGGCCGCTGGCGAGGCTCGAAACGCATGGGCCGGGATCCGGGCCGACGCGGCGCGTTGCTGGTCCGCTCGGCCGAGCCGGTGCAGGATTCGGGCGAACGCCCCGGCTTTCGAACGCGAGCGAGGACCCGCGTCGAGGCACGCGTGCGCCGGCTGTTTCCATCGGAGTGGCCGCTGGTCGATGCGCTGCTCCTCGCCGGCACCGCCTCCCTGGATTGGGAGGTACGCGACCGTTTCGCCCGGGCCGGCGTCGTCCACCTGCTCGCGATCTCCGGATTCCACGTCGGCGTCCTCGCCGGCGGTGTCCTGGCTCTGGGGGCGCTCTTCGGCGCATCGACTCCGGTGGCCTATACCGCGGGAGCGCTCGTGGCGAGCGCCTATGTCGCGTTCCTCGGCTTTCCTTCGGCAGCGTCCCGAGCCGGGATTCTGCTCGTCGGCCTGGCGCTCGCCCGCGCGCGGGGAGCGCCGGTGAGCGGGGTCGGGCTGCTCTCGACCGCCTTCTTGGCCCTGTTGCTCGCCGAGCCCCTCCGGCTCTCGCAGATCGGCTTCCAGCTGTCCTTCGCAGGCGCGCTCGGGCTGGCCCTCTTCGCCGGGCCGTGGCGTGAGGCGCTGACCCGTGCGCGTGTGCCCGCGGCGGGTGCGTCGGGTCTCGCTGCCGGCGCTGCAGCGACCGTCCTCACCGTCCCGCTCGTGGCGATTCACTTCGGGGAGGTGTCCCTGGTCGGGATTCCCATGACGCTCGCGGTGTCGCCGCTCTTCGGGCTCGCCATTCCCTGGTCGATTCTCGCGGTGGTTCTCGAGCCCGTGGAGCCGGTCGGCTTTTTCGTCGCGGGGGCTGCGGAGGCCGTGCTCGTGCTCGTCCGTGAGGTCGTGGAGGTCGTCGGATCCGTCCGATGGGTCGTCCTCGAGGTGGGCATCCCGGCCCTCACGACCGCGGTGGGCGGGCTCGTGCTGGCCCGTGCGGCCCTGCGCGGCGCGGGTAAAGCACGCCGGCGGGTGAGCATCGCGGTTCTCGCGCTCGGCCTCGGCGCGGCCGTCCTGTTGGCGCCGCTCGGCCGACGTGTCGTCTCGGCCGACACCGTAGAGGTGATCATGCTCGACGTGGGCCAGGGGGACGCGATCCTCGTACGCACGCCGCGGGACCGATGGATCCTCGTCGACACGGGACCCAGGGGCCTCCGCTTCGATGCCGGAAGGGACGTCGTGGCGCCTTTCCTGAAGCGGCGGGGGATCGAGCGGCTCGAGCTGCTCTTCCTCACGCATGCGGATCTCGATCACATCGGGGGCGCCGAGGCGGTCCTGTCGTCGGTGGAGGTCGGAGCGGTGGTCGATCCGGGCGTTCCGACCGGGAAGGACACCTACGTCAGGCTGCTGCGGGCGGCGGAAGGGGAGGGCGTTCCGTGGACCCGAGTCCGTCGGGGGATGACGTGGACCCTGGACGGGGTGACGGTACGGGCGCTCACGCCGCTTCCATCCGCCCGAAGCGAAGCGCCGGGGCCGGGCCGGGGCGGAGACGCGAGCGCGACCAACGCCGACTCCCTCGTGCTCCTGTTGGAGTTCGGTGACTTCGCCCTCCTCCTGACCGGTGACGCACCGGAGTCCGTGGAAGCGCAGCTCCTGCGCGACGGGTTGCTTGCCGACGTGGACGTCCTGAAGGTCGGTCATCACGGGTCGGGCACGTCGACCTCTGCCGCGTTCCTCGCGGCCGTTACGCCCGAGCTCGCGCTCATCTCGGCCGGGCGGGAGAACCGCTACGGCCACCCCCATGCCTCGGTCCTCCGGCGCCTGCACCGGAGCGCGGTCGCGATCGAGCGGACCGACCGCAGCGGTGGGATCGGCGTTCGTGCCGACGACAGCGGAGCTTGGGAGGTGCGGCGGGGAATCCTTCGTTGACCCCGACGAAGGCTCGTCCTTATCGTCGGGGTAGAGCCCTTTTCCTGCCCGAAACAAGCAAAGTGAGCCCATGAGCGACCAACAGGTCATCACCCTCGAGCGTCACATCCTGGAGGAGGAGCGTCGGCATCCCGAGGCTTCGGGCGCCCTCAGCAACATCCTCTACGCCCTCACGCTGGCCGCGAAGATCATCTCACGCGAGGTGAACAAGGCGGGGCTCGTCGACATCCTCGGTGGCACCGGTGGCACCAACGTCCAGGGAGAGTCCGTGCAGAAGCTGGACCTGTACGCGCAGGACGTGATCTACCGTGCGCTGGACCATACGGGCCACCTCTGCTGCATGGTCTCGGAGGAGTGCGAAGAGATCATCCCGATGCCCGACGGGTTTCCCAAGGGAGAATACGTCCTGATCTTCGACCCCCTCGACGGGTCGACGAACATCGACGTGAACGTGTCGATCGGGACGATCTTCTCGATCCACCGGAAGATCAGCCCGGGGGAGGACGGCACCGTCGAGGATTGCCTGCAGCCCGGAAGTCGCCAGGTCGCCGCCGGTTACGTGCTCTACGGCTCGTCGACGATGCTCGTCTACACGAGCGGGGCCGGCGTCTTCGGTTTCACCCTGGATCCCTCGATCGGGGAGTTCCTGCTGAGCCACCCCAGGATCGAGATTCCGGATCCGCCGTCGCTGACCTACTCGATCAACGAGGCCTACTACCCCCGGTGGTCGCTCGGGCAGCGCAAGCTGATGCAGCGTCTCAAGGGATTGGACGGGCAGGACCGGCCGACCTACAGGTCGCGCTACATCGGCTCTCTGGTGGCCGATTTCCACAGGACGCTTCTGCAGGGAGGCATCTTCATGTACCCCGCGGATCTCCAGAACCCCTCCGGAAAGCTCCGACTCCTCTACGAGGGTGCGCCCATGGCCATGATCTGCGAGCAGGCGGGTGGAAAGGCGTCGGACGGGCGCCGGCGCATCCTGGATCTGGTGCCGTCCGACCTCCACCAGAGGACCCCGCTGTACATCGGGGCGACACCGCTCGTGGAGCTGGCCGAGGAGTATCTGGCGGAGGACGGAGCGTGACTCACGCGTCGCCACCCGAAGAAAGCGCGAAAACCGCAGCATTTTCAACCATTCGCGGCCTTTTGCAGGCCTCGGATTCCCGAGATTTCGGAGCTCCGGCAACGGAAATCCGAGAGCCTGGGCCGGTAAACGGCTATGCGGCCAGGGCGCCACTCGCGTAAGTTCTTTCGTAACAACAACATGTCATATACGGGAGTATGGCACGGCACTTGCCACCGGGCCTTCTGGGTATCTATCCGCGTCCCGTGCGGGCGCCTTGGACGACCGAGGTTGGGCGAAAGGGCGCCCGGCGGAACACACAACCTCCAGAAATGGATGGAGAAATGAAGAACCTTCGAACTCTCGCGCTCGCGGCACTCATGGTGCTGCCGATCGCGGCTTGTGACGACGACGAGGGCGATGGCGGCGGTACGACGCCTGACATCGTCGGTTCCGTCACAGGATCCGTGTCGGTCGAGGGCACTGCGATCCAGGGCGTGACGGTCACGTTGGCCGGCGCTACGCAGCAGACCACGACCACTGCGGCCGACGGCTCGTACAGCTTCCAGAACGTACCTGGCGGCACGTACACCATCAGCCTCAGCAACCTGCCGAGCGACGCGACCTTCACCAACCCGACGCAGACGATCACGATCTCTTCGACGGGCCAGGTGGCGAGCGCCGACTTCAGCGGGAACTTCATTCGCACGGCCGCCATCACCGGTGTCGTGCTCGTCGACGACGAGCCCGCCCCGGGCATCGCCGTTTCGCTCTCGGGCACCGAGTCCGGCAGCACGGCGACCGACGGCCTCGGAACGTTCGCGTTCACGGGCCTCCGTGCCGGCGACTACGCCGTCGCGATCACCTCGCCCAACCCGGACATCCAGTTCGGTGAGACCACCCAGAACGTGACGATCGCAGTTGGCGAGTCCGCCAGCCTCGTGTTCGCCGGTCTGGTTCCGGACGAGCCGGTCGTGAGCCTCTTCGGCGTCGGCACGACGGCGGGGAACACGGCCTGCGGCGCTGTAGTCGCCGGCCCAGGCTGCACGGTGGCTGGTTCGTTCAGCTACATCGTCAACTTCGACGGTGGGGACGAGACGGCCGATCGTGTGTCTGCGTACCTCAGCGGACCCTCCACGGGCGGAGAGTTCGAAGAGGTCGCCTGGCAGCAGTTCAGCACCTCCGGTGGCGCCGCCGCCGCGAGCGACCAGGTCGCCCTTTTCTTCAACTCGGCTTCGTTCGACCCGAACACGTTCGCGGTCGACTTCCTGAACGGTAACTATACCGTGATGGTCTGCATGCTCACGGTCGAGGGTACCGAGGTCTGCGCGACGTCGAGCCTCGTGCTCACCTTCGCCAATGTGGACGTCCTCGCGGTTCGCCTCGTGGACGGCGGAAACAGCCTCATCTCGAACGGCGCCATGATCTACGGCGGCAGTGGCTCGCAGATCGTGCTGGACGCGATCGCGATCATCTACAGCATGGCCGTAGAAAACATCGCTTCCATCTCGGTGGCGAACGCCAGCTCTGCCGGGTTCTCCCAATTGGGCGCCCGCTCCCTTTGGGGAACTCAAGCGGTGAGCATCGACGGTGGAACCCCGGGAGCTCCCTCCACCACGACGCGTCCGTTCCTGTACACGATCGACGCGGCCGACAACGACGGGCCCACGGGCGTCGAGAACGCTCCTGCCGCTGGTGCCCAGGGGAGCAACTTCGTCATCACGGCGTTGTTCGACGAAGACGGTCTGAACCTGCTTCCGATGGTTACCGCTTCGGGTGTCGTCAACACTGCGCTTCAGATCCCGATCGACTTCGTGGCGCCGCGGACGAACACGAACGCGGCTGGCGCTTTCGCGGCTTCGGACTTCACGGTGAACGCCAGCGACTTCAACGAGCATCCCGGTAGTGCCGACGGTGGTATTGAGTCGGCTGCGCCTGTCTTCATTCAGGGCAACGGCCTCGAATGGTTCTCTGGTGGTGCCTTCAACGTCACGAACGTGCAGGAAGGTGGCGTGGGCGGCATCAACTGGCAGCTCGACGTGGATGACTCGGACGCTACGGAGCCCGACTTCACGGATGTCAAGAGTGTCTCGGACCTCGTGGAGCGCGATGTTACGGCGTTCAGGGTCGAGGCTGTCCAGCTCTCTGACGACCTGATGAACTTCAATGCGCTTTCGTCCTATGCGCCGGCCGGGCCGACGCAGGTGATTCAGACGCTCAACCGGTCGAACGGCCGCTTCGGTGCCGACTTCGGCGCTGTAGCCATCGAGTCTGCGAGCCCGTTCCCGGGTGAAGACATGGAGCTTCCTGCCGAGGCTTCGCAGGTCGTGGACGACGACGGCAACAAGTACTTCGTCCTGAACTATGGCGCTGCCGCGGACAACACCATCGACTGGCAGGTCGACGATCCGACGCTGGCCGACGGTACGGCCGGCCCGGGTGTGGCGCTTTCGGACGTCCACTTCAACATCGAGGACGTCGACGGCAACGACAACGACATCGGTGCCACGGGCGCAGCCGCTCAGGACGCTGACCTGACGGATGACCCCAACTTCACGCTGACTGCAGCCACGGCGTTCGATACCGAGACTGGTAACGTCAACGCATCGCTGGCCATCACGGCCGGCGTGGCGCAGCCGACGTTCACCGGTATCGCGGACGATCCGGCTGCTGCCGGTGCGGTGGCGGACAACACCGCTTACATGATTTCGGCGACGAACACCGACAACGCCATTGCCGAGAACAACTCTCCGGCGACCTGGTACATGATCATGGACAACCTCGAGCCCGCGGTTGAGCTCGTGTCGCCGCCTTCGGGTGGTGGTCCGTTCACGGTCACCGTGGTCGAGGAGGTCATCCAGGCGCGTGCGAACGACGGCATGGTCGAGCTCTTCGACGGCAACATGGTGGCGATGCCGCTCTCGAGCATCCAGTTCAGCTTCCGTGATCCCGCTCAGCAGGGTGACGGAACGGACACGCCTGGCGTGTCGACCGGTGCTGACGGTGCGCCTGGCACGTGTGAGGTCGATGACGCCGTGATCGGCGACTACGATCCGACCACGATGACGAACGTGTGGCCGTTCGATAACATCGAAGAGCCGATCATCGACATTCCCGTCGATGAGGCGGACAATGGTGCCACGTTCTCGGCGACGGTCCGGTTCTACAACCCGGGCACGGTCGTGCAGAACATCTGCATCTTCGTCGAAGTTGCAGACGGTGCCAACGACAACACGGCGTCCCTGGCGCCGAACACGAACGACCAGTCTCAGCTCGTGAGCTACGACTGGCAGTAGTACGCAACACCAAGTCGGGTTTTCGGACCTGCGCCGGCGGGGGGGCAACCCCCCGCCGGTTTCTTTTGTTAGTTTGTTGACTGGAGATCGGCACGGGTTGTCGCGTGCCCGATTGATTAACGGTGACTTCAGTTCGGTGGACAGCATGCAGACAAGAAGGTCCAGATTCTCGCGCGCAGCTTGCGGACTCCTACTGGCCGCCGGAGTGCAGGCTTGCGGAGGAGATTCGAGCGTAGAACCACCGCCCGAGCCGCCCGCCGGGACAGTGACGGGCGTGGTGACGGTGGAGGGAGCCGGGTTGGCGGGGGTCATCATTCGGCTGGCTGGCGCCAGCGTCCAAGAGACCGCGACGGATGCGCAGGGGTCGTTCACCTTCGTGAACGTGCCGGTGGGCTCCTATTCTGCGACGATCTCGAATCTTCCTCTCGACGTCGAGTTTCCCATCTCGGCGGTTCCGGTCACTGTGGCGGACGATGCCACGGTCACGATCGCGTTCACGGGCAACTTCGTTCGGGCCTCCGTCATTCGGGGGCGGGTCCTGGGTGACGGCTTGGGTGTCGCAGGTCAGTCGCTCACGCTCGAAGGCCCGGAGAGTCGCACCACGACGTCGGATGCGGCAGGGGCCTACAGCTTCGAGCGATTGGCCCCGGGTACGTACACGGTCCGCCTCACGGATCTCGACGGCTCGATCGCCTATGGGGTCACGGAAGTCACCGTGACCATCGGTGTCCGCGAAACCCTGACGGTCGATTTCACCGGCGTCGTCATCGTTCCGGCATCGCTGCGGCTGGTCGGGATCGAGGATGCGGAGACGGGCAACCGGCTCAACGTGGACAACCTCAGCGGCGACTTGAGAGCCGTGATCAACGTGGAACAGGGCACGCAAACCGTCACTACCGTAAGGGTCCGGCTCAACGGAGAGGTCGTCGGTTCCGAGAACTTGAGCGCCGCGGCGGTCGCTCGTCCTGCGGCTCGCTCCGCCGCGATCGATCGTGTCAACATCGAGTTCTCCACGGACGACTTCGATCCCGCCACGGGTGAAGCCCGATTCACCAACGGTGACTACTTGCTTCGTATTGAGGCGGATACGCAGGAGGACGGGGCGAACGCCGCCGTGATCGAGGAGGCGATCACGATTGCGAACCTGGATCGCTTCTCCTCGATGGCTTTCGTGACGGGGCAGAGTGTAGATCCGGTGGTCAGCGGTGGTCGCGAGTGGTGGGGCAACCGCGATCTTGCCTTCTCTGTCGTCCCGATCCTCTACTCGGGCGGTACGACGATCGGGTCGATCGACGTAATTGCGACCAGTGATGCATCGATCGCCGGTGGCCCGGGACTGGATTTTGGTTCTGGGCCGGGTGTCGCACACCGCGTAGAGGGTCCGACTTTCGGGTTCACCGCCTCTCTGGCGGACAATCGTGGCATCATTGAGGATGCGGCGACGGGACGGGGACACACCGTGTCCATCGTCGCAGTCTACGACCCGGAAGGGCAGAACATCACGACCCAATTCCTGGGAGGATTGATCTCCTTCAGGGGCTTGTACTTCGACTTCCGCGGACCGACTCCGGGCCCGAGTGCGAAGCTTCTGGTCGCCGGGATCGGTTTTGCCGCCGATGTCTGGTACTCGGGTGCGGAGGATCTCGATGGTGACGGAGCAGCGGATGGGGGGCCAATCGGGCTCGACGACGTGACGGAGGGCGGCGTGGGTGGGCTTTCCGTAACGCTCGATGCGTCGGTGGGCGGAGAGGTCATCCTGTCCGGTGTGACCTCGATCGCGGATCTGCCGGAACGCAAACGCGAGTACGTCGTCCAGGTCGCGAGCTTGAGCGACCTGCTGGGCAACAGCACCGATGTGAGCACCATCCCGCCGTCTCCCACGTTCGGAGTGGACCGCACGCCGGTCGCGCTCACGGAGGTCTGGCCCAAAGAGCTGGTCGTGCTCAACCCGGACGACGACCTCGGTGACGGGCTCGACGACAACGTGCTGCTCTTCGAAGCGGCCGACCCACTCCTCGCGGACGAATCCTCGGGCTCGGGATACAAGACTGCACGCCTGATCGCCACGGCGGAAGATGGGGTAGAGTTTCCGCTCACGGTGGAGATCACGCCCAATGCGGCAGGGGCGAATGAGGCGGCGCTTCCCATTCCCGATGGCGTTTTCGACGTCGAGTTGAGCGTGGATGACAACGCGAGACGTGCGAACACTGTCGTCCAGCCTTTCCAGGTAATCCTCGACAGTACGGACCCCCGCTTCGAGTTTCGGGCCCTTCAGGGAGGCAACCAGGTTTCCGCGATTCCCACGTCCTGGAACGCGACCACGAGCGTGTGGGTCTGGCAGTTTGCAGGAGCCGCTCTGGACGAGAACGGAATCTCCAGCGCGATCGTGCGCTTCAGGGACGCGGGAGCGAACGGGCTCTGCGACGTGACGGATGCCCTGATCCCGACAGGAACCGACCCGGGGTACGTCGAGAGGAACAACATCCTCGTTACGGAGAGTGCCGATCTGTTCGAGATCGAGATCCGCGTCCGCAATCCAGGCGTGACGACGACTCAGTTCCTCTGCACATTCATCGAGATCGAGGACACTGCCACGGACGTATTCGGAAGCGACGAGCCGAACTTCGGAGCGTTTTCCGCGAAAACGGTGCTGAACTGGAACTGAGCGGAATTGGAGCTCGACCGAGGGCCCCGGCGACTTCGTCGCCGGGGCCCTCTCCATTTCTACCGACCGCGAGCGGGCAGGGCGCAGCCCGCCTGAAGCAGCGCGAAAGACCGAGCGCTAGGCCCCCGCCTCCCCGTCCAGCCCCGCCATCTCGCGCTTCACCTCCGCGAGCAGCGCCTGCTTCTCGTCCCGGTGCAGGAAGGCCGCCTCGAAACCCATCTCCGACACCCGCTTGAGCTCCTCCCAGCTGAAGTCGAGGTGCTCGTGGGCGCGCACGTACTCGTCGGTCACGGTCGTGGCCGACATGAGCCGATTGTCGGTGCAGAGGCTCACGACCAGACCGGCGTCGAAGTACGCCCGCAGCGGATGTTCGGCGAAGGACGGCACCGCACGCGTCTGAACGTTGGACGTGAGGCAGATCTCGAGCGGGACCAACGTTGGACGTGAGGCAGATCTCGAGCGGGACCCGGAAGTCGTTGACGTACTGCATGAGGTCGGGGTCCTCGATCAGCCGCGTGCCGTGGCCGATCCGATTCGCCCGACAGTAGTGGAGCGCCTGGTGGATCGACTCCGGCCCGTAGGCCTCACCCGCGTGGATGGTCGTGGCCATGTTGCGGTTGATGACCGTGAAGAAGGCGTCCCGGTGCTTCTTGGCCGGGTAGTTGTACTCCGCCCCCGCCAGGTCGAAGGCCACCACGCCGCGGCCCTTGTGCGCCACGGTGAGGTCGGCGAGGTCGCGGGAGGTGCTCGCCTCCATGTTGCGGATCCCGCAGATGATGAGCCCGGTGCGGATTCCGAACGCCTCTTCGGCTTGCTCGAGGCCCCTCAGGGGCGCGTCGACGGCCTCCATGAGGGGGAGCCCCTCACGGGTGTGCAGGATCGGCGAGTAGCGAACCTCGAGATAGCGGACGTTCTCCCTCGCGTTGTCCTCGGCCAGCTCGAAGGCGACGCGCTCGAGCGCCGCCGAGTGCTGCATCACGGAGATCGTGACGGCGAACTTGGCGAGGTACTCCTCCAGGTTCTGCGCGTCGTCGGCGACGAGCGCCCGGCGCAGCGCCTCGGGCTCGGACTCGGGCAGCGCCACGCCGTACTCCTCCGCCAGCTCCAGCATGGTCTGCGGACGCAGGCTCCCGTCCAGGTGTACGTGCAGCTCGGCTTTCGGAAGCCGTTCGAGCAGGTCGCGCGACAGGGTCAAGGCCGCACCGAGACCTTGAGCGGATGGTTGCCCGGGATGTGGCCCTTCTCCACGTCGACGAGGGGAGCCGCGTAGTTGCCGCTGAAGCAGGCGTCGCAGAAGGGTCCCTGCTCGGCGACGACCGAGAGCATGCCGTCGAGCGAGAGGTAGCCGAGCGAGTCCACACCCAGCTCCTCGGCGATATCCTCGACGGACATCCGCGAGCCGATCAGCTCGTCGCGGCTCGGCATGTCGATGCCGTAGAAGCAGGGGAAACGCACGGGCGGGCTCGCGATGCGGAGGTGAACCTCCGAGGCGCCGGCCTCCCTGATGAATTTGGCCAGGCTGCTGCTGGTCGTGCCGCGTACGAGGGAGTCGTCTACCACGACGACCCGGCGACCGGCGAGCACGTCCTTCACCGGGTTGTACTTGATGCGGGCTCCGAAGTCACGGTCCGCCTGCGAAGGCTTGATGAAGGTGCGCCCCACGTAGTGGTTCCGCAGCAGGCCGAGCTCGAACGGCACACCGCTCTCCTCCGCGTATCCGAGCGCCGCCGAGTTGGCCGAGTCCGGAACGCTGATGACCGCGTCGGCCTCTACGTGGTGCTCGCGCGCGAGCTGCCGACCGAAGCCCCGTCGCGCTCGGTCGACCGAGGCACCCCACAAGACGGAGTCGGGCCTGGCGAAGTACACGAGCTCGAAGACGCACGGCGCCGGCTCGGCCGCGGGCCCCAGGCTACGCAGTCGTGTCACCTCGCTTCCCTCGATGCGGATCACCTCGCCGGGATCGAGGTCGCGCACGAACTCGGCGCCCATGATGTCGAGGGCGCAGCTCTCCGAGGCCACGACGTGTCCCTCTCCCCGTCGGCCGAGCACCAGGGGACGGTATCCTCTCGGGTCGCGCACGGCGAAGAGCGTATCGCCTACCGTGATCGCCACGGAGAAGGCGCCTTCGAGATAGCTCAGGGCGTCGTCGATCTGCGCCTCCACCGTCTCGTGGCGCGATCGGGCGATCAGGTGGACGATCACCTCGGAGTCCGACGACGTCTGAAAGATCGCCCCTTCTTCGACGAGCTTCTTCTTGAGCTCGTGCGCGTTGGTCAGGTTGCCGTTGTGCGAGACCGCGAGATCTCCTTCCGCGTAGCGCACCATGATCGGCTGTGCGTTACGGGTCCGGCTTCCGCCGGAGGTCGAATAGCGCACGTGGCCGAGCGCCGTGCGGCCGGGAAGCTTGATGAGGTTCTCGGCACGGAACACGTCGGCCACGAGGCCTTTGCCCTTCCGCAGGCGAGCCTCGCCCCCTTCGATCGCGCAGATGCCGGCCGTCTCCTGTCCGCGGTGCTGCAGGGCATAGAGGCCGAGGAAGGCGAGCTCTGCGGCGCCGTCGATGCCGCTGACCCCGACGACCCCGCACTCCTCCCGCGGGCGGTCGTCCAGGTCCGGCGATCGGAGGTCGGTCGGTCCCATCTCGAAGGGTCCTGTTCGGTTCATGTCCGCGCGGGTCGCTCCATCACCCGCGGGATCGTTTCGTAGAATAGCTCGACCAAGGTGTCGAGGGCGACCTCGATGCTCGAATCGGCTGCCCGGACGTGGAAGCCGCGGGCTGCGGGGACGACCTCGCCGATCGAGCTGCAGGGTACCCCGTGGATCTCGGCGAGCGCCATCACGGCATCCACGCTGTCGGGGCCGCACGAGACGACCGCGCGGCCCTGGGCCTCGCCGAAAAAGAGGGGAACCGCGGGAATCGTGTCGTCCAGCCGGACCTTCACGCCGAATGTGGACTCTCCGTCACCCGCGGCACACTCGGCGAGCGCGACGGCGAGTCCCCCGTCGGACACGTCGTGCGCCGACGCCAACAGATCGTCGTGGATGGCCGCGAGCAGCATCTGCTGGAGGCTACGCTCCGCCAGGAGGTCCACGGAGGGCGGAGCGCCCGCCACCTTGCCTTCCAGGGCGTAGAGGTACTCGGACGCGCCGATCTCGTTGGTGTTGTCCCCGAGGAGCAGGATGGTGTGCCCCGCCTCCCGGAAGGCCAGCCCCACCACGTGATCGACGTCTTCGACGATCCCCACCATCCCGATGACCGGCGTCGGGTAGATCGCGTGACCGTCGGTCTCGTTGTAGAGCGAGACGTTGCCTCCCGTCACCGGCGTCTCGAAAAGCTGGCACGCCTCGGCGATCCCCAGCACGGCCTCACGCATCTGGTAGTAGATGTGCGGTTTCAGCGGGTTGCCGAAGTTCAGGTTGTTCGTGATCGCCGTCGGAACGGCGCCGACGCAGACCAGGTTCCGGGCCGCCTCGGCCACGGCGATCTTCGCCCCCGTGCGGGGCTCGAGATAGCAGTACCGGCCGTTGCAGTCGGTTGCCGCGGCGACCGCCTTGCGGGTGCCACGGATTCGTACGACCCCGGCGTCCCCGCCGGGCCCGACCACCGTGCTGGCACGCACGGTCGAGTCGTACTGCCGGAAGACCCAGCGCTTGCTCGCGATGTTGGGGGAGGCGAGGAGCCTTTCGAACTGTGCGGTGAGGTCGCCGGACACCTCGTTCAGGTAGGACAGGTCCGCGCCGCGGAGCGCCTGGATCTCTTCGCTCTCGACACCCTCCCGCTCGTAGGTGGGACAGCCCTCGGTCAAGGGCAGGGCGGGGATGTCGCCCACGACCTCACCGTTCTCGACGATGCGGAAGGTGCCGTCGCCCGTGACGTAGCCGACGACGGCCGCCTCGAGCTCCCAGCGCTCGAGGATCTTGCGGACCTCGTCTTCGTGGCCGGCCTTGGCCACGACGAGCATCCGCTCCTGGGACTCGGAGAGGAGGATCTCGTAGGGCGTCATACCGGGCTCACGCACGGGCACTGCGGAGACGTCGAGCTCGACCCCCGTGCCCGAGCGCCCTGCCATCTCCGAGGCGCTCGACGTCAGACCGGCAGCGCCCATGTCCTGGATGCCGACGATGTGGTCGCTCTTGATGAGCTCGAGCGACGCCTCGAGAAGCAGCTTCTCGGTGAAGGGGTCTCCCACCTGAACCTGCGGCCGGCTCGCCTCGGAGTCTTCGCTGAGCTCCTCGCTCGCGAAGGTCGCACCGTGGATGCCGTCCCGGCCGGTGCGGGCCCCGACCGCCATCATCGGGTTCCCGACCCCCTCGGCCTCGCCCTTGATGAGGTCCTCGTGCTTCATGAGGCCGATGCACATCGCGTTGACGATCGGGTTGCCTTCGTAGCCTTCGTCGAAGTAGACCTCGCCGCCGATGTTCGGGATCCCGACGCAGTTGCCGTAGTCGCCGATTCCCCTGACCACCCCGTCGAAGAGGTAGCGGACGCGCCCGGTATCCAGGTCGCCGAAGCGCAGCGAGTCGAGCACGGCGATCGGCCGGGCCCCCATCGTGAAGACGTCGCGCAGGATCCCCCCCACACCCGTGGCGGCCCCCTGGTAGGGCTCGACGGCGGAGGGATGGTTGTGCGACTCGATCTTGAATGCGACGGCGTAGCCCTCGCCCACGTCGATCACGCCCGCATTCTCTCCCGGCCCCTGGATCACCCAGGGAGCCTTGGTCGGAAGCAGGCGCAGGAGACGCTTGGAGTTCTTGTAGCCGCAGTGCTCGGACCACATCGCGCTGAAGACGCCGAGCTCGGTGAAGGTGGGCTCTCGACCCAGGATGCCGAGGATGCGTTCGTACTCGGACTCGGAGATCCCGTGGTCCGCGACCACCTCGGGGGTGATGGCCGGATCCCCGTCGCGGGGCGCGGGTCCGGTGCCGTTGGACTGTGTCGTGGATTCGCTCATGTCAGCGCGCCACCGCAGGCGCGAAGTGTCCCATCATCGAGGTGAACATGGCCAGGCCGTCCGTCGAGCCCAGCACTTCTTCGACCGCCCGCTCGGGGTGGGGCATCATGCCGAGGACGTTGCCCGCCTCGTTCACGATTCCGGCGATCGCTCGCGCGGAGCCGTTCGGGTCGGAGGCCTCGGTGGGGTGACCCTCGCGGTCGGAGTAGCGGAAGACGACGCGCCCCTCCGATTCGAGTCGATCGAGCGTCTCGGCGTCGGCGTGGTAGTTGCCGTCCGCGTGCGCGATCGGAATCCGCAGGACGTCACCT
>JBDHII010000119.1:0-4124 GCA_039587515.1 Gemmatimonadota bacterium
CGACCGGATCGAGCTGCCCAGGATCGCCGAAGATCCCCGCTTCGCCGTGCACCACTACATGTGGCCCGGAGCCGGGTGGGTGCACGCCGTCTTCTGGAACCACGCCGACCCCCGCTTCGAGGATCCCCGGGTGCGTCGGGCCCTCACGATGGCGATCGACCGGGCGGAGCTGTACCAACTCGAGGCTATCCCCCCGGAGACACCGATCGTCGACGTGGTCTACACGGAACGCCAGTACCTCAGCGGCTCCGTCCCGGACCCGCTGCCTCACGACGACGACGGATCGCGGCGCTTGCTGGAGGAGGCCGGCTGGACCGTCGGCACCGACGGCGTACGGACGAGGGAGGGAGAGCGCTTCCAATTCACGGCGCTCGTCGGCGGCGAGAACGACGTGGGCAGGGCGGTCTACATCCAGGCACAGCTGAAAGAGGTCGGCGTGCAGATGGACATTCAGACCCTGTCCGGAGGGATCGCCGGACGCCTGCGCGCGGGTGACTTCCAGGCCGCCTTCGGCCGGTTCGAGCCGTTCCAGCCGGGAGATATCCAGTGGCTCCGGGACCGCATCGCGCTCGGCTACGAGAACCCACGCGTCCGCGAGCTCGTCGACGCCGCACAGGCGACGATGAACCCGGTAGTCGAAGACAGCATCTACCGACTGCTCATGCCCATCATTCTGGCGGACCAGCCCGTCACGATGCTCTTCCCCTCGATCGAGACGTTCGTGGCCTCCGCGCGCATCACGGGACTGACCAGCCCGTATCGATCCAACCCGGCGCTCTTCGCCGAGTTCTTGCGGCTGGAAGGCGCGCCCGGGAATCGCTCTCCGTGAGCTCACGGAGAGTGACCGAAACGATCGACGCAGGAAGTCCGACCGAAGAGTAGCGGGGGCAAGGTCCCGATCCCTCGTTCCGGAAGGGCCCCTGATCGCGCTCGGGCGGCAACGACCGCAGACAGCTTGCAGCGACCGGACGTCACTCCTACGTTCGCCGCCCCCGTCCCCACCCTTTCCTCGCTCAGAACCCGGGACCCACAGGATGATCTCGAAGCGCGCACTCATCGCTCTGACGGCCGTCGCGGCCGGCGGATGCCAGCCCCAGACGCTGGCCGATCAGTACCTCGCCGAGATGGAGGAGATCGGCAATGTCGGATCGACGGTGCTCCTCGTCGAGGAGTCGGAGTCGCACGCACTCGTCCTCGGGGGCGGCAGCGCAGCGAAGGACCTCGAAGCGATCTCGCTCACGCCCTACCTGCGATCGGATGGTGGCTGGGAGCGGAACCCGATGGGTGGCACGTCGTGCAGCGGCCCGTCTTCCTCGCTGGGCTTCCACGGCGGGTACGTCTACTGTGGCTCTCTGACGCCCGAGGACGCATCCACGCGCGTATCCGTAGCGGGAAACGCCGCGACGATCGTCGACCTCTCGGGTGGCGACAGAGTCTGGTTCGTGTACTCGGAGGAGCGGGCGGACCCCGAGCGGGGATCGTAGAACACGTTGCAGGTGCGTGACCCGAAGCACACGGTCCGATCCGCTCTCGAGCCGGGGGAGCAGCTCGTCTGGTACGGCCAACCCGACGTGGCCGCCGTCCCTACGGGCCGTCCGCGCCGTGGAATGCTCGGCACGCTTCTCGTTGTCGGCCTCGGCCTGGCGGTCTTGACGCTGCAGAGCCGCGAGATGGGCCTCACGGTGAGGGAGTTGGCCGGCACCCTTCTCGAGCGGGCACCCATGCTTCCCTATGCGTTCGCCCTGATCTTCGCGTTCCCGATCGTGCTGCGCCTTCTCAAGCTCGACAACCGGTCGCGCCTCCGCAGATACTTCGAAGGCCTCACCTTCGGGATCACGGACCGCCGTGTGCTCGTGATCGATGGCGACCACGTTCAGTCGTTCGCGGGAGAAGAGTTGGACCGGCCCAGGGTCATCGAGCGCGCCGGAGGGTACGGCGACGTGATCTTCGGTCGGAACCCCTCCTCCGGCAGCACCTCGAGACAACGGGACCCCGTGAGGCAGGAGCGGGACCGCGTGGGCTTCAAAGGGTTGCCGAATCCCGAGGAGATCCGCGATCGGCTCGAGGAGTGGATCGCGGGAGAGCTCCAGGAGTCGGCGGATACCGTCTCGGACTTCATCGAGGCAAAGGAGAACGATGAGCGGCCGACCTTCGCGACGCCGGAGGGGATGGCGACGCTGCGCCATCCGGCGACCGGCATGACCGTCGATTATCCGGACCAGTGGTCCGTCAAGGTGCGAAAGAAGAAGAAGCCGCTCGGCAAGACGTTCCTCGATCGGGAGAGGTGGGGGGCGCCCAGCGAGATCGCGGACTGGAACTTCGTCCGAATCGAGGGACCGAGCGGATGCACGGTCGACGCGGAGATCTTCGAGACCCCCATGCTGGCGTCGTACGAGTCCATGGCGCACGGCGTGCTCGCGTCCCTGGCTGGGGAGGTCATCGACAGCGACCCCGACTATTCGCAGCACGGCATGCAGGGCTTCGAGGTCACGAGACGAAGCCCGGTCAGGGTGAACCAAAGCACCGGAAGTGTCGGCGACGCGTCGGTGGTCACGCCGCTGCGACATACCGTCCTGCACGATGGTAGGTACCAGCTCAGTCTGGTATCCAGGTGGCCCGAACGGTCCCGGGAGCTGGCGGCGGCCGTCGATCTCGTGGTCCGATCCGCTCGCCTTTCCGCGTAAGATCGGGCTCGGTCCTGTCGGTCGCCGGCCAGGATCAAGAGGGTGCGCCCTATCGCCTGCCGGCCTGGTCTCGGGTTGCGGATCCCGAGGCTTGTCCCCAAGAGTTAGTCCCGAATGACCCACAGGGAACCTCGGATCAGCCCACCGTCCTGATCTCGAGACCCGCCAGAAAAATCAGATCCGGAGAGTCGTCATGAGCTCGATGAAGGAGACCGCAGCCAAGTTCTTCGAGGCCTGCGAGACCGGAAGCGGCTGGGCCGTATGTTCCGAGTATTGCCACCCCGCAGCGACCTTCTCGGTTCAGGCCGATGCGCTCGCCGGAGTGGACACGCTGGAGGGTTACACGGAGTGGATGAAGGGCCTTTTCACCCCGGTACCCGACGGCCAGTACGAGATCCGGTCCTTCGCAGCGGACGAGGAGCGGGGCAACGTCGCCGCCTTCGGAGTCTTCCGCGGCACGCACACGGGAGAGGGCGGGCCGGTTCCGCCGACCGGGCAGGCGATCGAGGCCGAATACGTCTACGTCATGGAGTTCGACGGCGACCGGATCTCACACATGACGAAGATCTGGAACGACGGAATAAGCCTGGCGCAGTTGGGGTGGGCGTAGACCGCGAATCGCGCTCGGGGCCTGCCCGCTGCAAGCGGAGCATCCAGGCTCCTACCGACCTCTAGCCGACGAAGCCGGGTCGCTCCAGTCAGCTCTCGTGGATCTCGCGCGCCGCGCGGATTCCCGAGGCCAGAGCGCCCTGCATCCACCCGCGATCCCCGGAGGCGTGCTCACCGGCGAAGTGCAATGGCCCTTCGGCGCGAGCGATCTCCGCCGATAGCTGCGCGTCCTCGCTCGGTGACGGGGCGGCCCAACCCGCGCGGCTCCACTCCTCCCCCTGCCACGAATGCGTGACGGCGCCGTCGGCTCGAGCGCTCACCCCGGGGAAGACCTCCTCCCAGTGGGCAAGGAGCACCTCGAGTCGATTCGACGGCGTTCGTGCGTCCAGGTCGCGCGCGCGGTCTCCGCGGACGTACGTCATCAGGACGCCGCCGGGTCCGGTGAGGTCCCAGGTCGGATGCCAGAGCTCCTCGGGCCAGTCGGTCACCGCCCATCCGTTCAAGCCCCCGGCCTCCCAGAATCGGCTTCCGAACCTGACGAAGACGCGGGTGGCGGCCTGATAGCCGAATCCACCCGCCGCCGCCGTTCGCTTTCCCTCGGAGAGCGCCGGCTCGAACTCGAACACGATCCGGTCGAGGACCGTCAGCGGAACCGTGACCAGTACGTGCTCGACCTCCATCCAGCTCCCGTCCGAGAGCGTCACGCGCACGCCCGAAGCGAGCCGGCGGATCGCCGCCACGGCGACCCCGAGCTGCAACGAGGTTTCCAGGCGAGACTCGAACGCACCGGGTAGCCGGTCGCTTCCGCCCCGGATCTTCACGAACGGTGGG
>JBDHII010000120.1:0-6900 GCA_039587515.1 Gemmatimonadota bacterium
AAGAAGAAGAAGAAGCCGGCGCCCCCGAAGAAGAAGGGCGGTCCGCGTGCTCCGAAGGCCAAGAAGAGAGAGAAGACCGAGCCCGAGGCCTGAGTGATGGTCTTTGAGTTCGCGTGGAGCTGAATCATGAAAAGCCACTTCCTTTCCCTGGTGGTCCTGGCCGGCGGGCTCCTTCCGATCGTCCTGCTCTTCGGCTCAGTCGTTGCGCTCGAAGATGACGAGGTCTGTGATCTGAAGAAGGTCGAGAAGGGCTACTACTGTGAGTCCTGCGACGAGATCCTCGACAAGGCGAGTCTCGTGTCGGACCACGTCTACTACGTCTGCCCGGAGTGCGAGATCCGATCGAGCAAGGGCGGCAAGTGTCTGGACTGTGAAAAGGAGATGTCGAAGAAGAAGACGGCCAAGAACGCCTGCAAGGCCTGCTTCGACAAAGCCATCGACGTCGAGGTCTGCATCAAGACCTTCTACGAGTGCCCCGAGTGCAAGGTCGCCGCCGCCAAGGCGGGCAAGTGCTCAGACTGTGTCGATGACAAGGACAAGCCGATCGAGATGAAGCTCACTACTTCGAAGGCCTTGGTCGAGTACTACTGCGAGGAATGCGGGATGAGCCTGTTCAAGGCCGGCAAGTGCACCGACAAGGAGTGCAAGAACACCGGCAAGCCCTTGACCAAGTGTTGCTCGGACGGCGGGAACTTCCCGCACGTGAAGGCGAAATAGGTACGGTTACCGAGTGCCCCGCAACTCGCCAGGGGCCGCCGTCGCGGCGATTGCGACGTGCGGCCCCTACTCATGTCCCCCATCGAGACGATGCTCCTCCTTGCTCAGGCCGAGGGACTTCATCTTGTCGTACAGCGAGCGCGGGCTGATGCCGGCCCGTCGCGCGGTCTCGCCGATACGGCCCCGAGTCCGCGCCAGAAGACCGGTCAGGTACGCATGCTCGATCCTCTGCAGCATGACCCGGCGGACCTCTTTCCAGGGCCGGTCGAGCCAGTCCTCCGTGAGGCGATCCGCTTCTCGGCCGATCGCGGCCCGCGGGTCGCCCTGGGTTCCCCGAACCTCCAGGGGCAGGTCTTCCGCCCGGATCCACGGCCCGTCACTGAGCAGGACGGCCCGCTCGAGAACGTTCATGAGTTCCCGCACGTTGCCCGGCCACTTGTAGGACTCCAGGACCTCGAACGCTGAGCGGTCGACGCCCCTCAGATCCCGGCCGAGATTGTCACGGTAGTACTCGAAGTAACCCGACGCGAGATCACGCACGTCCTCCACCCGCTCACGGAGCGGCGGCAACCGGAGGGTCACCACTCCGATCCTGTAAAAGAGGTCCGCCCGAAACGTCCCGGCTTCGACCTCGATCTGCAGATCGCGGTTCGTGGCGGTCATGACGCGCACATCGACGCGAATCGATTTCTCGCTCCCGATCGGCTGGACCTCGTGGTCCTGGAGCACTCTCAGGAGCTTCACCTGGAGATGGAGAGGCACATCTCCGACCTCGTCCAGCAGCAGCGTGCCGCCGTGAGCCAATTCGAACCACCCCCGCCGGGACCGCGTGGCGCCCGTGAAGGCGCCCTCGACGTGGCCGAACAGCTCGCTTTCGAGGAGGGTCTCCGGCAGCGCGCCGCAGTTGACAGCGATGAAGGGCCCCTCCCTACGTCGGCTTTCTGCGTGGATGGCCCGGGCCAGGCGCTCCTTGCCGACGCCGGTCTCTCCCTGGATGAGCAGGGTCGTACCCGAGCCCGTCACCTTCTTCACGACGTCCATGAATGCCTGCATTGCCGGGCTGCTGGTGACGAAGTCACTGAGTCGCGGGTCCAGGCGGACATCCTTCTGCTCCAGGCGGGGAGAGAGAAACTCCCGACGGCGTTGCACGATCTCGAGCAACAGGTCCCGCAGGAGATCGGGAGAGAGGCGTACGGGGATCACCGCCTCGCAGCCCGAAGCCGTGAGTCGCGCACGATCCTCCGGATCTTCCTGGCCCGTGATCACGATCACCTGAGTCCCCTCCGGCGACTCCCTGAGGACCCGGATCGTCTCCGCGGCCGGTGAGGGGATGACGGTACGGGAGACGATCAGAACGTCGGCGGCCTCGGATGAGACCCTGACCCAGAATCCGGGATCCGGAATCACCGACTCGATGACCATGTCCTCACCTTGGAGCGCGACTCTCACGTCGCGATCCAGGCTTCGTGTCTCGACCGCCAGTAGAACCCGAATCAGCATCGAAAACGGACCTCCTCTTTCCGATATCGGAACTTCTAGCACCCTACTAATCAGAGGTCAAGACTCCGAAATGCGCCGCTATTCGAGTCCAACTCCGTTCGGCACATCAGGCGCAGGGTGGAATCTCGGACTTCAGCCAGGAGGGTTTCGTGCACGAACTCGGAGACAGGGCTCAGAGAGACGACCGTTGGGCGTGGGAGCCTGACGAATCACACAGGCCTCGCCGGAGAGAATGGCAGGTGGACTGGGAGGACGAGGACGACGAAGACGAGTGGGAGGACGACTACGAGGACGAATACGAGGACGATCGCTACGAGGACGATCGCGACGAGGACGATCGCGACGAGGACGAGTACGAGGAGCACTCGTACGATGCGTTCCCGCCTCGCCGCACGCGTCGGCCCCGCCCGCGTGGATGAGGAAGATCCCCGAAAAATCCCCGAAAAGCAAACGCATCTCCAGGGGCGTGAACCCGTCAGGACTCGAGGTCGGGCACGTCCTGGAGAATCCGGCCACAGCTGCAGGGAGGCGATTCACCATGACGACGGTTCTTGAGAAGGACCAGGCCGAGATCAGGCGGGGCGTGTTCGAGATGGCCACGGCGGTGAAGGACGCGCTGAGATCCGCAAACAGGGCGTTTCGGAATCATGATCTTGATCTGGCCGATGATGTCATCGCAGGAGACGCGGACATCAATCAGGCATGGTTGGAGCTGGACCAGCTCTGCTCCAGGGTCCTCGCGATTCGTCATCTCGTTGCTACGAACCTCCGTGGTGTGCTGGCCGCGGTCCGCATCTCCTCGCACCTGGAACGGATCGGAGATCATGCCGCACACATTGCGGAGAAGACCATGTCTCTGAAAGACCGCGCGCAGGGTGCGTCCGCCGATGAACTGTTCGCGATGGGCGAGACCGCCATCGCAATGGTGGGTGGTTCAGCTCAGGCCTTCCTCGACAGGGATGTGAGGGCCGCGAGACTCGTCAATGCACGCGACGAGGAGATCGACGTGCTCTTCGCGAAGCTCACTCGCCGTCTCTTGCGAGAGATGGCCGAGGATCGTCATCGAGTCGACAGAAACCACTCGCTGCTCGAAATCGGCCGATCGCTCGAGAGGATCGGGGACAGAGTCCGCAGCATCTGCGAAATGGTGGTCTACGACGTGATGGGAAAGCAGGTGGAGATGAACCGGTGAAGCTGAAGGCTCAGCGGATTCCGGAGACATTGCGCCGCAGCATCCCCGTTCGCCAGCGCCAGATGACTGTCCATACGCACGAGGACATGGCACTCCCTTTGCCACGTCACATCACGGACAAACGCGCGCCCCAGCCTTGAGTGCAGGAGGTTCCGCCGTGAGCTACGACGAGGTTCGGGCGGGCATCGAGTCCCGCATGAAGGAAATGAGAGGGACGTCGATCCGCGAGTATCGTCGGGAACTCCCGCGGTTCGTGTGCCTCACACCCCAGGCGGGGGTCGGCGGCGGTGCCGTCACGGGGGCGCTCGTGGAGCGGCTTGCCGCCAAGGGGCTCGGTTCTCGTTCTACCGCCTGCTCGAGGACCACTTCACAGAGTTCGCTCTCGTCCACGAGGAGCGCTTCAAGGGCCCTGACGGTCCGCTCCGTGGTGTCGTGACGAGGGCCGTCGACGCCTTCCTCGCCTGCGGCCGCCCCTCGTGCCGTTCTCCTGCCGGACGCGGAACTTCTGCCCATCCTGCCAGTAGAAGCGGGCGCTGCTCTTCGCGGAAAAGCTCCGGGAGGAGATCCTCGCGCCCGTCCATCATCGCCATGTGATCTTCACGATCCCCGTGGCCTTGCGCGGCCTGTTCCTCCGGGAGCGCAGGCTGCTTGGCCTCCTGCCGCGGTGCGCGTACGAGACCGTGCGACGGGCCTACCGGGAGATCCACGGCATCCGAGAGGCCGTCCCGGGCATGGTGGCGTCGATCCAGACCTACGGAAGCCAACTCCAGTGGAATCCACACGTCCACAGCCTCGTCAGAGGAGGAACGCAAACAGAATCCCGTTGACACTTCCTCGGGCGCCCCACTGGGAGGCGCGCCGTCGGGATCCTCCGGCGGCGTGGGAAGTGGCACCTTGAAGTGGAGGTGCAGTTCGCCGCGCTCGAGCACGGCCTCCTCGATCACCTCGCGGACGAGCGCCTGGCGCTCGGCGAACGTCATCGTGTCGAGGCGATCCTCGACGGAGCGGGTGAACTCCGAGATCCTCGCGACGACACGCCGCACGCCTCCCCGGGAAGCCTGCTCCTTCTCGATCGTCTTGAGGTCCGCGGCGAGTTCCGCGATCCGCTGATCGACTTTGGCGGCGCGATCGGTGAACTCCTCCTTCTCGAGGAAGCCTGCTTGCCAGGCATCCAGGAGGCGCCGGCGCTCGCCCTTCGTGCCGGCCAGCCGGCGTCGAGCCCCTTCGACCTGTCCGGCCAGCGTGCCGATCGCATCGGGATCGGCGACGGCCAGATCCCGGTGCGCCTTGACGAGCAGGCGGGGATCGAGGAGATAGCGCCGGACCTGCTCGAAAACCAGCTCGTCGAGCGAGGCCGCATCCACGTAGGAGGGCCGGCACGGAGGGTTCTCCGCGCGGTAGCCCGCGTTCGAGGAGCAACGGTAGTATGCCCGCTTCTTCCCCCCGGCCCCCTTGGCGGTCACGCACGCATGCTTTCGGTCGCAGACCCCACAGCGGAGCAACCGGCGCAAGAGCCACCGCTCCTCCTTGAGCCGCCGCGGGCTGAACCGCCGGTTCGGCTCCCGCCGGGCCCGCGAGCGCTCCAGGGTCTCCCGACGGATGAGAGCCGGGATCGTCACGGCGATCCACTCTTCTCGCGGCCTCTCCACCACCCGCGGGCCGAGCGGCCTTCCAAAGGGGCCCACCTCGTCGGGTCTCCGCGGTACGCGCTTCGTGCGGTTGTAGTAGAGCGTTCCGAGGTACGCCTCGTTCCCGAGGATGCGGTGCACGGTCGTCTCTCCCCAGCGCTTGCCTCCCCGGGGAGGGGGGTGACCCGATTCGGTGAGCCGCTTCGCGATCTTGCGGATCGTGAGCCCGTCGTCGGCGTGCCACGCGAAGATCTTCCGCACCAGTGCGGCCTGCTCCTCGTCCACCACCACGTGGGCGGGCACCCCGTCTTGTCGGGGGATTCGCCGGTAGCCGAGGGGAATGGAGGTCCAGAAGACCTCGCCCTGACGGGCCCGGTGCAGCTTGCCGCGACGATGCCGCTCCGTGATCCGGACGCGCTCGTACTCCGCCACTGCGCCCTGGATCTGGACGAGCAGAGCACTGTGCGGATCGTCCGCCGGCGGCTGGTGCAGGAAGATCACTCGGACCCCCAGACGCTCGAATTCCTCGAGGACGAGCACGAGGTAGGCGTACTTGCGCGAGAGCCGGTCCGGGCAGAGGACGAGCACAGCGTCGAACGCCCCGGCGAGCGCCCCGTCCCGGATCCGGTCCAGCCCCGGACGAGCCAGCGTGGCGCCGCTCACGCCTTCATCGACACAGACGTAGTCTTCGGCGACCGCGTGGCGACCCCCCTTCGCATGAGCGAGGAGAGCCGCCAACTGGGAATCGACCGTGCTGCCCTTTTGCTGGTTCTTCGAGGAGACCCTGGCGTAGATCGCGACTCTCATCCTCTTTCGCTCCTTTCTTCGGGGCACCGTCCGACGAGACGTCGGAGGTCATCCCGGCGTAGATCCGAAGCAGCCGCTTGTAGCCCGGCGTCTCCCGGCCGCACCAACGCGGGGGAGGCGCCTCGTGGACGTGCACGACGAAGACCGGCGGCACGCGGTCATCGAGCAGCCCACAAAGCCCCATGCGGGCGAAACGACCCCACCGCGGATCCTTGCGCGCGGCCCCGGATCCCGCGCCGACGAAGAGGGTGCGTAGCCGCTCGTAGGCAAGCTGGGCCGGGTGAGAAGATCGGTGTGGTGGTGGGCCGGCCTCAGACGTTTTTTTTTGAGCGCAGATCCCGGAGCAGGCGCTCGATCGTCCGCTTGTGGACCTCGAGACCGAGTTCGGCTCTCACCCGCGCGGCGAGAGCCGCGCCGGAGATATTCGGTTGCCCGGAGAGCTCGTGGCGGGCGAGATCGATGACCTCGTCCGTGACTTTCGTGGGCCCCTTCGGTCCCGGCCTTCTCGGCAGGAGCCCGGGAAGGCCCTCTGCCTCGAACTTCTCCAGGAGGTTGTAGAAGGTCTGTCGACTGACTCCGAACTCCCGGCAGACCCGCACCACCGTCTCGCCGTCGACACGATGACAGCGGAGAAGCTCGTAGCGGACCTGCAGGAGGTCCCGGGGATCGAAGAAGACCGGGATCCCGGCGAACAGGGAGTGGGTGATCGCCTCGTGCCGAGGCGTGACGAGGTCGGGTGCGAGATGCCGTCGGCTGGGCTCTGCCATGGAGGAGAGGGTACCGGGCCCGACGCGAAATGTCCATCAGATGATACCGCAGCATGAAACAAGCAGCCTTCAAGGCTGTGTTGCTAGTCAATTGGTTACCACATCAATGCCATGCGACATCAACACATTGGCATTGCGACGTAATCCGATGGACACTACTTGTCCTTCGCGGACGGACGTAAGCCCCCACGGGGCCGGCGATAGAGACGACACAGAGCGTCCTCGGGGATCAGAAGCCTGATCCTCACGCGCAAATGACGATTTGCGTTCCTACGCTGGTCTCGGACGG
>JBDHII010000121.1:0-5611 GCA_039587515.1 Gemmatimonadota bacterium
CAAGACCGAAGCGGTGAGCGTCCTGAGGCGAAGGGTCGACGAGGGCTCCGCCGTGCCGGCCGAGCTGCTCGCCGCCGAAGCAGAGCTGCAGGGCGCGCGCGCCGTCCGGGTCGCGGCGGAAGGAGCATGGATCGACGCCCGCTCGCGACTGGCTGTCGCCCTGGCCCTCGGTCCCGAGGAGCTTCCGGCGCTCCGCCACGACCCATCTCCGCTCGAGATGCCGACCGACCTCGGTCGGGTCCGGGTCCGCGCGGACATCCGAGCCCTGGTGGCTCGAGCCGACGCTTCGGCAAAGGAGGCCGAGGCGGCACGACGCGCCAGGTTCGGCTCGGTCGAGACCTTCGCCGCGTGGAACCACCACGCCGACGATCCGTTCGCCGACGGCCGTGCCCGCTGGACCGCAGGGGTCCGGGTGACCGTGCCGCTGTTCAGCGGGTTCGACATCGAATCCGGCATCCAGGCCGCTCGCGCGGAGGCCCGAGCGACCGAGGTCCAGCTCGAGCAGGCGAGCCGAGAGGCCGATGCGGCGCTCGAGGAGGCGCGCCGGGGCGTTCGCACGGCCCTGGATGTCGCCCAGGCAACTCAAGCCGCGGCCACAGCCGCCGGGGAGGCCGAGCGTCTGGCGCGCCGGCGCTTCGAGGAGGGGCTGGCTACGACGCTGGACCTCCTCGACGCACAGGCGCGCGCCGAGGGCTTCCGATTCCAAGCCGTACAGTCCCGTGCCCAATACGAAATCGCGCTGGCTCGTCTCGCTTGGGCGAGCGCTTCCGACGAGGAGAGGAACCGGTGAAACGCATAACTGGAACGTTGATCTTGGCGTCCGCCGTGGGCCTGGCCGCCTGCGGTGGCACGGACGAGGCCTCCCAGGCGGAGCTTCCCGCGGTCGCCACGGCGCGAGCCGTCTTCCCCACGGTGATGCCCGCACCGCTCACCTACAGCGCCCGGGTCGAAGCCGGCGAGTCCACGCGGATCGCGACGCGCATGGCCGGCACGCTCGAAAGCGTGCGCGTCGAGGTCGGCGACCGCGTGCGGTCCGGTGAGGTCCTCGCGGCTCTCGACGACCGTGACGTCAACGCACGCATCGAGGCCGCGGGCGCGCAGGAGCGCCTGGCCGAGCGGGCCTTTCGGAGGATCGACGCCCTGACGGCCGACGGAGCGGCCTCGGCTCAGGAGCACGACCGAGCGGAGGCCGCTCTGGCCACGGCGCGGGCCGCGCTCGCGGAAGCCCGGGCACAGAGCGCTTACGTCGAGCTCCGCGCCCCCTACGACGGCGTCGTCACCGAGCGGCTGGTCGACGCGGGATCGCTGGTGTCGCCCGGGCAGGTGCTGCTGACGATCTCCTCGCTTCGCACACCGAAGGTGGTGGCCGACCTCCCGGCCGAAGCGTGGGTGGCGGTCGCCCCCGGGAGTCAGGCCGAATTCGACGATCCGAGGGGCAGCTGGTCGGGCCTTGGGCGGGTCGCCCGCCGGAGCCCCCGACTGGCCGAGGGTAGCCGCCGGTTCCGCATCGAGCTCGACCTCGAAGAGCCCGCGTCCGATCTGCTGCCGGGCACCGTGCTCCGACTGCGACTGGAGGGTGAAGGTGCCGAGAGCCTCTGGATTCCGGCCGAAGCCGTGGTCGAGCGCGGTCAGCTGAAGGGAGTCTTCGTCCACGTGGACGGGACACTCCGACTGCGCTGGATTCGCACCGGGCTCGAAGCGCGGGGTCTCGTCGAGATCCTCGCCGGACTCGACGAGTGGAGCGAAGTCGTGCTCGAGCCCGGGTCCGGGATCACGGACGGCACGACGGTTGGACAGGTAACCATGAGTCCCACCCGCGAGACGGAGACGGACCAATGAAGCAGGGTTTCGCGGGCCGGCTCGCCTCGGCCTTTCTGGATTCGAAGCTGACGCCGCTACTGCTGGCGGGAGCGAGGAAGAGCCGCAGATCATCGTTCCGCTCGCGGATCTCTACCTCCCGATGCCCGGTGCCAGCCCGTCCGAGGTCGAGAACCGGGCGCTGATCCCGCTCGAGAACGTCCTCTCCGGAATCGACGGGGTGGAGTACGTCTACAGCCATGCCGAGGTCGGCTTCGGGCTCGTGACTGTTCGATTCGAGGTCGGCCAGGACATGGAGGAGAGCCTCACCCGCCTCTTCAGCACCCTGCAGAAGTTCGCGGATCGCATGCCGCCCGAGCTCGCCGGACCGCTCGTCAAGACGGTCTCGATCGACGACGTCCCGTTCTTCACGGCCACGCTCTTCTCCGAGACGGCTGACGGGGCCGCGCTGAGACGCCTGGCCGACGAGGTGCGCGTGGGGCTCGAGCGGGTGCCGGACGTCCGTGACGTGCACGTGGTCGGCGGCTACCCGCGAGAGATCACGGTCGAGCTGGATCGGGAGCGCCTCGCGTCGCTGTCGATCGATCCGGGGCTCGTCGCCGCGCGTCTCCGCGCCGACAACGTCGAGGCCGACGTCGGCTCCTACAGCCGGAACGGCGAGGTCGTCCGGGTACGCACCGGCTCTTTCCTGGCCTCGGCCGAAGACGTCCGGAACGTCATCCTCGACGTGCGGGACGGTCGGGTCGTGAAGGTGTCGGACGTGGCACGGGTCGTCGACGGTCCGGGCGAAGTGCAGCACTACACCTTCCACCGCGGCGCCGAATCGAGCGCCTGGGTCCCGATGGTGACGATCGCCGTCGCCAAGCGGCCCGGCTCCGACGCGACCGCGGTCGGCCGCGAGCTCGAGGCGAATCTGCACGCGCTCGAGGGGATCGTGCTGCCCTCGGACGTCTCCTACCGAATCACCCGCAACTACGGAGAGACCGCACGCGAAAAGGTGACCACGCTCCAGGAGCACCTGGGGATGGCCGTCGTCGCGGTGGGCGCGGTGATCTGGCTGACCATGGGCTGGCGGAGCGCCCTCGTGGTCATGATGGCCGTCCCCGTGACCTTCGCGCTCACACTCTTCGTCTACCAGCTGTTCGGCTACACCCTGAATCGCGTCACCCTCTTCGCCCTGATCTTCGTCACCGGGATCGTGATCGACGACTCGATCATCGTGGCCGAGAACATGGAGCGTCACTTCTCCATGAAGGACCGGCCCCTCCGGGCAGCCGCCCGCGCGTCGGTGGACGAGGTGGGCAATCCGACGATCCTCGCGACGCTGACCGTGATCGCGGCGGTCCTGCCCATGCTCTTCGTCTCCGGGCTCATGGGCCCCTACATGAGTCCGATGCCGATCGGCGCGACCCTCGCGATGCTCTTCTCACTCGGCGTGGCGCTGATCGTCACCCCCTGGCTGGCCTTCAAGCTGCTGGCCAAGGGTCACGGTGAATCGGCCGAAGCCAAGCCCTACGTCCTCGAGGACACGAAGCTCTACCGCTTCTACCGGGCGACGATGGGCCCGCTCCTGCGGCGCCCTCGTGCCATGATCCTCGCCCTGGGCGGCGTGGTGATTCTCCTGGTCGGCTCCGCCGGGCTCTTCCTCGTCCGGGCGGTGTCCGTGAAGATGCTGCCCTTCGACGACAAGAGTGAGCTCCAGGTCGTCGTCGACATGCCCGAAGGCACGCCCCTGGAGACGACGTTGGCGCTGGCCAGCGACCTCGGAGCGGCGATCGCCGAGGTTCCCGAGATCCTCGACGTGCAGCTGTACGCCGGCTTGGCAGCCCCCTTCAACTTCAACGGGATGATCCGCCACTACTACCTGCGGGGAGGCAGCCACACGGCCGACCTGCAGGTGAACCTGGTCGACAAGCACGATCGGTCGGCCCAGAGTCACGACGTCGCGCTCGCCATCCGGCCGCTCGTTCAGGAGATCGCGAGCCGATCCGGGACGGGAGCGAGCGTCAAGGTGGTCGAGGTCCCGCCCGGACCTCCCGTGCTCTCCACGCTCGTGGCGGAGGTGTACGCGCCGACTTCCGACGCGCAGGAGCGGATCGCCGCCGACGTGAGGGCCCGCTTCGAGGCCCACCCGTCGGTCGTCGACGTGGATTGGTCGCTCACGAGCCCCCAAGCCCAGTGGCACCTCCGGATCGACGAGGAGCGGGCGGCACTCGCGTCCGTCTCCAAGGGCGCTGCGGTCCAGGCGCTCGCGATCGGTCTCGGACGACCGGTCGTCACGCACCTGTCCGCGCCCACGGACCGCAACGGGGTGCCTGTTCGGGTCAGCCTCGCCGAGGGAGAGCGGTCGGGGACGGAGCGGCTGCTCGGCCTGTCCGTGCAGGCGATGTCCGGACACATGGTCCCGATGTCGGAGATCGTCGATGCCGAGCTCGGCAGGACCGATCAGGTCATCGACCGCAAGAACGGTCGACGCGTCGTCTACGTGATGGCCGAGGTCGCCGGTGAAGAAGAGAGCCCCGTGTACGCGATCCTCGATCTCAAAGAGGAGCTGGCGGCCGCCGGAGGCGAGATCGCCGGCGAGCTCGAACAGCTGTACGCACGCGAGCCGTCCGGATCGGGCGGAGCCGCACTCAAGTGGGACGGCGAATGGCAGATCACCTACGAGGTCTTCCGCGACCTCGGCATCGCCTTCGCGGGCGCTCTCGTCCTGATCTATCTGCTCATCGTGGCCTGGTTCGGCTCCTTCGGAACGCCGCTCGTGATGATGGCTGCCATCCCGCTCACACTCGTCGGGATCGCTCCCGGACACCTGATCTTCGGCGCCTTCTTCACCGCGACGTCGATGATCGGAATGATCGCGCTCGCCGGGATCATGGTGCGCAACGGCATCCTGCTCATCGACTACCTCGAGTCGCGCATCGCCGACGGCATCGAGCTGGAGAAGGCGATCCTGGAGGCGGGAGCCGTCAGAACCCGCCCGATCGCGCTGACGGCTGGAACCGTCGTGATCGGCGCCGTGGTGATCCTCTTCGATCCGATCTTCCAGGGCCTCGCCGTCTCCCTCATCACCGGCGCGATCGCCTCGACCGTCCTCACCCTGCTCGTCGTGCCGGGTCTGTATTTCCTGACCCGGCGCCGGGCGCTCCAAGGAGCCTGAGATGAAGCTCGTCCACCTCTTCTACCTCGAGGAAGACGCGCCCTGTGTGGCGCGGATCCTGTCGACCTCGGGAATCGAAGCGTACAGCCGTGTCGATGTCGAAGGCCACGGTAGAGGCGGCCACGTCGGCTGGTACGGCAAGGCGTCGCCCTACCGGAGCGAGGTCATCGTCGCGGTGCTTCCCGACACGCTGGCCGACGGACTCCTCGACGCCGTCGAAGGGTGCCGGGGACAGACCGACGACCGGCACCCGATTCACGCAGTGCTCATCGATGTCGAGCGAGCCACCTCCTCGGCAGGTAACACGGACAACACCGGAGTGATCTCATGACCATGGACCACAAGATCCGACTCATCGCCGGCACCTTCGTTCTGCTCAGTCTCGGGCTCGGCTGGTTCTGGAGCCCCTGGGCCTTCCTCTTCACGGCCTTCGTCGGCGTGAACCTGATCCAGTCCTCCCTCACGCGGTGGTGCCTCATGGAGGACATCCTCAGGGCCACCGGCGTGCATCGCGACTGATCGCGGGGGCGGGGCGACCCCGAACGGGCCCGTCCCGCTTGCCGAAGGCCCGCTCAGGCGCAAAGCTGGCGGTCCACACGTACCCGGCTCCGGAGATGTCTCATGCGCCGCCAC
>JBDHII010000014.1:0-68937 GCA_039587515.1 Gemmatimonadota bacterium
AACCAGATCGCGATCTCTCCCGATGGCCGGCGCATCGCCTACGTGGGCCGAGGTGAGGGAGACGGCGTGCCGATGATCTATCTCCGGGATCGGAGCCGGCTGGAGGCTCAGCGCATTTCCGGGACCGAGGGCGCCAACCAGCCGTTCTTCTCCCCTGACGGCACCCGCATCGGCTTCATCACGGAGGATCGGAAGCTCAAGGTCGTATCGCTGGGCGGTGAGCCCCCGCTCACGCTGCTGGACTCGGGAATTCGGCGAGCCGGCGGCGCCTGGGGCGACGACGGCTACATCTATTTCGCGGTCTCCGAGTTGGATTCGGCTCCCGAGCCGGCAGGCCTTCGCCGGGTGTCCGAGTTGGATTCGGCTCCCGAGCCGGCAGGCCTTCGCCGGGTGCCCGAGACCGGCGGGCCGATCGAGATCGTGACCCGCGTCGACAGTGCCAGGAACGAAGTGCGTCACTACTTCCCCGACGTGCTTCCGGGTGGCCGGCTGGCGATCCTGACGATCGCCCGGGGGACCAACTACGACGCCTCCACGCGCGATATCGCCATCGTCGATCTCGAGACGGGCGAGGTCACGGTCCTACTCTCCGGAGCGATCGGGCACTGGTCGCCGAGCGGTCACATCCTGGTGATCCGACCGGACGGCGCGTTGATGGCCGCTCCGTTCGACCAAGCCACGCGTGAGGCAGGCCCGGTGGTGCCTCTCTTGGAGGGGGTCCAGGTCGAGGTTCAGGCGAGCGCCGACTTCGGCGTCTCGCGGACCGGCACGCTCGTCTACGCCCCCGGAGGAATCCAGGACCTCTCGGCCAACCGTATCGTCTGGGTGGACAGAGCGGGCAACGTCACCCCGGTCGACCCGGATTGGACCGGGGACTACAGCGCTCCGCGGCTCTCACCGGACGGTCGACGTCTGGCCGCAGACCGGCAGGACCCGGACGAGATTCAGATCTGGGTGAAGGAGCTCGACGACGGGCCCGAGGCCAAGCTCACCTTCGAAGGCGACACGAGCTTCTGGCCGGCATGGAGCGCGGACGGAAGTGAGATCGCCTTCGTGTCGAACACCGGTGGGACCCCTCAGGGCTTCGTCCGGCGAGCCGACGCCGCGGTGGCCGCCGAGCTCCTCGTGGCCGGAGACACGGCCGGCATCACCGACGTGCGCTTCTCTCCGGACGGCGAATGGGTCTACTGGGTGACGGGCGCCAACGTGCTCGCACGTCGCAACGAGGAAGGGGCCGAGACGATCCCGGTGCTCGACGGGAGCTACGCCGAATTCAACCCGTCGATTTCGCCCGACGGGAGGTGGATCGCATTCGGGTCCAACGAATCGGGCCAGAACGAGGTCTACGTGCGACCCTTCCCCAAAGTAAGGGACGGCAGGTGGCTCATCACCTCCGACGGAGGTGTGTCCCCCCGTTGGTCGCCGGATGGCACCGAGCTCTTCTACAAGTCGCTCGCCGGGGACGTCATGGTGGCCGAGGTCCTGGCGGGTGCGAGCTTCGTCATCGGAGAGCGGCGGGCGCTCTTCCCCTGGGCTGGATTCCTTACAAACGGCGCCCACGCCCAGTACGACGTCCACCCCGACGGAGACCGATTCGTGATGGTCGAGATGGCGGCCTCCGAGGCGGGCGACCGCATCTTGGTGGTCGAGAACTTCTTCGAGGAGCTCGAGGCGCGGCTCTCGAACTAGGCTCGGGCCGGCACACGGCTCCCCTCGACCTGAGCGCGCAGGCCTCTCGAGGGCCGACGACCCGAGCGAGAGCCGCCGCAGAACCCTGGACAAACCCTGGACCCCAAGCCCGGATCAGGTAGTTTTAGTGCTCTGTACCCTACCCCGGCCCTCCAATAGCCATATGTTTCCGAGGAAACAAATGTGCTTGGGCCCGTCCCAGCCGCAGCTTAGATTTCGGCTGATCACGTGTGGGCAAGACACAGGAAGGCAGATCGTGGGCAAGAACAACGAAGCCCCTGAATCGACCGAGCCACAGTTCACCGACCAGGGTGACTTGCCGCTCGCGATGCAATACGACTACACCAACTTCTACTTCGGCGCCGGGGACGACGCATTCGCGATGCTCGACCCCTTCGCAGAGTGGTGGAAGGACTCCGAGCCGGCCGGATACTACCTGTACGGACTTCCGCTGCAGGGAACGCCGAAGACGCGCGTGGACATCCGCGACACGAAGAGCGGGGAGATCCACCACGACCTCCTGAACTTCGCCTCCTACAATTACCTCGGTCTGTCGTATCGGCCGGAGGTCAAGGAGGCGGTGATCGAGGCCGTGCACCGTTACGGCAACGGAGCATCCGGCTCGCCCATCCTCAGCGGGTCGCTGGAGATCCACCACGAGCTGGCAGACCGGCTCGCGGCCTTCAAGCAGAAGGAAGCCGTGCTGCTGTTCCCGACCGGTTACAGCGTCAACGTGGGTGTGATCGCGGGCCTGATGCGTTCGGGCGACCTGATCGTGGCCGCGGTTCTTCCGGCACAACAAGGTCGAGGACCTCGAGCGAAAGCTGAAGCGCTACGACGGCAAGAAGCTCGTCATCGTCGAGGGCGTGTACTCGATGGACGGCGACATCGCGACGCTGCCCGACATCGTCGAGGTCTGCAAGAAGTACGGTGCTCGGATTCTCATCGACGAGGCGCACTCGACCTTCGTCTACGGTGAGCACGGCCGCGGTGTTGCCGAGCACTTCGGTCTCGACGACGAGGTCGACATGCACGTCGGGACCTTCTCGAAGAGTCTGGGCGGGCAGGGCGGATACGTCGCCGGCTCGAAGAAGCTGATCGACTACCTGCGCGGGTTCAGCCGCTCGCGCTTCTTCTCCTGTGGCCTGTCGCCCGTCGTGGCGGCCGGCATCCTCAAGGCGCTCGAGCTCTTCGAGGCCGAGCCGGAGCTGCGGGCGAAGCTGTGGAACAACGTGGAGTACATGCAGCGGCGTCTGCGTGAGTCGGGAGTCGCCGTCGGTGACTCCGAATCCCAGGTGATCCCGATCATGGTGAGCGACGATGCTCGCGTCTTCGAGATCGGTGAAGCCCTCATGCGGGAGGGCGTCTACCTGAACCCGGTAAAATACCCCGCCGTCCCAAAGCACAAGTCGCGGTTCCGGATGTCGATTTCGGCATCCCACAGCCACGAAGAGCTCGAAGAGGGCGTGCGGATCATCACAAGCGTATTGGAGCGTTACGGGATATGCCCGGAGCAGAAGCCGGACACTATTACTTCGAGCACGGGGTAAACTGCCTCTTCGAGATGGCGACCGCGGATGCGCGGCGCCTTCTCCCTTCTCATCTCCAGCCGCTCGAAGTTCAGCACACGCGCTCCGTCCTGGCGGTCACGTGCTTCAACTTCAAGAGCGGTGACGCGGGGGTGTACGAGGAGGTCGTGCTCGGGTGCCTCGTTCCGCCTCTCGTGAAGCCGGAAGAGAAGCTTCCCAAGGCGGCCTTCTACCCCTTCCTCGTCGGATGCTCGACCGAGGAGGGCAGGAACCAGGGGATCGAGCGCTGGAAGCTGCCCCACCTCATGGAGGACATCCACGGGGAATTCCAGGAGGGAGACGGCGAGCTGCACGTTCAGATGAGCGCGGGGGGATCGCCGATCCTCGAGTTGACCGTCACGGCTCACGAGTTCGAGCCCACCGAGCTGCTCTTCCACGCGTTCATGAGCGACAAGAACGGCCACTACAAGTCGAACCTGATCATGCGCGGCGACGGGTACAGCGAGCACGAGTTCGAGAAGGGCAACATCACGCTGTACGAGCACGCGATGACCGACGGCCTCACGCTCGACGAGATCGAGGAAGTGCCCTTCCGCGAGCAGTGGATGAAGAGCGGGGTCGAGATCTTCCACGAGCTGGAGACGCTCTAGGAAGACTTCACCGTCCGTTGCAACAAGAAGGGGAGCCACCCGGGCGGGTGGCTCCCCTTCGCATTTCGTAACCGGCAGCTCAGCCGCTGGGCGCTACACCTCCCGCAAGCCGATCTGGAGACCGGGCGGATCCTCGCGAGGGGCGACGATCGGCCACGAGAGGAGCTTGTGAAGCTGCTCGTCGCACTCGGTGTCCGGGGGGTCCGCTTCCGGCTCCGCGTCCCTCACCAGCTCGAGCTGTGGCTTCCCACGAGGCTCCGAGGCGTCCAGAGACTCCGCCGCGCGCTGCGTCGTGGGCTTCCAATCCATGATCGACGGAAGCCGTGGAGGGCGGACTTCCCTGAAGGTAAGGCGATCTTGCTTCTTCATGTCTCATCGCTAGTGGAGGGACGTGCTGCTGCGGTAACCCGTTGTGCAAGTTGGCTTTACGCACAACGGCGACAGAGGTGTGCCGGACGAGCGTAGGAGGGCTGTAGCTCGAGCGCAACAAAGTGCGGGTCAGGTGTACCGCTTACCCCGATTGACGCGGAGAGACTGCTCGAGGAGCTCTAGGAGCTTCTTTTGTGCTTCGGGCCCAAAAGCGCGAAGACGCCGAGCGGGATCAGGAGGACCGCGTACAAGGCGCAGAGCGCCTCCGTCTTGACGACCGCGGACCGCACCAGCGAGACAGACTCAGCCTGCAGGCTACCGGAAACCGAGAGGTAGTTCAGGGCCATCAGTCCGCCGAAGGCGACGGCGAGGAGGCCGAGCAGGAGCATCAGCAGACCCAGGAGTCGGTAAAGCCCCTTGGAAACCGACCCACCGACATAAAGGCCCAGATAGATCAGGCCCACCGCCAACACCATGCGGGGCCAGGCCTCGACCGTGTTGGTTACGGCGACGAACTCCCACTGGACGCCGGGTTGACGCTGGCCGATCCAGAGTGTGCCGAGGTCCACGAGTGTACCGAACAGGTAAATAACGCCGGCCGCCCAAGTCGCTCGCGAAACGTGCGGAGCGAATTGGGCGGCCGTGAGCGCCTCCTTGGAGGCAGCTGGAATCTTCGGACGCAATGTGAGCCTTTGTCTAAGCCTTAGGCGGGTACGCGTGCAGAGGCTTGAACTTTAGGCTTCGTCCGACTCCAGGTCCAGCTTTTTCCGCCGGTGTGCCAAGAAGCCGATTCCGACCAGGCCCGTGGCGAGCAAGACAGAAGTCACGGGCTCGGGAGTAACGGTGCCCTCGAAGGAGCCTGACCCGGCACCGGTCCCGGAAACCGTGTTGGCGTCACCCTGGTACCGCATCGCGTTGCCGCTTACAAGCTCTCCGTACGAGCCATAGCTGGCCATCGTTACCGAAAAGCTATAAGGAAGCGAGGTCGACCAAGCAACGTTGCCAACGTCCCCCGAGAAAGAAGTTCCCGTCGAGAACTGCCACGTGCCGGGGATCAAGCTCTCGAGAAAGACAGGACCAATGTAGTTCGCGCCGTAGACTCTGAGCTCGAACATGATCTCCGAGCAGTCACCGCCGACGCCGACGCACAGCGCAGTCATGCTCGAGTCAAAGTCGGCCCTCGCCTCAGCCGGCTGCACACCCACCAAGGCGAGCGCCATCAAGCCAGTCAGTATGAATTTCCGCATCTCCGAAGACTCCTTCTGATATCTGTGGTGCGTCCATTCTGGAGCGAAATGCACGCGATTTCGCCAGCAGATCAAGGGATTGCAATATCCATACCCAGTGCCAGCGACGCAAGGTGGGTGTGTAAGTGTTTGCAATTAAATGACTTACGGACAGTAGCTGAGAACGGCAGCGGTTTGGTGGGCCGAGGTTTGTTGCGGGAACACTACACAATTCAGCATAAGCACCACGACAGATGTTTTTCTCGGCACTCATATGTTTCTCGACCGCGCCGTCAAGGCGCGGTAAGTACCGCCTACTGAGCAGCAGCCGTGCCAGCAACTGGCGTACATGGGCAGCGGCCCCGGACCGACGGCGAAAACCCCGCACCAACGGGCCGGAGGACCGCTCTCGAGCGAAAGGCAGACCTCCCCGTCCGGACGGGCTTGGTTGACGGGAGGCCACACCTGGGGAATTAATTAGCCGTTTCCGGCACGAAGCCCCATCCGCCGAAGAGCTCGCGGTCTGCGAGGGAGAACCGTCGCAGCCACCGACGCGCTCTTCAGTCGAGCCTATGAGCCCCGACGACCGTCGTCCCTTCGTGATCTTCAACCCGGCCTCCGGGCGTGGGGCAGGCGCGAAGCGCCTGGACGAATACCTCGCGCACTTGAGGCGCCACTTCGGCGACTTCCCGCACGCGGGCACGTCCTACGCCGGGGAGGAGGCCCGCCTGGCCGAGCAGGCGCTGGACGAGGACGTAAACCTGCTGGTGGCGGTCGGGGGTGACGGCACGTGGAGCAACGTCGCCGACCGATTGGTCGCATCCGGCAGGGAAGACGTGGCGTTCGGCATGCTTCCGGCCGGAACCGGCAACGACTTCGTACGAAACTTCGGCATCTCCGCCAGGGAGCCCGAGGCGGCCGTGCGCGCCCTGGCCGGGGGAAGACTGCACGAGGTGGACGTGGGCCGGGTGCGTTCCCCGGCCCGTAAGGTGGACGGCTCCTCCGAGCCCGTGAGCGGTCGCCACTTCATCAACCTGATCGGCTTCGGCTTCGACGTGGCGGTGATCAAGGCGACGAAGCGCGCGCGCTTCCTCCGTGGTGAGCTTCTCTACAAGGTGACGGCGCTTCAGCAGCTCTTCCGGTTCGGCGGTTTCGAGCTCGAGCTCGAGAGTGAGGAGCCGACGCTCGAAGGCCGTCACCTGATGGTCACGATCTCCAACGGCCCGTTCTTCGGGGGCTCCTTCCCGATCGCACCGGCGGCGGAGCTCGACGACGGCCTCCTCGACGCATGCGCCATCGGGGATACGACGCCCCTTCGTCGCATGAAGCTCTTCAACATGGCCGAGAAGGGCCGGCATGTGCTGGCGCCCGAGGTCCACACCCGCCGCAGCTCGGCTTTTACGGTGCGATTTCCTCGACCGTCGGCCTTCGAGCTGGACGGTGATCTCTGGGAGTCGGAAACGAGCGAGGTGCAGATCGAGGTCGTTCGCGCCGCGCTTCGGGTCGTGGGCAAGTGAGGCTGCCCTAGAGCCTTTCGAAGACCCCTGCCGCCATGTGCCATCGCTCGTCGGCCAGAAGCGCGGCATCCTGTTCGTCGTGGCTCACCAGAACGAGTGGCACACCCATGTCGCTCGCCCGCGCAGCGACCACGTTGGCGACCTCCGTCCTCAGCGGGCGGTCCAGCGCCGAGAAGGGCTCGTCGAGAAGGAGCAGGCGGGGAGACGACAGAAGAGCACGCCCCAGCGCGACCCGTTGGCGCTCGCCGCCGGAGAGGTTTCGGGGAGACCTGTCGACGAGCGTTGCGACGCCCAGCGCTTCGGCCATCTCGAGCACGGCATCGGACGCCGCACCCGAGTATCCCAGGTTCTCGGCCACGGAGAGATGAGGGAAGAGCAGGGCGTCCTGGGGAACCCACCCCACACGCCGCTCCCACGGAGCTTTCATCACGCCGGCTGCGGTGTCGAGCCACGTCTCCTCCGCGAACCGCACGCAGCCGCGGGCCCGCGTCTCGAGGCCGGCAAGGATCCTGAGCAGCGTCGTCTTTCCGGCTCCCGAGGGGCCGAAGACAGCCACGGCGGCCGCGTTGGTCGTGAGCGACACGTTCAACTCGTGCCGCCCCAGAGGCACCGCGATGTCGATCTCGATCTTCATCTCAGTGTCCCGGTGTGTCGAGGAGGCGGCGGCGCTGGCGGCGGGAGAGCGCCTCGTATCCCACGAGTGCCCCGAAGGACAGGAGCAGCGACGCGATCACGAGTGTCCACGTCCCCCCCCTTCCGCTCGGCGACTCGAGCAACGAGTAGACGGCCAACGCGATCGTGCGGGTCTCGCCCTCCACGTTTCCGGCCAGCACGACCGTAGCGCCGAACTCCCCGAGAGCCCTCGCAAAGGCCAGCAGGGCGCCAGCCGCGATCCCTGGCATCGCCAGCGGCAGCGACACGCGTCTGAAGGTCGGCGCCCGAGGCACTCCCAGGGTCCACGACAGCTCTTCGTAGCGATGATCGACCGCTTCGAACGCACCCCGCACGGCCACGACGTAGAGGGGAAACCCGACGACGAGCGCAGCGATCACCGCTCCGAAGAGCGAGAAGGACACCGGAATCCCGAGGGCGGCGAACAGGGCGCCCAGCGTCGCGTTCCGACCCATCAGCTCCAGGAGCAGAAAGCCCGTGACGACGGGTGGAACGACAAGGGGGGCCAGGAAGACCATCGAGACCAGTGTCTTGCCGCGGAAGTGCTTTCGAGCCAGGACCCACCCCACGCCGATCGCCGGCGCCAAACCCAGAACCACGGCCGAGAGGCCGACCAGAAGGGACAGGCGGACGGCCGACCACGGATCCACGGTCGGGGGCCGGATGGCCGGGTCCGCAGCACCGCTCTGAGCACCGGCCCCCGGCGTGAAGCCTCGCCCCACCGCAACCGCTTCCACCTCCGCGGAGGCGAGGTAGTCCAGAAGCTCGGCCGCAGCCGATGGGTCCGAAGCCGTCGTCGGCACGATTCCGACGTAGCGAACACCCCCACCCGCTCCCGTGGGCAGCTCGAAAGCCACGTCGACCCGGGCGTCACCCGAGGCGTCCGTCCGGTACACGACTCCGGCGTCCGCCTCGTGCCTCGCGATCCACTCGAGCGTACCGCGCACGCTCCCGCCCCGAACGATGCGCGGGCTCAGCGCTTCGTAGACACCGGCCTCCGCCAGAGCGGCCGCACCGTATCGACCGGCAGGCGTCTCCTCGGCCGCCAGCGCCACACGGTCCAAGGACAGCAGCTCGGCGGGCGTGCTCGGTCGCCTCCGACCCGATGGAACGACGACAACCAGGGAATTCGACCAGAGCGCCCGCGCGGTCGATCCGTCCGCCGCTCCCTGCCGGACGAGCCAATCGACCCAGGCCCGATCCGCGGACACGAAGAGATCGACCGGTGACCCCGCCACGATCTGGGGCGCCAGCCTGGAGGTCGCGTCGAAGCTGAAGTTGACCGGAGCACCACCGGCGGCGGACCACGCATCCTGCACCTCGGGGAGCAGGTCACCGAGGCTCGAGGCGGCGGCCACGAGCAGCCGCCCCTGTTCGGATGCGCGATCCTGCCCGGCGGCAGCATCGATCCCGGTCAACGAGGCGACCGTGAGGATCGCCACGGTCCGGGCAAGGTGGACAGCGACCGACGCTGCTGTGCATTGTTTGTCGCGAAGCCTCGGCAAGGGACCTCTTTCGACACTGATTCGAGGGATCCGGGCGGGGCGCCAGGTTACCCAACCCCGTGTACGGCAGCAAGTTGGACTCCCCCCAAGACGGGACGAAGTCATGAGGTGCTTCACGGCGACGATTCGAGTCCGCTCCTACGAGCTGGACTCCTTCAGCCACCTGAACCACGCGGTCTATCTCAACTACTTCGAGCAGGGTCGCTTCGAGGCGCTCGCGCAGGGCGGCTTCGGGTACGACGAGATTCTCGCGAGAGGTTGGGCCGTCCACGTCGTTCGTGCCGAGGTCGATTACCGCTCCGAACTGCGCCTCGACGACGAGGTCGTGATCGAGACCCGGATGGCCGGCTACACCCGTACCAGCATGACGCTCGCGCAGCAGATGTGGCGGACGTCCAGGCTGGACGGAGGTCCCCGGGTGCTTTCCTCCGAAGCACGGATCGTGGCTGTGTGGATCGGGCCGGGCGGGCGGCCGATGCGGGTTCCACCCGAAGCTCGCGAGGCCCTGGGCGAGCCCGATGCCGACGCATGAGCGGCAGGCCGGGCGAGGCGGGGAAGGGGTGCCCGAATCCGCCGATTGGGGTAGTCTCTTGGGAGACCATTCGACTTGGAGGAGAGACCGGATGAGGCGGAATCGCAGTGGGCGCGGCTCTTGGATCGGAGCCCTCTTACTCGCAGCGGTGATCGGCGGGTGCGGTGGTGACGATTCCTCCGGACCCGACGGGAACGATCCGGTGATCGTGGGGCTGGCGATCCGGGAAGCCGGGGTCACGCTCGTATCCGTCGACGGAAGCCAGGTCGTCGGCTCCGTCGACATTCCGGAAAACGGGAGCTCTCCCGTCCTGACGATGATCTTCGTCGGAGAGAACGGCGGACAGATCCAGGCGATCGCCACCGAGACGATGAACGTCACCGTCGCAGACCCCTCGATTGCGGAGTTCGACCCGCAGACCGCTTTCTCCGGGGCCTTCGACGCGGTCGCCCTGGGCGAGACGACCTTCGTCGTCCAATTCCTGAGAGACGGTGCCGTCGTCTACACGTCGCCTCCCATTCGGGTCTCCGTTTTCGGACCCTCGGAGTGACTTCGGAGAGAATCTCCACCTTCGTCGGAAACGACATCATCGATCTGGCGTCGCCGCGACTCCTCGATCGCGCCGCCGATCCGCGCCTTTGGGATCGGGTGCTCGCTCCGTCGGAGCGCGGGAGCGTGGAGATGAGCGACGATCCGCCGAGAGCGTTCCTGTGCCATTGGGCGGCAAAGGAGGCCGGATTCAAGGCCGTGTCCAAAGCAGCCGGTGCGCCACCGGTCTTCGAGCACCGCTCTTTCGTGGTCGAGTTGGCGGACGGCTCCGACGGCGGTGTGCTGCGCTACCGTGGCACCGTGTGCAAGATCAGCCTCGAGAGCGCGGAACGCACGATCCACGCGCTGGCGTGGACCGGGGAGGACGTCGACGCCGCAGCACACCGCACCCGCGCCGCATTCGCCGACCCCGTAGATCCGAGCGGCCCCGGGGGGCGGATCGCCCCCGCGCTGACGGAGCTTCTCCACCCGGAAGAGCGCGCGACGATCCACAGCGCACCATCCGCCTGGGTGCGGATCCTGGCCCGGGAGGCGCTGGCAGGCGCCACGGGGCAGCCGAAGGAAGCGATCGCGATCCTCGGAGATCCCGATGCGCCGGGACGTGCACCTCCCCGGCTCCGCATCGAGGGGCTCAGGGAGGTGCCGGACCTGAGCCTCTCCCACCACGGGCGCTTCGTCGCCTGGGCCTTCCTGCTCTCTCGCAGCAGGACTCAGCGGATCGTGGGTCGGTAATTGAAGAGTAGCGTCAGCCCGTAGCGCTCGTAGTACTGGTCGCCGATATCCGTCTCGGCGCGTGTCCACCCGACCCGCAGCGCGGCATCGAGGTTCGGTGCGAGCGGCCTGGTGAAGGTGACGTAGGCCACGGATGCGTTGTCGGCCTCCTCACCCGGTACGAGCCTCGCGAAGTCCGTCTCGAACAGGTAGCTCTTGCCGGTGATGACCGTGTAGACGTCCATCCCCAGGTCCCACCACAGGGGGATGGAGACCTCCCCGCGCAGCGCAACCGCATCGTACTCGGGTCGCCGGGAGTTGGAACGGTTGAGCGTGCCTTCGAGACCCAGGATGACGTCGATCTCGTCGGCGAAGCGTGTCCAGGTCAGACCCGTCCGGAAGGTGTGATCCAGTCGCAACGGATCGTCCGGCTCGAAGCTCCCCTGCTGTGGGTACTCCGAGCGCTCGAAGGTCGTGAAGAAGCGGAGCTCACCCCGCGCCCCACCCCGCCAGCTCACCCCACCCTCGAGCGACAACGCGTTCCGACCCAACAGGTCGAGTTGCTTCACCGGGTCGGTGGCTCGGTAGTCCTCGCGACGCCCATGAAACCCGAAGTCCAGATCGAACTGTGCGCTCCGTACGAGATTCACCTGCGCTCCCGCACGGATCTGCGAATAGCCCGGCTGGAGGAAAAGCGGCATCGGCGGCCGGTCTTCGACCCACCGACCCTTGAAGCTCACGACACCCGTGATGCTGCCCCAGCTCGACATGGCCCGACTGAATACGGCCTCGCCACTTCCGACCCACTCCCTCGGTGCATAGTCACGAACCTTGAACCCGGTCGCCGCGAACTGCCGGAGACCCAGGTCGAAGGCCATCCGAAGCCGGCTTCGAGCATCCGCACTGATGTGCTCCAGATCGAGCCGACTGCTGAACTCGCCCACGGCGGCCGCGGCGGAATCCGTGCTGTCCACGACCGCAATGGTCACGGCGGCCAGGTTGCCCGAGTATCCCTCTGCCGCGACTCCGCCGGTCACGACGAGGTCGCGCACCCTGAGCTGTGCTTCGCCGACACACGGCCAGAGAATCAGACCCACCACCAAGATCCCTGCACGAATCCGCATCACCGTATCTCCCTCGCCCTCGCGCGGAAACTTCTGGCCCGTCCCAAGAACTCGTCCCTGTCCTGCACGAACTGCCTTCGAAGCTCCTCGAGCGTTCGAATCTCCTCTTCCAGGGACATCGGACGCTGTATCGCGGTCGAGTCCCCTGCCACGACTCCCGGATCACCGCTGTTCTCGCTCGCCGACTGTGCCGGGTTTCCCACGGGAATCCGAACGTCATCGAATCGCTCGATGGAGCGCCTGGAGTCGCGGCGCCGGCGCTCTCGCCGCAGCCTGTCGTTGAGCTCCTCGAGACGCCCATCGAGGTCGTCGATCGTCTCCTGAGCCTGTTGGGCACGACGCTCCAGCAGCTCGGCCTTCGCGATGATATCCTCCGGAAGGTCGATCGGGTCGATAGTGATCAGCGCGATGGCGGCGGTCTGAACCTGGAACTGGTCCCCGCGTTGGAGGTCGGTGAGCTCGCGCTCCAGCCCCTCGATCAAGAGATCCAGCTCCTCCTGGCGCTCGACCGAGGCCGTGTCCATTGCGAGCTCGAGTCGGCGTATCTCTCGATTCAGGCCGCCCTCCAGCCTTCGCTTCGCCTCGGTCAGCGCGGTCCCGGCCGAGTCCTCGGACTGTTGGGCCAGACTGCGGTCGTCCGAGAGCGCGTGTGCCGTCGCATAGGCCCTTTCCAGTGCCGCGTCGTCTCCGCGGCGCTTGGCGCTCTGAATCGAGTCGTACGCCTCCTCCCAACGCCCCTCGTAGACATTGAGCTCGCTGATGGCGAGCTCCAGACCGCTTCGGGCGACCTCGATTTCACGGCGGAGCTGATTCAGATCCTGCGCGTGCACCCGTGAAGTGAGGATGCCCAACAGCGGGAGGATACCGAGCACGGCGCAGCGCAGCCCCCTGAAGGTCCCAAGCCTTCGGTGGCTCGCCGGGCCCGAGAGCTGCGGCCCGCTGGGTCGGGGAGTCATCCCTCGATTCCGTACTTCTCGAGCTTGTAGTAGAAGGCGCTCGACTTGAGCCCGAGCAGCCGGGCGGCCTCGGCCTTCACACCCTCGGCTCGCTCCAGCGCCGCGCGCAACAGCCGCTCTTCCATGGCCTCGACCTCATGCGTGAGGTCCACACCCGAATCCGGAAGGCCGGTCCTCACACCCTCCGGAGCCGGCTGCACATGAAAGAGGGGAATGTCGGCCGCTTCCAGGACCTCTCCCTCGGCGAGCACGAGTGCACGCTCGATCACGTTCTCCAGCTCACGCACGTTCCCGGGCCAGCCGTAGCCTCTCAGGCGCCGCATCGCCGAGGTGCTCACGGTCGTCACCTCGGAGCGGGTGCGCTCGCGAAGCTTGGCGACGAAGTGCTCTACGAGCAGTGGAACGTCGTCCTCGCGCGCTCTCAGGGGCGGCAGCGTCACGGGCACCACATGGAGCCGGTAGAAGAGGTCGGAGCGGAACCCGTCGCCGGAAACCAGTTGATCCTCGGGCGTGTTCGTCGCGACGATGATGCGAACGTCGACCGGAATCGTCTCCTCGCCACCCACCCGCTCGAGCTCACGCTCCTGCAAGACACGGAGGAGCCGCACCTGCGTGCTCGCGGCGATGGTCGAGATCTCGTCCAAAAACAGCGTCCCACCGTCGGCCAGCTCGAATCGGCCGCGCCTTTGCCTTTCCGCTCCCGTGAAGGCGCCCTTTTCGTGCCCGAACAGCTCGGAGTCGAGGAGCGTCTCGGGAAGAGCACCGCAGTTCACGCGAACGAAGGGCCCCTCCGCACGCAGTGAGCTCCGGTGGATCGCCCGCGCGACCAGCTCTTTCCCGGTCCCGGACTCGCCGTAGATCATCACGGTCGAATCACTTCGGGCCACACGCTGCACGAGCTTGAAGATGTCCCGCATGACCGGCGAATCACCCACCATGTCGCCGTAGCGGACTTCGACCGGCTCCTCCTTCGCGTCGGTCGCCGGTTCCGAAACTCCGTTCCCGGACTTCACGGCTTCCTGCGCAGCGGCCGAGCGCTCCTCGCGCGTGTTCAGGATACGGTCGACCTTGAGTCCGAATTCCTCCGAAGAGAACGGCTTCGTGATGAAGTCGACCGCTCCCATCTTCATCGCTTCCACCGCAGTCTCGATCGTGCCATATGCGGTGATCACGAGGACTTCGGAATCGGGCGAGCGCTCCCGCACCCGCTTGAGCACCTCCATGCCGTCGACGTGGGCCATCTTCAGATCGGTGATGACGAGATCCGCACCTTCCTCGGCCAGAATCTCGAGACCCCGTTCTCCACCATCGGCGCTGAACGTGCGATGTCCCCGCTTCCGAAGAAGGAGCTCGAGACCCTCTCGGATGCTGTCGTGGTCGTCGATGATCAGGACCTGGGCCATACGCTACGCCTGCAAGTCCGTCTCGGGGAGACGGGGGGAAGAGGGGAGCTCGTGCGAACTGGGGAAATATACCCTGAACTCTGCACCGCTCCCAAGCCGGTCTTCACCGTCCCATGCAAGCTCGACGCGGCCGCCGTTGGCCTCCACCACCTTCTCCACGATGGCCAGCCCGAGCCCTGCACCCTGCTCTTTGTCCGTCACGAAGGGCTCGAAGATCCGATCGCGGAGATCTTCCGGGATGCCCGGGCCGTCGTCGGCCACGGTGACCAGGATCTCTCCTCGGTATCCCTTGGCACGCAGATGGATCGTGTTCCCCGCCTGCGCCGCATTGCGCAGCAGGTTGAGCGTGACCCGCTTCACGTGCGCTGGATCGGCCCGGGCCACGAGGGGCTCGTCCGGCAGGTCGACCTCTACGCACTTGCCCGTCTTGCAAGCCTCCATCGTGACCAGTTCGGCCGCCTCGCTGATGGGCTCCCGAACGTCATGGAGCCTCATGTTGGGATCGGGCGGGCGCGCAAAGGCGAGAAACTCGTTGATGATCTCGTTCAAGGTTTCGACCTCGTCTCGGATCCGACCCAGGATCCGGTCTCGCTCCGAGTCTTCGTCGGACTCCTGGGCCGCAGAAGCGAAGAGCTCCAATCCACCGAGTGGGTTGCGGATCTCGTGCGCCACCTGGGCCAGCATCAGACGGAGCTGCTCGTCCCGCCGGAGGATGCCGAGACGCATGCGCTCCATGGCTCTCGACAGCCTTCCGATCTCGTCACCACGCTCCTCGTCGACCGGCTCCGACCATCGCCCGCGTTGGATTCGGAGCGCCGCGCGACTGAGTCGCTCGAGCGGAACCACGACGTTACCGGCCAGAACAACGGCCAAAAGGACCGCGAGCACACTCGCACCCACCGAGGCCTGGAAGATTCGGCTGCGCAGTATGGACAGTGGCCGCAGGTAATCGGCGCTCATCTGAACGGCGAGGATCACGTCTCGCCCCTGACCGATCGTCACGAAGCCGTACTTGTATTGCTCGTCGCCGACCTCGAAGAGGGACGAGGTCGTCGCGAGCCCGGACGCGGCGGCCTGTTCGATCTCGTCACGGTACGCCTCGAAATTCGAGAGCGGTGTGCCGATCGGGATCTCCGACGCGGGCCTCGAGGTCACGAGAGCCGTGAAGTCGCCGGCACGGAGAATCCAGGCGGCAGCGACGTAGCTCTCCAGGTTGGCGAGCTGGCTGTTGGCGCTCCTCCACAGCGTCAGGCTCTCGTCACCCGGCAGGAACGCGCCGTAAGACGAGCGCTCGAAGCCTACGGCGGCGGCGGCGCCGGCGACCTGGCGGAGCTTGTCGTCCATCTCGTCTTCGAGCGCCGAGCCGGCGATTCGCCAAGCCACCCAACCGCCCATGGCCGTGAGGAGCAGGGAGAACGCGAGGAGCGCGAGAGCGAACTGACGGCGGAGGGACATCGGATTCGGCCGCCTACCCGCAGGGGACCCTTTCCACGGCCGTCACGGGGAAAGCCATGGGCTGCGCCGTGATGGGAGCGACGACGATATGGAACGGCCTGTGCGTCCGAGCGAGTGGCGAGCAGAAGTCTCCGGGGATGCGCTCCACGACCTCGGTCACCGTGCCGCCCTCCAGTTGGAGGATTCTCCGAACCTCCACCGAATCGCCGGCCTCGAGTCGCGGCCCCACTGCCGCGATCACGACCTGATCCCGCTCAAAGTCGACGAAAGGCGCCGTGACCGACGGCTGTCCGGCTCGATGCCCGGCCCAGAAATCCAGCCAGCTGACCTCGTCGCGAATCACGACCGAGGTGCCGAGGTCCGAAGATGAATCGTCGCCGCGGTCGAGTGTCGCGAACGGTACCGTTCCCGTATAGGTCGACCTGAACTGCGCGCCGATCGTGAAGTCACGAACCAGCAGGGCCGCCTGGGCGACCCGACTCGCCGCGGGATCCGGACCGGCGTCATTGGTCGTCAGCGTTGCGAGAGAGCCGACGGCGCAGCGCGTCCACGACCGCTGTTGGTTGCGGTGGTCGTCTCGGATGACGACCAGAACCTCCGTGCGTCCTGCTCCGCATACCGGTATCTGCGACGAATCGAGATCGGAGACGAAGAGCGAGAGGCCCTCCGTCTCGTTGAGCTGCGCGATCGCCGTCGCATACGAGGCCGCGTACAGATCCGGATCGATCCGTGGCTGGAGGAGATTCCCGTCGCCGAGCCGCTCCAGGTAGTAAACACTCTCGTCCACGAACCAGGGACCCGAAGAGGACCAGGTGATGCTCTGTCGGAGCTCACCGGTTCCCGCACCAATGGGCGTGCGAAGGCGCACGTAGATTTCTCCCACTTGGCCATACCGGAGATTGTCGAGGTCGGTGCCGTTGCCCTCGCACCCCGCGAGGACGCCGGCGCCCGCGAGCACGGCGATGAGCGCGCGCTTCCCTCGTACCTGCCAGGCGAACATGATCTTGACGTAACTACCCTTCGGCTGAACGTTCGGCCGACTTCTCAAGAGGGAAACAAATGGATGATCGAGAGCGACTCAAGGATCTTCTGCTGGAGCGCTCGGTGCGTATCGGCGATTATACACTCGCAAGTGGAGCGCGTTCTTCCTACTACGTCGACGCGCGACGCACCACGATGACGGCAGAGGGACAGTGCCTCGTGGGCCGGCTCGGCTACGCAGCGATCGCCGACACGGACTGGTCACCCACCCACGTGGGGGGGATGACACTGGGCGCCGATCCCGTCTCGTACGCCATCGCTCACGAGAGCTTCGCCGCGGGTTCTCCCCTCGACGCCTTCACCGTCCGCAAAGAGCCCAAGGGTCACGGCACCGGACAGCAGATCGAAGGGGGACTCCCCGAGAACGCCGTGGTCGTCATGATCGAAGACTCCATCACGACCGGCGGAAGCACGCTGCGGGCGATCGAAATCGTGCGTCGGCACGGCTGTAGGGTGGCCGGTGTCCTCACGGTCGTCGACCGGGACGAGGGAGCGGCGGCGGCGCTGAAGGAGGTCGGCGTACCGCTCGTCTCGCTCTTCATGGGCGCCGAGCTGAAAGAAGCCGCCCAGGCCAGGATCTGACCCGGGCGGCTCAGGCCCTTGATAACCGACCACCGGCGGTCTAGTCCAACAGCCTCAGGGGCATCACGAGACAGAGATAGTCCATCTCCTCCCCGTCGCCGAGAACCGGCTCGATCGTCGCGGCGCGCTCGGGAGCCTTGAAGGTCATCTTCACCTCGTCGCTCGGCATGTAGCGCAACACTTCGAGGAGGTAGTTGGCGTTGAAGCCGATCTCCATCCCGTCCCCGTCGTACTCGAGCTCGATCTCGTCATGACCCTCGCCGAGGTCCGGCGTGAGCACGTTCAGGTGCGCCCGGTCGGGCTCGAAGGTGATGCGAATCCGATGCGTCTGATCGCTGGCGACGATCGACATCCGCTTCACCGCCGAGGACAGGCCGTTCTTGTCCACTGTCGCGAAGCGATCGTTGTCTTTCGGAATCACCTGTTCGTAGTTGGGATACGTTCCCTCGATGAGGCGGGTGTAGATCTCGTTGCCACCGGCGCGGAAACCGAGATGGTTGCCGCTGCGGGCGACGTCGATATCCGAGCCCTGATCGAATAGCCGGAGCACCTGTTGTAGGGCTGCCGGAGGAACGATGAAGTCGGCACTCGGCGCGCTGGTCGAACCGGCGGGTACACCCATGCGCGCCAGACGGTGGCCGTTGGTCGCGACCATGCGCATGTGACCGTCACGAAGCTCCCAGAGCACACCATTCAAGATGGGCCGGCTCTCCTCGTTCGAGACGGCGAAGGCGGTGTGCTGAATGAGGCCGTGGAGGTCGGCGCCCTTCACGCTCCATCCCTCCTCGAAGTCGACCTCGGGCAGGCTCGGGAACTCCTCCGAAGGCAGCCCGTTGAGCTTGAATTGGCTTCGACCGCACTTGAGCTCGATCTGGTCGCCCCGAGTACTCATCTCGACCGGTTGGTCCGGAAGCTCACGAGCGATCTCCTGGAGCTTCTTACCGGGAGCGGTCAGGGATCCCTGTTCCGAGACGTCCGCAGGCGCCCAAACGCGCACCGCCACGTCCAGGTCGGTTCCACTCATCCAGACCCCGTCCTGCCCGGCCTCGATGAGGATGTTGGAGAGCACCGGAAGCGTCGTCTTGCTCGGAATGCTGGCCGATACCGCGGCGAGGCCCTGGTGCAGGTTCTGCCGGGTGATGGTGACGTTCATGAATCCTCCGAATGGGTGGTCACCCCGAGGTCTTTTGCACAGCCCCTAATAGAGAACATGTGATCCTATTTATAAAGACTCGTAGTAGTAGAGTGTGTGGAACTGTGGAGAACCCCTGAAGACGCAAGCAAAGATGCGGTGAATTCAGTGTGGAAACATTGTGGCGACTCCCGCCCGGTTCTCCACGCCGTCGGCCCGGCGTGCACAAAGGGCTTCTTTTCAACGCTCATTCCACAACGATCTTCACAGCCTGGCTCCTTCATCGCGCAAGTCGAGCCTTCAGCTCGTCGATCTGCCGAGCGAGCTCGGGATCGTCCTCCAGCTCCCGCTCGACCTTGCGGATCGAGTGAATGACGGTCGAGTGGTCGCGACCTCCGAAGACCGAGCCGATCTGCACCAACGGGCAGTCCAGGAGCTCCCTGATCAGGTACATGGCGACCTGCCGTGGGACCGTCAAGTCCTTCGTCCGCCGCTTGCTGCTCAATGCATCGGGACGAACGGACCATGCCTCCGCGACCGCGTCCCGGACACCTTCCGGCGTGAGCTCTCCCTTCGCCTTTCGGGCAAGCGCCGCCTGGAGTGACTTGGCAGCCAGCTCGACGGTGATCTCCTGGTTGGTCAGGGACGAGTAGGCGAGGAGCTTGATGACGGCTCCCTCCAGCTCTCGAACCGAAGACCGGCAGGATCGGGCGATGTAGTCCATGACGTCATCTTCGAGCTCCAAGCCGTCGTCGCTGGCCTTCTTCCTCAGGATCGCGATGCGGGTCTCGTAGTCGGGAGCCTGGATGTCCGCCACGAGGCCCCACTCGAATCTGGATACGAGGCGCTCCTCGAGGCCGCCGATCTCCTTCGGGGGCCGGTCGCTCGTGAGGATGATCTGCTTGTGGGCGTCGTACAGCGCATTGAAGGTGTGGAAGAACTCCTCCTGCGTTCGCTCCTTCCCCGCCAGGAATTGGATGTCATCGACCAGGAGCAGGTCCATCTGTCGATGGCGCCTGCGGAAGTCGGCCATCGACCCCTCTTGAATGGAGGCCACCAGATCGTTGGTGAACTCCTCGGTGGTGACGTAACCGACCTTCATCGCGGGTTCACGCGCGAGGATCGCGTTCCCGATGGCATGCATGAGGTGCGTCTTGCCGAGGCCGACGCCCCCGTATAGGAAAAGCGGGTTGTAGGCGCGCGCGGGTCTTTCTGCGACGGCGTGGCACGCTGCGGTCGCGAGCTGGTTGTGGTTGCCCACCACGAAGCGCTCGAAAGAGTACCGCTGATTCAGACGCGGCCGCTTGCTGACGGCCGGGTCGGCCGGTGCCTGGCTGGCCGGGTCGGGTGAAGACACTTCCAGCGCAGGGATTCGGGTGGGCGGGCCGTCGGACGAGAGCTTGAAGCTCAGGATCATCCGGTTTCCCGTAACCCGCTCCACCAGATCCGAGAGGAGTCGACCGAAGCGATCTTCGACGAGCCCGAGATGCAGCTCGCTGGGTACCTCGATGACCAGCTCGTCCCTCGTGGCAGCTACAGCTTTGGTGTCGGAGAGCCAGGCTTGAAACGCGTATTCGGCGAGGCCTTCGCGAGCGATCTCGAGGACGCGAGACCAAAGCTGTTCGGAGGTGAGCTCCATGTTGGCTCGGGCGAAGGGTCCAGGGCCGATAAGGGAGGGGGTCGGAGACTATTCGAGGGATGTGGAAAAGTCAATTTACGGCATGATAGACGCCCCATACAGCGGGTTTTCCACAAGGATGGACTTGAGTCACTCTTCCCTCTCGGATATCTTTCCAAGCTCTACTTAAAACCTGGAATCCATTCTCCGAGACGGTCCCATGAAGCCCACCTATCGCCCTCGCAACCGGAAGCGCGTGAACAAGCATGGCTTTCGGCACAGGATGAAGACCCGAGGCGGTCGGAAGACTTTGGCTCGGCGTCGAGCACGCGGTCGCGCCCGTCTCACGGTCCGGATCGGCTCGAAGTAGCGCGTGGTGGCGACCCGCCACTCAGCGGCGGGTCCGGAATCCAGCGCCAGGTTCGTCGGGTTCCGGATGCCGCGCGCGAGTCGGATTCGGAAAACCGGTGAGATTCGGTCGCTCCTCAGACGGGGGGAGAGAAGGCAGACGGCCACGATGGACGTCTTTGTCGCCTCTGCTCCCGTTTCTCGTTCCCGCCTGGGCCTCATCGTGCCGAAGCATCGGCACTCCATCGTGGAGCGCAACCGGCTCAAGCGACGGTTGCGGGAGGCGGGAAGGACGGAGGTCATGCCGCGCTTGTTGAAGGCCGGGGTGCAGCTGGACGTACTGGTTCGTGCGAGACGAGAAGCTTACGGAGCAGACTTCGGTTCGCTCGGTGAAGAGCTGGTTGAGATAACGGAGGAGCTGTGCTCGCGCGGGTGATGTTGGGAGTCATACGGTTCTATCGTCGGGCGATATCCCCGTTCACACCGCCGGCCTGTCGCTTCACGCCCACCTGTTCGGCCTATGCGGCCGAGGCGGTCGAGCGCCACGGCGCCATTCGAGGCGGTTGGCTCGCCATGCGCCGTATCCTGCGCTGCCACCCGTTCGGCCGCTACGGATTCGACCCGGTACCCTCCAGCCACGAGCCGCTCGTCCGAGCCGAGGGTAAGGGACGATGAACCAGGAGCTGCGATTCCTCCTCGCGATTTCCCTGATGATCCTCGTCCTGGTCGGGACGAACATCCTCTTTCCGCCCATTCCAACGGAGGAGCTCGATCCGACGCTCGGCGCGGACAGCGTGCCGGTGTCGGTGGAGCCGGGGACTTCCGACTCGACACCCGCCGGTGTGCCGCAATCCGCTGCACCTCGACTTCCTGCGGAAGCAATGCCTGTCGAGGCGCCGGCCGTCGACGAGCCGGAGCCGACCGTACCGGCTCGCGAGGTCGTTGTGGAGACACCCCTGCAGCGGCTTGTCTTCAGCAACTACGGGGCGGTACTCGTTTCCGCCCAGCTCCCGGAGTTCGAGAGCTTCGCCCGGGAGGGACGCGTCGAGCTGCTCCCCGTCGAGGACGGAGCGCTCGGTGCGAGGGTGGAGGTCGCCGGGCAGCTCGTGGATCTCACAGCGTTTCCTTTCGAGGTCACGCCCGCCGAGGGGCTCCGTCTCTCCGAGGGCTCGGCCCCACAGGACCTGACCTTCCGCTATCGCCATCCCGACCAGCCCTTCAGCTTCGAGGTCACCTACACCTTCCGGTCCGACGACTATCTCATCGACGTCGAGGCCAGGATCGGCGGTGTGGATCGTCCGTTGCTTCTGACGGATCTCGGATACGGGATCGCCTACAACGAGACGAAGCCTTCGGAGGAAGCGCGGTCGATCGCGTACTCGGTCAATCATCTGCAGGACGGCGTCACTTCCGTAATGCTCAGCCGGGTCGACGAGACGCAGGTCACAACCGGCCCGTTCGTCTGGGCGGCACTGAAGAGCAAGTACTTCCTGATGGCCGTGCTTCCGGGTGGCGAAGGAGACACGGAAACGTATCTGGGCGGCCTGACTGCGGAGCCCTTCTCGGGCGAGGACAATGCCCACGTGTGGGTCACGCAGCCGACCGGCACGGACGGGCTCGCCCGTTACCGGCTCTTCCTCGGGCCTCAGAACTTCGATCGACTCAGCGCCTTCGGTAACGACCTCGAGGATGTGAATCCGTACGGTTGGAAGGTCTTCCGCCCGATCATCCGTCCCTTCGTCGGAATCGTGATGTTCGTGCTGACCGGGCTTCACAACGTGCTCGGACTGAGCTATGGCTGGGTTCTGGTCGTCTTCGGAGTGCTGATGCGTGTGGTTCTCTTCCCGCTGAACCACAAGGCCATGCGGGCGCAGATGAACAACATGGCCGTCCAGCCGCTCCTGCAGGATATCCAGAAGCGGTACAAGGACCAGCCGGAGCGGCTTCAGAAGGAGATGATGAAGCTCTACAAGGAGCATGGGTTCAACCCGCTGGCCGGGTGTCTGCCCATGCTTCTCCCGTGGCCGGTGCTCATCACGCTCTTCTTCGTCTTCCAGAACACGATCGAGCTGCGTGGTGTCCCGTTCCTCTGGATTCCCAGCCTGTCTGCACCCGATCCACTCTATATCCTGCCGCTGGTGCTCGGCCTGTCGATGTTCCTGATGCAGTGGATCAACGTGCGGGTCACGCCCCAGGTCAACCCACAGATGAAGATGATGATGTGGATCTTCCCGATCATGTTCACCTTCATCTTCCTCAACTTCGCATCTGGCCTGAACCTCTACTACGCGGTCGCCAACATCGCGATGCTTCCGCAGCAGATGTGGATCGCAAAGGAGCGGGCCAAAGTCCGGCCGCTCCAGCCGGCGGCCGACAGTGACTGAGCAGGATCGCAGGGACGGGTCTGCGTCACTGGCCCCGGACACCATCGTCGCAAGAGCGACCCCCCCTGGCGTCAGCGCGGTCGCCGTCGTGCGGATGTCGGGCGGGCGCGTCATCGACTTTCTCCTGAGGTTGAGCGGTCGTGACGAGCCGCCTGCCGCTCGCACGGCGACCCTGATGCCGGTCGTTTCGCCGGACACGGGTCGCTTGATCGACCGCTGCTTGGTGACACTGTTCGAGGCCCCCGACAGCTACACCGGTGAGGACCTGGTCGAGATCGCGTGTCACGGAGGTTGGCAGGTCCCTGCCCGCGTCCTCGAGGCGTGCGTCGGTGTCGGGGCGCGGGTGGCCGAACCGGGTGAGTTCACGCGCCGTGCGATGCTTCACGGGAAGCTCGACCTGATCCAGGCCGAGGCGGTGCTGGACCTGATCGAGGGCCGGAGCGAGGCGATGCACCGGGCGGCCGTACATCATGTGGAGCGCGGCCTGTCCAGGCGGATCTCGGATCTACGTGAGTCACTGGTTCACGTAGAGGCGCTCCTGATGCACCATATCGACTTTCCGGAAGAGGACGAGCCACCGGTTCCGATCTCGCGGGTGACCGAGGAGGCCCGAGCGGTGTTGGAAGCGCTCGAGCAGCTGCTCGCGACTGCGCCCGAAGGCGAGTTGCTTCGTGAGGGTGCGCTGACCGTCCTCGCGGGCCGACCGAACTCCGGCAAGTCGAGCCTCTACAACGCGCTGGTCGGAGAGGAACGCGCTATCGTCACCGAGATCCCCGGCACCACACGCGACGCGCTCGAGGCGGTCGTCTCCATCGAAGGGTTCCCCTTCCGCCTGGTGGATACGGCCGGTCTTCGGCAGACGACCGGACGTGTGGAGCAGCTCGGGATCGAGGTGGCAGAGCGCTATCTCGAGGTCGCAGATGCCATCCTCTATTGTGCGGAGGCCGGCCCGGGTCTGCGGGCAGAGGATTCGGAGTTCCTGCGCAGGGTCTCGGAGAAGCCGGTGATCGTCGCCTTCACGAAGGTGGATCTCTACCCGGACACGCACGCGGTGCTGCCGGAAGAGTTGAGCCGTCGGCCTGTCGCGATGGTCTCGGCGGTGAGCTCGTCGGGCCTGCCCGGACTCCGCAAAGCCCTGGCCGAGATGGTCTACTCGGGCCTGGTGTCGATCCGGGACGACGTGCCCGTGTTGACGCGCGAGCGTCATCGGCGGGCTGTGGAATCGGCCGCGGATCAGCTTCGCAGCTTCCTGCAGGCGTTGAGCGGAGGGGTGCCGGCGGAGCTGGCTTCGACGCATCTTCGTCCGGCCGAGACGGCGCTCGAAGAGCTCCTGGGCGTCATCTCGACAGACGATGTGCTGGATCGCGTCTTTGCCGAATTCTGCGTCGGAAAGTAGAGGTCGATGTCACGTTCGCAGCGGGGCTTTCGAGTCTCGGGCCGGGTGCAGGGTGTCGGCTTCCGGTGGTTCACGCAGGCCAAGGCGAGGGAGCTCGGATTGGAGGGCACCGTGCGAAATCTGTTGGACGGGGCCGTCGAGGTGCACATGGCCGGTCCGGCGGCGGCGGTCGCCGAGATGACGGCCTGGCTTGGCGAAGGGCCGAGCTCCGCACGCGTGGATGCCCTCGATCCGATCCCGTCGGATCAGGCGCTTCCCTTCCCCTTCGAGATCGCCTTCTAGGGCCCGGACGATGGAATCGCGTTACGACGTTGTCGTGGTCGGTGGCGGACATGCCGGTTCGGAGGCCGCCGCTGCGGCCGCACGGCTCGGTGCCCGGACCCTGCTCGTCACGCCGGACCTCTCTCGGGTGGGGCAGATGAGCTGTAATCCGGCGATCGGGGGTGTGGCGAAAGGCGTGGTGGCTCGCGAGGTCGATGCTCTCGGTGGCGTAATGGGGCGTGCGACCGACGCCTCCCGGATTCAGTTCCGCATGCTCAATCGCTCGAAGGGTGCTGCGGTCTGGGGGCCCCGCGCCCAGTGTGACCGTGGCCTCTATCCGCGAGCTGTCCGGCGCATCCTGGACGAGCTCGAATCGCTCGATCTGTTTCAGGAGATGGTCACGGGGTTGATCCTGGAGGGTGACCGGGTCGCGGGTGTGCGAACGCGGGGCGGGCTGGAGTTTCTTTCGCGCAGCGTCGTGATCACCGCGGGCACCTTCCTTCGAGGCCGGATACACATCGGGGGCGAGGGAGGTGTTGCAGCGGGACGTGCGGGAGAGGCGCCCTCGGTGGAGCTGGCCGAAGCGCTCGAGGCGCGTGGCTTGCAGATCGCGCGCTTCAAGACCGGAACGCCTCCACGCATCGATGGCCGTACGGTGGACTTCAGCAAGGTCGAGCGACAGGACGGCGATCCGGGCGAGTTCCGCTTCAGCGCCTATGCGAGGGAAAACATTCCACCGCAGCGTCCCTGCTGGATCACCTGGACCGGCGAAGGGCTGCGTGACGTGGTGCAGGAGAACATCGCCAGGAGTGCCCTTTACGGTGGCGAGATCTCCGGAGCGGGCCCCCGGTACTGTCCGTCGATCGAGGATAAGGTCGTGCGGTTTCCCGACGCGCCCCGGCACCAGGTCTTCCTCGAGCCGGAAGGTCTCGACACGACCGAGCTCTACGTGAACGGGCTCTCCACTTCCCTGCCGGCGGAGGTCCAGCTCGAGTTTCTGCGTACGGTGCCCGGGCTCGAGAACGCGCGGATCACGAAGGTGGGGTACGCGATCGAATACGACTACTTCCCGCCGCACCAGCTTCGCCACACGCTCGAAGTGCAGGCGGTGGAGGGACTGTTCTTCGCGGGCCAGATCAATGGCACGACCGGGTACGAGGAGGCCGCGGGTCAGGGGTTGGTGGCGGGGGCGAATGCCGCGCTTCGGGCGCTCGATCGGGACCCTTTCGTGCTCGAGCGTGACGAAGCCTACGTCGGCGTGCTCATCGACGACCTGGTCACGAAAGGCGTGGACGAGCCCTACCGGCTGTTCACTTCGCGTGCGGAGTTCCGGCTCATCCTTCGTCAGGACAACGCGCCCTCGCGGCTGGGTCCGCGTGCGCTCCGCGAAGGTCTTTTGACCGAAGCGCAGCAGGCTGCGCTCACCGAGCGCCTCGAGATGCGCGAGTCCGTGCAGCGTTGGTTCCGCGACACACCCATTCGACCGGAGGAGATCAATGGGCACCTGGAGGCTGCGGGAACAAGCCCGATTCGCGAGCCGGTGCGGGCGGTCGACCTCCTCCGGCGGCCGGAGTTGACTGCACGGATGCTCGGTGACGCGGTGTCGGCTCCATTCGACTTGGACACCGACCTCGATGTCGTGGCGGCCGTAGAGGTCGAGTTGAAATACGAGGGATACGTGGCCCGAGAGGCCGAGCGGGCCGAAAAGCTCCGCGCTCAGGCAACGTTCAGACTTCACGAGGATCTGCCCTACGGGGGCTTCACTTCGCTGTCGACGGAGGCTCGGCAGAAGCTGGAGCGGATCAAGCCGACATCGCTTGCCCAAGCTGCCCGTATTCCAGGGGTCTCACCTGCCGACCTCCAGAACCTCATCATGGAAGTGAGGCGGCACCAAACCGCGGCCGATCGAGAGTAGCGAAAAAATCTTTTCAGATCGCTCTCTCGCTTCCGCCTTCCTTGCCGCCGCCTCGCGACACAGCCGTTCCCGGTGTTGGACAGAGGCCCTGCCGGTGTTTCACGTGAAACAGGTCTGCGCCTCGAGGGGCCTGGCCTCGGACGAGCGCTGCAGGCGGATCGGAAGGCTCGAATGGGTCGGGTGCGCGCTTGCACCGAACCCGGGCATGAAGGGGTTGGTGAGGGGAATGGCCCCTCGGTGCTCGTTCTGGGTCGGGTGTTTCACGTGAAACACCCGGTAGGTCCCCGCTACCGCGGTGTGAGTACGATGCGGATGTCCGCTTCCTCGGGTGTGCCGTCGAGGTTGAAGTCGAAATCCGTGTCTCCCTCGAGGATCACGTCTTCCCCGTTGCGGCTCCAGGTCGAGATCTGCACGTCTGTCGAGGGAAGCTGCCGTTGAAGGATCACGAGATCTCCGTCGACCGACAGTAGACCGGATTCGCTCGCGGACTGTCCGAACCCGGTCAAGATCGCCAAGTAGCGCCCGGACGCCTGCACGTCCAGCGTGAAGGTCGCGCCCGAGTCCGTGATCAGGTCGAGCGTTTCCTGCGGGTTCGCCTTGTTGGTGAGGACCATGCTCTTGGCGGACCACGACCCCACCATGAATCCAGGAGTGGCGTCGTCCGTGTCGGGCCCGCTTCCGCCATCCCCGCATGCGGCATGTATCAGAGTCAGGAGCAACACCGGAACGACGCAATATCTACGAAATCTGAACACGAAGCCTCTCTCCGACCCTCGGCTGATGCGTGCGACTCGATTCGATCCGACCTCGGTGCCCGGGATCGCACGCATTGATGTTCGAAACCGCTCGGGTCGTCAAGGCCTGCGTTCCGCTTTACCGGTCTCATCGCCTCTCGTATATTCCCCGTCCCCCCGAAACCGGCAGATATCGACCGTTTTCAAGGCAGTCCATGGCCCGCGTCATTGCCATAGCCAATCAAAAAGGCGGAGTCGGAAAGACGACGACCGCCGTGAACCTCGGTGCTTCGCTCGCCATTGCAGAGCGAAAGACCTTGGTCATCGACATCGATCCACAGGGTAATGCGACTTCCGGGCTCGGTTTCGACCTTCCCGAGGGCCAAGCGAGCATCTACGACGTGCTCGTCAATGACGTAGAGATCGAAGAGGCCCGAATCGAAGGCGCGCGCTTCGGCTATCTCGATCTGGTTCCCAGCACCCGCGACCTCGTGGGCGCCGAAATCGAGCTCGTTTCGGCCATTGCCCGAGAAACGATCCTGAGGACCGCTCTCGCTCGGGTCCGTGAGGAGTACGAGTTCATTCTCGTCGACTGTCCGCCGTCGCTGGGGCTTCTGACGCTCAACACGCTGACCGCGGCCGACTCGGTCATCATTCCCATCCAGTGCGAGTTCTATGCCCTCGAGGGGCTGAGTCAGCTCCTCAACACGGTTCGCCTGGTCCAAAGGGGCCTCAATGCGGGACTCGAGATCGAGGGCGTCCTTCTCACGATGTTCGATCGCCGCCTGAACCTCAGTCGGCAGGTTGCTGCAGAAGCGAGGGAGTACTTCGGAGATCGGGTTTTCGAGACGGTCATCCCCCGCAACGTCCGCCTTGCCGAGGCGCCCAGCTTCGGTCAGGCGATCGTGCAATACGATGCCCTGTCTGCCGGCGCGCAGAGCTATCTCGCCCTGGCGCGTGAGTTGATTCGCAGGCGCAGTGGGAATGGGGCCTCACCCCACGTTGGGAGGTTGGTCGTATGACGGCACCGAAGAAGGACCGCCTGGGCAAAGGCCTGGGTGCTCTCCTCGGCGAATACATGGAGCCAGCCGCAGCGGCTCCCGACTCGCTTCGCCTCCCGGTCCGCTCCATCGTGCCGAATCCAAAGCAGCCCCGGCGCATGTTCAATGAGGCCGAGTTGACGGATCTGGCGCAGTCCATCGACGCCAACGGCCTCCTTCAACCGCTCGTCGTGCGTCCCGCACCCGGAACGGTCGATCGTTACGAGTTGGTGGCTGGAGAACGACGCTGGCGTGCCGTTCGTTCGTTGGGCTGGGACGACGTTCCCGCCCTGGTGCGTGACGTGGACGACGACACGCTCCTGATTCTCGCGTTGGTGGAGAATCTTCAGCGAGAGGCGCTGAACCCGATCGAGGAGGCCGAGGGCTACCGTGCTCTCACCGATGACCACGGTCTCTCGCATTCGGACATCGCCCGCTCGGTCGGAAAGAACCGGTCGACCGTTGCTAACGCGTTGCGGTTGCTAAACTTACCTCCCTCGGTCCGTAAGTACCTGGAAGACGGTACCCTGACTTCGGGGCACGCTCGTCCGCTCCTCGCCCTCGAAGATCCCATCCGCATGTCGGAACTCGCTCGCGTGGCCGTGGAGTCCGGTTGGTCCGTCCGAGAGGTAGAAAAGCGGGTCCAGGCGTCGGTCACCTCCAAGAGGAGGAAGGAAAAGACCGCGCCGAATCCGGTGCTGGCGGCCCTCGAGGAGGAGCTGCGTGGCGCGCTGGCCACCAAGGTCGCGATTCGGGCGAATCGGAAGGGGACGCGCGGCAAGATCGAAGTGCCCTTTCACAGTGCGGAGGAGTTCGAGCGCCTCTTCGAGGCTCTCACGGGTAAGGAAGCCTCCGAGATCGTGGGATGAGCGAAAAGAGCCAGCTGACCCTCATCCTCCTGCCCGAAGGCGGTGAGGAGAGCCGGACGTACCGCGTTCGCTATCGCACGCTCCGGATCCTCAGAGCGCTGGGCTTCGGCGCTGCAGCCGGCATGGTGTTCATTCTGGGCTCCTGGGTCCTTCTGCTCGGCCGGAGCAGCAGGCTCGCCGACGCCGAGGCCGAGCTCCAGGCGCTCAGGGCGGAGCAGGCGCAGGTCCCTGCGCTCATGCAGCAGCTGCAGTCCCTCGAATCCGAGTACGAGCAGCTGAGGTCGCTCTTCGCGCCCTCGGGCAACGCCGCACCGGGAGCACTCTGGCTGCCACCGCCAGGCGGCCGTCGGAGCTCCGCGCGCCGAGACGCGGATGGTGCGGTGCCGGACAGCTGGCCCCTGACGGAGCGGGGCTTCGTGACCCAGGGCCGGTTCGAGACCGACGATGCCTTCCACCCGGGGCTCGACATTGCCGTGCCCAGGGACTCCTATATCCGTGCGGCCGGATCCGGCACGGTCTCCGAGGTCGGGGAGGACCCGACCTATGGTCGGTACGTCCGTGTCGACCATGGCAACGGGTACGAGACCCTCTATGCCCACGCCTCTGCGACGCTCGTCGATGCGGGCGAACACGTCCGAAAGAACGAGGTCATCGCCCTGAGTGGATCGACCGGTCAGAGCACCGCTCCCCATCTGCACTTCGAGATCTTGCGAGACGGGGAATCTCTGGATCCTCTCGAGGTCGTGACCCAACCCTGAGCTCAAGGAGCAGGACAGATCATGAAGACCAAGCCGTCCACCGGTACCCCGCCCGAGGCGGTCATTTCGGTGATCGGAGCCGGCATGAAGATCGTCGGCGACTGCGAGACCGACGGGGCCGTGCGGGTAGACGGCATGATCGAGGGAAATATCCGCGCCAGTAAGGCGGTCGTCGTCGGGAAGGAGGGCCTCGTACAAGGCAACCTCTTCACACAGGATGCGGTGGTCTCCGGCCGGGTCGACGGCTCGGTCGTCGCGGAGTCCCGCCTGGAGGTTCAATCGACGGCCGTCGTCACGGGTGACATCCGCGCCCGCAGAATGCAGCTGGAGGAGGGGGCCGCTCTGCAGGGTCAGGTCCTGGTGGGCGAACGGGCCTCACAGTCCGACCCTTCCTCGGCCGGAGGCAGTTCGCTCTCCAACAGCTCGCCCGAGGAAGGGCTTGTATGAACTTGTCCACAGTGCGTGGAGAAGTTGTTATGTCGTTATTCAGCAACTGTTTGGACGTCGCTTGGCCTGTCGCCTCAGCCAGAAAACGACCTCTTCCGCCGACATTTTCCACACTGCCCCGGGATCGAGTCGGGTGAAACTAGAATCCTTGATTCAATACCTGGACAGTTACCTTGATATAAAGGGCTTTCCGGACTATTCAGGTGCCCACAACGGCTTGCAGGCCGACGGGAAGGCCGAGGTGGCCCGCGTGGCCGTGGCCGTCGACGCGTCGGAGCGCGTGATCCGACAGGCCGTGGACGCCGGCGCAGACCTCCTGATCGTACATCATGGGCTCTTCTGGGATGGAAATCTTCGGCTGACGGGGCGTCGCTACCGGAAGGCGAAGCTGTTGCTGGACAGTGGCTTGGCTCTCTATTCCGCGCATCTACCCCTGGACGCCCATCCCGAGGTGGGCAACTGCGCCGTGTTGTGCAGGGCACTCGGGTGGGAGCCGGTCGGTCCGTTCGGGAGCTATGGAGATCGGCAGATCGGCTGTTGGGCGGAAGTCGACAGCTCGGCGGAGGAGTTGCGTTCGCACCTTTCGGAGGTCGTTCAGGGACCCGTCCGACTCATTCAGGGCGGCCAGGACCGGATCCATCGGGTGGGGATCGTGACCGGAGGGGCGGCGGGCATGATGGGGGAGGCGACCGAAGAGGGGTTGGACAGCCTCGTCACGGGTGAGGGTGCGCACCACACGTACCAAGACGCCATGGAGCTGGGTGTCAACGTGTTCTACGCCGGCCACTATGCCACGGAAGTATGGGGCGTCCGTGCCCTGGCCGCCCACATCGAGGATCGCTTCTCGATTCCGTGGAGCTTCGTCGACGACCCTTCCGGCCTCTAGGAGGAGGAGGGCGGGACGTCAGCCTCCTGGCCGCATCGCGTCCCGGGCGGCCCTGAACTCCGAATCGGAGTTCCAGTTGGGCCATGCCTCGCTGCGGGCGATGTCGAGCGCGATCCGGAATACCACGTTGCCGTGCTGCACCGCCCCGTCGTACACGAACTCCTCGGCGTACTCGTCCTTGGGACCGTGGTACCTGTTCGCCGTGTAGTCGGCCCGGCGCTGGGTGCCCCACCCTTCCGGCTTTCCGCGATAGTTGTCACCGTGGTTGATGTAGAGCGCGGGAACGCCGGCCTTGGCGAACGGGAAGTGGTCGCTGCGGAAGAAGATGCCCTTCTCCGGCTCGGCGTCGGGTACGAGCACCATGTCCATCTCCGCTGCGCGGGCTCGGGCGAAGGCTCCGAGACCGTTGCGCTCCGCACCCAACACGGAGAGGTCGTCGGTCTCTCCCCAGAGGTTCGCTCCGTCCACGTTGATCTCGGCGACCGTCTGCGAGAGGGGGAAGAGCGGTGATTGGACGTACCAGGCCGCTCCCAGAAGACCCTGCTCCTCCGCCGCGGTGGCGATGAAGAGGACGGATCGGTCGGGCGCGGGCGCGACCTCCGTGAATGCATCGGCCACGGCCATCATCAGGGCCGTACCCGACGCGTTGTCGTAGGCACCGTTGAAGATGCTGTCGCCGTCCAGAGGCTCGCCGATCCCGAGGTGATCGTAATGCGAAGTGATGGTGACGACTTCGTCGGGGCGAGTGGCGCCCGGCAGCAGCCCGACCACGTTCATGGTCTCGACCGTTCGGATGGCGCTCGCGACGGAGGCAGCGACCGTGATACCGGTCGGAATGGCTCGGAAGTCCCGAGACGAAGCCTGCTCGAACAGGGACCCGAGGTCGTGGCCACCCGCCTCCAGAATCCGTTCGGTCGCTTCATACGAAAGCCAGCCCTGCAACGGCACGGGGTCCGCGCCACCCGCGGGTGGGAGCGCGAACTGCTCCCCCGACCAACCCCCGCGCACGACACCCCATGGATAACCCGCCGCCTCCGTGGTGTGGACGATGAAGGCTCCCAAAGCTCCCTGCCGGGCGGCCTCCTCGTACTTGTACGTCCAGCGGCCGTAGTACGTCATCGCCCGTCCGCCGAAGAGATCGGGCTCGGCCTCGGACGCCGGGGGGTCGTTGACGAGGATCAAGAGGTACTTCCCGCTCACGTCCGTTCCGAAGTCGTCCCAGTCGGCCTCCGGGGCGGTGATCCCGTAACCGACGAACACCAGCTCACCCTCACCGGACGCGGCTTCGGCTTCGGGGTTCCCGGACGACAGGACGAATTCGTCGAGGTAGGTGGGGCGAACGACTCCGCCCGGTCCGGAGAAAGTCACGGACGCGGTGGCCGGGTCGGGTGTCGAGCCGATGATCGGCACGGCCTGGAAGTAGCTTCCGCCCACAGGCTCGAGTCCCGCCTCCTGAAAGCGATCGGCGATGTAACGGGCCGCCGCGTCGCCCCCCTCCGTGCCCGGGGAACGACCGCCGTACCGGTCGGCCGACAGCGTCCTCAAGTGACGCTCGATCGTCTCGGCAGAGACCTCCGGGAGCGACTCCGTCTGGACACCGTCCTGGCATCCGACGACGACGATCGAAAGTGCCAACGCTCGCTTCAACATCCGGTCCTCCAGAGGGTCTCCAGGGTCGATCGCGGACCCGAACTCTATCCCGATCCGAAGACGGGCAAAAGCCCCGCACCGGCCGTCATGGACAACGCCTCGACGCGAAGGCCGTTTGGCGCGAGAATCTAGACGCCGTGGGTGTCTTCGATGTCGGTAGCCACCGCGGTGAGGCCCCGGGGAGTCGAGTTGCCGACCCCGGATCGACCAAAGGATAATCCCATGCTACTCCGCTTCAGAGCGGCTGCGACCCTGTCTTTGATCGCGGTCGGCAGCCTCACGGCTCAGACTGTTCCCACCCCTGCGTCCCACTTCGGCTTCGTTCCCGGCACGGACCGCAAGCTCGCCGACTGGACGGCGCTCTCCGCGTACTACGAGGCGGTCGCGTCGGCCAGTCCGCGCGTCACGGTCGACACGCTCGGGCCTACCACGGCCGGCCGGCCCTTCATCATGCTCACCGTCACGAGCGAAGCGAACCACGCCCGTCTCGACGAGCTCCATGACATCCAGATGCGTCTGGCGGACCCTCGCCGGGTGTCCGGGGAGGCGGAGTTGGAGCGGTTGGTGCAGCAGGGTCGAACCGTCGTCCTGATCACGCACGGCATCCATGCGACCGAGGTCGGGGGTCCCCAGTCGGCCGCGAATCTGATCTACCGACTCGCCTCGTCGGACGAGCCGAAGGTTCGGGAGATTCTCGACAACGTCGTCCTGCTCGACATCCCCTCGCTCAACCCGGACGGGACGGAGTGGGTGGTCGACTGGTACAATCGGTTCGTCGGTACCGAGTACGAGGCCGCGCCGATGCCCTGGCTTTACCAGTTCTACGTGGGCCACGACAACAACCGGGACTGGTACGCCTTCACGCAGCTGGAGACGCAGCACACGATCCGGGACGCACACAACGCCTGGCATCCGCAGATCGTCCACGACATCCACCAGATGGGAGGCAGAGGCGCCCGAATCTTCTTCCCGCCGTACATCGATCCGATCGAACACAACATCGACCCCGCGCTCATCTCCGCCGTGAACCAGCTCGGGAGCTACATGGCGGCTGAGCTCACCGTTCAGGGGAAGAGCGGCGTCGTCACCAGCGCGATCTACGACGGATTCACCCCCGCCCGTGCTTATCAGCACTACCATGCCGGCGCGAGGATCCTCAGTGAGACCGCATCCGCGAGCCTCGCCACTCCCGTGGTGGTCGATCCGGCCTCCATCGGCGGCGGACGCCAATACGACGCGGCAGTCGCATCGGCGAACTATCCGAACCCGTGGACCGGTGGCGAGTGGGGGCTTCCGGACATCGTCGACTACATGGAGTCGGGGGCGATGGCGCTCCTCACGAACGCGGCAAAGAACCGCGAGTTCTGGCTGCGCAACTTCTACCGCGTCAACGAGCGAGCCGTACGGGGCTGGGATTCCTGGCCGGCTGCCTGGGTCATCCCGGCGGACCAGCAGAACCCGGTCGGCCTCGCGTATGTGCTCCGCATCCTCCGTATGGCCGACGTCGAGGTGCATCGGGCATCGCGTGCGTTCTCGGCCGACGGCCGAGCGTTTGCGGCGGGATCGTACGTCGTGCCGATGCGGCAGCCCTATGCGTCCTTCGCTCAAACGATGCTGGAGATTCAGGAGTATCCGGATCTTCGGGAATACCCCGGAGGGCCACCGAGACGGCCGTACGACGTGACCGGGCACACGCTGGGCCTCCTGATGGATGTGGAGACCGTTCCGGTGGAGACCGTGAGCGTCGCTCTCGCCGAGCTTCTCGAGCCCGAACCGATCGCGATGCCCGATTTCGCTTTCCGGCTCCCGGACTTTCTTTCGGGGAACGACGCGCCTCGCGTGGCCATGTACAAGTCTTGGCAGGAGCCGATGGAGGCCGGTTGGACGCGCTGGATCTTCGATCAGCACGGCCTTCAGTACGACACCCTGAAGGATTCACGCGCCAGACGCGGCGATCTGCGGTCGGATTACGACGTGATCGTCCTCCAGGACCAGAGTGGTGAGTCGATCGGGAGGGGTTACGATTCCGGTCGCCTGCCCGACGAATACACGGGCGGCCTCGGCGTCGCAGGCACGACCGCCCTGGCCGACTTCGTCCAGCGTGGTGGACGGCTCGTGGCGATCGACGAAGCCACGGAATTCGTGATCGACCTCTTCGGCCTGGACATCGGCAATGCAGTCGAGCGTATGCCGACGCAGGATTTCTACGTGCCCGGCTCGATTCTCGAGGTCGACCTGGAACCCGATCACGCGCTGAGCCGAGGCATGAGCTCGCGCACACCGGTCTGGTTCTGGAGAAGCAGCCGGGCCTTCGACGTGAACGAGGAGGACGCGACAGTGGCCGCCCGTTATGCGATGGGCAACCCGCTGCTGTCGGGCTGGATCCTCGGGCCTCAGCACCTGGCCGGTAAGGCTGCCTTGGTCGAGATTCCGGTCGGCCGTGGCTCGGTGGTCCTCTTCGGATTCCAGCCCAACTACCGGGCTCAGACTGTGGCTACCTGGCCACTGCTCTTCAATGCCCTCAACTTCCGGCGTCCCAGTATGGAGGACGACGGCCAGCGCTGACGGGAGGATTCAAGGTGAAGTGCTCGAATTGCGGAGCGTCCGCTTCCGGTAACTTCTGCGCCAACTGTGGTGCCTCGTTGGGGGCGAGGGCGTGTCCCTCGTGCGGGCATCACCCTCCGGCGAGCGCAAAGTTCTGCAACCAGTGTGGTGCAACGATCTCGGGGGCTGCCCGACCGCGAAAGGCGCCGGCACCTCAACAGCAGCAGGGCTCCCAACAGAACAGCTTGTGGGTCGTCGGTGGTGTCGTGCTCGTAGGCGTGTTGCTCGTGGCGCTCTACCCCATCTACAGCCCCCAGAACAAGAACACCGGGCCCTTGCCGGTGCAGACACAGCCTCAGCCCAATGCCGGCACGACCGACCTCAGCACGATGACCCCGAGGGAGGCTGCGGACCGTCTGTTCGACCGGGTGATGATGGCGTCGGAGTCGGGCAACACCGCCGAGGTCGCGAACTTCCTTCCGATGGCGATTCAGGCGTACGAGATCGCGGGGCCGCTCGATCTGGACGGGCGGTACCACCTCTCGGCGCTTCAGCGGGAGGCGCTCGATTTCGAGAGTGCGCTCGCGGTGGCGGAAGGCGCCCTTGAAGAGTACTCAGACCATCTCCTGAATCTGGCCTCGGCGGCCGCGGCGTCCCTGGGTCTCGGAGACACGGTGAGCGCACGGGCGTACTACGAGCGCATGCTGGAGGTCTGGGACGCGGAGATGGCCTCGACCCGACCGGACTACGAGATGCACAGGAACATGATGCCGATCCTGAAAGCTTCGGGAGAGGCACTCCTGGGGAGATAGCCGTCCGCGACCCGCTCCCGCGGTCCGTCTTTCTCACCGGAGGCTCCGGACTCGTAGGCTCGCACGTCGCCGAGCAGCTCCGGGCGGCCGGGACGCGCGTCGTCGCCCTCCAGCGGAAGGAGTCCTCGGTCGGGTTTCTCCGCTCGATCGGATGCGAGATCTCGGAAGGGGACGTCCGGGCGTCGCCGGAGCACCTCGCCGAGCTCATGGCGGGCACGGAGTGTCTCATCCACAGCGCCGCGCTCGTCTATTCGGGCGCGCCGTGGCCCGAGATCCGCAGCGTCAATGTCGAGGCGACGCGCGCAGCCATGGGTGCGGCCGCTCTCGCCGGTATTTCCCGTGCTGTCCATGTCTCCTCGATTGCGGTGTACGGCACCGGACTCCGGCTGGCCGACGAGGAGACGCCGCTCGACTCCCCGCTCTCTCCTCCCAACCTGTACGCCCGCTCCAAGCGGGAGGCCGAGCGGGTAGCGGGTGAAGTGGCGGTCGAGGCGGGCATGAAGCTGACGGTCGTGCGACCGTCGGCCGTGTACGGCGAGCGGGACCGGCTCTTCGCTCCCCGGCTGAGTCGGGTCGTGAAGCTCCCCTGGATCCCGATCCTGGGCTCGGGGGGGAACCGGGTACCCGTCGTGTACGCGGGCAACGTCGCCCGAGGGATCTTGCTCGCCCTGCGCCACGCCGGGCCCGAACGCGTCTTCAACCTCTCCCAGGACGATCCCGTGACGCAGAAGGAGCTTCTGGCAGCCTTCGCCGAGGGCTTCGGAAGAGCTCCGCGCTTCGTCTCGGTTCCGGCGGGACTGATCCGTGGCGCCGCCAAGGTCACCTCACGCCTGGGTGCCTCCGTGCCTGGAATGCAGGGCCTACCCCTCGAGCGTGTGGCGCAGTACGGGCTCGAGCACAATCCTTATCCCTCTCGGCGGGCGCACGAGGTGCTGGGCTGGACCGAGCACACGGGGCACGCGGAGGCGCTCCGCCGCACGGCCGAGTGGCTGTCGGACTACGATCGCAACTGAGGGGCTCCCACGCGGGCCGCACAACCTGATTGGGGAAGAGACATGGACGACGCGTCGATCCTGCCGGAGGACCGCACCGAAGACACAGCCGCCTCGGTGGGCCAGACCGAAGACGAGCGGTTGCTGCAGTCCGCAGTCGATGTTCGCGAAGAGCGCGGCCTCTACCGCCTCAGCAAGGACTCCTGGAGGGTCTTTCGCATCATGGGCGAGTTCGTCGAGGGCTTCGACGAGCTCAGCAAGCTCGGCCCGGCCATCTCGATCTTCGGTTCTGCCCGAACGGACGAGTCGGATGACATGTACAAGCAGTGCGTGGAGACCGCGCGCCTTCTCGGTGAGGCCGGCTTTGCCGTGATGACGGGTGGTGGACCCGGCATGATGGAGGCAGCGAACCGTGGCGCGCAGTTGGCCGGCGCACGCTCGGTCGGGTGCAACATCGAGCTGCCCTTCGAGCAATCCTCGAACGAGTTCGTGGATACGTCGATCGACTTCCGCTACTTCTTCGTGCGCAAGACGATGTTCGTGAAGTATGCCGAGGCGTTCGTCATCTTTCCCGGCGGCTTCGGCACGCTCGACGAGCTCTTCGAATCGCTGACGCTGATCCAGACCGAGAAGATCAGGGACTTCCCGGTCGTGATCTTCGGCACCGACTACTGGGGCGGCCTCATCGAGTGGATAAAGGAGCGACTCCTGGCCGAAGGCAAGATCTCGCCCGAGGACATGGACCTCTTTCTCTGCACGGACTCCCCGGAAGAGGCCGTCGAATACATCGTCCAGCGATTCGAGGACTTCCAGAACCGCATCACCGATCCACGTGACCCGCGTCGTCGTCGTATCGTTCCGAACTCGGAGTCGTCGTGATCGAGTCCGGGCTGCTTCTGGCCGGGCTCATCGCGTTTTCCACGGCCCTCGCCTTCTGGCTGGACCGCAACATTGCCGCCCTCTCGAAGGTCGGCGCCTCTTTGCTCGCGATCCTGCTGGGCGCGTTGCTGTCGAATACGGGCCTCGTACCCGGGAGCTCCCCGGTCTACGACGCCATCGGAGGCCCCGTCACGTCACTCGCCATCGCGTGGCTGCTGTTGGCCGTAAATCTCGCGGACCTGAAGAAGGCCGGCCCGAAGATGATCGGTGCATTCGCGATCGCATGCTTCGGGACCGCGCTGGGTGCTTTTCTGGGCGCGCTCGTTTTCGGTGACCGCTTTGCCGAGGACACTTGGAAGCTCGCCGGTACCCTGACCGGCACCTATTCGGGCGGCTCGGTCAATTTCGTTGCCGTCGGCCGTGCGGTGGAGCTCCCCGACCTGTTGTTCGCCGGCACCACCGCCGCCGACAACGTCATGACGGCCGTCTGGCTCGGGGCGACGCTGATCCTGCCGATCTGGCTCCGGCGTTTCTTTCCCACACCCGTCCCTGGCGTCGGGGGTGAAGCCGACACGACCCTCCAGCATCCGTTCTTCCACAGGGAGCCGCTCTCGACACTGGACCTCGCCATTCTGATGGCCGCGGGGTTCCTTCTGCTCATCGCGGCCGATTGGGTCGGCGGCTTCACCCCGGCGATCCCCAGCATCCTGTGGCTGACGACGCTCGCCCTTCTGGCCGGGCACCTGACGCCTTTGCGGACTGCCCCCGGAGCCTTTCAGCTGGGCAACCTCGCCCTGCACTTCTTCTTCGTGATCATCGGGATCCACTCGCGGATCGACCTCATCCTCGAGGTGGGACTCGCCGTCTTCGTCTTCACGGCACTGGTCGTCGTGACGCACGGGCTGGTCGTATACGGTGCAGGACGGCTGCTCAAGCTCGATCTCGGCACGCTGTCGGTGGCCTCTCAGGCCGCGATCGGGGGACCGAGCAGCGCGTTGGCCGTCGCCGTGTCACGCGAGTGGTCCGGGCTGGTGCTCCCGGGCATCATCGTGGGTCTCTTCGGGTACGCGATCGGCAACTATCTCGGGCTGGGTGTCGGATTCCTCGTCAGGGGGCTGGGGATCGGCCTTTAGGGGGTGGGATCGGCGCCCCGCTTTCAGCATGGCGTCAGTTGTTTCCCCACCCCTCTTTTTGCTATCCTTTCAGGCTCTTCAGCCTTGTTTGACGGGCGAAGTACGGCTTCGTCGCAAGTCGGCGGAGCCGGGACAGACCCCTGACTCGAGTGTCCTTCGGAGGACACGCTGATGGAAGAGAAAAAGAGCGCTCCGGGCGGCTACGCGCCGGCCGACAAAGACACGGGCATCGTCAAGCCCAAGGGCACGTCCAGGATTCGTGCCCACGAAGGGCTGGACGTCATTCCGTTGAAGTCGAGGAAGCCGTCGTGGCTCAAGGTCCGCTCGCCGGGCGGTCCGAATTACCTTCGCCTCCAGGGCATGATGCGGAGCGAGTCCCTGCACACGGTCTGCGAGGAGGCCGGTTGCCCGAACATCGGGGAGTGTTGGGAGGCCGGGACGGCCACCTTCATGATTCTCGGCGACGTATGCACGCGGGCCTGCAAGTACTGCGGGGTCGCCCACGGCATGCCGACCGAGCTCGACCTCGACGAGCCGCGCCGGGTGGCCGAGACGGTACGCGCGATGGCGTTGGAGCACGTCGTGATCACGTCGGTGAATCGCGACGAGCTTCCGGACGGGGGGGCGGGCATCTACGCCGATACGATTCGCCGGATCCACGACGAGGTGCCCGGGTGCTCGGTCGAGGTCTTGATCCCCGACTTCAAGGGGGACGAGGATGCCTTGGCGGTCGTCCTGGAGGCGGAGCCCGCGATCCTCGGCCACAACCTCGAGACCGTGGACCGACTGCATCCGGACGTGAGGCCGGGGGGTCGGTACTGGCGCTCGATCTCCTTCCTGGGTGCGTCCAAGCGGATTCGTCCGGATATCCTCACCAAGACGGGGATCATCCTGGGGATGGGGGAGGAAGGTCCCGAGATCCGTCAGGCCATGGCGGATCTCCGCGAGGCGTCCGTCGACATCCTGACGCTCGGTCAGTACCTGAGGCCCTCGCCGATGCACATTCCGGTAGCCCGTTGGGTGACCCCCGACGAATTCGCCGAGTGGAAGTGCATCGGAGAGGAGGAGTATGGCTTCCGGCACGTGGAATCCGGCCCCCTGGTACGCTCCAGCTATCATGCGAAGGAGCAGGCACGTGAGGTCGAGGCCGGAGGACCAGGTCGGATTCAGCGGGTCATGGAGGCCGACATTCCAGCACCGGCGGAGATGCCGGGACTAGAGCTCGTTCAGTTAGAGATGGGCCGCCCGGGACGACCCGTGAAAGGGTCGGAGGGCGCCCGAGAGGTCGGATAGATGGCGGAGACGAACACCGTGGAGCAGGAGCAGGCCTTGCCGGCGGACGATTTCGGTGGAATGACCCACCAGAAGCTCGTCGAGCTGATGCGTGCCATGCTCCTCTACAGACGTTTCGAGGAGAAGGCTGAGGAGGCCTACGCGATCGGAAAGATCGGCGGCTTCTGCCATCTGCACATCGGTCAGGAAGCCGCCGCAGCCGGGAGCATCCTGCCTTTGCACCGGGACGACTACGCGATCAGCGCCTACCGTGAGCACACCCAGGCGATCGCCAAGGGGATCGAGCCGAAGGCCGTGATGGCCGAGCTCTATGGAAAAGCGACGGGGTGCTCGGGAGGCATGGGCGGCTCGATGCACATGTTCGACAAGTCGGTCGGGTTCATGGGCGGCCACGGGATCGTGGGTGCCCAGACCGCGCTCGCACTCGGCATGGCCTGGGCGATCAAGTACCGGGGCGAGGAGAAGGTCTGCATCTGCTTCATCGGCGATGCCGCAGTGAACCAGGGCGCCTTCCACGAATCGATGAACATGGCCGCGGTATGGAATCTTCCGGTGGTGTACGTGGTCGAGAACAACGACTACGGCATGGGCACGAAGTTCAGCCGTGTCTCGACCACCGACATGTCCGTCAAGTCCGCTTCCCACGGAGTCCCCGCCCACACGGTCAACGGCCAGGACGTCGTGGAGACGTATCTCTTCTTCGAGGAGCTCTTCGAGAAGGTTCGCAAAGGCGGCGGCCCCCAGTTCGTCGATCTCCAGTGTTACCGGTTCAAGGGACACTCGATGTCCGACCCGGTCTCGGGCACGTATCGCTCGAAGGCGGAGGTGGACGAGAAGGTCCAAAAGGAGGATCCGATCAAGCTGCTCAAGGATCGGATGTTCGCAGCCGGCGCGCTCACGCAGGAGGAGCTCGAGGCGATCGACCATGAGGTCCGGGAGATCGTGGACGAGGCCGAGGCATTCGCCGACGGCTCGCCCGAGCCGGAGGCCTCGGGGCTCTATCAGCACGTCTACTCGGAGCTGAATCCGGACACGAGACATTTCTTCGACGGTCGGGAGGACATGTAGATGGCTGTCCTCACGTACCGCGACGCGCTCAACGAAGCGCTCGCAGAGGAGATGGCCCGTGACGAGTCGGTCTTCCTCATGGGTGAGGAGGTCGCCGAGTACGACGGGGCCTACAAGGTGTCCAAGGGCCTGCTCGACCAGTTCGGCGACCAGCGCGTCGTCGATTCGCCTATCTCGGAGCTGGGCTTTACCGGTCTGGGTGTGGGCGCCGCGATGGTGGGGCTGAGACCGGTCATCGAGTTCATGACGTTCAACTTCTCGATCCTCGCGCTCGACCAGGTCGTCAATTCGGCCGCCAAGATGCTCCACATGAGCGGCGGACAGATCAACATCCCGATGGTCTTTCGGGGTCCGACGGGTGCCGCCTTGCAGCTCGGTGCGCAGCACTCGCAGGCCTGTGAGATCTGGTACGCCCACGCCCCCGGTGTGAAGGTGGTGACCCCGGCGACTCCGGCAGACGCGAAGGGGCTCTTGAAGGCCGCGATTCGGGACGACGACCCCGTGGCGGTCATGGAAGGCGAGCTCCTTTACAACTTCAAGGGTGAGGTGCCCGACGACGACGACTTCATCGTTCCTCTCGGCGTGGCGGACTTGAAGCGGGAGGGATCGGACGTCTCGATCATCACGCACGGCAAGACGGTGCACGTAGCCCTGCAGGCGGCCGGAATGCTGGAAAAGGAAGGAGTCCAGGCCGAGGTCCTGGACCTCCGGTCGGTTCGTCCGCTGGATGTCGAGGCGATTCTCGCGACCGTGCAGAAGACCAATCGGGCGGTGTACCTCGAGGAGGGGTGGCCCTTCGGCGGAGTGGGTGCACAGGTCGTCTCGATCATCCAGGAAGAAGCCTTCGACCACCTGGACGCGCCCGTCCTGCGGGTCACGCAGGCCGATATCCCGATGCCCTACAACAAGAAGCTCGAAGCTGTCACCAAGCCGAGCGCCAAGCGGGTCGTCGAGGCCTGCCAGAAGGTCCTGTACCGCTGATGGCTACCAAAGTGCACATGGAGGCCCTCTCTCCGACCATGGAGGAAGGCCAGGTCGTCCGCTGGCTGAAGGCGGAAGGAGATACCGTCGTCAACGGCGACATCATCGCCGAGATCGAGACGGACAAGGCGACGATGGAGCTCACTGCGCGTGGAGACGGGGTGCTCCGCAAGATCCTCATCGGCGAGGGCGGAACCGCGCCGGTCGGTGAGGTCATCGCCGTGATCGCCGGCGCCGACGAGGACATCTCGGAGTTCGGAGGTGTGAGCGCGCCTCCATCGACGGCAGCGGCCCCCGAGACGGCAGCGCCTTCGCCGCCGACTCCCGCCGAAGCGGTTCACCCTTCGACCCCCGCACCGGCCGAAGCGGCTCAGGGTGAGACGCCCTCGGGACGGATCAAGGCTTCGCCACTGGCTCGGCGACTGGCAGCCGACAAAGGGCTCGACCTCGCGTCCGTCGCGGGTTCCGGTCCCGGTGGGCGGATCGTCAAGCGGGATATCGAAGTGGCGGCGGCCATCGGCCCGGCGGGCGCAGCCGGAGCCCCCGAGCCGCTGCCTGCTTGGGGCGCGGATGTGGCCGACTACGAGGACGTTCCGTTGACCCAGATGCGAAAGACGATCGCCAAGCGGCTCGTCGAATCGATCGGCCCTGTACCCCACTTCTTCCTCACGATCGACGTGGACATGGGCCGGGCCATGGAGGCACGGCAGCGCATCAACGGGCTCCTGGAGGCGGAGGGTCGGAAGATCTCCCTGAACGACCTGATCCTCCGAGCGACTGCGGCCGCGTTGAAGAAGCATCCGGCCTGCAATGCGCACTGGGGCGGGGACCATGTCCGTCGCTTCAACCGGGTCCATATCGGGGTGGCGGTCGCCGTCGAGGACGGGCTGATCACACCGGTGGTCCGAGATGCCGATCTGAAGGGCGTCGCCCGGATCGGTGCGGAGGTACGGGAGTTGGCGGGACGGGCCAAGGAGAAAAGGTTGCAGCCCGAAGAATACACGGGTGCGACCTTCTCGATCTCGAACCTGGGGATGTTCGGCATCCACGAGTTCACGGCGGTCATCAACCCGCCGGAGGCGGGAATCCTCGCCGTGGGGGGGATCGAGGAGACTCCCGTAGTCGTCGACGGAGAGGTCCGGGTCCGCCCCAGGATGCGCGTGACCATGAGCTGCGACCATCGCGTGATCGATGGTGCGACGGGCGCGCAGTTCCTGGCTACGCTCAAGGAGATGCTAGAGGAGCCCGCGACGATCCTGGTCTAGGCGGTCGCGGCCTCGAGGGAGGATCACGATTTCATGAGCGATTCAGCACGCCGGACGCGGCTCTTTGCGCTACTGGTCCTGGCTTGGGTCACAGGACCGCTCTGGGGCTGCTCGAACAGTGGTCCCGGCGGGCCCGAGCCACGGGACGATCCCGTTTTCGACGGTTCTTCGGGTTCGGGGGGCGTCAACCAGCCCGTGCAGCTGTCGAAGCCCTACGTGGTGATGCTCTCGCTGGACGGATTCCGTCACGATTACCTGGATCTCTTTTCGACGCCCAACCTCGATCGCATCGCCGACGCAGGGGTTCGGGCCGACGGACTGATTCCTGTCTTCCCGGTGAAGACCTTTCCGAACCACTACTCCATCGCGACCGGCATGTACGCCGACGGCCACGGGCTGGTCGGAAATCGCTTCTACGATCCCCTTCGTGACGAGATCTACTCGATCGGGGATCGCACCACGGTAGAGGACGGTTCGTGGTACGGTGGGGAGCCGATCTGGGTGACTGCCGAGCGGCAGGGCATGGTGTCGGCCTCGTTCTTCTGGGTGGGTAGCGAAGCACCCGTGGCCGGCATCCATCCGACGCACTGGCGCCGCTTCGACGGCCAGATCGAGTACGAGGATCGGGTAGACCAGGTGCTTCAGTGGCTGGCTCTTCCAGAGCTCCAGCGTCCCCACATGATCACCTTCTACTTCGAAGAGACCGACGCGGTCGGGCACAACTATCCGACGGACTCACCCGAGCTCGCGGCTGCGGTGGCGACCGTGGACGGTTTGATCGGGCGTCTTTTGGACGGGATCGAAGCCCTGCCCCACGCGAGCCAGGTGTATGTCTTCGTCGTGTCGGATCACGGGATGGCACCGTTTCTGGCTGAGCAGACCTACTTTCTCGGCGACCTGATCGACCTGGGTCCCGACGTACAGACCATCGAGGCCGGCCCGCACATGGTGCTCTACACGCAGGGCGACGAGGCGGCAGATCGCGAGCTGCGGGATCGCCTCGCGGAGCTTCTGCCCCGTGCGGCGGTCTATCGGGTTGGCGAGATGCCCGCGCACCTGCACTACGAGCGGGCCGGGCCCCGATTGGGCAACCTGGTGATCGTTCCCGACCAGGGCTGGTCCGTGGTTCCCTGGCGAGAAGCGGATCGGGCGGCCCGGGACGGATGGACGCACGGGTGGGACCCGCGGAACGAGGTCATGCACGGGCTCTTCGTGGGCCGCGGACCGAGGATCGCACCCGGGCAGCGGATCGGCCGCTTCGAGAGCATTCATGTCTATCCGCTCGTCGCCGAAGTCCTCGGTTTGCAGCCCAGTGCGGGAATCGATGGAAGGCTGGAGGTCCTGGGGGCGGTTCTGGGTAACTAGGACTCGATCGATCTAGTCGATCGATCCGAGGGCGTCGTATCCGAGCAGGGGCTGAACGAGCTCCTCCTGCTGGCGACCGAGGCGAAGCGACAGACCTGCCCAGATCAAGACCAAGGGGACAGCTACGAGGGCGATCGCTCCGATCGACAGCCCGATGTAGGCAAGCCCGGTGTAGGCCCAGCCGCTGAGCAGATCGCCGCCTCGATATACCGCGGTGTCGACGAAGGCCTTCGACTTGTAGCGCTGCTCTCGGCTCACGACCGTGAAGAGTATCTCCCGCGTCGGCTTGGCGATGGCATATCGGCAGGAGCGATATGCGATCCATGCCGTGACGAGCACTCCCAGGAGGGGCGAGAGGCCGAGGGTGAAGAACCCCACGAAGGCCATGATCGGGAGGGTCGCGAGGCTGAGCGCCACCCCTACTCTCCGGATGATGTGTGCCGTGAGGAGTGACTGAGTCAGGATGGTGATCGCGTTCACCGCCAGGTCGATCTTCGCGTAGAACGCCGTCCGAACGTCCCGGTCGGTGATGGCTTCGCCGATCAGCTCCGCCGCCGCGAAGTAGAAGACGGTGGAGGCGAAGGTCATGAGCGCGATGTAGCCGGCGATCTTCATGAGGTACGACGACCCGAAGACGACCTTGATGCCGGAGAAGGCAGTGCCGTGGATCAACTCCGGGGGCTCGGCCCGGAGGACCGTGTCCTCGGTGGTCGAGCCTCTGTGCAGGGCCTTTGCGATCCAGGCGGCCGCCTCCAGAGGAATCGCCGCGATCAGGAGTAGGCTGAAGGCGGGCAGCACCGTCGCCAGCGTCGCCGTGATCAACGAACCGACGATCCCACCCAGCGACGAGCCCAGAGCAATGAAGCCGAACAGGCGCTTCCCCTGGGCGTTTCGGAAGAGGTCGGCGATAAAGCCCCAGAAGACCGTCACCACGAAGAGCGCAAACACGCTGGACCACACGTAGAAGACCCGGTCCAGCCAGAGCCGCGTCCCGAGCGGGAGAAGCTCGAGGGCCACGTAGAACGCCAACAGATTGAGCGCGAAGAACCGGTTGGCGACGGGGATGAAGACCTGGCGGGAGTAGCGCGCGACCAGCGTGGAGTATGCCGGCACCGCCACGAGCATCACGAGGAAGACGGCGGTCCACAGGACCTGGAGGTTGCCCCGATCCGCCGCGCTGATCTCGTCCCGAACGGCCCGCAGAATGTAGTAGCTGAGGAGAATCGAGAAGCCGTAGGCCGTAGCGAGAAGGACTGGGCGCAGCTCTGCCTTCTCGACGGGAACGATCTTGCTCAGGAGACTCATTGTACCACTCGGTCCCCTCGTGCCGCCGGAGTGTTGAGGCATCTCGCAGAGCTTCCGTCGGCTCGCATGGCCTCAGAACCCGCCGGTGCCGCCCCCGCCCCCGCCTCCGCCGCTGAAACCGCCACCCCCACCCGACGAGAACCCCGAGCTGCCGCTGCTGCGTGGCTGGGAGGTCATCACGGATCCCGTCCGCGTGCTCATCTCGCCCAGGCTCGTCGTGAAACGGGAGGGTTGGAAAGAGCCATGGTCCTGCCCCCTGTACCACTCGGGCGGCTCTTTGTAGATGTCGTCGAAGGCCTTCGCCCACTGCCTTTCGACACCCAGCGCCATCGCGTGCGGCAGATACCGCTCGAACATCTCGGGTGAGTCGATCATGCGCTTGAAGCGATCGGCATCGACCCGGTTCATGAACTCCTGGAATCCGAGCACATGCTCGAGTTGGCGGGCGCCGTGCACGGTGCGCGCCGGCATGAGCGAACCGAAGACGAAGATGGGTACGGCGGTGAGCACTGCAGCCACCAGCGCCACACCGATAGCGGTCCCCTGAACGAGGCTGACCAAGATCATCGTGGTGATCCCCAGCGGAAGAACGAGACCACCGACGATCATCCACTTCGCCACCACCTTGTCCGGCCTACGGTCGTAGCAGCGGAGGGCCACCAGCCGCTGATAGATGGAGTTCTTGATGTCGGGTATGTGGATGTAGAAGGAGTGCTCCAGGTCGTCCAGGTCGACCTTGCGCTTGGACCCGAATACCGATTCGAGAAGCTCCTGCTCGTGCTCCTCGAGATCGGCCCACTCCTCCTGGTCCTTCAGAAGCCGAAAGGCGTAGTCGCCCTTCCCGACGAGCTCCTCCAGGTACGATCCCTCCTGCTCCTCAATGCGCAGGTAGCCACGAATCGCGAGGTCCACGAGGGTCGCCGTGATGTCCCGGACGTCCACCCGGTTGTCGACGAGCGTTCCGACATCGGCCGGCGTGAGGTCCTTCGGCGGCTCGTATTGCGGCGAGATCGCCCGGCGCTCGGGGTCGCGTCCTTTCGACCTCCAAAGGCGCCACATCCCCACAAGGCTGATCAGCGGCAGTACCAGCAGCCAGTTCGCCGTCACGGCCCGGGTTGCCCGGTCCAGCATCGTCGGGCGGCGGACCACGCCCGGGTTCCATGCCACGTCGACCGTAAGCCCTTCTCTAGGGCCGAACCTTCGTGTTGATTCGAAATAGAATTCTAGTTCGTTTTCAGTGATCGTCACGTCGGAGGCTGTCGAGCCGTAGCGGCCCGTGTAGGCCTGAGCCCGTGCGCCGGAAGCACCGGCGGGCAGACGGACGAGAGCGCTTGCGGCGAGAATCGGGATCTCGGACTCGTCTCCGGTGGCGTTCCAGTAGAGCTCGTCGTAACCCTCGGCGAATCCGTCGCCCTCTCCGTCGAAAAAGAGGAGGGCGTTGTCCACGGTGTAGCGAAAGTGGACCGTACGGACCACATCCGCGGCACCCGGGACCCAGACTTTGAATCGGAGATCGGAGCCCCGCCGGCTGCGCTCCCACTCGTACTCGTCGCCACCATCGTCCCGAATGGACACGTCGGAGAGGTAGATGCGCCGGTTCAGGCCCTGCGGGTCACGAGTGACGACGGGTATGTCGCGGAAGACCCCGTTCCAGGAACCGTTGAAGCGGTAGGTAATCGCCTCGTGGACCCGCAGCGAGCCGTCTTCCGCAACCTCCAGCTCCGTGTGGAAGCGGCCCACCTCGAGCGTCCGTTGGGCCGAGAGTGACCCGACACCGCCCGCCAAGCAGGCAGTGGTCAGGAAGAGCGCGCCGAATCGTCGCGACGCGAGTCCCATCAATCCCCCGAACCGAAGTCGACCTTCGGGACTTCCTTCTCCGCATCGGGGATCTCGAAGAACTCTCGCTCGTGGAAGGTGAACGCCTTCGCGACGAGATTCGACGGCACCTGCTGGACCTTGGTGTTGTAGTCCCGGACAACGGCGTTGTAGTAGCGCCGAGCCTTCTGGATGCCGCTCTCGATTTCGGCGAGGCTCCCCTGAAGATCCCGAAATCCGCCGGCCGCCTTGAGATCGGGGTACGCTTCGGCGAGCGCGAAGAGAGACTTCAGCGCTCCCGCCAGCATTCCTTCCGCAGCACCTTGGGCAGCGGGGCCGTTCGCCGACATCGCCCCCGATCGGGCCGAGATGACGGCATTGAGCGTCTCCTGCTCGTGGGTCGCGTATCCCTTGACCGTCTCCACGAGGTTCGGGATCAGATCGTGCCGCTGCTTCAGATGCACGTCGATGTCGGCCCAGGCGGCATCCGCCTGCTCACGCAGCTTCACCAGCGAGTTGTAGATCGCCATGAAGCCGAAAGCTGCGGCACCGAGAATCAGGACTTCCCACATGATTCGACTCCGTGATGAGGAAGCGGGCAGGCTATCGCTCGCCGATAATGGCCGCTTCGTCGCGCTCTCGCCATGGATCGGGAGGGAGCGACACAGTTTATTCGTGACAGGGTCTCGGCTAAGTTCATGCCTCCGTTGGAAGTGACTCTCGGGTCCGACCGTCGTGCGGCCCGCTCAGCGAAGAGGTAATCAGGTGTCCGACAACAGTTTCGACATCGTCATCATCGGTTCCGGCCCCGGTGGGTACGTGGCGGCCATCAGGGCGGCTCAGCTCGGCTTGAACGTGGCCTGCGTCGAGGAAGACAAGCTGGGAGGCGTCTGCCTGAACATCGGCTGCATCCCGACCAAGGCGATGCTGGCTTCCGCTGCGTTGGCCAACGAGATGAAGGGCGCCGCGGCGCACGGCATCTCGTTTTCGGACCTGAAGATCGACCTCGGTCCCGCCCAGGAGCGCAGCCGCGTGGTCGCTGGCCAACTCAACAAGGGCGTCGGCCACCTCTTCAAGAAGAACAAGGTCACGCACGTGACGGGGCGCGGTAAGATCGCGGGTGCGGGCACCGTGGACGTCGTCGCCGAGGGCGAGAGCCAGCGCCTGACCGCCAAACAGGTCATCCTCGCGACGGGATCACGCCCCCGGAACATCGGCGCTTTCCCGATCGACGAGGAACGCATCTGGTCGTCGACCGGAGCGCTCTTTCAGACGGCGGCGCCTGCGACCCTGGCGATCATCGGCGCCGGAGCGATCGGGGTGGAATTCGCCGACGTCTTCGACACGTACGGCAGCCAGGTGACGATCATCGAGGCCCTGGACCGAATCCTCCCCTTGGAGGACGAGGAAGTCTCGAAGTTCATGGAGCGCACCTACAAGAAGCGCGGCATGGCCATCCACACGGGAGCCATGGTCCAGGGCGCCGAAGTGTCGGACGATGGCGTGAAGCTCACCTTCATCGACAAGGGTGGGAACGAGCAAGTTCTCGAGGTCGCCAATGTCCTGTCGGCGGTCGGACGTGTGCCGAACACGGAAGACCTGGGCCTGGAAGCGGCGGGCGTCGCGACCGACGAGGCGGGCTTCATCGTCGTGGACGAGCACATGCAGACCAACGTCGCGGGCATCTACGCGATCGGGGACTGCGCCGGCAACCAGCTCCTCGCTCACAAGGCTTCGCACGAAGGGATCGTCTGTGTCGAGCATATCGCCGGAGAGGGTCACGGCACCGTCGACTACGCCAACATCCCCAACTGCACCTACTGTAATCCCGAAGTGGCGTCCGTGGGTCTCACCGAGACCCAGGCGAAAGAGCAGGGATACGAGATCGAGGTCGGGAAGTTTCCCTGGGTCGGCAACGGCCGTGCGCTCGCCGGTGGACATGCAGACGGCTTCGTAAAGGTGATTCGCGACACGCGGTATTCGGAGATCTTGGGCGCTCACATCGTCGGCCCGCACGCGACCGAGCTGATCGCGGAGTTCGTGATCGGGCGACACCTCGAGTCGACGGTCGAAGAGATCGAGAAGGCCATCCATCCCCACCCGACGCTCTCGGAAGCGATCGCAGAGGGAGCTCTCGCCGCGCTGGGCCGGCCGATCCACATCTGATGCAGGACGGAGTCGACGGCCCCGCGCCTCGCGAGTGGAGCGAGGACGAGGAGCGCGCGCTTCGACTCTGGATCGCCCTGGCTCGCTGCTACGCCAGCATGGCTCGCGGCGTAGCCGGTAAGATCGCGGGCTACGGCCTGACACCCGCCCAGTTCGGCATTCTCGAGGCGCTGTACCACCTCGGGCCGCTGCCGCTGGGGGAGTTGGCGGACAAGCTGCTCGTCACGGGCGGGAACGTGACCTACGTGATGGATCGGCTCGAGGAGTTGGGGCTCGCGCATCGGGATCGCTCCGGGTCCGACAAACGCGTGGTTCAGGCGCGGCTGACCGAAGAGGGGCGTGCGCTACTCGCCGGGGTCTTCCCCTCTCACGCGGCCTACATCCGTTCGTTGACGGAGAGTCTCGACGAGTCTGAGCAGGATCAGCTCAGGGCGCTGCTCAGAAAGCTGGGGAAGGCAGCAGCGGCGGTCGAGTGAAGCGGCTTCGGCGCCGCGTCCTCAGGCGGGCTCGAGAGTAGGGGAGTCCAGCTCCGCCTCGAGGCCCCTGAGCTTGAGCACCCGAACGAGGGCCTCGCCGATCTTGTTGTTCGGCGTCGACGCACCGGCGGTCAGGCCGAGCTCGAAGGGTCCCTCGGGCAGCCAGTCGGAGACGATTTCCTCGGGCGCGTCCGCGTCCACGACAGGCTTGTGCCGGATGGTACCCGTCTCGGTGTCGATGCAGGCGGCGTCCTCCACATGAAACGCCGTCGTATATTCGCGGCACATGTGGGCGAGGTGGTTCGTGTTCGACGAGTTGTATCCGCCGATCACGATCATCACGTCGGGCTTGTGGTCCTCCATCATCTTCAGCACGGCATCCTGACGCTCCTGCGTCGCCGAGCAGATGGTCCCGAACGACCGATAGTTCTCGTTTGCGTAGTCCTCACCGTGGGCCTCGATCATCGCCTCGCGGACCCGTGCGCCGATCGCCAGGGACTCGTTGGCGAGCATCGTCGTCTGGTTCGCCACACCGATTTTCTGCAGGTCCTCGTCCGGATCGAAACCGTCGGACGCCTTCACCGCGAAGCGCTCGAGGAACTCCTCGCGCGTCAGGTGTCCCGGGTGCTTCGTGATGTAGTCGCAGAGTACGATGGCCTCGTCCATGTTGCGGACGATGATGTACTTGCCATCGGGGTGCTTGTTGACCTGTGACGCCGTCGCCCGCGACTCCTCGTGGCGGTACTTCCCGTGAATCACCGCCGTAAACCCGTCGCGTGCGTAGCTCTCGACGCGCTTCCAGACGAGGAGCACCGAGCCACACGTCGTGTCGACCAGGACACAACCGATGTCCCTCAGCCGGTCGAAGTCGGCGAGGGTGACGCCGAAGGCCGGCATGATCACCGCGTCTTCGGGGGTCACGACGCTGAAATCGAACTCGCCCGACTCGTCCGCATACAGGAACTCGATGCCCATCTCCCGCATCCGCTGGTTCACGTGCGGGTTGTGGATGATCTCTCCGACGAGGTAGATGTGCCTGTCCGGGAACTTGTGACGCGTCTCGTACGCGTAGTCGATGGCCCGGTCGACGCCGTAGCAGAAGCCGAATTCCTCGGCGAGGCGGACCGTGATGTCTCCGAAAACCTGGGTGTACCCGCGCGCCCTGATCTGCTGCACGAGGGCGGAGTGGTACTCCAGGTCGATCAGCGGCTTCACATCGGCCTTGAGGCCGAAACCCTTACGAAAATACGTCTCTTCCATCGCGACTAAGGAAACGAAAAGCCGGATACGGCACAACCGGAATCCACCCTGTGCTCGGGTACCGTCACGTCGCCGGTTTCGCCCTCACTCCGGATGGTCGATCTTCCCTTTCGATCGGCCCGAGGATGTCTCGCCACCCGAGAACCGACTTCGACCCATGGAAGACACGAACGTCCAGCCGCCTGAAACCGCAGCTTCACGGGAGCCCGACCGCTCGATTCCCGATGTCGCACTCCGGCGACTCGCGGAGGGCAACGCGCGATTCGTGGCCGGTCGTGCCATGGACAGGGACTGGCCGTCGGAGGTCCGGGCCAACGCGGACCGTCAGCAGCCCTTCGCGTTCGTGCTGGGCTGCATCGATTCACGGGTCCCGGTCGAAGTGATCTTCGATCGGGGCGTGGGCGATCTCTTCATTGCCCGTGTCGCCGGCAACGTCCTCAACGACGACCTGCTCGGGAGCATGGAGTTTGCGTGCAGCATGATGGGAGCCAGCCTCGTGCTGGTGCTCGGTCACACGGCCTGTGGAGCCGTAGAGGGCGCGATCGGGGAAGTCGAGCTCGGTCATCTGACGGGCTTGGTACGTAAGATCCAGGCCTCGGTGGAGGCCGAGGGATCCGAGTCCGCGAGGGACGCTGACGGATTCTCCGATCGGGTCGCCGAGCGGAATGTGAGGGCCGTGGTGGCTTCGGTTCGAGACCGCAGCCCCGTTTTGGCGGAGCTGGAGCGATCCGGGAAGGTCGTGCTCGCGGGGGCCATGTACGACGTGGGCACCGGGGAGGTTCGGTTCCTCTGACGAGACGGGGCCGAGGACGAACCGCTTTCGCCCGGGGAGGGTATCGGCTGCCATGGGGATTCTCGGAAGGCTCTTCGCACTCTTCGTCATCGTGCCGCTCATCGAGCTGGTGCTGCTGATCCAGATCGGTCAGATGGTGGGGCTCTGGCCGACGATCGGCCTCGTCGTCCTCACGGGCGCGGGCGGTGCCTGGCTCGCCCGTCTCGAGGGGGTGCGCACGCTCTGGCGGCTCCGTGACGAGCTTGCCAGCGGCCGCTTGCCCGGGCAGTCGCTGCTCGACGGCGTATCCATTCTCATCGGCGGGGCGTTCCTTTTGACGCCCGGGATCCTGACGGACGCGCTCGGGTTCTCGCTGCTCCTCCCTTGGACGCGACGTGCGATCCAACGCAGGGTGAAGGCCCGCATGGAGCGCGCGCTGCAGGACGGGTCCGTCCAGTTCTCGGTCATCTCGTCCAAGCCGTGGCAGGAAGAGGATGACCTCGGGGATCGGCCCTGACTCCGGACGGCCGGCGCCGTCCTCCACGACATCACATGGGGCGTGCATGAATAGGGACTTTCTTAAGCGTCTGCTGAACGCTGCGGGTCCGTCCGGTTTCGAGATCGAAGCGACACGGGTCTGGAGGGAGGAAGCCGAGACGTTCGCGGAGGTCTCGACCGACGTACACGGCAATACCGTGGCGCGACTGGGATCGTCGGACGGCCCGACGGTGATGATGGCCGGTCACATCGACGAGATCGGCCTTCAGGTGACCCACATCGACGACAAGGGCTTCCTTTACGTCGGGACGATCGGAGGCTGGGATGCCCAAGTGCTGGTCGGGCAGCGGGTCCGGATTCTGGGACGTCACGGCCCGGTTCCCGGAGTGGTGGGCAAGAAGGCCATCCACCTCATCAAGGCAGAGGAGCGCACCAAGGCCTCCGAGGTGAGGGACCTGTGGATCGACGTCGGCGTGAGCTCCAGCGAGGAGGCGGGCGCTCTCGGGCTGCGCGTCGGTGACGCGATGGTCGTGGATGCCGACCTCGTCGAGCTCGCGGGTGACCGAATCGCCAGTCGCGCCATCGACAATCGGATCGGCGCCTTCGTCGTGCTCGAGGCTCTGAGGCTCCTGGCGGACCGCGATGTCTCCGCAGCGCCGGTTGCCGTGGCGACGGTGCAGGAGGAGATCGGCGGTCACGGCGGAGGTGGGGCACGCAGCAGCGCGTTCTCGATCGACCCTGCCGTCGCGCTCGTCGTCGACGTGACGTTCAGCACGGATGTCCCGGACATCGAGAAGAAGGAGCTCGGTGACCACGAGCTCGGTGGCGGACCGGTCCTCAGCCGGGGCTCGGTGATCAACCCCGTCGTATTCGAACGCCTGGTCGAGGTCGCAGAGGGTGAGGGAATCGCCTACACGATCCAAGCCGCGCCGCGCTCGACCAGCACGGACGCGGACTCGATCTACCTGAGCCGCTCGGGTGTTCCCACGGGTCTCGTATCGGTCCCGAACCGCTACATGCACTCACCCAACGAGATCGTCAGCATGGCTGATCTGGAGGCCACGGCCAGGCTCTTCGCTGCCTTCGTTTCCAGCCTCGATTCCGACGTGGATTTCACCCCGAGATAGCGCCTGGCCTCGCCTTGACCCGATGGGAGCCTCCGTCTACCCTTTCGTTCCGGATTCGTCCAGAGCGGGCCGCTTCCCGGCCCGTTCGATCTACCTGATCGAGACACTCGATGACTGATACCTCTGATCTGATTGCCGAGCTGCAGGACCTGCGTGACGACGGGCACCTTTCGGATGCTCTTCTCAGACATGCGGTTCGCAATATCTCTACGTCCGACGACCGTTTCGACTGGGTGGGCGTCTATCTCCTCAATGAGGGCGAGAACGAGCTCTGGCTCCACAACTACGTCGGAAAGCCGACGGAGCACGCGAAAATCGCGGTAGGGGAAGGCGTGTGTGGGACCGCCGTTGCCGAGGGGGAGAACCAGAACGTCCCGGACGTTTCGGCGATCGACAACTACATCGCCTGCAACCCTCGAGTGAAGTCGGAGCTCGTGGTCCTGATTCGGGCCGGGGACGACATCTTCGGGCAGATCGACATCGACAGCAATCAGCCGGCAGCCTTCTCGGACGAGGACGAGGTCGGCATCCAGGCGATCGCCGACAAGCTGGCGGAGCAGATCGCTTCGGAGCGTCGCTAGCCACCCTCGGCGCGCTCACCCGGCACGACTGACGAGCGGGGATGGGGCCTCGCTGGATCACGGCCGACAATCCGGGCCCGTTCACGTTGGACGGGACCCGGACTTTTTTTGTCGGTGACCGCTCGGTCGCGCTCATCGATCCCGGACCGGACGACCCTGCACACGTGGCGGCGCTGGCGGCAGAGGCCTCGAAGGCCGACCACGTCACGATCCTGCTTACCCACGGCCACCCGGATCACGCGGGCGCGACCGGTACACTCGCCGAGCGCATCGGTGTCGAGGTCCGCGGCTCGGGTCACCCGCGGGCTCGCCCTCTCGCGCCCGGCGAGCCGGTGCGAACCGATGCCGGTGAGATCTTCCCGGTGGACACGCCGGGGCACGCCCGTCCGCATACGGCGTTTCACTGGCCTGCGGCAGATGCGCTCTTCGCGGGCGATCTCTTGTTGGGGAGAGGCGACACGACGTGGGTTGGCGAATACGAGGGCTGCGTGGCCGACTATCTCGCCTCTTTGGCGCGGATCCGGGCACTGGGTTGCTCCGTCATCTATCCTGCGCACGGACCACCGATCGACGACGTGGAGGCCTGCCTGGATCGATACGAGGCCCATCGTATGGATCGCATTCGGCAGGTCCGAAAAGTCCTCGCTCGACGTCCGGATGCCGACTTGGAAGGGGTCCTCGAGGCGGTATACGGGGACCGGCTGCCCGGCGCGGTGGTCGAGGCCGTCCGGATGAGCACGAAAGCTCTTCTGGACTTCGTCCGCCAACATCCTGCATGATGGTGCGGCCAGTGCGCTCGAAATCCCCCTGAACGCGGAGCTGTCGGCGCTGAGCGGACCCACACCAACGATTCACGAGCGCCTCGATCGCGACCTCGCGGAAGACCTTCGGGCGATCGTGGGTGACGACGGGGTCATCACCGACGACGCTCGTCTTCTCGTCTACGAGTCCGATGGCCTGACGGCGTATCGTCACCGGCCGTTGGCGGTCGTCCTGCCGAGAGACACCGAGGAGACGGCTCGCGTGGTACGTCGGGTGGGGCTCGAGGAGATACCCATCGTTCCCCGCGGGGCCGGTACCGGTCTCAGCGGGGGCGCTCTCGCGCACCGGCCGTCCATCGTTCTCGGCACGGCCCGAATGAACCGGATTCTGGACCTGGATCCGGTCAATCGGTTGGCCTGGCTCCAGCCGGGTGTCGTCAACGCCGATCTCTCCCGGGCGGCGGCGCCTTTCGGGCTGCAGTACGCCCCCGACCCGTCCTCGCAGAGCGCGTGTACGCTGGGGGGCAACGTCGCGGAGAACTCGGGCGGGCCGCACTGCCTGAAGTACGGGGTGACCTCTCGTTACGTCACCGGACTCACCATCGTCACGTACCGGGGCGACGTCGTTCGGCTCGGGGGCGCGACCCGGGAACAGGGCGCATACGACCTCGTAGGCCTCTTCGTCGGATCGGAGGGATGCTTCGGTATCGCGACGGAGATCGAAGTTCGACTGGTGCCGATTCCCGAGGGCGTGCGAACGCTCCTGGCGATCTTCGACGAGATCGAAGCGGCTGGAGAGGCGGTGACGCAGATCATCGGCTCCGGGCTCTTGCCTGCCGCTCTCGAGATCGTCGACGGGGAGACGATTCGTGCCGTCGAGTCCTCGGCCTTCGCCGCCGGCTATCCCGTCGACGCCGGGGCGGCGCTCGTCGTGGAGTTCGACGGCATCGAGGTAGGGCTCGACGAGCAGGTGGCGGCGGCCGTCGCGCTGTGCGACGACGCCGGGGCGAGGGAGGTTCGCACGGCGCAGACGGAGGAGGCGCGCGCCGCGCTATGGCAGGGTCGCAAGAAGGCTTTTGGTGCGATGGGACGCATCGCTCCGGATCTCGTCGTCCAGGACGCGACCGTGCCGCGCACGCGCCTTCCCGAGGTGCTGGCGCGGATCCGGGAGATCGGAGAGCGCTACGAGCTGACGGTGGCGAACGTGTTCCACGCAGGCGACGGCAACCTGCACCCCAACCTGTTGTTCGATCGTCGGGACAGCGATCAGCTGGCACGAGTGGAGAAGGCCTCACGGGAGATCATGCAGGTCTGTGTGGACGCCGGGGGCACGATCACGGGTGAGCACGGTGTGGGGCTCGACAAGCGGAGCTACATGCACATGGTGCACACCTCGGTGGAGCTGGAGGCGATGCGGCGGGTCAAGTCGGTATTCGACCCGGACGACCGCATGAACCCCGGCAAGGTCCTTCCGGACGACCTCGAACCGCCGAGCGGAGAGAACAGCGGTCGGGACGGGTCGCCGGAGCTCCAGGGAGACGTCGGTTGAGCATCGGGATGATGCTCTCGGGGCTCCTCCCGGAAGGCCAGGTGCTGGAAGGGTTTCGCACAGAAGAGTGGGCCATCTGCGACCGTGTCCCGGAAGCCGTGGCCTTTCCGGAGTCGGACGAGCAGGTCGCTGCAGTCCTGCGTATGGCCGAGGTGCAGGGGTGGACCTGCGTACCGGTGGGCAAGGGCACGTGGTTGGACGGGGGTCAGCCGCCCTCCAGGATCGACGTGGTCGTCAGCCTCACACGCATGGATCGGGTCGTGGAGTACGAGCCGGGTGACCTGAACATCACCGCCGAAGCGGGTACGGGCCTCGATCTCCTCGCCAAACGCACCAAGCCCCACGGTCAGTGGCTGGCTCTCGACCCTCCGGGTCTGCAGCGGGGCTCTTTGGGCGCCACGGTCGCGACGGGGTCTGCGGGATCGTTGCAGGCGGCCTTCGGCGGGCCACGCGACCACATCCTCGGCGCCACACTCGTCCGACCGGACGGAACGATCCTGCGCCTCGGTGGCAAGGTCGTGAAGAATGTGGCGGGCTTCGACCTGCTCAAGCTCGTCACGGGGAGCTGGGGCACGCTCGGTGTGATCACCTCGCTGACGGTCAGGCTACACCCCCTTCCGGCCGTGGATCGGGCCGTGCTCTTCAACAGCGCCGGGGACGCCCCGCTCGCCGACTTGGCGCTCATGCTCGCTCAGCTCTCGATTCCGATCGCCGCTCTCGATCTGTTGGTGCCGGGTGAGGCCGAGCGAGCGGGGTCGGGCGCGACACCGCTGGTGGTCGTCCGGCTTGCGGGCTCTCGTGCCGAGGTAGAGGAGTCTCAGAAGCTGGTCGAAGGCACGGCGCCGGATCGGCCCGAGCGTGTGCTCGAGGGCCAGGACGCCGCCCGGCTCTTCCACAACGTACAGGCCGTCGAGCAGGGCGCCGAGCTCGTCCTACGCATCCGTATGCTGCCCTCGCGTCTCACTCGAATGCTCGGTCTCGCCGAGGAAGTTCGAGCGATCGTGGAGACGCACCGGGGCTTCGGGATGCGGATCGCGGCCTATGTGCAGACCGGCGTGCTCCGTGTGATCGTCTCCCGCTTGGCCCGGGGCGAGGATTGGCTCGAAGAAGGTGCGGCGCTCATCGCGTCGCTGCGCAGGAAGGCCGAAGAGGACGGTGGAAGCCTGACGATCTCCAGGGGGCCGTCACAGCTGATGCAGCTCGTGGGTGCGTGGGGCTCGATGGACTCGGGTCGTGTCCTCGTCCAGGGCCTGAAGCGCGCGTTCGACGAGCACGCGATGCTCTCACCGGGCCGTTTGGAGACGGTATGAATCAGCCGGTGCCCCTCAGCGCCAAGACCCAGTTCGCCGGCGCCTTGGGCGCTCAGGAGGAGCGCCTGCTCCCCTGCGTGCACTGCGGATTCTGTCTCCCGGCCTGCCCGACCTACCGCCGCCTGGGGGACGAGAACGATTCGCCGCGGGGTCGTCTGTACCTCATGCGGGCGGTCGTGGAGGGAAGGCTCCAGCCTGCCTCCGATGCCTTTCAGACCCATATCGACCGATGTCTCGGGTGCCGTGCGTGCGAGCCGGTCTGCCCCTCGGGTGTGGAGTACGGCGCGCTCCTCGAGCGCGCTCGAGAAGTGGCCGCCGAAGCCCGGCCCCACCGGGGATTGACGCGCTGGATCCTGCGGACCTTCGAGCACGCCAGGTGGCGCGATCGGTTCATGGCGGTCGGCCGGTCGCTTCGTGACTCGGGGCTCGCCGCCTTGCTCGAGCGGTTGATGCCGCGCGGAGGTGCGCTCGCGGGCTATCGTTTCGGCCTCTCGATGCTGGTCGCGTCGCGCGCACGCAGGTGGGCGCCGACCGATTCGTTCACCGAGCTGGAGACGGACGAGGCCTCCTCGGGCGGAGGGTCGAAGAGAGCGGCCAGGACAGAGGAGCTGCCTGGGGAAGGGTCGGATCCGACGGAGACGCTGCAGGATCTCCTCGACATCGAGTTGCCGAGCAGACCGAGGGTCGCGCTGCTCTCCGGCTGCGTGCAGGAGGGGCTCTACCGTCGGATCAACGAGGCCACGCGACGCGTGCTCGAGGCCAACGGTTGTGAGGTCGTCGAAATCGAGGGCCAGGGGTGCTGCGGTGCCCTGCACGTGCACGCCGGGGCCGTGCGGTCGGCGCACGCCATGGCCAAGACGAACCTCGAGGCTTTCGAGAAGCACGACGTCGACGCCGTCATCGTCAACGCGGCGGGCTGTGGGGCCGCGATGAAGGAGTACGAAGCATGGCTGGCCGACGATCCGGAGCTGGCGTCTCGTGCGTCGTCCTTCTCGGGGAGGGTCAAGGACGTGATGGAGTTCCTGGACGAGATCACCCTCCGATCGGGAGCGCCCATCGCACTCCGGTTCACGTACGACGCCCCGTGTCACCTCCAGTACGCACAGAAGGTGGGCGATGCACCGCTTCGCGTGCTTTCGACCGTGCCTTGGCTGGAGCACGTTCCGCTCGAGGCGCCCGACGAGTGCTGCGGAGGAGCCGGGATCTACGGTGTCACCCATCCCGATCTCGGGGGTAGGATCGGGGGAGACAAGGCGGCCCGGATCCTGGAGACGGGGGCGAGCGCGGTACTGACGCCGAATCCGGGTTGCATGATGCAGATCGGAGCGAGTCTGAGGTGGCAGGGTACCGAGCTTCCGGTGCTCCACCCCATCGAGGTCCTGGACGAGAGCTACCGGCGCGCGGGCCTTTACGACGACTGAGCGGCTCGAGCGGCCGTGGCTCCGAACCGGGCCCTCGTTTCGCCTCGGGGCTCGCGAGCAGATCGGAGTAGATCGATGGCCGCGTCTTGGAAAGAGCGGGTGGTGACGGTGGACACGGCCGTTCCCGTCTGGGATCGGTTCTTCACGGTGGCGCCGCTCGTCGTGATCGGCACGCGTGAAGGTGACGGGTTCGATCTGGCCCCGAAGCACATGGCCGGTCCGGTGGGTTGGGAGAACCACTTCGGCTTCACCTGCTCGCCACGCCACGCCACCTACGCAAACGCGAAAGAGCATGGCTTCTTCACCGTGAGCTATCCCAAGCCCCGGGACCTTCTGTTTGCGAGTCTGGCTGCAGCACCCCGGTGTCACGAAGGCACGAAGGTGAGCCTGGAAGTCATGCCCACCACGCCCGCGACCGTGATCGACGGTGTGTTCCTCGAGGAGTCCTCGATCTTCCTGGAGTGCGAGCTCTTCGACGTCGTCGACAATCTCGGTCCGAACAGCCTCATGATCGGACGCGTGCTCGCCGCCCACGTCGACCGAGGGGCGCTGCGGGAATCGGAGTCGGACGATGGAGCGCTCATCGCGGAGACACCGCTGCTCGTCTATGTGAGCCCCGGCCGCTACGCGGTCGTTTCGGAGACCCGGTCGTTCCCGTTTCCCGCGGATTTCAAGAGGTGAGTCGGCTGCCGACGTCCACCGAGGTTAGCCGTGTGCAGGAGCTCCTGCAGACTCGGAGGGAAGAGCTCTTCTCCTACCTCGAGGATCTCGTTCGAGTCGAGTCCCCGTCGCGGGACCCGCAGTCCCAGGGCCGTGTTCAGGATATTCTGGCCGGGGCGCTGGAGGAGATCGGGTACGAGGCGACGCTCATCCCGGGAAGCACGACCGGTGGCCATCTGTTCGCGCGGCCGGGGACTCGCCGCAGGGGAGCGCCTTTTCAGGTTCTGATCGGTCACACCGACACGGTATGGCCCCATGGCACGCTCGAGACCATGCCGGTCCAGCGTGACGATGCGGCCGGTACGCTGCGGGGACCCGGGACGTTCGACATGAAGGCCGGGCTCGCGCAGATCGTGTTTGCCCTTCGTGCGATCGACGCGTTGGGCTGGGAGCCGACAGTCACTCCGATTGTACTCATCAACTCCGACGAAGAGATCGGAAGCCCGGAGTCCACGCGACACATCGTCCGACTCTCCCGGAAGGCCTCCAGGGTCATCGTTCTCGAGCCCGCGCTCGGCCTGGACGGCCGGATCAAGACGAGCCGGCGGGGCATCGGCAATTTCGACGTGCGCGTCACGGGAAAGAGCGCCCACGCCGGTCTCGATCCAGGGGCCGGGGCCAGCGCGATCCTCGAGCTTTCCAACGTCGTACAGAAGCTGCACGCGCTGAACGACTTGGAGCGGGGCATCAGCGTGAACGTCGGCGAGATCCGCGGTGGCACCCGGCCGAACGTGGTGGCGGCGGAGAGCCATGCCTCGGTGGACGTGCGCGTCGTGTCGATTGCCGACGCTCGTTGGGTGGAAGAGCAGATCGCTGCGATCCGACCGGAGAACCCGGAGACGTCCATCGAGATCACCGGGGCGGTCGATCGCCCGCCGATGGAGGCGACACCCCGAAACCAGGCGCTCTGGCGTGCCGTGCTCGAGTGCGGTCGCGCGCTCGATCTGGAGCTGGAGCAGGGAATGTCGGGCGGTGGCTCGGACGGGAACACCACCAGCCTCCATGCGGCGACGATCGACGGGATGGGGGCGGTGGGCGACGGCGCGCACGCGGTGCACGAGTTCGTGTACCTCGACCAGCTCGTGGAGCGGACTGCGCTCCTCGCGCTGACGGTCATGCTTCCGTCGGCGGCCTCGGATCCGGACGACACGGTTCTCGAGGCCGAGCTCGCGGCGGCCAGGAGCGGCCCGTGAACCAGCGCTACTTCTTCACGTCCTCGGCCCGGATCTCGAATCTCATGAGCCGCCCCTTCGAGGTCCGTGTGCTCCCCCGGAGTGATTGGGGCACCGGAGACTATGTGGCGATCGAGATCACGACGAAGGGCCCGCAGCGGCCGATCGAGCTTACCTCGGGGCGGATGGTCGAGGTGATCGCGGGAGACGTGGTGGTCGGTGTCCTGGGAGAGCGGTTCGCCACGCTCGAAACGACGGGTACGTGGCGGAGCGTAGGAGACGACCTCGTCGTGGACGTCCTCACCGGGGGTGGCGTGATGGGGGCCTGCACCTCCCAATCCCTCGTGATCACCGGGTACCACAGCGGGCGGTACATCGGTCACGTGGCGATCGACGGGCGCAAGATGCGGATGAGCGACTACGTCACACGGCCGGAGATCGAGCTCGAGTACGCGGTGCCCACCATCCTGCTCTTCGGCACCTCGATGTCCGCGGGCAAGACCACGGCGGCGGGTGTGGTGATCCGCCTCCTCAAGCGCATGGGACACCGGGTGCTCGGCGCCAAGCTCACGGGCGCGGGTCGTTACCGCGACGTGTTGTCGATGCGGGATGCCGGTGCCGACGCGATCGTGGATTTCGTGGATGCGGGACTTCCGTCGACGGTGTGCACCGAGGAGGAGTACCGCGAGGCGCTCGACGTTCTCATGGCGAAGATGGCCGGCTCCGGAGCCGACGTCGCAGTGGTCGAGGTCGGGGCTTCCCCGATGGAGCCGTACAACGGAGAGATGGCGATCGAGCGAATCGATCCGCATGTGCGAATGCGCATCCTGTGCGCCCTCGATCCGTATGCCGTGGTGGGTGTGATGACCGCCTACGGATCCACCCCGGATCTGGTGACCGGCGTCGCGTCCAACACGAAGGCGGGACGCCAACTTTCCGAAAAGCTCTCCGGCGTCCGAACCCTGAACATCCGTGACAGTGATGCGCTGCCCGAGCTGGTCGCGATGCTTCAGGATCGCTTCGCCGACCTGAGTGCCGAAACGGTCTCGAAGGGCGCCTGACCGGCAGGTGGCGCGTCGATGCGGGCAGGCCGTAATCTCTGCAGTTCCGTCCGGCGTGTCGGCGCCGGGGAACGGCAATCCGGGTGAGCCGGATCACCCGCGAGGAGGAGTCCATGGAGATCAGGCCGCTCCAGACGATCGAGGAGTATCGGGCCTGCGTACGCTTCCAGGAGGAGACCTGGGGTGCCGGATTCAGTGAACGGGTACCGCTCGCGATTTTGAAGGTCTCTCAGATCCTCGGTGGTGTAACCGCGGGTGCCTTCGACGACTCGGGTGAGCTCGTGGGCTTCGTCTTCGGCATGACCGGGGTGATGGGCGGGGACACCGTGCACTGGTCGGACATGCTGGCGGTGCGGCCGGATCTTCAGGACTCGGGGCTCGGCCTGCGCCTCAAGGCCTACCAGCGTGAGCGAATGCTCCAACTCGGCGTGCGCACGATGCGCTGGACCTTCGATCCGCTGGAGTCGAAGAACGCCCATCTCAACATCAACAAGCTGGGTGTGACAGTCGACCGATACGTCGTCGACATGTACGGCCAGACGGATTCACCGCTGCATCAGGGAATCGGGACCGACCGGTTCGTCCCGGTCTGGGACCTCGATTCGGAGCGGGTCAAGCGTCGCCTGCTGGAGGGCGCACCGGGTCCGGCGGAAGCGCTGGAGACGGGAGCGGCAGAGGCTCTGGGCTCGTCTGTCGTCGAGGGGCTTCCGATGCCGGGGCGCGTGGACCTGGGCCTTCGCGAGGAGCGGCTCCTGGTCGCCATTCCCGCGTCCGTCCAGGAGGTCAAGAAGACCTCGATCGAGGCTGCTCGAGCGTGGAGGGAGGCGACGCGCACGGTGCTGAGCCACTATCTCGCGGCGGGGTATGAGGTGCGCGAGCTTTACCGTCACGAGCAGCAGTCGAACTATCTACTGGTCCGTACCGAGTCGCACGCAGGGACCTTCGAGCCGGGGGAACGAGATCAGTGAGAGTCGAGAGAGCCGAGCTCAGAGAGCTCCACCTTTCGCTTCGAGAGCGTTTCGAGATCTCGAGCGGAGGCCGACAAGATCGCAGGATCGTGCTGCTCCGCCTGACCGTCGACGGCGTCGAGGGGTGGTCGGAGTGCGTGGCGGCCGAGGACCCGAGCTATTCCTACGAGACCACGGATACGGCCTGGCACGTACTCACGGATTTCATTCTTCCGGCCGTGGTGGGAACCGAGTTCGACGCGCCGCGTGAGCTGGCGGACGTGGTGCCGTGGGTGCGTGGCCACCGGATGGCCAAAGCCGCGGTCGAGATGGCAGGATGGGACGCGCTCGCTCGACTCGAGGGACGCTCCCTGTCGCAGGTGCTCGGTGGTACGCGGTCGACCGTTCCTGTCGGTGTTTCCATCGGTATCCAGCCCTCGGACGGGGCGCTCGTCGAGAAGGTGGCCGGCTACGTCGCGGAGGGTTACGCGCGGATCAAGATCAAGATCAAGCCTGGACGGGATATCGAGATGCTCACGGCCGTCCGGGAACGGTACCCCGATCTGAGGATGATGGCGGACGCGAACTCTGCGTACCGGCTGGACGATCTGGACAGGCTCAAGGCGCTCGACGAGCTCGCCTTGATGATGATCGAGCAGCCACTCGCCCACGACGACTACCTGCAGCACGCACGACTGCAGGAGGCGATCGAGACACCGGTCTGCCTGGACGAGTCGATCCGCTCCGTGGCGGACGCCGAGCTCGCGATCGAGCTGGGGTCCTGCCGGATCGTGAACATCAAGCCCGGGCGCGTGGGGGGGCTGGGCGAGTCGAAGGCCATTCACGATCTCTGCGTGTCGCACGGCGTACGGGTCTGGCACGGCGGGATGCTCGAATCGGGGGTGGGCCGAGCCCACAATGTCGCGCTGGCATCCCTCCCCGGCTTCGAGCTCCCCGGGGACATCTCGGCGAGTCGTCGATACTGGCAGGAAGACATCGTCGAGCCCGAGTTCACGGTCGAGAGCGGAGAGATGAAGGTCCCGACAGGGACCGGCTTGGGCGTCGCGCTCCGCCTGGATCGAATCGAGGAGCTGACCGTGCGCAAGACGGCTTTTTGACCCGATCGTGTGAAATCCGGATCGAAATTTGCACCGAGTCGCAGTTCAGAAGGCTTGCCACGCGGTGTAATGGCATGAGGTCGTGAGCCTCCGGAGGAGGGGAAAGCCGTGATATTGCCTACGATTCGCGCCTCGGTATCTCGGACCGACGTCACGCGTCTGGTCGAATTGCTGAGTGCGGGAGATCCCGAAAACCGTGAGAATCTGCGCAGCCGGGTCGACGAGGCCGGCGTAGATCCACTGCTCGACGACCCTCGCACGCTGAATGTCCTGCTGACCGACCCGCAGGTTCGCGTGCGCCCCGAGCTGATCTTCTACGTGCTCGTGCGGCACGCCCTGCTCGAGGGCGGGGTGGCCGATCGCGGGCTTGCCGACTACGTGGCTTCGGTGCTCTTCCGGTTCGGCGAGGCCCGTCGGGCATTCAAGGTCTCCGAGGACGACGATCGCGAATACCGGTACCTGGTCGACCTCCTCGCTGAGCTCAGGAGCGCCGAACCGAGAAGGCGCTTCATGATCGAGCTGCATCTCGGCGACTTCGCGCTCTGGCTGTCGGGGCTCTTTCCAGACTACCTGGAGTCCAGGATGCGCCGGCGCGGAGCTCCGTCGATCTCCTACTACGAGGCGATGGGAACGAACGGCTACAGGGCCGCGGCTCGGAGCAGGCAGGCCGAGCAGCTGGGTCTTGAGGCGACGCTGCACTCCGCAGCCTCGTGCTTTTCGGACGTTCGGGTGGCGCTGAATCGGGTGTCCGACCGCTATCTCTGGCCCAACGCGGGCGATCCGGTCGGGCGCGTCCTACGAGAGGTGAGCCGGGGCGGCGCCTGACCAGTCCTCAGGCAGCGGCCCGGCGGACGCAGGCGGGACAGAAACGCCAGCCCGCTTCGAGCGATGCGCCGCAGCGGCAGACGGCACGCTTGGGGTCTCCGCAGTGGGGACACGCCAGCGCTCCCGCCGGCACCTCGCGGTCGCATCGTCGGCAGGGCAGAACAGCACCCGGATCGCTCTGAACGACGCGTACCGCCTCCTGCGGGGTCGTGAGCCCCTCGGCGATCTTGCGTCGAACGTCCTCGGTCAGGGTGACCATGCCCGACTCGAGGGCGAGCCGGCGTAGCGCCGAGGAGGACGCGCCTCGGGCGACCTCGTCACGGATGGCGTCGTTCAGGGCGAGCACCTGGAAGACACCGGTGCGCCCCGCATATCCGTCTCGGCATCGCCGACACTCCGGATCCCGCGCTCGACAGGCGCGGCAGACCGTGCGCACCAGGCGCTGTGCGACGACCCCGGTCAGTCCCCCGGCCACGAGGAACGGCGGCACGCCCATGTCCAGGAGGCGAGTGATGGCTCCGGGGGCATCGACCGTGTGAATGGTCGAGAGGACCAGGTGACCGGTCACGGCGGCGGTCATGGCGATCTCCGCAGTCTCACGATCCCGAATCTCGCCGACCATGATGACGTCCGGGTCCTGTCGCAGGATCGATCGAAGCGCCGAGGGGAAGGTGAGCCCGGCCCGGGGGTTCACATGGACCTGGTTGATACCCGGAAGCCGATACTCGACCGGGTCCTCGAGGGTGACGATGTTCCGGCCCTCGACGTTGAGCTCCGCCAGTGCCGCGAAGAGGCTCGAGCTCTTGCCGCTGCCGGTCGGGCCGGCCGCGAGGACGACTCCCTGTCCTGCGAGGCCGAGTCGACGGACCAGCTCCAGGTCCTTCGGGGAGAATCCGAGGTCGGCCAGCCCCCTGGGTGCACCGGTTGGATCGAGCAGCCTGAGCACTGCCTTCTCTCCCCCTGCGACAGGGAGCGTGGACGTTCGGATGCGCAGTTTGTGGCCGGCGATCCGGAAAGGGAAACCGCCGTCCTGGGGGCGTCGGCGGACCGAGATGTCCAGTCCGGCCATGATCTTCAGCCGCGACAGGATGAGCCGCTGACTCGAAGCGGGAAGCTCGACTCTGGACCTCAGGACCCCGTCGAGCCGAAAGCGCACCCGGATCCGGTCGTCGACGGGTTCGAGGTGGATGTCGCTCGCCCGCTCTTCGACCGCCTGCTCCAGCACGAAGTCGACGAGTCGCACGACGGGTGCGGCCGACGCCGCCTCCGTGAGGCGTTCGCGGTCGGAATCGCCTGCCGTCGTCCGAGGTAGCGCGTCGACGAGTGCGCCGAGACCGGGACGGGTCGTGTCGGCTCGCGTGGCCTCGATCGAGCGGCGCGAAGCCACCACGGCCTCGACGCGTCGGCCGGTGCTGAACCGGATGTCCTCGATCAGAGGCAGGTCTGCCGCCTCGGCCAACGCGATGCGGATCGTACGGGCATCGGAGACGAGCGGCACGACGAGCCGATTCCGGGTGACGGGTCCCGGAAGGAGCGATTTCGAGTGCGGATTCGTCGGAAGAGGTGGCGGGTGGTAGGGAAGTGCGAGCTGAGCGGAGAGACACCGTGCGATGTCTTCGGCGTCGACGAGGCCCCGGGCTTCGAGGATCTCTCCGATTCGGCGTCCCGTACCGACCTGCTCACTCAGGCAGGAGTCCAGAATGTCTCCGGGAATGCCGCAGGTCGAGGCCAGAAGCTGCCCCATGGGTGTGTGCCGAGAGCGAGACATGTCCCAGGATGCCGAGGATGGGAGGCATGGGGAATGCTCCGCTGGGACAGCTGAAGTCGAGTCCTGATGGGCTTGGCCCAATCGGTTTTGCTCGGCAGGCTCCACTAGTATTCTTAAGTTGCGGCCGGACTCGGATCCATCGAGTGACGGCCGTGCTCTGCTACGACTATGTCACTCCGTCAGGAGGTTTGTATGCAGTCGTTTTTCCGTAGGTCTTGGCTTCTCGCCCTCGCTCTTCTCTTCGCACCTCCACTCTCCGCGCAGACTTCGCACCTCCACTCTCCGCGCAGACCACGTTCGAGTTCACACCGTTCTACGGGCTGACTCTTCCCGTCGGATCACTGTGTTGTGCCGGAGAGACGCTTTCGATCCCCTTCGAGGGCGGGTCATTGCAATTGAGTTCTCAGGAGCTTCAGGCAGCTCCGGCTTTCGGATTCTCGCTGGGAGTTCGGAGGGGTCAGTTGGGTCTTGAGGGCACGTTCACCTATACGCCGACGCAACAGAAGGACGATGTCGGGCTGCAGATCGGGACTGGGGAGTTCCCGTTGAGCAATCCTGAACAGAAGCTGATGTTCTTCACGGGCAGCTTCCTCTTCTACCCCGGATCGAATCCTGTCTTCGAGCCCTACCTGGCGATCGGTGCTGGAGGGCGGGTTCTGTCGAAAGCGGACATACTCGGAGGCTGGGCCGACAACACGATGGATTTGACAGTGGGCATCGGGGGTGGGCTACGATTCCACTACAACGACCAGTTGTCGATTCGCATCGACGTCCGGGACTGGATTTCCAGCTTCGACTGGTTCGAGGACGATCCGGAATCTTCGAACGAGCTTCAAAACGACATCATCCTCACGACCGGCTTCTCAGTCGTCGTAGGAGGGAATTAGCCGGCTCGACGGCCGGCTCTCAGCCGTCCAGTCCGACAACGTGGGCCACGACAACGGTGATGTTGTCGTGGCCCCCGTTTTCGTTCGCACGTCGGACGAGCGTGCGAGCGCACTCGCC
>JBDHII010000122.1:0-3829 GCA_039587515.1 Gemmatimonadota bacterium
GCGGACACGATCTCGCCGTCCCGAAGCAGACAGGCGGCACTGTCGTGGTAGAACGCTGAGATCCCGAGAATGTATGTGGACAACCCCGTCAACTCTCCAGAAAACGAATGACCAAGACACTGGCCTACACATCCATGATGTGAGAGACCGTGTGCTCCGTCCAAGAGGTTCCTCGCAAGACCGTGGGCAGGGCACGGGGCGCAACCGATCCCACATTCATGGCGGAGCCAGCCACCCGGCAGCGTGAGTCCGACCCTGGGGTTGACACTCATGGGCGTCCACTGACCGCCCGTGGGCATTGTTACGATGCTCGTTTACTGTTGGGTGGATGGAGTTGTGCTTCGGTTTGCCCGTTCATCCCCGGACCGGGCTGGCCCGAGGTGGGGTCCGGGTCCGACAGGAGACCCAAGATCCTGTGGCCTGCCGTCAGAACCGCGGGCATCGAGATTCGGCCTGCATCGATTAGACGGTGCATCTCTTGGTAGACCTCGCCGAACGTCCCGAAATCATCGTCGATCGACCAGCGGAGGAAGACCGCGGGCCAGAAGAGGTCACCATGGCACCGCACGTCGAAAAGGGAGGCGCCTTCCCGGTTTACGCTGCGGCGCCGGGCGCAGGACATGCCGTTCTTCGAACTTCGGACGTGATCGAACCCTCCTTCAGCGGCCTCGACGTAGATCCCTGCGTCCCCCTGCAGGTCCGAAGGCAAAGGGGAGACGATCGCCTCGAGCTCGGCCAGCATGTACTGACCGTCGGCGGGCGTTGCCACCAAGCCGATCGCGACGAGGGCAAAGCAAAGGGTCTTCGCGGCCATTCCATGACCTCTTGCTCGTCGGGGACACGGTCCTGCTGCACCGGAGCAGCATGTCGGCCCGGGTCCCAGGGGACAAGGCGGGGTCAGAACACGCCCCGACCGCCCTACCGCAGACCGTTACGATCATTCCCATCCAAATCGCGTGAGACTGCGATGGGAAGCGTCCATTCTCGAGGCTCCTTCCGTCACCGCGTCCACACCATGATCACGCCGCATGGCGCTCGGCTTTGATGGAATTGGGGCGGTATCCACGAAGTAGTTCGATGTGGACACCGGGTTTCACCGCTGCCTGTGAGCACTGCGCGCCCCACTGGTTCCGCTCAACGGCTCGACCTACGTTGGGCCTCGACTTCGGAGCGCGTTCCGATCTCCTCCCCTGCACCCTCGAGGTCTCTCGTGAAGCACGTCGTGCGTCTTGCCGCGCTAGCCCTCGTGGTCTTGGGCAGTCGTCCCGCCTCTGCCCAGACCTGGGTCGTGAAGTGCTTCTACGAACGCGATTCCTTTACCGACGACCCGCTCCTGGTGGACTGCCGCGACGACCTGAAGCCTCGGGCGGACTTCGTGGCGGGGCAGCTCGACAGTGCGACGGCATGGCTGGAGGGCCTCGGATTCCAGAAGCCCGTCATCGAGCCCGACGGTGGGAGCTACCGCGCGCGGGCCATCGTGACGGAGGATCTCGCCGCGCGGGTCAACTTCAGACCCAAGTCGCTCGCCACGTACCAGACGTTCGGCGCGGTCTCGGGGTCGGCGCCCATGATGTATCTGCGTGGCTGGAACCTGACGACCGCCGCCGACCTGGAGCCCGGCCCGGCGGATGCGCCCGATTCGGCGCGCGACACCACCGCGCTGCTCGATGCCATGGCGACCCCCGCGCACGAGCTTTTCCACGCCGTGCAGGCAGGCGAGCTCGGAAGCGTCGGGGCGTATCGAGCGCTCACGGAGGAGGCAAGCGGGACCGCCACTTGTCCGGCAGCAGAGGCCCTGAGCTGGATCGTCGAGGGCACTGCCGAGGCCGTGGCCCTGGCTTCACTTCGTGCCTTACCGGTCACGAGCGGCGGAGGCCTGCCGGAACCGAGCCCGACGTACCCGTTGCCGCTCTACGACTGCACGGACCCCTACGCCGTCAGCCACTTCTGGCTCGCGATCGGAGAGGAGCTCGGCTCGCGTGCCAAGATCGAATACCTGAAGGACCTCTTCGAGGCTGGCGTCAGCTTCACGAACACCGGCCTGGACCGTGTGCATTCGGTGCTGGGTGAGGCCGCCCCGGGCAGGGACGGCCTCGAGGGACTCTACGTCGACGTCATCGCACGCCACGCGAACGACCGGCAGTACTACGAATGGGAGGACGAGGGGATCGAGGTGGAAGAGCTCTTCTTCAACTTCGAAGCCGTGAGCATCACGGAGACGAGACGCGGTGAGCTGAAACCGGTCGCGACCAACGCATACGAGGTGAAGGTGCAGGTGCCGGAAGGAGAGCTCGCCGGCCTCAAGATCGAGCTCCCAGAAGGACTCCGAGACGACCCGGCGCTGCACCTCGTCGTGGACGACGAGCGCTTCGATCGGGTCGAAGGGGATGAGGAACGCAACGTGTACGAGACGGCCCTGTCCGGCTCGGATGAACCGGCGGAGTTCCTGGTGCGTGTGGTCAACGTGGACCCCAATCCGAGCCGGTCGCGCGACAAGCAGTACCAGGTGGAGTTCACGCTGGAGCCGCTCGTCCGCTGTACCGGACGCGTGATGATGTCGTCGGTCTCGGACCGGCTGACTCGCGCGCATGAGGCCGCGGGTGCGATCGGTGCAGTCGCGGCCGGCATCGTGTCGCCCGCGCCTGCATTTTCGAGCGCGGACAACAACCCCCTCACGCGTTGGCGCTCCTACGAGGAAGCAACGGGGGAGCTCGGCCTGATGCCCACAGAGGCCAACTTCCGGATCAGCGGCCTGATCGCAGCTGGCGGACTCGCATGCGCAGATCCCCTCGGCGACAACGTGGGGATCGACGTCGAGATGGGATTCATGGACGGCAACGAGGTCCGTAACGCGATCATGCGGAGCATGCAGAACATGACGCCGGAGCAGCGTAGGGAGATGGCGCGTGGTATGCGGGCGCCGCCCGATCCTCAGTCGTCGGACGTCATGGAACGGCTGCTCGGATTCCCGTTCCCTGCGGCGATTGGCGACGTGTTCTCTCAGATCGAAGGAAGCACGATCCTGGAGGTGTACACGCCCAACGCCATGAGCTGGATTCTGGGCGTGGCGCCCGGAGTGGACATGCTGGACCACCGCGGCTTGGGGGGTTGGCCGGCCAACTCGGCGTCGCATCTGCAAGTCATGATCCCGAACACCCCCGTCAGCGCGCTTCGGGCCGGTGAGACATACAACGCGGTGACATTCGCGCCGCAGGGAACCGCTATGATGCTGTTCGCGCGCTGGCAGGGGGAATGGCAGAGGAGCCGGCCCCAAATCGCGGTCTGCGAGGCGCAGCGAGGGGGAGCCTATACGCCTGTACGTCGCGCCGTGGATCCGGCCCTCCCTTACGAGGATGCTTTCTCCGGCCTGAAGACCGAGGTCAAGGGGACTCTGGAGGGAACGGTCACCATCACCGAGATCACCGGGGCCGCAGTCCGTGGCAGCTTCAGCCTCAGTGGAAACGCGGAAATGTTCCAGACCACGCACGAGTACAGCCGCGCCCAGGGCGCGGAGCACGCGTGTGAGTACGGGACGACTGGCGACGTGATCGGGGACCGAGTCTCGAAGCGGGACGAGACGAACGGTCTCCTGACGGTGAGCGGGACGTTCGAGGCTCCCGCGGCGGTACAGGTCGGTCGCCAGGGCCGGTTGATCCAGACGACGCGTAAGGTGGGCCGAGAGCGCTGAACGAGCGGGAATCGCTGGACATTCCTGCCAATGACCCGGGTGGGTCTCGAACCCACGACCTACGGATTAAAAGTCCGTTGCTCTACCAGCTGAGCTACCGGGTCGCCGTAAAGCTACGCGGTAGCTGTCGTGGTTCAACCG
>JBDHII010000123.1:0-3911 GCA_039587515.1 Gemmatimonadota bacterium
GGGCGACCGGGTCATCGAGGGCGAGAACCTCTTCGTCATGCCGGGGATGATCAACCTGCACCTGCACCTGCGCGGCGAGGAGCTTCCGCTCGACTACATCTACTACATGCAGCTCGCGACGGGGGTGACGTCGATCGGCCCGGCCGAGGAGAACCGGGTCCAGGAGCACCTGGAGCCCGAGCGGAACAACGAGATCCTGGCCCCCCGGCTCTTCCCGATCTACGGCTGGGGGAGCAAGACCGACTACGACCAGGCGTACCTGAACGACCCGGCGAACGCGCCGGAGATCGCCCGCGAGATGGTCTCGAAGGGCGTTAGTATTCGTGGAACCCGACGATGTTCGGGGCGATCGCGAACGCGATGGAGGCCGCCGGCGGGATCACGGCGATCCACATCCAGCCTTCGAGCACGTCGCAGATCAACGCGCTCGACGCTGCGCGCCTCGGTGTGACGATGATCGTGCACCACTACGGCTACGCGGAGTCCGCGCTCAACCGCGGCGTCCAGAACTACCCGGTCGACTACAACTTCCTCGACGAGAACCACCGCTTCCGCGAGGCCGCTCAGGTCTGGATCGAGGCAGGCGAGAACGCCGAGACACGCCATCGGCTGCTCAACACCGTGGCCGACTCCCTCGTCTACTACGGCGTCACGATGCAGCCGAACCGTGCCACGTACGAGGCGAACCGGGACATCGTCCGCGCGCACGGCCTGCCCTGGCACGAGAAGTACACGCACCAGGCGCTCTGGGAGTGGCACCTGCCCAACCCGGACAACCACGCCTCCTTCCAGTACAACTGGACCTCGCTGGACGAGTACCGCTGGCACTACATGTACGACCTCTGGGGCGACCTGATCTACGAGTTCAACAAGCGCGGCGGCCGCGTCGCCTACGGCACGGACGACAACTACCAGTGGTCCACGGGCGGCTTCGGCAACATCCGGGAGCTCCAGCTGGTGCTGGAGAGCGGCATGCACCCGCTCGAGGTGCTGCAATCCGCCACCTTCAACAGCGCACAGACGATCCTGGAGCCGCGGCTCGGCATGGTACAGACCGGCTACGTGGCCGACCTGCTCGTCGTGGACGGAAGCCCGGCCGAGAACTTCCGCTATCTATATCCCTTCGGCGCCATCAACATGGACCCGGAAACGCGTGAGATGTACAGGACGCAGGGCATCATCCACACGATCAAGGACGGCGTCGTGACGGAGAACGACAGGATCATGGAGGAGGTCGCGCGGATCGTGGCCGAGTCGAAGCGGGGTGTGGGCCCCGATATCGTGACCGAGCCCTTCCAGGTCGGCAACGAGCGCCCGATCGGGGAGGACGGAAACTAGCATGAGCTCACCCAACGAAGACCGCCTGCGAGAAGCCCTCGCAGACCGCTACGCCATCCAAGGCGAGCTCGGCGAGGGCGGCATGGCGACGGTCTACCTCGCCGACGACCTGAAGCACGAGCGCAAGGTCGCGCTCAAGGTGCTCAAACCCGAGCTGGCCGCCGTGGTCGGAGCCGACCGTTTCCTCACGGAGATCAAGACGACGGCCAACCTCCAGCATCCGCACATCCTGGCGTTGTACGACTCCGGGGAAGCGGACGGCTTCCTCTATTACGTCATGCCGTACGTGGAGGGCGAGACCCTCCAGGAGAAGCTGGAGCGGGACCGGCAGCTGCCGATCGACGAGGCCGTCCTGATCGCCTCCGACATGGCGGAGGCGCTCGACTACGCGCACCGGGCCGGGATCATCCACCGGGACATCAAGCCGGCGAACGTGCTGATGGTCGAGGGCCGACCGGTGATCGCCGACTTCGGGATCGCGCTCGCGGTCGGATCGGCGGGCGGCGCTCGCCTGACGGAAACCGGTCTCAGCGTGGGCACGCCGTTCTACATGAGCCCCGAGCAGGCCACCGGCGACCAGGCCATCGGGCACCAGACCGACATCTACGCGCTCGGCTGTGTGCTGTACGAGATGCTCGTTGGCGAACCGCCCTTCCACGGGGCTACCGCGCAGGCTGTGCTCGGACGCATCATCCAGGGGGCTTCGGTCTCGGCGACCGAGCATCGCAAGTCCATCCCACCGCATGTGGACGCGGTCATCCGCAAATCGCTGGAAAAGCTCCCGGCCGACCGGTTCGCTTCGGCGGCCGGATTCGCAGGTGCGCTCAGGGAGCCGTCCTTCCGCTACGGTGCTGCGGCAGTCGGCGAAGCCGCGCCGGCCACGGGATGGACCCGAGTGACGACCGGCGTCGCAGCCGCCGCAGTGCTTGCCCTCGCAGGGCTGGGCTGGTCGCTCACGAGACCGGATCCACCCGATCCGGTCGAGCGGTACGGCTTCACGACCGTCACCCCCGAGCAGTTCTCGCTGACCGCGATCGAGCTGGGTCCCGAGGGGACGGGAATGGTCTACTACGGGCAACGAGAGACGACAGGAGGCTTCCAGCTCTGGTATCGCCGCTATGACGATCTCCAGGCCACGCCGATCCAGGGGTCGGTCAGTGGACGCGATCCCATGATCTCGCCGGACGGCACCGAGGTGGCCTTCGACATTGCCGGACAGATCTGGGTCGTGCCCCTGGCGGGTGGCGTGCCCCGCTCGGTCGCCGACTCGGCGATCTGTTGCGCAACCTGGGCGCCGGACGGTGAGAGCGTCCTCTACACCGGCGGGGGCAACCAGATCAGGCGCGTGCCCAGCGCCGGTGGCCCTTCGGAGGTCGTTCTGCAAAGCGAGGCGGGGAGGGTTCCTGCGTGGGCGTTCCTCCTCCCCGGCGGAAACAGCGCCATCTACACGAGCTACGGCACGACCGTCCTGGTCCGGGCGATCGATCTGGAGTCGGGCGAGGTTACCGAGATCGCCGAGGGGATCAGGGCGATTCCCACGAGTTCCGGCCATCTCCTCTTCGCCACGGTCGGAGGGGAGCTGCTCGCGGCGCCTTTCGGGACGGATCCGCCCCGGCTCACCGGCCCCGCAGTGCCCCTCGTCGAGGGCGTGTACATCACCGGCGATCAGACGCCCCGGTTCTCGATCAACGAGGACGGTACGCTCGCCTATTGGGAGGGCGAAGGGAACGCCGGGAGTGAGCTCGTCTGGATCACGCGCAACGGGGTCGCCACCTCGGTCGGAGGAAACTGGACCTTCAACCCGGGAGCCGGAAATCGCGGCTGGTCGCTCTCTCCGGACGGCACCAAGGTCGCCATCCGGATCACGACCGAGGCCGGAAACGACATCTGGATCAAGGAGCTCGACGACGGGCCCCTGACGCGCCTCACCTTCTTCGAGGGCGAGGACCGGGACCCGAACTGGCTGCCCGACTCCCGCACGGTCACGTTCCTGTCGAGTATGCCGCTTCCCGGAGACAGCGTGCCCGCGGACGTCAACCTCTGGCGCCAGGTGGCGGACGGGTCCCGACCCGCCGAGCTCGTCTTCGATCACGAGGTCGGGATCGCGGAGTCGCTCGTGAGCCCCGACGGCAACCGGGCGGTGATCCGCTCCTCCGGGCTCGAGGGGGTGGACGGGGGCCGCGACATCTTCGACGTCGACCTGGCCGGAGACGGCGCCGCGACGCCGATCCTGGCCACGCAGTTCGACGAGAGCGCACCCAAGCTCTCGCCCGACGGCCGGTGGATCGCCTACCAGTCCAACGAATCCGGACGCGACGAGGTCTACGTTCGCCCCTACCCCGACACCGAGCTGGCCCGGATCCAGATCTCCACCACGGGCGGTCTGGCCCCCCGTTGGGCGCGTGACGGATCGGAGCTCTTCTACCTGAGCGCCAATCGGGAGATGATGGGCGCCACGATCTCGGTGACCGGCGGTGAGCTTCGCGTCACCGAGCGAAACCGGCTCTTCGAGCTTTCGCCGTCCGTCCTGGTGGGAGACCGTACCACCCAATACGACGTGTCGGAAGACGGGC
>JBDHII010000056.1:0-16868 GCA_039587515.1 Gemmatimonadota bacterium
TGGCAAGCACGAGCTTCGCCTCCGCCACGCCCTCGACGCTCGTGACGCCCCATTCGCCCAGGTGGTCCGCCGCCACGTTCGTCACGAGCGCGGCGTCGGCCCGTTCGAGCGCCAGCCCCCGACGGAGCATCCCACCCCGCGCGGTCTCCAACACGGCGAGCTCGACGCGGCCATCCCGGAGCAGCGCTCTGGCTCCCCCGGGCCCCGACCAGTCACCCGCATCGACGACCTCCCCGTCGACGTGGATCCCGTCCGTGCAGGTGAAGCCCACGCGGTATCCGGCCTCCTCGGCGATCCGCGCCAGCATCCGCACGGTCGTGGTCTTGCCGTTCGTACCGGTGACGAGCGCCCGAGGAATGTCGTGGACCTCGCCCCAGGGCACGGCCTCCGGCTGCGGTAACGCATCGATCGGCCACGTGAGGCTTCCCTTCCCCAGCCCGACCGACGCGTGATCGTCGTCCGAGAGGAAGCTCACCCCTCTCTCCGCCGCGGCCTCGCAGAGGGCCACCCAGGCCGGGTTCCGCTCCTCGGCGATCAGCGCTCGAAGCCGTGCCGCGGAAGCCTCGAGCGGCTCGGGCGGATCACCCTCACCGACGTCCGCCACGGCCGCTGCCCAGGCCCACTCGTTCACCTCGGTGGCTGCGTAGAGCGCATCGATCGGCGCGGAGTGCGAGACGGTGACCCCGCCGGCCCAGGACCGCGTGGCGGTCGACTCGCCGGACCATCCCACGGCGTCCAGGATCGTGCGGACCCTCTTCTCCCAGGCGGCCAGGAGCGCCGGCGACAACGCATCGTCGACCCGGGCGTCGATCACGGCTCCCGGTCCGTCCGATACGAGGTTCGGTCCGGTGAGGCGGCGCGTGTCCTGCAATACGACCCGGGACATCGAGAGCGTCGGATCAGTCGGAGACTTCGGGCGCGAGATAGATCCCGCGCTCGTCGTGGACGAGCGTGCCGTCGAACTCGACGTCACGCGTCGGCAGGTCCGGCAACTCGACCGACTTCGGCTCCCCGTTGCCACCTGCGTGCGCTTCCCTCGGGCCGCTCTCGGGGCTGAACTGCGTGATCTGCTTCCAGGTGCGCGTCAGCTCGTCCCCGAAGATCAGGACCAGGTCGTCCTGTCGCGCCATGCGCAGCGCCGTCTCCACTGCTTCGGTCTCCGGCGGAACGACCTCCACCGCTTCGTCCGACACACCCTCTTCGAGTAGCGTCGCCCTGAGCAGCTCGGGCACCTCCGCGCTCCCGCGCCCGCGGAGGACGTCGTCGCGCCGGCAGACGTAGTGGTCGAAGTGTCCGGCCACCTGACGCGCGACCTCCCGGATATCCCCGTCGCGACGATCTCCCGGAGCGGAAAGGACGACGATCTTGCGCCCCCCGACCGCGAGCTGGTCGACCACCTCGCACATGGCGCCGACCGCGTGCGGATTGTGCGCATAGTCCAGGACCACACGGAAGGGATGCTCGTCGAAGACGTTCATCCTGCCCGGGGCCTGGAAGAAGGTCGTGTCGAAGGTCCGAAGCCCATGCCGGATGTCCTCGAGCTTGACCCCGCCGGAGTAGGCCATGGCCGCGGCGAACATCGCATTCTGGACGTTGTGGAGCGCCCTTCCCTCGAGGGTGGCGGGGATCAGGTGGGTCCAGAGCAGGGGCATGTGGCTGCCACGGTCGTACAGCGTGATCATGTGCCCATTGATCCCCTCTTCGAGCCCGATGGCCTTGCCGCCCGCACGGACGTGCTCCCGCACCAGATCGTGCGCCGGATGCATCGTGACGTAGAGGATGTGGTCGGCCTCGGTGTGACCCGCCATCTGCAGGCAGAGCGGATCGTCGGCGTTCAGGACGGCCGTGTCACTCGCGGCCTCGACCACGATGCGCTTGACCTCGGCGAGGTCCTCGACCGTGTCGACACCGCGCAATCCCAGGTGATCGGCCTGGACGTTGAGACAGGCGCCGACCTTGCTGCGCCGATAGCCCAGCCCCGCGCGCAGCAGCCCGCCGCGAGCCGTTTCGAGGACGGCGACCTCGACCGAGGGATCCCGCAGCACCATTCGAGCTGCCTGCGGCCCGGTCATGTCGCCTTCGACACTGAGCTGCCCGTCGATGTAGACGCCGTCGGTGGTGGCGAGCCCGACCCGCTTGCCCGAGAGCTTGTAGATGTGCGCCAGCATCCGAGCCGTCGTCGTCTTCCCGTTGGTCCCGGTCACGGCGAGGATCGGGATCCTGGCCGGCGTGCCGGACGGAAAGAGCATGTCGAGAACCGGTCCCGCCACGTCGCGTGGCGTGCCCTCCGACGGGTTCGTGTGCATGCGGAAGCCCGGAGCGGCATTCACCTCACAGATGATCCCCCCGCCCTCCTTGTGGGACCGCGTGATGTCTTCCGTGATGAAGTCGATCCCCGCCACGTCGAGTCCGATCGCTCGGGCCGCGCGTCGTGCCATCTCGGCGTTGTCGGGATGGATGGCGTCGGTGAGGTCGACGGCCGTACCTCCGGTCGAGAGGTTCCCCGTCGAGCGCAGGTAGACCGTCTCCCCTTCGGCCGGCACCGTCTCGGGCGTGTAGTCGATGAGCGCGAGTAGTCGCTTCGCCTGGTAGTCGATCTCGATCTTGGTGAGCACCTTCTCGTGGCCGATTCCGCGACGCGGATCCTGGTTCACCTCCTCGACGAGCTCGGCGATCGTCTTCGTTCCGTCACCCACCACGTGTCCCGGGACGCGCTGCGATACGGCCACGAGCTCGCCGTTCACGACCAGCATGCGGTGGTCCAAGCCCCGCGCGAACGACTCGACGAGCACGCCTCGCGAGTGCTCCTTGGCCTTCTCGAAGGCGATCCTGACGTGATCGGCATCGTTCAGGTCGAGCGAAACGCCCCGTCCGTGGTTTGCGTTGAACGGCTTCACGACCACGGGATATCCGATCTTCTCGGCAGCCCGGACCGCGTCCCCGGGCCCGTAGACGAGCTTCTGCTCGGGCACCGGAAGCCCGAGATCGCCGAGGATTCGGTTGGTCTCTTCCTTGTCGGACGAAATCTCGACCGCGATGTGGGGCGTCTTGGAGGTGACCGTGGCCTGGATACGCTGCTGCCACCGACCGTGCCCGAACTGCACCATCGAGTGCTCGTTCAGCCGGATCCAGGGAATGTCCCGTTCCTCGGCCGCCCGGACGAGCGCCGCCGTGCTCGGCCCGAACGCGTTTCGGTGCACGAAACGGATGAACTCGTCGCGCTGCTCTTCCCAGTCGAAAGAGTCCGGAATCCCCTCGACACCCTCCCCAGCTTCCTCCGGCAGCAGCGACAGCAAGAGCTCACGGGCGAGTCGGCCGGCGGCCAGGCCCACCTTGCTGTCGCTGTAGGCGAAGACCACGTCGTACTCGCCCGGGGTACCGGTCCCGCGGGTCTTGCCGAAGGTGATGTCTTCACCGGCGACGTGCTGCAACTCGATGGCGACGTGCTCGAGAATGTGCCCGAGCCAGGTGCCTTCCTCCTCGGTGAGCCGGCGCACGAAGCCGCCCGGCTCGCCGTACGAGCAGCCGTGCTGGTGAAGACCCGGCAGCGCTTCGAGAAGCCCGTTCGTAAAGGCATCTCCGAGGCGTACGGACGGCCACGCCTCGAGCGGGCCGAGATCGATGCGAAACCGGATGACCGGGAAGGAGGCGTAGAGGCTGGGACCGACGTAGACGGCCCGTTCGACGACGTTCATCAGGAAGGCAGAATGTTCGTGTGAGACGCTTCGCGCGTGTTCAGATCGTACGACCAGCCGTCGATCAGGAAGTGAATGCGGGCGCCGACGAGACAGATCGGCTCGCCTTCGCCTCGCGAATAGAGGTTCGAGTACTCGATATCCGCGGGATCGACGACGGTGACGGTCCCGCTCCCGACGACTTCCAGCACGTCGTCGGGACCCACGAAGGCCGCCGTGTCCTCACCCAGCCCGAGACCGACCGCGAACGGGTTGAATCCGAGCGCGGTCATGAGCCGTCCGAGTCGAGCGCGTTTGACGAAGTGATGGTCGACGACGACCCGGTTCGTCAGACCCAACCCGGGCGCCATCGTCACCAGACCGCCCTTCGGAAGCAGGCCTTCCCCGCCGAACGCGATCATGTGCTCGGACATGAAGCCCGCTCCGGCGGAAGTGCCGGCGACGTGAGCTCCCCGGGCGCTCGCCTCGCGAATCGCGAACGCGACGGGAGTCCCGCCGATGATGGTCGAGAGGCGCAGCTGGTTTCCACCCGTCATGAAGATGCCGTCGGCCTCCTGGATCGCGCGGATCCAGTCTTCGCGCTCGCAGTCCTCGCGGACCTTGAAGGGCAGTGCACGCGCCTCGGACACGCCGATGCGCGTGAAGATCTCCTCGTACGCCGTGCCCGTCTCGTCGAGCTCGGACGCCGTCGGGATGATGACGATCCGGGCGGACTCGCCGCCGCACAGACCGGCGAAGCGCGAGAGGATCTTGGAGTCGCCGATCCGTTCTTCCGCACCCCCGATCGGAATGATGAACCCCTGCCGGGTGCCGTCGCGCGTGCGTGCGGCAGTCGTGTTTTGCTGAGCCGTTCCCGTTCCTTCCACGATCCTCGAGGCCTCCGTAACTCGTGTATCCCAGCCAAGAAAGCTACCGGTTTTGCGAGGTCAGGTAAGTGGTCCGGGAAGGGTCGCTCGAGTTGCGTTCGACGCCTGGGTGGCCGGGTCTGCGACGCCGTGATCAGGCCTCTCGTCGAACGACTCGACGAAGCCCTCGAACGCGCAATCCCGTCGAGCGAGAGCACCTGCTGGCGCACCTCACACTCCCCACCGAAGTTTCCCGGGCACGTCACTCAGCTCCGGGAGGCCTCCATGCGTCGCACCGTCCTCAGTGCCCTCGTCCTTCTCGCCGCGATCCCCTTCGCCCTCGCCGGTCAGCAGACCTTCGACGTCCTGATCCGGAATGGTCGTCTGCTCGACGGGAGTGGCAACCCGTTCTTCTACGCGGACGTGGGGATCGTCGGGGACGAGATCGTGGCCGTCGGGGACCTGGCGAGCGCCCGGGGGCTCCGCGAGATCGACGCGACCGGTCAGTACGTCACCCCCGGCTTCATCGGGCTCCACGAGCACGTGGACTCCGACATCCTCCGGGGGCACACGACCGTGCCGAACTACGTGACGCAGGGCTTCACGACCGCGGTGATCAACGCGGACGGGCTCGACCGGGGCATCTGGCCGCTTTCGGCCCAGCGGGACTCACTCGAGAAGCTGGGCCACCAGCTCAACCTCGTGCCGATGGTGGGGCACGGCGTCGTGCGCAGCCGCGTGATGGGCACGGAGCCCGACGAGGTGATGCGGTTCGCGACCGCCGAGGAGATCGAGCAGATGAGGGCGCTGGTCCGCCAGGGTATGGAGGACGGGGCCTTCGGGCTGACCACGGGGCTGGAGTACACGCCCATGCGCTACAGCTCCGAGGAGGAGCTCCAGGAGCTGGCCAAGGTCGTCGGTGAGTACGGGGGTCATTTCCAGGCCCACATGCGCAGTCAGGGGCGTTATCCGAAATGGCAGGTACCCAGTCACATGGACCACCCGGTCCAGCGGCACGTGAGCTGGCTGGACGCGGTCGTGGAAGTCTTGACGATCGGGCGTGTGGCCGGGATCCCGGTCATGCTGGACCACATCCACCCCAAGGGCCCGCGAGAGTGGGGCGTGAGCAAGGCGACCACGCAGCTTTTCGACCGCTCCTGGGCCGACGGCTACCCGGCCTACATCAACATGCACTCGTACGAGGGCTACTCGGCGTACGTCACGCTCATCCCCCGCTGGGCCCTCGCGAACGGGGAAGTGCCCGGACAGAGCGCGTCGGACGACTTCCCGCCGGTGGACTACACGGGGATGATGGGCAACCTGCGTGAGCGGCTGGCGGACCCGGTGACCCGGGAGATGATCCGGCGCGACGTGGAGTACGAGATCATCCGCCAGGGGGGTGCGGAGAACCTCCTGATCGTGGACTTCGCCGACCCCGCCTACATCGGCAAGACCCTCGCGGACGTCGAATCCGAGCTCGGGATGGACCACCTGGAAGCGGCGATATGGCTGCAAGAGAACGGGCTCGACCAGCTCGGCGGCGTCCTGTGGATGGCGAAGGCCGTCGGGATGGTGGACATCGAGGAGTGGATGGTCCAGGACTACACGGCCGTAAGTCTGGATCGCGGGGTCGACACCGGCGACCACTCCTCGAAGTCCACGCACCCAGGAGAGTACGGCACCTCCGGAAGACTGCTCCGGGAGTTCGTATTCGAGCGCGGCACGATCACGCTACCGCACGCCATCCGTTCCATGACCGGGCTCTCGGCCCAGATCCTCGGACTGTCGGATCGGGGGCGCATCGCCCCGGGGATGAAAGCGGACGTGGTCGTTTTCGACCCCGATCGGGTGCGCTCCGGCGCGACCTATCTCGATCCCTACGTCTACCAGGAGGGGATGACGTGGGTGCTCGTAAACGGCGAGCTCGTCGTGGAGGAGGAGAAACCCACGGACGCCACGCCCGGAGTCGTGCTCGAGCCGAGCGGGAAGCGGGTCCGCCCGGTGATGGAGCCCGACCTTTAGCGAGCGCTTAGCTCCGCCTTGAGCTGGAAGAGGTCCATGAGGTCCCGGAGCGAGAGGAGCCCCACCAGCCGACCGTACTCGACGACCAGCAGCCTCGGCTGACCCGTCTCCGTGATCCGCTTCAGCCCTGCGATCGCCTCCTCGTCGGGGTGGATGGTATTGGCTTCCGTCGGTGGGACCAGCACGTCCGCCACGTAGACCTGACTCCATCGCTCGCGTGGCACCCCCTTGATCTCGTCGAGCCCCACGATCCCGAGCAAGGCGCCGCCGAGAACGACAGGATAGGCCTTGTGGTGGTAGCGGTAGACGAAGTGCTCGACGAGGTCGTGCAGCGTAAGGCCCGGTGCGACCGTGACGACTTCGGTGTTCGTGAATCCGCGCACGGTCTCTCCCTCGAGAAGCTCCTTCACCATCATCTGCTGGAATCCCATCTGCGCAGCTCCGCGAAGGAACAGCCCGATCACGCCGAACCAGATTCCGCCGATGACATTCCCGGTGACGATCGAGACGACCCCGAGCGCGATCAGGAAGGCACCGAAGAGGGCTCCGAGCTCGGACGTCACCCGCGTCGCCATTCGTGGATCGCCCCTCCACTTCCACAGCAGGGCTCGCAGCACCCGACCACCGTCGAGCGGCATGGCCGGCACCATGTTGAACAGGACGAGAAGTATGTTGAGGACGGCGAGGTACTCCGCGACGTCCGCGACCGGCGCTGGCCAGGTGAGCGTCCGCGACAGGGCGACGATCGACCAGAAGCCCAAGGCGATCACCACGCTCGCGACCGGGCCCGCGACCGCCATCCAGAACTCGGTGTTCGGGTCTTCGGGCTCTTCGGTCATTTGGGCGACCCCGCCGAAGATGAACAGGGTAATGTCCTTGATCGGCAACCCGCGATGGCGTGCGACGAAGGAGTGGGACAACTCGTGCAGAAGGATCGAGACGAACAACCCCAGTGACCCGAGGACTCCCATCGCCCAGTAGGTCTCGACGGCAAGACCCGCGCGCCGGGCCGGGAACCAACCCGTCGCCAGCGACCACGTGAGCAGGACGAAGATCACGAGCCAGCTCGCATGAACCCGGACAGGGATCCCCGACACCCTCAAAATCGTCACGCTGCGACCGAAGGCCGCCATCCGGCAAACGCCCCCTCTCTCGTCGTGGTGCCGCCCGTTTCTTATACCCCGCCGGAGCGATGGCGACCCCACCGACGCCCTGCCTCTGAAACTCGAAATGGGTGCATATCATGAGGCCGGGACCTTCGGTGTAGCACATATCGCAGCGGACCACCTGCAGCCCGGAGGACGAGATGTCTGTCGGAAAGATTTGCACTCGACTCGTCCATACCGCAGCGCCCGAAGAGACCGCCCTCGACGCCGCGATTCGGATGAAGCGACACGGAGTGGGCACGCTCGTCGTGCTCGACGATGAACAGAAGCCGATCGGCCTGCTGACCGACCGTGATATCACCACGCGGTGCGTAGCGGAGGACCTCGACCCCAGGCGAGCCCTGGTCGTAGACCTCATGTCCACGCCGGTCACCACGATCTCGGAGCACACGCCGATCGAGGCGGGCCTCACGAACATGGCGGCCATGAACATCCGTCGCGTGGTGGTCGTCGACGAGCGCGACAAGCTGATCGGCCTGCTGTCCCTCGACGACGTCCTCGAGTTGTTGAGCGACGAGGCGGCGACGATCAGCCGTCTCATACGTGCACAGGCCCCGGTCTAGCGCAGGACAGGAGAAGACGGACTCGAAGTCCGTGTTGGAATAGCAGGACCTATAGACTGGCAGAGGCTCGATGCCCTACGACGTGTTACGAGCTCGCATGGTCGCCACGCAGATCTCACGCCGCGGCGTGAGGGACCCCCGCGTCCTTGCCGCGATGCGCGCGGTACCCCGCGAAGAGTTCATCCGCGCCGACTTGGCGGAGTTTGCGTACGAAGATACCCCCCTCCCGATCGAGGAGGGGCAGACGATCTCCCAGCCCTACATCGTGGCGCTCATGGCCGAGGCCGGAGAGCTTCAGCCCTCGGATCGCGTGCTGGAGATCGGAACCGGTTCCGGATATGCCGCTGCCGTGCTCGCCGAGATCGTCGACCGAGTCTACTCGATCGAGCGTCACGAGCCTTTGGCTCGGTCCGCGGCCGAGCGCCTCTCGCACCTCGGATACGAGAACGTCCGCGTATTCTGCGGTGACGGGACCATGGGTTGGCCGGAGGAGGCCCCCTTCGACGCGATCATCGTCGCGGCGGGTGGCCCGGAGGTGCCGGAGGCACTGCGGCAGCAGCTGAGCATGGGCGGTCGGCTGGTGATCCCGGTGGGGGAGGACCCCCGGACGCAGGAGCTGGTCCGAGTCCGAAGAACGGACGAGCAAGCCTACAGAATGGAGACTCTGGGCCAAGTACAATTCGTGCCCCTCATCGGTAGCGCCGGGTGGGCGGCGGACGGAGGCAACGTGACGCCACACCGACCGACCCGTCCCCTGCGGCTCGTAGAGCCGAAGGAACGCTGCATGAGCGAGCTCGTTCGGGAGGGGGCCGAGCCCCTGATGGACGACGTGGGCGAGGACCTGGGGGCACTTCTCGAGCGCATCGGCGATGCGCGAGTGGTGCTGATCGGCGAGGGCACGCACGGGACTTCCGAGTTCTACCGGATGCGGTCGTGGATCACCGAGGAGCTCATTCGGAAGAAGGGGTTCGACGTCGTCGCGATCGAGGGTGACTGGCCTGACACGACGACCTTCGATCGATACGTGCGAGGAGAGCGTGCCACGGCCCTGCGCACACCGGCGTTCTCCAGATTCCCGACCTGGATGTGGCGCAACGAGGAAATCAGAGCATTTATCGAGTGGCTGGCCTCGCACAACGAGGAAACGGCTCCGGACGAGCCGAAGGTCGGGATGTACGGCCTGGACCTTTACAGCCTCAACAACTCGTTGGGCGTGGTGCTCGAGTACCTGGAGGGCGTGGATCCGGAAGCGGCAGCCGCAGCGCGCGTCCGCTACGGGTGCCTCACTCCCTGGGAAACCGATCCGGCGGTCTACGGCCGTGCGGCCGCGGGAGGGCGGCTCGCGACCTGTGAGGACGACGTGGTGCAGGTGCTCTCCGAGCTGCTCGCACAGCGTCTCGAGTACATCCATTTCGACGGGGACGCCTTCTTCGACGCGGAGCAGAACGCTCGCGTGGTCCGGGACGCCGAGCGCTACTATCGCGTCATGTACTACGGCTCCCGAGATTCCTGGAATCTGCGGGATACGCACATGTTCGAGGTGCTGCGTGCGGTCCTCGACCACCGGGGCGAGGGGTCGAGGGCGGTCGTGTGGGCCCACAACTCACATGTGGGCAACGCAGCGGCAACCGAGATGGGGGTTCGTGGAGAGATCAACGTCGGACAGCTCGTGAAGGAGACCTACGGCGAGCAGTCGTACTCGATCGGCTTCGGGACAGACCACGGGACGGTCGCAGCCGCAACCAACTGGGGTGAGCCGGTCCAGTTCCCGTACGTGCGGCCCGCCCGACGGGACAGCTACGAGCATCTGTGTCACAGGACGGGCATTCCGGGCTTCCTGCTCCCGCTCAGGGCCCCTCCGAAGGCTCAGATCCGAGAGGGCCTCCTCGAGCCGCATCTCGAACGGGCGATCGGCGTGATCTACCGGCCCGAGTCGGAGCTCGTAAGCCACTACTTCCAGGCAGCGCTCCCGGCGCAGTTCGACGAGTATATTTGGTTCGACGAGACGCATGCCGTACGCCCGCTCCAGGTTCACGAGCTGGCGGGCATGCCGGAGACGTATCCCTTCGGCCTGTGAGATCGACATGGCGTGGCCGGGAGCTGGGACCACGGAGTCTGCCGGACACGACTTCCTCGATCACACCTCCGAAGTCACGCTGAAGCTCTGGGCCGGCTCGTTCCCCGGCCTGCTCTCCGAAGCCGCTGTGGGCCTCTCCGAGTGGCTGACCCGGTCCACCCCTCGCGTGACACACGGGGAACCACGAGAGATCTCCTTGACGGCCAAGGACCGGGAGTCTCTTCTGGTCGCGTGGCTGAACGAGCTCGTCTTCTTCGGTGAGGCCGAATCCTGGCTCGTCGCCAAGGTCGATATCGAAGCGACCGAGACACGCCTGGTGGCGCGGGCCGAGGGCATCCGACTGGACCGCCCGGCGGTCGGCGTCAAGGCCGCGACCTTCCACGGGCTCTCTCTCCGGCGGACGGACCGGGGATGGGAGGCGGAGGTGACGCTCGACGTATGACCACGCCGCGGTCCGGAATCGCCGATACCGCAAAGCGCGTGTCGGATACCGAGCTGGAGATTCCCGTGTCGGCCCGGGAGGACCTTCGCGTGCCGGCTCGTATCTTCGCCGACGAGACCCTGTGGGCTCAGATCCGCGGCGACCGAACCGTAGAGCAGATCGGCAACGTGGCCACACTGCCGGGCATTCACCGGGCAGCCTTCGCGATGCCCGACGCGCACGAGGGGTACGGTTTTCCCGTAGGCGGGGTGGCGGCCTTTCGAACGAGCGATGGCGTCATCTCGCCCGGGGGAGTGGGCTACGACATCAACTGTGGTGTCCGCCTGCTCTCCACACCCCTCCTCGCGCGGGACCTCGACGCGAACATCGAGACGCTCGTTCACGAGCTGAGTCGGAGCATCCCCGCCGGTGCCGGTCGGGAGAGCCGCTTCCACATGAACGACGACGAATTGGACCGCGTCCTCGCCGAGGGCTGCCGCTATCTCGTCGAGCGTGGGTGGGCCCTACCCGAGGACCTCGAGCATACCGAGGCGACGGGGCGGCTCGAGGGCGCCGATCCGGCGGCCGTCTCCAAACGGGCCAGGGACCGGGGCCGCAACCAGCTCGGGACCATGGGCTCGGGCAACCACTTCGTCGAGGTACAACGGGTCGAGCGCGTGCTCCACCCGGAGGCGGCCGAGGTCATGGGCCTGACCGAGGGCAGCGTCACCGTACTGATCCACACCGGGTCGCGCGGGTTCGGACATCAGGTCTGCACCGACTATGTGGCGCTCATGGACCGGGTCATGCCGGGCTACGGGATCCAGCTTCCGGACCGTCAGCTCGCCTGTGCGCCCTTCGACTCCGTAGAGGGCCAGGAGTATTGGGCCGCGATGTGCTGTGCGGCCAACTTCGCCTGGTGCAACCGGCAGCTGATCACGCATGTCGCCCGGCAGGTCTTCGCGCGCCTGCTCGGAAACGATGTCGAGCTCCGGCTCGTGTACGACGTGTGTCACAATATCGCCAAGCTCGAGGAGTACGACGGCGAGACGCTCTGCGTGCACCGCAAAGGAGCGACCCGTGCGTTCGGTCCCTCGAACCCGGAGACCCCCCTCGCCTATCGATCCGTGGGGCAACCGGTCTTCATCCCGGGGTCCATGGGGACGGCGTCCTACGTGCTGGTCGGAACCGACGAGGCGCTCGATCGCTCGTTCGGGAGCGCCTGCCACGGCGCCGGCAGGCGCATGAGTCGGGGGCAGGCGAGGCGGACCAAACACGGCCGCGAGGTCCGACAGGAGCTCTCGGACCGCGGAATCGTCGTGCGCTGTCCCTCCCTGAAGGAGCTGGCGGAGGAAGCGCCCTATGCATACAAGGACGTGGACCGGGTCGTTCAGGTCGTCGAGCGGGCCGGGCTCGCCGAGATCGTCGCCCGACTCGTCCCGCTGGGTGTGGTGAAGGGCTGAGGCACCCTCAGCCGGGCCAGAAGAAGAGGATCGCGCCGCCTCCGACCACCGCCGCCGCGAAGGCGACCGTGATCCGGGCCCGCAGCATCCGGTGCCCGAGTACGGCCACCACCCCGCCTTTGAAGAGCAGGTTCGCGAGGGAGCCGATCAGAATCACGCGCCATCCGATACTCGGATCCAGCCCGTCTCCCTTCATCAGCTGTGCGGTGGACAGCGTGATCGCATCCACGTCCGTGAGTCCCGAGACCGCTGCTACCGCGTAGAGCCCGGCCCATCCGGACCGATCCTCGGCCCAGGCGACCGCGAAGAGGATGGCCGCGTACAGGAGTCCGAACACGATGGCGGACCGGAGGCCGGAAGGCGGCTCCTCGTCCCTGAGCTCCGCAGGATCGGTCCGAACCGCCGAGCCGTACAGGGCACCCGAGATCACGAGCATGATCAGCATCATCGCCACCAGCGGAAGCGCCGTAGCGCCGAGCAGCTCCGGCGCGACGATCGCCACCTCCACGAGCACGCGGAGGAAGACCACCGTCGAGGCGAGCGTGATCACGAACGCCGCGGCCCCGCTGCGATCCGGGTTCTTCGCCGTTCTCTGGGCGTAGCTCACGGCGGTGGCGGTGCTCGAGATGAGTCCGCCGAGCGCCCCGGCCGCGAGGGCGCCCCGCTTCTGACCGAAGAGCTTGAAGGCGACGTATCCCGCCATGCTGATCCCCACGATCAGGACCACCATCAGCCAGATCTCGAACGGGTTGAGCACCCGGTAGGGTCCGAACTCCCGGTTGGGAAGGATCGGCAGGATGATCAGCGCGATCACCGAGAGCTGCATCAGCGCGCTGAAGTCGTCCGATCCCATCCGTTCCGCGAAGGCATGCAGGGGTGCCTTCCAGTGAAGGAGCAGGGTGACGGCGGCGCCGGCCACGACCGCCTCGATGATGTAGTCGGTGGCCAGGACGGCACCGATCAGGAACATGACGAGGACCGCCACCTCCGTCGTGATCCCGGAGTCGACGTCGTGGTGCTCGCTGAGCCGGATCACGTTGGCCATCACGGTCAGAGCGGCGAGTCCCAGAACGCCGGCTGCGACGACCCAGCCTCCAAAGCTCCCCGCAAGGGTGGCGGACACCACCCCCAGCAGACAGACGAGCGGAAAGGTGCGGATCCCGGCCACCCGGCTCGTCGCCCGCTGCCGCTGCAGGCCGACCAGAAGACCGAGCCCGATCGCGATTCCAATCCGGTACAGGAGCGGCAAGGTCATGCCAAAAGATACGCGGTCGACGGCATGAAGGAATCAACCGCGCCGTGATACGAGCAGTCAGTCAGGGACCCCTGGCCCGAACCGGTCGCTCGAAGAACCCGTACACGCGTATCTCGGAGGAGACGCCGGCAAGGCGCCCGAGCGCCGCTGCGGTGCTCGCCTCGTCGGGCCCGGTCAGCTCCAGGTGAAAGCGGTAGTGCCACGGCTCACCCGGAATCGGCCGGGCCACGAGCTGGGTGAGATCCATGCCCTCCCCGGCGAGCACCTCGAGGGCTCGGTGAAGCCCGCCCGGACTGTTGTCGACCACGACCGTGGCAACCGCCGATGGGCCATGCGAGCGCTCGGTCGTGCGCCCCGCACCCAGCTCGAAGAAGCGCGTCCAGTTTTGAGCGTTGTCCTCGATACCGTGCTCGAGCGTCTGGCCGTGATACAGCCGGACGGCCAGAGGCGAGCAGATCGCAGCATCGTAGTCGGCCGACCCCTGCATCAGTGCCCGAATGCTTCCGGCCGTGTCGTCGACGGTAACCTCCTCGAGTTCCGGATACCGCTCGAAGAAGCCCCTGCACTGCTGCAGCGCCACCGGGTGCGACGCGACCCGCCGGACGGACTCCGGGTCCGTGCCGGGCCTCGTCGCGAGGCAGAGCTCGACACGGACGTGCGTTTCCGCCGAAACCTGTAGCTCGGTCTCCCAGAGAAGATCGAGGCTCTGTACGACCGGCCCCGCGAGAGAGTTCTCCACCGGCATCACGGCACGCCGTGCCCTGCCCCGCCGCACAGCCTCGAAGGCCTCCTGAAAGGTCCGGCAGGGCAGCAGTTCCACGTCTTCTCCGAACAGCTGCTGGGCAGCGGCATGGCTGAAGGATCCGGGCGCACCCTGGATCGCGATGCGCGACGAAATCGATCCATTCGCTCGAGTGTTCATCTCTTCCTCGGATGGCAACAAAAAAGCGCCCCGGCGAGGTGCCGGGACGCGGAAAACGAAGTGAGCCGTGATACGCGCTAGGCGCACACCTCCGTCCGCTCGCCCGACACACGGTCCGGCGAGTGCATAAATCGGCTGTGGAAGGTCGTCATGCTCATGCGGCCATAGCTAAGGTCTCGGACACCGCCTCGTCAAGCGTGGGCGCACGGCTGAGGACCCGGCTCACTTCCGGTAGAAAACCGCCCCGTGCGGCATCGCGGGGCCGGTCTCCCCGTGCGGCCAGCTATCACGGCGCATGTCGGCCCCCGGTAGCGCGGCGCCAGCAGCCCGGAACCCATCGACCAGCTCGAGCCCACCCGTCTCCCGATCCAGATGCAGGAGCACCACCCGACCCTGCAGCGCCTCTCCTCCGCCCGTCAGAACGAGGCGATCACCGTCGACCTCGCCCGAGATCCAGTGGGGCACGTAGCCCTCACCCAGGACGAGCTCGCTCACCTGACGGGGCTGGAGGGGATCGGACAGATCCAGGACCACCAGGGATCGGGTGCGAGCCACCGTTTGGACCCAGAAATGCCCCATCAGGAACGGAAGGCTGCAGTCGTCCCCGACCTCGAACGACTCGAAGGGAAAGGAGTACACGAAGTCGATCTGCGGAGCGTCTCCGTCCAAGCCCCTCACGGTGTACATCCCGCACCGGAAGGTGGTCACGATCACCGTTTCCCCGTCCTCGAGCAGCCGTGCTTCGGCCACGTCGAGGTGCTCGTCACCCCGAGGGCCGGGGGGCAGCAGGAGCGTCTGCACGAGCGACAGGTCCGAGAGCCGCCAGAGCTGGATCGACCGACCCTCCAGCTCGCCCCACATGTCCGCTGTCGTCGTGACCACCAGATCCTTCGACGGCACTGGGGCCAGGCTGTAGGGTCTCAGCTCGGGGTCGACCGCGTCGACCGCGTCCGTCCCACGGAGGTACCGGCCCAAGGGATCGAGCTCCACCAGCCCTCCCGCCCCCGAGTCGGGGTCTCCCCGATTCTGGAACGTCGCCAGAACATTGCCCTCGGGCGTGCGCTCGAAACTGTGCGGGTAGGTGTATGGACCCGCGTCCCCGACTTCCGCCTCGACGAAGGGCGCCCGGGGATCGGCGACGTTGATGACGAAGGTTCGACCCGCACGGAATCCGTTCACGAACAGTCGGTCCCCTTCGGGCATGACGTGCTCGGTGTGGTGCGCCCGCACGATCCCGTCGACCTGGACTGTGGAGACGAGCTCCCCGTAGGTCGGCGAATCCTCCGCCGCGTCCAATACCGCGAGGAAGTCGTTGTCCTGCCCGTCCGCATCCATCGCCCAGACGAGCACGTACTCGCCCGACTCGTTCGAAGGTGCGTCCTCCGCGGTCTCCGAGGCACCGCAGCCCGCGAGCCCGAAGAGCCCGATTCCCAAGATTCCGAAACGTCTCATCGACATGTCATTTCCGTTCTACTGTGGTAGGTATCGCTTGGGGAACTTCGCCACGACCGTGTAGATCGGATCGACGATGTTCGCCACCGAGCTCTGTCCGAGCTGCCCGACCAGCATGTACGCGTCGTGGCGGCCGAAGCCGTATTCGTCCTCGAGCCACTCGATCAGCTCGACGTGAGCGAGACGGAACGCGTCGATCAGGGGGCGGGCGCTTCCCGCCACCATGATGAACTCCTCGTCCTCGAAACGGGGCCAGTCGATCGTCTGTCCCTTCACGACGTCGATCTTCAAGGTGACGTCCATCGACGTCTCCAGCCCGGTCCCGTTGACCTCACCCTGGCCCTGCCGCGCGTGGCCGTCCCCAAAATAGAAATAGGCGCCGTCGTGGAAGATCGGCAGATACACCGTGGTCCCCTCACGAACCTCGGGAGCGTCCATGTTGCCGCCGAAGTCGCCCGGCCACAGCCCGGCAAATGCCTCACCACCCGCCGGCGCGACCGCCAGCCGTCCCAACATGGGCTCCAGCTCGATGGTGATCTCTCCCATCTCGCTGTCGGGCAGGTCGACCGTACCGGTCATCGCCTCCGGATCGAGCCGCCACTCGTACCGCCGGGACTCGATGGGGTCGTTGAGCAGGCGCAGGCGACTGTCCGTCGCCAATCCCCCGAAGTCGGAATAGATCTGAGTCCCCGCCAGGGTGTGGTTCGGCTGAACGCGGATCACCTCGACCTTGAGCATGTCTCCCGTCGTGGCGCCCTCGATGTAGAAGGGTCCCACCTCACCCGGGAAGGCACCGCCACCCGGCTCGTAGTAGGGTCCCTTGTTCGTCTCCGAGACGAGTACGGTGCCCGGTTTGAGCGTGAGCACCGGCTCACGGACGTCGAAGGTCGGATAGCCCACCGTGGGCGTGAACCGAACGGTATCCTGGGCCGCGAGCGGGGTGGCGAGCGCGAGGGCGAGCAGGCTCGGGACGATCGGGCGTGGCAT
>JBDHII010000057.1:0-22054 GCA_039587515.1 Gemmatimonadota bacterium
TCATAGTCCTCCCAGGTTGGCCGCGCAGCAGAGAGGGGAACGCTCCCTCCTGCTACGGCACAGGAAACACGTAGGACGCCCCGAGCCCCAGCGGGAGCCCCAGCATCCAGTAGAACAGCAGGAAGGCCGACCACGCCACCAGGAAGACCACGGAATAGGGGAGCATCATGGAGGTGAGGGTGCCGATGCCGGTGCTCTTCACGTAACGCTGGCAGTAGACCACCACCAGCGGGAAGTAGGGCATGAGCGGCGTGATGATGTTCGACGACGAGTCCCCGACCCGGTAGGCGGCCTGGGTCAGGTCCGGCGAGATCCCCACCTGCATGAGGACCGGGACGAAGATCGGGGCCAGCAGCGCCCATTTCGCGCTGGCCGAGCCCACGAAGAGGTTCACGAAGGCGGTGAGGAACACGATCCCCACGATGGTCACGCCGCCCGGGAGGTCGAGGGCCTGCAGGAAGGCCGCACCCTTCACCGCCATCAGCGCGCCGATGTTCGACGCGCCGAAGGCGTAGACGAACAACGCGCAGAAGAACGCCATGACGATGTAGTAGGCCATTCCCTCCATGGCCTTCGTCATGGCGTCCACCATGTCCTTCGAGGACTTGAACCCACCCGACACGTAGCCGTAGACCACGCCCGGGATCAGGAACAGCAGGAAGATCAGCGGGACGATGGACTGCATGATCGGTGCGGAAAACGAGTTCAGTGAACCGGTGTTCGGGTCACGGAAGGGGGAGTCCGCCGGGATCAGTATCAGGGTCAGGATGACGAGCCCCATCACGAGGGTCGCCGTGGCCCACCAGAACGCCTTCCGCTCGGCGGGCTCGAAGGTCGCCATGTCGGGCGCCTCTTCGGTGCCGTCGTCGATTGGCGTGGAGGCGTTCAACCGGGGCTCGATCACGACGTCGGTGATGAACCAGCCGATGGCGATGATGAGGACGCTGGAGATGGCCGTGAAGAAGTAGTTGTTCAGCGGGTTGACCAGCATGTCGGGGCTGACGATCTGCGCCGCGGGCTGGGTGAACCCCTGGAGCAGGGGATCGAGAGCCGACGGCACCGGGTTCGCGCTGAACCCGCCCGACACGCCGGCGAAGGCCGCCGCGATCCCCGCCAGGGGGTGCCGACCGGCGGCGTAGAAGATGATCCCGCCCAGCGGAATCACGAGGACGTAGCCGGCGTCGACTGCGCTGTGGCTGATCAGACCCACGAAAATGATGGCCGGGGCCAGGAGGCGCTTCGATGTCACGCTCAACAGCAGCTTGATGCTGGTGTTGAAGTACCCCGCCTCGTCCGCGACACCCACGCCCAGCATCGCCACAAGTACCACGCCCAGAGGCGCGAAGCCGGTGAAGATGCTCACCATGTTCGACAGGAAGTACGCCAGGGCCGACCCGTTGAGCAGGTTGACCACCCGGATCGGCTCCCCGGATCGGGGATCAATATCGGTGAACTGCACGGGCGCCAGGAGAGCCGACAGCGCCCACACCACGAAGAGCCCGATGAGGAAGAGCATGGCCGGATCGGGCAGCTTGTTCCCGATGCGCTCGATGCTGCCGAGCATGCGGTTGACGAGGCTGGGGGGCGCTTTCGTGTGGGTCGATGGGCCCCCGGGGCGACAGAGCCTACGCGTCGACTTGCATGGCGCGATTGGCACCCACCACACGGGCCGCGCAGCAGTCTGTGGGAATCCGCCTGTGACCGAGTGATCTGTAGGCCGTGGGTGAGGCTACTCGAGAGATCCTGCCCTGAGCTCCTGACGTGTGGTCGGCCGCCGGTGCACAGTCCGCACGCCGTACCCTTGAGCGGCTACTCTGCCCGTTCGTCGAGGTAAGCCGTGAGGCGTCTTATCAGCGCTCCCGCTTCTGTCGTGAGTCGCTCGGAGTTCGCGAGCAGATAGCGGCTGAAGGCCATCTCCGCTGTTGCCGCACGGTGCAGCTCGCCCGACGCGAGGGTGGCCGCCAAGGCGTCCGGATCCACCGTGTAGACGGCCGATCCTTCCGGCACGTCGGTGGTCGTCTCTTCCCGAACGAGTTCGTAGCTCAGGCCGGGCAAGCTCGTCCGCCGGGACTCGATGCGATCCTCGGTGTCCTCGTGGAGCCAGTAATACCGGGAAATCGCCTCCCGCACTTCGAGGTCCGAGATGAGGTCCAGGCGTCCGACGCTCAGTATTTCGTTGAAGGTCAATCGTCGCGCGGATGGGTAATCGAAGCCCCATGTCCAGGCACGACCAAGGTCATTCGCAGCGCCAGCCAGCAGTCGGCTGTCCCTACTGAGGTCTGGGGCGGACAGCGCGAGTAGCCGCTGCAGGCGGACCTGCTTTTCGGAGACTGCCTCGGGCGCACCCGAGAGCTCGAGCGAGTCAAACCGAAGATCGGCGATGAGACGTTCGACGTACCGCGTCTCGGCAGCTCTGTCGCGGAGATTGCCTCGCCACTCGTCGACAACGAGTGCCATGAGCACGCCCGTGACAATGACGGCGAACTCTGCGACCGCGCGCACCAGAGTGTATCGTCCTCGCGCCTCTGTCATGCTTGACTTCCGGTGATGGCCCGACTGGTGAGTCTGAAGATCCGAAGGTAAGCATGACAACCTTGAAGTGACACGATCAACAAGCGACGGCTACTGTCGTGGAAGACGCGGTAGGTGCGCACTTCGCACGCGATGTGCATGTTGGCCGCGCAGCACAATCGCGAAGTCGTTGGGTAGCTCGCGGAGCGAAGGAGTTGGTAATGCGGTTGTCACTCGTCAGTTGCCGGAATTTCCTGCTTGCCACGACAGTCCTTCTCGCCGGTTGCTCGGGCGGAAGCGAGTTCTCTGAGAGGAGTGGGCCGGAGAGCACATCGATGCCGAGCCCCTACCTGTACGTGTGGGCTGGTGATGCGGATCGCGCCGAGGGCGATCAGGACTTTCTGATCGTAGTCGACGTCGATCCGAGTAGCTCGACGTTTGGCGATGTCCTCAGTACTGCGCCGGTAGGCTCCACCGGCAACGGGCCTCACCACGCGGAGCCCGTTGCGCCTCGAGACGGGCTGCTGTTTGCCAATGGCTTCCGGGCGGACAGGACGTTTCTCTTTGATCTCACCTCGCCCGGCAGACCGTCGGTGGCTGGCGAGATTGAACTCCCGCCGGACTACAACTTTCTCCACACCTTCCTTCGGATGCCGAACGGGCACGTGTTGACCACGGCTCAAGAGGGAGGGCGGGATCATCCGGGGGCGGTCGGCGGGTTGGTGGAGTTCAACGCAGATGGTGAATTCGTTCAGGCCGGTTCCGCGGTAGCCGATGGTTATCCGACCATCCGACCGTACGCGATTGAACTGTTCCCCGATGTTGACCGAGTCTTGAGCTCGAGCTTCTCGATGAAGCTGGAGCGCTCGGACAACGTGGTTCAACTCTGGAGACTGTCCGATCTCACGCTTCTTGCAACGGTTCCAGTACCATTCATGGATCCGCGCAACGATCCCCCGTGCTATTTCGATGAGCTGGTTGCCGAAGACGACTGCACCGTGGACCGTGTGCCCGGCCATGACCGAACGTTCGAGATCCGCCGGATCACCGACGATCTGGCGTTACTGAACACGCTCACCTGCGGATTCTATGCGGTGTCGGGGGTTGAGTCCGACGCTCTCGAGCTCGAAATCCTCATGAATTGGCCCGATATGGCGGCCTGTGGCGTGACGACGGTGGTCGGCCACTACTACATCGTGCCAGTAGGCATGAGTGACTGGGTGATCAGCGTGGATGTATCCGACCCATTACAACCCGTGCCCGTGGACACACTGCACGTTGGTGACGGCTTCAATCCACATTGGAGCCAGGTCGATCCGGGAACGAATCGTTTGGTCCTCACGGGAGTCGGTGAGTCCGGCCCCATGGTCCGACTTTACCAAGTGGACCCGGCGACCGGCGAACTGACACTCGACCCGGTCTTCGGTGATTTGGACATGACACGGGAAGAATGGCCCCACGGTGCGACTGGCATAGCGATACCCCATGCCGCGCTGTTTGGACGGTGAGTGGGCTGCTTGGTTCCTGCTCTTGACCACTGAGCCTTCGAGATTTGGGAGTTCGTCTCATTCCGCTCGGTTTCGGCCCAATTTGATGCCGATGTGCCCGCGATGTGCCCAAGACGGCATGAACGAGAGAAGCCGGGCAACAGCGTCCCAGCCTCTCACGCGAGAGCCCCGCGGATGTGGTGCGGTATGACCAATGATTAGGTTGCCACCAGTTGCGCGGGATTTCGTTCCGAGTTGCCGACAGGAGGTCGTCGAGAGCCTATGACATCGAAGTCGTGGTCAATTCCCGAGACGGTGGCAGCGGTGGGCGTCATCCTATCGCTGATCTTCGTTGGTGTGGAGATCCGCCACAACACTGCCGCGGCCCGCGGCGCCACCTATCAGGCCATATCCGATCTCGCCTCCACGGGGGTTCTCGAGCTTGCCCTGAGTGAGGATTATCCGCGGCTCAGGGCTCTCATTCGGGACACTGATCCTCCGCTGTCTGATCTCGTGCCTGAGGACAGAGAGCGACTGCAGGCGATCTACATGTACACCGTCCACCGTATTGAAAACGTCTGGGTCCAGGTAAACGAGGGGATCGTCGACGAGTCTGCCTTCACCCGCTTCATGCCTCCTCCCGAGTTTGTCGCTGCCCGTGCCTTCCGGGGCTTCTGGGAACTCACTCGTCCCGGCCGGGCCTCAGACTTCGTTGCCTTCCTCGAGGGGCGCTATCCGGCCTTAAGGTTGGACTGAGCCAAGGTGGTGGCCTCAGGGAGTCATAGTCCCAGGAGTTTGTGACCCCTCACTTGTGACAGAGAGTTGTTAGCTCAGATCACATGAAGCGTGTACCTTGTTGGCAGTCAACAACTTGCCGGGGTGGCGAAATCGGTAGACGCAGGGGACTTAAAATCCCCCGGGAGTCACTCCCATGCGGGTTCGAGTCCCGCCCCCGGCACTTAGCTTCCGAAGACGTAGGCGAACCCGACGGCCACGTGTGGTCCGCTGTAGTTCTCGCCGATCGAAATCGGTCATCGCGTCGTACGCCAGCAGCACGGACAGCAGGAAATGCCGGCCGAAGAGGAGATCGACACCGGCTCCTGCTTCGACGCCCACAGCCGACTCGGTCCGCTCCTCGACCGTGACCGTCAGTCCGGTCTGCGTGCTGGATTGCGTGCCGACGAACGCTCCCGCGCTCGCTCCCAGGAACGGTCGGGCCTTCGAGGTCGGCTCGGTCCCCGATAGGTAGTATCGAAGCCCCACGAGGAGTGGCGTCACGATGGCCAGCTCCGTGGAGACTCCTGCCGCTCCCACGTCGGTGTCGAAGCTGCCGGCCATGAGTCCGACGTCGATCCGCAGAGCCAGGTTCTCCTCGATACCGTACCCGTACCCCAGCCCTCCCAGGAACCCGGAAGCGTCCGCAGAGGTCGAGACACCGCCGGGGCCCACGGAAGTGCGATGATCCGTCACCTGGTTCCAGGCACCCAGTCGGAGCTCGACCATGTGCCGCCCTTCCAGGGATTGGCCGGCCACTTGCCCGCCGACCAGGATCAACAGCGCGGGCAACACAAACCGCGTCTTCACGATCATTCGACCACCCTCCACCACACGTGCCGACCCGGTGAAGCACACGTCGGACCCGAGCGGGTCGGTGGGTCGCGAAGCGGGGCGCGACCTCCAGTAATATACGTGTCCGAGATGTCAAAAAGGGGGCCGGGGCGTGCTGCCCCGGCCCCCTTCGGTCGGCTCTCAGACGAGTCCCCGGATCAGCAGGTCCCGCTCTTGGAAGCCGCGATCACGGCCGACGCTTCGCAGGACTCCCGGCTCTCTCCGGCTTCGTTGACCGCGGTGACGATGAAGAACCACTCGTCGTTCAGCGTCAGTCCCGGCGGATGGTCGAAGCTCACGACCTCGCCCGGATGGAACATGTTACCCGGGAGATCGCGGAAGTTGAGCTTCGTCACACCGGTGGAGGACGCCATGTAGACGTTGTACTTCGTGGCTCCCTCGACCTTGGCCCAGGTGATCTCGATGTTGTTGCCGTTCACGACGGTGGCCGTGATCGAAGGCGGCGGCGGCGGCACCTGCTTGGCGGCGTCTCCGACCCCGCTGGCATCGCCACAGCCGAGTACGAACAGAGCGGCCGTCAGGGCCTTGAACCCGGTCTTCATCCTACGACTACCTTCCTTCCAAGGGGTTTGCAGAACGGAGGAACCCTAGGCCGACCGTGGTGAGGTGTCAACGGGAGGCCGGGCCTGGACGGGTGCGCTACGACCGGCGACCGAACAAACGCCCCAGCAGCATCGCCAGGAATCCCGACGCGAAGAGGCCGATCAGGAGCGCGACTCCGCCGACCACCCAGGAGGCGGTCAGCAGACCCACGCCGACGCACACCAGGGCATACCACGGCGCGATCATGCTCTCGTAGCAGCCGAACCCTGGGTTCACGCCGTAATTCTCGGGCAGCGTGACACGCACGAATTCGAGGGTCCGGATCAGGATTCCGACGGCTCCGCCGACGATCAGCCCGACCGCGAGGTAGAGCAGCATGGTGATCAGCCCGCGATTCTGTGGCGATCCGAGAGCATCGCTAGTGCAGCGACTCCATCATCGCTGTCGTGCCGGAGCAGGTGCCCGGCCAGCCCCGCTCACACGCCATCGACAGAAGCACCGTCGGATCGGTTTCCCGGATGGGTCCCTTGCTCCCACGGATGACGATGGGCAGGTCTTCGAGGAGCGGGCCCTGCGAGGCGAGTGTGGTCATCCCGGTTGCGAGCCGACGGACGTTCTCACACCCGGCGGGATGCCCGAGGTCGCAGCCGCGCTTCACGGCGGCCTGGCCGGCATCGCTCAGGCTGCGACGGACGAGCTCGATGCCGAGCTCGTTGCACGCCCAGCCGGAGCCGCGCTCGCAGAAGTTCTCCTGCATGGCGACCACATAGTCACACGCCCGATCCGATCCCGCGGCACAGGTCTCCTGCCAGAAGGGGAGGTACTGACCACGATGGTCGTCCCCCAGGCCACCGGAGCCGCTGATGGTCGCGAAAATGAGAGCCCACAGGCCCACGGTCGCCACACGGCGTTGCGCAGTCGTGAGTCCCCGTCCGATCCACGACAGGTCGAGGACGCGAAGCGGCTTGGAGCCGACGGCCCGCTCGATGAGCAGCACCAGCATGTTGCAGATCGGGATGGGCAGCAGCTTGTCGTAGAAGGTCGGAGTCTCGGAGAGCCGCAGCAGGCCGTACATCGCGATGATCAGCAAGCCGTAGAGCACCCCGAAGACGATACGGCCCGACTCGCTCCTCGGCGACGTCGCGGGGTCGGTGAAGAGGAGGTGCATCCCCAGGAAGACGGCGATGGGGATGTAGGCGTCGTAGAACAGATAGGTCCCGGTGGCGCCGTAGAAGGCGAGTCCGGCGAGGTACGCGGTGACGACGGCCGAGACCGTCATGGTCGTCACCCCGAAGAGCAGCTGGCCCGGCAGCGAGACGAGGAAGATGACGAGGTAGATGTTCGGCGGATTGAACAGGGTCGTCGCGAACTCGACTCCGAAGGTCAGTTCGGTGGAACCCGTGAGGATCAGGACCAGCGAGAAGACGGACAACGGGAAGGACGACGGGTTGAAGATGTGTGCGGAGCGCCCCTCGCGCGTCCACCGGATGAAGTCCTTGGCGAAGTATCCGAGCGCGATGATCAGAAACTGCCAGTGGAACCACTCGGGCTTGAAGACCAGAAAGAAGTTGATGCTCAGCGTGATCGGCACCGGACCGAAGCCGAGCTCGTAGACGTCTCGCCTCGACCACGTGAGGAGCGTGCTGATCCCGTAAGCGAACAGGAGCTGAGCGAGCACGAGTGGCGCGAATCCGTAGATGAACGGCACGTGCCAGCCCCAGTACAGCCAAAGCGCTCCCTGCGCACACATCTGCACGTAGTGCGGCTTGCGGAGCACCACGGCCAGGGTGAGCGAGCGCCCTGCCTTCTTGGCCGCGAAGAAGAGCCATAGGGCCCAGGCGGCCAGGACACTCCCCGCGCCGGCGAAGGCGCGCTGCAGCGTCTGGTCCTGGATCGGGTAGGCGAGGGCGAGTAGGAGCGCCGCGAAGAAGAGCGGCAGCAGCATCGCGTAACCCGCGGGCAGCTTCTTCTCCCCGAGTCTAAGCGCACGCAGATGATGATCCACGCGCTCGTTTGGTCGGCTCCCGGCTGTGTCTCTCAAGACGCTCTCAGTTCGAGGATCCACCCAAGATCGGATACGTTCGGTCAGTAGCATCCTAGAATAAACACGGGAGGACGAAAGGGGTCCGTCGGAGAATCCGCTTTCTTCACCAGTTGACCGGATGGTCCATGACCCGTCACGTTGGCGCCATGAACATCGAACGCATCGAAACGGACGAGGCTCCGGCGGCAGGCGGCCATTACTCGCAGGGTGTGGTCCACGACGGGACCCTGTATGTCTCCGGCCAGCTTCCGATCGATCCCGCCACGGGTGAGCGTTGCTTGGGGCCGATCGAGGAGCAGGCGCTCGTGGCGTTGGGCAACGTCGCGGCGATCGTGCGGGCCGCGGGCGCGGATCTGGAGCACGTCCTGAAGGTCAACATCTTCCTGGCGGACGGTGACGACTGGGGTCGGGTGAACCGGGTCTACGCCGACTTCTTCGGAGAGCATCGGCCCGCGAGGGCCGTCATTCCGGTCAATACGCTGCACTACGGCTTCGGTATCGAGATCGACGCAGTGGCGGCCGTGCCGTAGGAACGGCCTCCCGCGCGGAGGGTAAGACTTTCAGAGGTGTGCCCGGTTCGTAGCCGGGCAGGGTTGGCTCCCGCCGGCCCGAACGAGCCAGTCGACCCTCCCGACCCGAGCGAGCCAGGCGTGCGCTCGGGTTTCTCTGTTCAGCGAGGGAGGGTGGTCATGATCGAGAAGCTCCTCGTCCCGGTAGACGGTTCCGATTTCGGCGAGGAAAGTGTGCCCTACGCAGCGACGCTGTCGAAGCGCGCCGATGTGGATGTGGATCTCATTCACGTCCACGTGCCCCATCCCCCGGACAACCTGCTCGCGAACACCCAGTTCCAGTACGAGGGCGTGAGCATGTCTGCATACGATCAGAGAGATCGTGCGCAAGAGATCGCTTATCTGGAATCTCTGGCGGACAGAATCGCCGAGGCATCGGGTCACGACGTTCATGGCGTCATGCTGGACGGCACGGTGGAGGAGGCGATCGACCTGCATGCCCGTGGTGAGGTGCCTGGACTGATCCTCATGAGCACCCACGGCCGTACCGGTTTGAGCCGCGCGTGGCTGGGAAGCGTGGCCGACAGCCTCGTCCGGCACGCACCGTGGCCCATGCTCCTCGTGCGTCCCTCACACGAGATCGACGCGGACACCGACAGGGTCGTCCAGTTCGAGCGCATGTTGGTGCCGCTCGACGGATCGGACCGCTCCGAGTGCATCCTCGGTCCTGCGGTCGATCTGGCGAAGGCCATGGACACGCACATCAAGCTGCTCTATGTCGTTCCGTCACCCAGTGGCTTCGGAACGCGCTTCCGGCAGCTCCAGGAAGCCCTCTCGATGGTGATGCTCCCGGCATCCGAATACCTGGAGAACGTGGCGAATCGGATCCGTGCGCGCGGCGTCACGGTCGACGTGGAGGTGCTGGAGGACCAGCACCCCGCGCACGGGATCCTGGACGTGGCGGAGCGTGACGACGTGGACCTCGTCGCCTTGGCGACGCACGGCTACCGCGGAGTGCGGCGGGCGATTCTGGGGAGCGTGGCCGACAAGGTGCTGCGCGCAGCGGAGGTGCCGCTGCTGCTCGTCGGTCCCGGCTGGATCGGGGAGCGTATCACGGCGTAGCCACCCACGACCACGGAGGGGCTTCGAAGGCGAAGACCCTCAGTGGTCGTGGCTCTGCTCGTAGCGCCGCTGCTCCTGGACGCGCTCCTCGCCGAGCTTGGCGTCCCTTTTCTTCGCGGCTTTGAGGCCCAGGGCCCGCGTGTTGTCGGAGTGCACCCGGGGCAGGGAGAGCAGCTTCTCGAGGTCCGTGCCTCCGCAGCCGGGGCAGGCCGGTACCGTGTCTCCGCGCACGAGGAGCTCGAATCCCTCGCCGCACGCCTTGCAGGTGTATTCGTAGATCGGCACGACTACCTCGCCGGTCCCGATCCGGAGCTGCCGGCAGACAGTCGCTGTCCGGGCGTCCAGGGCGCACCGGCGGCCGAGAGGTCGGCCTCGAGCCGGACGAGGTCTCCGTCGACGAGCTCCGAGAGCTCCGCACGAAGCCCCTCGAAAGCCGCCGCGGCGATCGCCACGGATTCACGCTGGGTCCCCGTCGGGGTCTGGCGGGTGTCCCAATGCCCGCTGACCACCTGGCTCACACGGCCGCGAATCGAGGGCGAAGTCGACTCGTCGAGCTGCTGCCGCGCCGGATCGCCGCTCAGACGCACCTGCATCCCGGCCAGCGACGCTTCGAGGGCGTCCATTCGGCTGAACAGCTCCGGGTCCGCACCCGGTGTCTCCAGCAGCGCCGCTCTCATGTGACGCAACCGTCGACGGACTTCGCCGATCTCACCGCCGGCACCGGCGATCCGTCTCATCAGGTCGCTCGTCTCGTGCTGGAAAGCCGCGACCGCCACCAGGTCCGTTCCTGGCGGAATCGTCGGGACGGGCTTGACCTCGAAGCCCTGGGGCGCGCCGAGCAACCGCACACCCTCCGAAGAGACCATCAGCATCTCGACCTGGTACCGACCGGGCGCCACGAGAGGACCCTTGGGCGGTGTCGCCCAGGGCGGTGTGAAGCCCGGCGTGGAGAGATCGACGGGATTGGGGGCGGGTCCACGGAGATCCCAGCTCACACGATGGAGCCCCGCTTGCGCCGGACCCGTGACCCAGCGCACCGGCTCGCCCCGGTCGTTTCGGACGAGCAGCAGGACACGCGGCTCTCCTTCCAGGGCTTCCTCACGAAGCACGTCGAAGCCGGGGAAGGGGACGCTCTCGGAGCGCTCCCGCAGCGCTCGTTCACGCTCCCGGCGCTCCTCGCGTTCGGTGCGGGGGGTCTGACCGAGATGGTAGGTGAACACCGCTCCGAACGGAGGATTGGGGGCGATGAAGACCGTGCTCCCCTGCGTCGGAAGCCCGAGCGCCTGGCCGGGAACCGACGGTACGTACCACCAGGCGTCACGAACGGGGAAGAGTGTCGCCTCCGCCGCGAGTGCTCCGTCGGCCATGCCGCGCAGCGGCGAATAGTCGTCCAGGACGTAGAAGCCGCGACCGAAGGTCGCGCCGACGACGTCGTCGTCACGACGTTGGATTTTGACGTCCCGGAACGGGATCGTCGGCGCACCCTCGTCCAGCAGATGCCAGCGCGAGCCGCCGTCCACCGTGAAGTAGAGGCCGAATTCGGTGCCGAGGAACAACAGGTTCGGGTTGACGTGGTCCTGCTGCAGGGCCCACGCGATCGTCCCCTCCGGGAGATCGCCGGCGATGGAGCTCCAGCTTCGTCCACCGTCGTCGCTGCGGAAGACGTAGGGGCTGAAGTCGCCGATCTTGTGGGCGTCCGCGATCGCGAAGACGGTCGCTGCATCGTGCTGCGACGCCTCCACGTCGTTGATGAACGAGAGGTCCGGCACGCCGGGCAGGGCTCCCGCGGATCTCCACGTGGCGCCACCGTCCTCGCTCGCGTGGAGGAGCCCGTCGTCCGAGCCGACGTAGAGCGTGCCTTCCGCCACCGGTGACTCGGAGATCGACGTCAACGTCGCGTATTTGGACATCGCTCCGTTGTCGTGCAGCGCGTCCACGCTCCAGGCGCGCCCCATGAACGCGAGCTCGTAGCGCACGCGTGCCGTCGTCAGGTCGGGGCTCGTCGCCGTCCACGAGTCGCCGCGGTCGTCGCTCCGCCAGAGTCGCTGTGAGGCGAAATAGAGTCGGTTCGCGTCGTGCGGACTGATCAGGATCGGCGAGTCCCAATTCCATCGCTCCGGCGGTTCGCCCGGAGCGGGCTGCGGCTGGATCTGGATCGACTCGTCGCTGCGCCGGTCCGTCCGGTACAGGTTCCCCTGCTGCGTCATGAGGTACATCGTCAGGGGATCGCGCGGATCGAAGGCAACGCCGTAGCCGTCGGCGCCCATGGGAACGTACCAGTCCTCGTTCCGCACGCCTTCGGCATTCGTCGTACGGGCGGGCCCGTGCAGCGTGCCGAGATCCTGGGCGCCACCGAGGATGTCGTAGAAGGGCTCGGCTTCGCTGAGCGCGACCTTGTAGAACTGCGAGATCGGCAGGTTGGGGAAGTGCCTCCAGGTCACGCCTTCGTCGAAGGTCTCGTACAGGCCCGCGTCCGTGCCGGCCAGCAGATGCTTCCCGTTGTGTGGGTCGATCCAGAGGGCATGGTTGTCCGAGTGCTTCTCGCGCCCCGTGCCCAGGTTGTCGAAGCTCGCACCACCGTCGCGCGTGACCTGCAGGAACACGTCCATCTGGTAGACGAGATCCTCGTCGGTCGGAGACGCTTCGATCTCCTGGTAATAGTGTGGCCCGGTGCCCCCCGAGATGTACCCGTTGCGGTGCTCCCAGCTCTCACCCCGGTCGAGGGACCGGTAGAGACCCCGCTCCCGGTCGTCGGCTTCGATGGTCGCGTAGACGAGATCGGGATTCGCCGGTGTGACGGCGAGGCCGATCTTGCCCATGTCCCCGCCGGGAAGCCCCGTCGAGAGCGCCCGCCACGACTGTCCGCCGTCCGTCGACTTGAAAAGCCCCGACTGCGGGCCACCTGCCAGAAAGCCCCAGACATGGCGCCGACGCTGGTATGCCGCCGCGTAGACGACGTCCGGATCGCCGGGCGCGAACTCGAGGTCGGTGACGCCGGTGTCTTCGTCGATCTGCAGCACAGCGGTCCAGGTGTCGCCTCCGTCGGTGGTCCGGTAGACGCCGCGCTCTCCTCCCGGAGCCCACAGCGGTCCCTCGGCGGCGACGAGCACCACGTCACCGTCACGCGGGTCGACCAGGATCTTCCCGATGTGCTCGGAGGACTCGAGCCCGACCCGCTCCCAGGAGCGCCCCGCATCCCGGCTCCGGTAGACCCCATCGCCCCAGCCCACGTGTCGCCCGCTCACGTTCTCGCCGGTCCCGACCCAGACGGTCTCCGGATTGCCGGGGTCCAAGGTGACCACCCCGATCGAATAGGACGACTCGTCGTCGAAGATCGGCGCCCAGGTCGTGCCGGCGTTCGTGGTCTTCCAGAGCCCTCCCGACCCGACCGCGACGTACCAGACGGTCGGGTCGTGCGGGTGCACGGCGATGTCCGCGATTCGCCCTCCGGACACCGCGGGCCCGATGCCGCGAAGGCTCAGCCCCGCGACCGCCCGCTCGAGAGCCGCTTCGGGGTCGACTTGAGCGGAGCCTTCGCCAGGAAGCGCCACGAGCCCCGACAGAACACAGAGGATCGTGGCTCGAAAGCAGGACCGCAGCATTACTCGCTCGCAGGCTCGAGTCTCAGGATCGGGGACATTCCGCCCTCTCTCGAATCGATCGCCAGGTAGATGAATCCGTCGGGTCCCTGGCGCACGTCCCGGATGCGGCCGACCTCGCCGTCCAGGAGGGTCTCCTCGCCGATCACGCTGTGACCGTCGAGCGTCAGGCGCGCGAGCTGTTGTCCACTCATTCCGCCGACGAAGGCGCTGCCACGCCAGTTCGGGAAGGCATCGCCGGTGTAGAAGACCAGGCCGGACGTGGCGATGGACGGGACCCAGAAGTGCTTGGGCTGCTCGAGTCCCTCGCGCCTCGTCATCGCATGGATGACCGAGCCACCGTACTGCAGCCCGTAGCCGATCACCGGCCAGCCGTAGTTCCGGCCGGGAAGGACGACGTTCAGCTCGTCGCCGCCCTGCGGTCCGTGCTCCGTGTTCCAGACATCGCCCGTCTCGGGATGGATCGCCAGCCCCTGCAGATTCCGGTGTCCGTAGCTCCAGATCTCGGGCAGGGCACCCGGCTCGTTCACGAACGGGTTGTCCTCCGGCACGCGCCCGTCGTCGTGCAGCCGCAGCACCGAGCCCTGATGGTTCGAGAGCAGCTGGGCGGGGTGCTCGTTCACCGTTGCCGGGTCGGGACGCGCTCCGCGGTCACCGACCGTCATATAGACGTAGCCGCTGCCGTCGAAGGCCAGGCGTGACCCGTAGTGGTTGCCTCCGCCGCTCCACGCCGCTGCCTCGAAGACCTCTTCGACGTCGTGCAGCTCGTCGTTCTCGAAGCGACCGCGGACGAGTGCGGTCGTGCCTTCGCTGCCGTCGGCGCTCGGCTTGGAGAAGGTGAGATAGACGAGGCGGTTGTCCACGAAGTCGGGGTGCAGCGCGACCTCGAGCAGTCCGCCCTGGCGCTCGGCCCGAACGGGCGGCACGCCGGGGACGGGATCGTGCTGGAGCACGCCGTCTCGAATGATGCGAAGACGTCCGGGTCGCTCCGTTACGAGGATGTCCCCGTTCGGGAGGAACGCCATCGACCAAGGGTTCTCGAACCCGTCGGCCACGGTGACGATGCGGAAGTTGTGCAGGTGGCTTTCACCGGACGTCGGGAAGTCTTGCGAGTACGCCGGCGTCGCCAGCGACACGATCAGGAGCAGGCTCGCGAGGGCGGCGAGCGGTGCGGCGCGGGTCATAGATCCTCCGGGTTCACTCGGGGTCCTTCGGGATGTTTGTTTGCGGAATCACGGACGTTACGTGAAAGCCCACCCCTGGGTCCAGGGAGAGCGCGGGCTCGAAAGCCGCCCATCACGGCCTCACGACCCGGTTCCACCAGCTGAACCACTGGAGGAGGGCGGTCAGCAGAAAGGCGTTGCACAGCAGCAGCGTGAGAAAGAGCAGAGCCGAGGGCTCCGGCCCGGCGGCGACACCCACGAGCCCCAGGAGCCCGACGACTGCCAGCAGGCCCGATATTCTGAGGGAAGGGAGTGCCGACATCACCGCCTCGTTCTCCGGCCTGGCAGCGGCGGCGCGGGTATTGGAGTAGGAGATGAGCGCACCGGCCACGAAGCCGACCAGGACCATGGCGAAGAACGGCCGGATCGTCTCGATGCCGATCCAGCGAATCGACACGAACTGGACGATCCCGACCGAGAACGCAGCCGCGAAGTCGAAGACGCGCAGGACCCACTGTGCCATCGTCACGAGCAGCGTGTAGCTCACCCAGACGTAAAAGACGGTCAATCCGAGGAGAACGATCTCGAGCCAGACGATCGCGGCCTGCCAGTTCATTTCCAAGCCGACCCCGAGCTCGCCGACCCGGGAGACCAACACCTCCAGCGCGATCGCCTGAACGACGCTCACGAGCGTCACGTACATCGCCGGGAAGTGTCTTAGGGCCTTTTCCTGCGGAGTCGTCACGCGCGAAGTCGTCGAGCGCCTGTGCGCTCACACACCTTCTTCGGAGGGTGGCGGGATCGCCTTCGTGTCGTCCTGCTGCGAGGCGAGGGATCGCTCGAGCCGCTCCAGCCGCATGTTGATGCGGTCGAGGCTTTCCGACATCTCCTCCAGAACCTCGGGCGACTCCTCGTCGCCCAAGATCTGCGGCACGATCAGAAAGAACACCGCGGCTCCCACCGCACCCGCGCCGAGAACGGCACCTGCCGCCAGCAAGATCTCCGTGACACCCAAGCGAGTGACCCTCTACGTCTTCGAATCCCCGTGCATCCGCTCCGAAGGCCGACTCTCGGCCCTCGGCCAGTCTGCAAAGTTAAACGACAAAACGCCAGATGCGGCTCACTCGGGTGTCTCCGCGTCGTAGAGTGTGAGATCTCCCAAGAAAAACCCGGCGAGCTCTGCACGGCCCGCCAGGCCGGCCTTGCGGTAGACGGCGACCGCGTGCTGACGAACCGTCCGCTCGCTCCGTTCCGTGAGTCTGGCGATCCGCTTGTGGCTGAACCCCTTGAGCAGCATCAGGGCGGTCTCCCGCTCGGCCGGCGTGAGTCCCCACTCGTCGAATTGTTTGACCAGTGCCCGACCGAGCCCGCCCAGCGCCTGCTCGGCCCGCAGCCTCCAGGCGTCCCGCTCGGCTTTTCGCTTCTCGGCCGTCACCGCGAGCGCCCGCGACAGTGCCTGCGCTCGGTACCAATGGCTTCCGAAGTACCAGATCGCGCCGAGGCTCACCCCCACCATCGTCACCTCGAACAGCACGTGCAGGCTGAGCAACTCGGTGGGGGCGTCGAGCACGAGATCCACGACGCCCCCGACGAAAATGATCGCGAAGATCAGGATCAGGCCCGCGTGGACCCGATCTTCGCCGTTTGCGGGACTTTCGGTCTCCGTCATGGCACAGCCGGCATCTGTCGGATCCTCTCGCCTCCTACATCTGCCGGATACCCCACGGGGGGCTTACGGTGGCATCGTAGTGTGGTCGAGTCGTCGAATTGAATCAGCCAGGAGGCGATATGTTACCCGAGCCCCTGCACCCTGCGATCGTACACTTTCCGATCGTGTTTGTCGTCCTTCTGCCCATCGTCGCCCTCGTGGCACTCGTATTGATCCGTCGGGGGGCCCACGCGGGCAGGGCGTGGAGCGTCGTGGTTCTGGCCGCACTCGCGCTCGCGCTGTCGTCATGGGTGGCCGTCGAGACCGGTGAGGCTCAGGAGGAGGTCGTGGAGTCGGTGGTGGCCGAGCGGGCCATCCACCAGCACGAAGAGGCCGGTGAGCTGTTCCTCATCGCCTCGCTCGCGACGCTGCTGGCGCTGGCACTCGGGCTCGTACCCGGTCGGACCGGCTCCTGGGCACGCCATGTCGGCGTCCTCGCCGCTTTCGGAGCGCTCGGCGCCGGCGTCAACGTCGGACATACGGGCGGGGAGCTCGTCTACGTTCACGGGGCGGCTCAGGCCTACGCCAGCGCGGCGGGGGATCGGCAAATGCAGTATCGCGACGAAGACGAGCGGGAGGACGATTCAGGAAGGGATCGTCACTGATCGTCCGGTCTGAAGAACCCCCAGGTCTCGAGCGAGCCCGAAACACGGCGGCGACCGATCATATGGTAGCCGAAGTGCTCGTAGAGCCGGATGTTTTCGGGCTTCTCGGTCGTGAGTGAGACCCCCCGGGATCCGGGGTCCTGAGCCGACATTTCGTGCACGTGCTGCAGCAGACGGCGCCCGAGACCGCTTCCAGCCACCTCCCGCCGTACACCGATCATGTTGAGGTGGATGTGGGGTTCGTCGATCTGGAACGCGGATGCCTCGCCGAACCCCTCGTAGCGGGCCCGCACATCGGCCCCGAGCTCGTTCCACACCTCCTCGCGCAGCTCCAGTAGGGTCGCCGGGCTTTCCGATCCAGAGGTGAACGAAACCAGGGCCACACCTTCCAGCCGACCTTCGGGTCCGACTCCGATCACCGGCTCGCCGCGAAGAAGGCGAGCCATGACGAAGAAGTGGATCATCCGAGCCAGGCCCTTCCCGTAGTCGGCCATGTCGGGTCCCAGCACGTAGCGCATCACCGGATACTCCGAGAAGGCATCGCACAGCACGTCTGTGACGGCGGCTGCGTCCTCGACCGAGAGCGTTCTGATCATGCTCTCTTCGCCGACCCCCTATTCGGAACTGGTCTGCCTGTTGAGGAATCCGGACAGCGTCTTTCTCAGGGCGTCCGCCACACCCGGCTGAGGCTTGCTGAAGCCCACGGTGTCCAGCGGACGTTCCGACTTGTCCGAGCCGAGCAGAAGCTCGCGATCGACGAGAAACCCGTTGCAGGGCGTGCAGTGATAGAGATCCGCGCCCTGCGACGAGCCGGAGACGAGCGTGGGCTTCTGGCATTTCGGACAGGTGAGCAACCGCTCGCCGGAGGGTACGAAGCCGTGCCGGATCTGAGCCTCGGGCGGACAGACGTATCCCTCGGCACGAAAGAGCTCGAACAGCTCACCGCGGTCAAGGAAAAGGGCCGGGCACTGATCGCAGAACTCGACCAGCAGGCGTTCCCGCACCCAGGTCTCGAGCCGGCCCCCGCACCTGGGGCAGTTCAGGCCGTTCTCGGGTTTGTGGCCGATCGTCATGCGGAGGTTGGGGGTGGAGCCCCGGAAGGGGACGTGTGCGATCGTATCGTCACTGGGCAACTTGCAGCCTTCGAGGCGGTTACGCGAGTCGTCCGATCCGCCCTCGAACCGATGGTCGGGGCGCCTCGCCTGTTCAGTCCCCCGCGTCCCGCAGCAGGGCGGGGAGGTCCAGGCTGTGCGTGTACATCGTCAGGCCCCCTTCGGGGTCGCGCGGCCACTCCTCGGGCGGACGGTCCCGGTAGAGCTCGATCCCGTTTTCGTCCGGATCGCGGAGGTACAGTGCTTCGCTGACTCCGTGGTCGGCCGCCCCGTCGAGCGGGATCGAGAATTCGATCAGGCGGCGCAGGGCGGTCGCGAGCGCCCGCCGATCCGGGTAACGGAACGCCACGTGATACAGGCCGGTCGATCCCGGCGGCGGAGGGCTCCCACCGGCACTCTCCCAGGTATTCAGGCCGACGTGATGATGGTAGCCCCCGGCGCTCAGGAAGGCCGCCTGGTCACCCAGCCGCTGCATCACCTCGAAGCCGAGGACGTCGGCGTAGAAGCGGATGGCCCGGTCGAGATCGGCCACCCTGAGGTGGACGTGGCCGACGTCGACACGCGGATCGATGGGCTGGGTGTCCGGGGTCATGGGGAGGATCCGTCAGGGTTCAGGGGAGATCCGGCCAGAGGTCGTCGGGCAGAACGATGTTGGTCAGCTTCCAATGCAGCCCGAATCGGCGAAACACGAACCGCAGCTCCGTTTCCATGTCGGGCGCCTGAGCCGGGACCCAGGCGGAGAAACGGTCGAGGGTCTCCCGGTCGACGCGGACGTCGTCGAAGGCGCCGAGGCCGCTCCGGTCGCCGCCTCCTGCTCCCGGCGCCATGCCTCGGGAGAGCTCGGCCAGGCCGGACGGCGTGACGAAGCCGTCGACCATCCCGTCCACGAGCGCCAAGGCCAGACCCGCGCCCAGGCTCTGCAGCCCCGAGACGAGCGGATCGTCCGGGGTCGTGCCGCCGAGGGCCGCATCCATTCGGTCGAGGACGACGCTGTTGAGCTGTGCCTTCAGCCCCTCGCGTAGGGTGGGGAACTCCACCCGCTCTTCCATCTCGACCGCGTCGCGCGCCTCGATGGCGGCCGCGAGCCCGCGAAGCGTGTGCCCGGGAGACCACCCGTAGAAACCGGCCGAGATCGCGACAGCCGCGATCAGGAACGATCCGAATCGACCCTTCATGAGGCTCACTCCTCCTCTTCGTCCACCGGTAGGGGAGCAAGGAGAGCGCTCGGGCGACCCGATTGGATCGCCTCCAGCTCGTCGCGCGCCCAGGCTACCTCCTCGGCGGTCGGGTACGTGTCGAGCAGCGCCTGCAGATCGGCCACCGCGATCGCCGGGTCGCCGAGATGTACTGCGGAGATCTCGGCGATGTTGCGCGCGAAGATCGCTGCGCGGCGTGCGTCGAGCCGGGGCGCTGCACTCGCCCTGCGATACCACGCGACCGCGTCCTCGTAACGCTCCTCCTCCTCGAGCATGTGCGCCCCGAGGATCAGCGGCCCGCTGTGTCCGCCGCGATCCACGCTGGCCTGCGAGAGCCGCTCGAGCGCCTCGTCGACGAAGCCCTGGGCCGCCAGACTCATCTCGTAGGAGTAGTCGTTGATCCGTCTCCCGCTCGCCTGACCGCTCAGGGTGTAGACGAACTGCTCGATCCAGTCTCCCCAGAAGATTCGGGAGGCGACGAAGGTGTAGGCGGCCAGGGTCGCGGCGCCGGTGCCCAGCATCGCGGCCGCGTTCGCGTCGAGCACGATGGCCATCAGCTGCCCGAGCAGGCCTCCGACGACGAGATCGGCGAAGAGGGCGACCATGACCTGCGCCCGCCCGGCGGGCGAGACCGTCCTCGTTCGGACGAACGACTCGACGTGGCCGGCCAGGTACATCAGGTACGTACCCGTGATCCCGCACAGGACGGGGAAGAGCAGGAGCGACAACTCCCAGCGCCGGGCGGCGAGGATGCCGAAGGTCAGCCCGACCAAGCCACCGACCGGTCCGAGGAGGAAGAAACGCTGCCAACGGCGCTCGAATTCCTCTCTCGGCTCCGGCCACCACGGCCGGAAAAGCCAATGGACCGTCCGCTTCGCCAGCGTCAAAGACCGGCTAGGTGACACGCAGGACCTCGTCGGGGGTGGTGATGCCGGCGGCGACCTTGTAGACGCCGTCGATCCGGAGTGTCTCCATGCCCTCGCCGAGGGCGATGTCCCGCAGCTCCCGGACGCTCTTGCCCTTCAGGAAGGCCTCCCGGAGCGAGTCGGTCACGATCAGGAGCTCGTAGAGCCCGGTGCGGCCGAGGTAGCCCGTGCCGCGGCATTCCCCGCAGCCCTTGCCCTTCATCCCGCTCGTGAACTCCTGGGGCCTGGGCCCGAGGGCGACCAGGTCCTCCTCCCGGAAATTCACCTCTTGCGCGCAGTGCTTGCAGACCGTGCGCACGAGCCTCTGCGCCATTACGGCCTCGATCGTGTGAGACACGAGGTACGGGGCGACGCCGAGGTCGACCATGCGGGGAAGCGCGGACACCGCGTCCGTGGTGTGCAGGGTCGAGAGCACCAGGTGGCCGGTGAGCCCCGCGTGAACCGCGATGTCGGCGGTCTCGCCGTCGCGGATCTCACCGACGAGGAGCACGTCCGGGTCCTGGCGCACGAGCGAGCGCAGCAGCGTCGCGAAGGTGAGCCCGGCCCGGTAGTTCACCGACACCTGGCAGAGTCCCTCGAAGTCGTACTCCACGGGGTCCTCGACCGTGAAGATCTTCTCCCGGCCCGTCGAGATGCGCCGCACGAGCGAGTAGAGCGTCGTCGACTTGCCCGAGCCTCCGGGGCCGGTCGTGAGCACCATGCCGTTGGGGCGGAACGCCACCTCCATCAGCCGACCCAGGTCGTTGGGACGCATGCCGAGCTGATCGAGCTCGATGTATCCCGCCCGGGGGTCGAGGAGACGGAGCGCCACGCTCTCCCCGTGCAGTACCGGGACGGTCGACATCCGAACGTCGACGTCGCGGTCGGCGTAGCGGAGGCGCATTCTCCCGTCCTGCGGGACCCGCCGCTCGGCGAGGTTGAGGCCGGCCATCACCCTCAGGCGGGCCAGAATCGCCGAACGCAGCGCCGGGGCCGGGGCTTCGATGTCCTCCAGCATGCCGTCGATGCGGTAACGGACGCGCAAGCCCTCGGCCTGATCCTCGAGGTGGATGTCCGAGGCGCGCGCCTCGAGCGCATCGAAGATGATCCGGTCGACGGCATGGACCGCAGGCGCGTCCGTGGCGCCGATGCCCATGTCGCCCGCCACGATGGGTGCTTCCGGTACCGACTCTTCGGCAGGCGGCAACGTGGGCTCGGCTGCCTCCGCCCGTTCAGGCTCCGAATGTCCCTCTTCGAGGAAGGTGTCCTCGAGGTCTTCCGACAGGTCCGGAGCCTCGCCGTCCTCGGTGCGCTTCTTTCGCGGCCACAGTGCCACGCTCAACCTCGTCTTCGCAGGTCTTCGATCGGCCTTCGTTCCCGTCCCGCCACCCTAGGCAACGGGGAGCACGGCGACAAGGAGGCGGGCGATGAAAAAACGGCCGCGGCCCCCCGAAGGGGACCGCGGCCGGAGTTCAGAGGAAGTTCTCGCCTACTGGGTCGGCCCGGTGCTGCATCCGCCGGCGCGCCGTTTCCGTTCGTGAGCGTGATGAACCACTCGAGACCCGCGAGCCCGTTCGGCTGCTGCGCGGCCGGCGTCGGAGCATCAATATCGGTGCCGCTGTCGCCCCCGTTCATCGGGATCTTGAGCTCGTACGTCACGTAACTCACGCCGTTGATAACCTCGCTCCCGAACCACGCGCTGCCAGCCTCGAAGGGCGTGGTGGGCGTGTCGGAATCCTCCGCGAAACACCTCGCCTGCGAGGAATTCTCGCACTTCGAACCGATGTGCGCGTCGATCAAGAACGCATTGCCCTGGCCGTCGAAGTCGACGACCTGAACGTCGTCGTCGGCGCTCGGTCCTGGCGTCCCATCCGAATCGAAGTCGAGCCGGACCCCGTTGTTCTTGAGGTCGTTGGCGCGC
>JBDHII010000124.1:0-3612 GCA_039587515.1 Gemmatimonadota bacterium
GAACATGCGCAGGAGCATGTTGGCCCAGTCGCAGCTGTCGATGCCGCCGGCCCCCGGGTGGATGGAGACGATGGCCGAGGAGGCGTCGAACTTCCCGGTCATGAAGATCGCCAGTTCGGCCTTCTCGACCGCCTCCACGAGGCGCATCAGGGTGCCGTCGGCCTCCTCGATCATGTCCGCGGAGTCCTCTTCCCGGGCCAGCTCGACCAGGGTCTCCACGTCGTCCATCATCGTGGATAGCTTGTCGATGGTCTCCAGGTGGGCACGCACCGAGGCCGCGCCCTTGTTGAGGCGGCGGGCCTCTCCGGGGTCGTCCCAGATGTCCGGTCGGGCGAGCTGAGCCTCGAGGTCCTTCAGCTCACTGGTGAGTCGAGCGGGGTCAAAGATGCCCCCGGATGGTCTCGAACTTGGTCCGGCACTGGCCGAGCTGGTCGAGGATCTCGTCGGTACTCTTCACGGGGGCCTCCTTCCTAGCGGTCTCTTCGGGGGACCGCTCCTATCGTTCGCCTGGGGCCTCCCGGCCAGGGAGGTCGGCGAGCTAGCCGCAGCACTTCTTGTACTTCTTGCCGCTTCCGCAGGGGCAGGGGTCGTTGCGGCCGATCTTCTTCTTCTTGCCGCCCCGGTTGGGCTTGCCCTTGCGGGTCGGGGCCTCGGCCTCGGGGTCGCCGCCGCCGTAGAAGAGCTCCTGGTCCTCGTGGGAGCTGGCGAATTGCTCCTCGACCTCGGCCGCGGCCTCCGGGGCCTGGAACTCGAGGCGGTAGAGGTACTGGGTGACGAGGGTCTTTACCCGCTCCAGCATCTCCAGGAACATGTTGGTGGCGGCGATCTTGTACTCGGTGAGCGGGTTCTTCCCGCCGTAGCCCTGGAGCCCGATGCCCTCCTGCAGGCCGTCCATGGCGTACAGGTGGTCCTTCCACTGCTCGTCCACGATCTGCAGGAGGATGATGCGCTCCAGCCGCCGGAGCATGTCCGCGCCGATCTCCTTCTCGCGGTGGGCGTAGATCTCCTGGACGGTCTCCTTGAGGTTCTCCTCGAGCTCCATGCGTTCGAGCTTGGCGAGCTCCTCGGGGTCGGCCTGGAGGGCGAAGAGCTCGCCCAGGGCGGCGGCCAGGCTCTCGAAGTCCCACTCGTCCTCGACTATCTGCGGGTTGCAGTGCATGTTCATCAAGGACTCGACGACGTCCTCGAAGATGCCCTTGACGTCCTCGGAGACGTCCTCCTTGTCCAGGGCCTGGCGGCGCTCCTTGTAGATGAAGGAGCGCTGGTCGTTCATGACGTCGTCGTACTTGAGGACGTTCTTGCGGATGTCGTAGTGGTGGGTCTCGACCTTGGACTGTGAGTTCTCGACGGCCTTGTCGATCCACTCGTGCTCGAGGGCCTCGTCGTCCTCCCAGCCGAGCATCTCGATCTTGTCGCGGATCCACTCGCCGCCGAAGATCTTCATCAACTTGTCCTCCATCGAGATGCAGAACATGCTGACGCCGGGGTCGCCCTGGCGGCCGGCCCGGCCCCGGAGCTGGTTGTCGATGCGGCGGGAGTCGTGGCGCTCGGTACCCAGGATGAAGAGGCCGCCGGCCTCGAGGACCTCGACCTTCTCCTTCTCGCAGATCGCCTGGTACTTGTCCATGGCCGCGTCCCGCTTGGTCTTCCACTCCTCGTAGAGGGCGCGGTCGGCGTCCGTGAGCTCCTCGATCACGAGCTGGGGGCTGACCGGCGGCGGCCCGACCTCGTCGAGGGCCAGGGCCTCGGCGTTCCCGCCGAGCTGGATGTCGGTGCCACGACCGGCCATGTTCGTGGCCACGGTGATCGCACCCTTGCGGCCGGCCTGCGCGACGACCATGGCCTCCGACATGTTGTGCTTCGCGTTGAGCACGTTGTGGGGGAGCTTCCGCTGCTTCAGGAGGCGGTGGATCTTCTCCGAGGTGTCCACGTCCACGGTGCCGACCAGGACCGGCTGGCCCGTCCCGTACAGCCGGACGAGGTCCTCGACGATGAACTCGAACTTCGCCTTCTCGGTCTTGAAGATGACGTCGGGCCGGTCGTCCCGGGCGATGGGGCGGTTGGTCGGGATCTCGACCACGTCGAGGGTGTAGATCTCGCCGAACTCCTTGGCCTCGGTCTTGGCAGTGCCCGTCATCCCGGCGAGCTTGCCGTACATCCGGAAGAGGTTCTGGTACGTGATGGTGCCCAGGGTCTGGTTCTCCCGGACGATGGGCACGCCCTCCTTGGCCTCCACGCTCTGGTGGATGCCGTCCGACCAGCGCCGCCCCGGCATCACGCGCCCGGTGAACTCGTCGACGATCTGCACTTCGCCGTCCGTGGTCACCATGTAGTGCTTGTCCCGGATGTAGAGCTCCTTGGCCTTGAGCGCAGCGGTCAGGTAGTGGACCTTCTTCATGTGCTCCGGCGCGTAGAGGTTGTCGATCTTCTCGCCGTAGGCCTTGGAGGCCAGGCGCTCGACCTCGGCGATGCCTTCCTCCGTGGGGATCACCTGGTGGGCCTTCTGCTCCACCGAGTAGTCGCGTTCCTTCTTGAGGCGCTGCACGATCTGGGCGAACTTGACGTAGTCCTCGCTGGCGGTGGCCGCGGGGCCGGAGATGATCAGCGGGGTCCGGGCCTCGTCGATCAGGATCGAATCCACCTCGTCGACGATGGCGAAGTTCAACTCGCGCTGGCAGAGCTCCTCCTGGTAGATCGCCATGTTGTCGCGGAGGTAGTCGAAGCCGAACTCGTTGTTCGTCCCATAGGTGATGTCTGCGTGATAGGAGCGTCGGCGCTCCTCCGGCCGGAGGCCGTTGACGATCAGGCCCGTGGACATCCCGAGGAAGTCGTAGACCTGGCCCATCCACTCGCTGTCCCGCCGGGCCAGGTAGTCGTTGACCGTGACCAGGTGGGCGCCCTTGCCGGTGAGGGCGTTGAGGTAGAGGGGGAGCGTGGCGACGAGGGTCTTGCCCTCGCCGGTGCGCATCTCGGCGATCATCCCCCTGTGGAGGACGTAGCCGCCGATGAGCTGCACCCGGTAGTGGCGCATCCCGAGGACGCGCTTGGAGGCCTCCCGCACCGTGGCGAAGGCCGGGACCAGCAGGTCGTCCAGGGTCTCCCCGTGCTCGAGCCGGTCACGGAACTCGTCCGTCTTGGCGCGCAGCTGCTCGTCGGTCAGCTTCTCGTACTCCTCCTCGAGGTCCTCGATGTCGTCCATGACGTGATCGATGGACCGCAGGAAGCGGGTGTTGAAGTCGGGGACGAAGTAGCGGAACGCCTTCGTGATCTGTTCGAACATATGGGGTGGCTTTCCCTCGGGGTGGGCTCGCAGAGTACCGGCGTGGCCCTGGGTTTACCAGGTCCCGAACGGCTCGACGACCCACGGGACGCGCCGCCGGCGCCCCGGGGGTGGGGCGCCGGTCGATCGAGACGGGGTCAGGACTTCTGGACGGTCCTGGCTTCGATCCAGCCGACCACACCGTCGGGGCGCTTGTAGACGACCCCCAGGTGGTTCGTGTCGATGTTCGAGAAGACCACGAAGTCCTTGTCGAACTCCTGGAGCTGGAGCGAGGCCTCCTCCACCGTGAGCGGCTGGAGGACGAAGTCGGACTCCCGCACGATCTTGGGACC
>JBDHII010000015.1:0-70989 GCA_039587515.1 Gemmatimonadota bacterium
CACGTCCACGACGTCCATCGGATTGAGCCGCTCACGCACCGCGCCCTCTCTCATTCGCGCGTCCAGGCGCTCGCGATGCTTCGCGATGGCCTCGCCCTCCCATCGCGGCTGGCCCGTAAACGACTCCGCGAGCGCACGCAGCGTCGCCGGGATCGACCCCACCAGCTCCGTCTCGGCGAAGCACACCTGGTCGGTGTTGGGCAGCGCGTCGATGTGGACCGCCGGGGCTGCGAGGGTCCAGTCCGTCGTGAGCTCCACCGCGTCGAACCCGACGAGCAGGTGGAGGTCCGCCTGCTCGAGGAATTCCCACACCAACTTCCCGCAGGCCATGTCGAAAGAGCCGACGAACCGCGGGTGGCGCTCGGGGAAGATGCCCTTGGCCATCGGCGCTACCGCCACGGCGCAGCCGGTGGCTTCCACGAAGCTCGCGCCCTCACGACCGATTCCCACGCCTCCGAGACCCCGGGATGGCTCGGAAGCCCCAGAGCCGGCCGGAAGGGCGGCAGTCGCACCGGCTCGTCGGGCACCGGGGTCCGCATGGCATCCGCGCTCGCGGTCAGGTGCACGGGACCAGGCCGGTCGGCCATCGCGATCTTGAGCGCCTTGCGCATCGTGACGGCCGCTGACGCCGGCACGAGCCGGGTCGCCCACTTCGTGACCGGCGCGAAGAGACGGTTGTGATCGATGACCTGGTGCGTGAAGTAGGGCTCGCGCCACTCGGGCGCCTGCCCCGAGATCGCCAGCATCGGCACACGATCGAGCATCGCGTTCGCGACCCCGTTCACCAGTGAGGTCGACCCCGGCCCGAGCGTGCTCATGCAGACACCGGGAAGGCCGGTGACCATCCCGTACGCCTCGGCCATGAACGCGGCCGTGCCCTCGCGTCGCGCGAGGACCAGCGAAAAGCCCTCTCGCCTGGCCTCTTCGATGAAGTCGATGTTCGCGCCGCCCGGATAGCCGAACACGTGCCGCACACCGGCCGCCGAGAGGTGCCGAAGCACCACCGCGGCCGTGGACATGCTTTCGCTCAAGCGCGCTCCGCCTTCCGATCCCCGAGGGCCATCACACCTCCGATCGGTTCCAACATACCCACTCCGTGCGAGTGGGACAGCGGGCCACGTCCCACCTCAGAAGGGCAGGCCGAAACCGACGTAAACGGCCGTCGTCTCCTCGGAGCGTGCGATCGCGGCACTGAGCGTGTACTCGCGCCGGACCGGGGCCAGCGAGATGCCGCCGCCGAACGACTTGTGCCAGGTGTCGGACGTCTCGCCGTCGGCGTAGACCCGGCCGATGTCCCCGAAGGCGAAGATACCGAGCTCGGAGGGGAAGACGATGAATACCTCGCCCAACCGCTGTCTGAGCTCGACCGAACCGTACAGCGCGCCATCCCCGGCGTAGCGTTGTTTGGGCAAGCCGCGCACCGTGGCACTTCCACCGATGAAGGCCAGCTCCGAGTAGGGCGATTCACCGAACACGTGCTTCCCCCCCGCCCTCAGGGCGAGCGTCGTCGCGCCGAAAGGCGTCAGGTAGGTCGATACGAGCCCATGGACGTAGCCGTAGCTCCCGTCGATCTCGTCTCCGGAAGCGGCCGGGACGAAGGCACCGCTGCCCCTGAGCAGGACGCCCGAGCTCGCATGCGCCGGAAGGTCACGCGTGTCGAGCGTGAGCTCGCCTTCCACGCCGAGGCGCCGGAACTTGCCCGCGCCGATTCGCACGTCGGGAATCGCGGGCGGATTCAGCTCGTCGGACCAGGTCGCCTTGAATACCGGCCCCGCCCTGAACGACAGGACCTCTCCGCCGAGCTGCAGCAGGGCGCCTACCGACAGGTTCTCCTCGCTGATCCGGTAGTCGCTCGACGGCCCGTCTCCGTCCGTCTCGTTGCCGTGACCGTAGAAGTTCATCACCTCGAGACCGGAGTAGCTCGCCGCGAGGACGAGGCCGACTCCACTCTGGGCATGACGTCGGTAGTGCTCGAACGCGATCGACGGGGTGCTGGCGCCGAACGCCCACGCGGCCCTGAGGGAGGTCTTCGCGTCGTATACGGCCCCGATGCCGTAACTGTAGTGCGTGAACCCCCCACCCACGACGATTCCGGCGTCCTGGTCGTATCCGAGGGCGGGGATCGGCACGAGGTGGCTGCCGAAGTCCACGTCGTGCGTCATCTCCCGCCACAGGCGTGGACGTCGCACGTGATCGCGGATCACGGCTGTCGACGGACCGGTCGTGAAGGAAGTCGCCTCGCCCCGATCGTGAAAGACCGTGCCGACGCCCGAGGTTTCGGAAAGGTCCGTCAGCCGATCACGCCCGTGGCCCCCGATCACGTGAATCAACGGCGAGGACTCGGCGATCCCCGAGACCACGGCCTCGTCGGCTCCCCCGTGGAGGTAGATCCGGATCTCCTCCGTCTCCGCAGCGTCGAATTCCCGCAGGAAGTAGCTCTCGACCTCACCCCGCTTGGTCAGCTCGACGCGCACGCTGCCGTCCGGCAAACGGTCGATCGAAGCGACGTCCTTCTCGTCCGTCGCGTGAATGGAGGCGGTCGCGAAGACGAGGTCGTAAAGCTCGTCGGCCGCGCCCGGGAGCAGATCCCGCCGCGACCGGAGCTTCTCGATCATGTCCTCCCCGATCTTCGCGAAGTGCTCCGCGGGCATCGCTCGCACAGCCTCCTCGATCACCTCGTCGGTGAGCGCCCCCTGGACGGCTTGGACCGCCCCATCCCACTCCGCTCGCGAGAGACCCACCAGTAGCGTCCGGTCCATGTCCCAGGCGTTCCGCGTCAGTCCGGCGATGCTCGGGAACTCCTCGTCGAAGGTCACGAGCCGACTTTCGTAGACTCTCCCGATCGCCTTGAGCGCACCGTCGAACTCGACGAACGCCTGATCCCGATCCCGTGGGACTGCACGCCAGATGTGGATGCCGCCGGGAGCATCGAAGCGCGCCCAAAGGAAGTTGTTCACGCTGCGATCGCGGTCACCGACCAGGAGGTCGACCAGCCGGCCCCGGAGAAAGTCGTTCGCGTCGATCCGGTTCTTCGAGGAGTCCTCCAGCCGCTTCAGGAGCTCGTCCGTGTCCACGATCTTCCTCGATCCCGCGAAACCGGCCGTCCCCTTGGGCCCGTCGTCCGGACGTTCCTCGAAGAGCACGAGCATGTCGGCGAACTGCTCCCGGAAATCGCCGAGACGCGGGTCGTCCGGGATCACCAGGAGCCGAGGATCGGCGTGGAGCACGTCGATCGCGTCCAGGAGCTTCGCTACGACGAGCGCTCCCGTCGGGTGCAGGGCCGAGATCTGATCCTGCAATGCACTCTCCACGATCGTTCCCTGGAGCCGCTCCTCCAGGCCCTGACCGGGCGTCTTGTCCACCGACCGCATCACGTAGCGGCGCCCGTCGGCACCCCGGAGATGAAGCGTCTGCGTCGTCATCCCTCCCCCGACCCTGAATGGCGTCAGACCTCCACCCAGCTCCGAGAGGTCCGCCACCGGCACTCGAATGGACGTCGTCCAGAGGTCGCGGTAGCCCGCACCGGCGAGCGCCGCCCCGACGGAGCTCAGCTCGTAGCGAGCGCCGGGCACGACATCCACGGAGTCGGAGGTTTGGGCGGACGTTCCCTCTACCGAGAAGACGAGCAGAAGGAGTGCGGTGGCGAGATACGAGGAACTCGGGTGACGCATCGTGCTCTCCCGGGGTCAGGTCCGCGAGGCGCAGCGAGGCGGCGGGAAACCTGCTGCCCGGCCTTCATGACGTTGGAGCCTCGGGGCCCGGGGAGCAAGGTGGGGGGGACGACATGCGCTCCTCGCCCGCTTGCAACGGGCCACGATCGGATCGAGCTTGGGGTATCCGCCCATCTTCGACGGTCAGGAGGCCGGATGAGGTCCGTGCTCGAGGCAGTCCGCCGCTGGGAGGAGAAGGGACTGGTCGGAGGCGACCTGGCGGAGAAGCTGCGCACCGAAGTGCGCGACCACTCCGCCGCGGGGACACAGCGGCTCTTCCAGTACGTCCTGGCCGCCACCGGCGCGACCGTGCTGATCATCGCCGGCGGTGTCTTCCTCGACTGGGCCTGGCCGCAGATGACCGAGGCGCTGCGTACGGTCGTGCTGGCGGTCGTGGGCCTGGCCGTCCACCTCGCCGGCACCAGGCTGGAGTCGGTTCGCCAGTGGCGCCCCGCCGCGTACCTCATGCAGACCGGCGGCCTCGTTCTGCTGGCGGTCGCCCTGGTCTACTCCGAGCGGGCCTGGCCCGACCTGTCCGCCGCCGGGATCGCCTCGGGGGTCGTGGCGCTCGCCATCCCCGTCGTCCTCGGTCTGCCGTCCTTGAAGCGCAACGACGTCATGCCGGCCGTGCACCTGGTGGCGGGACTGCAGTTCCTCGCGATCTTCCTCGATCGAGCGACCCCTCTCCCCGACGACGGCGTCCTCTGGGTGGTGGACGCGGTGCTCCTCGTCTCGATGCTCGCCATGCTGCGGCTCCTCCGCACCGACCCGCAGCTCGAGCGTAGTCCGTGGGCTCTCAACGCTTTCGCGATGTCCCTGCTCGCGGGTTTCGTGCTCGTCACGCTCACCGGCTACGAGAACGACCTGGGTGACGACACCATCTACGCCGTCGACGTGTGGCTCTTCCTGACCGCCACCGCCACCGTCTACGGCATCCACCGTGCGCCCGAAGGGCTCAGGCGGGAATGGTTCGGCCGCCAGCTCGCGGCGTACCAGCTGGCCTGGATCCCTCTGGGGTTCGGCAGCACCGTGGGCGTCGCGGACGGACCACCCGAAGCGGCGCTCGTCGCGGTCGCCGGGTCGGGGGTGCTGGGCTTCCTCTACGCACAGAAGAGCCGCCTGAGAGAGATCCTCGCGGTTTCAGCCGTCTCCTTCGTCAGCGGCACGTGGTACTGGGGCGTGGAGCGGGCGGGAGCGCTCGGAGCCGTGCTGGCGTTGGCCGTGACGGCCGCGCTCCTCTTCTGGTACTCGGGTAGGTACCGCAGCCGAAGCGCGGAGGCCTGAGCTTCGACGGTGCCAGGGCGGCCCATGGGCGCCAATTCATTGCGATAGAAGAGCTTGCCGCTCATACTGGCCAAGGTCTGTTTCAGATGGAGAGGCTCCGATATGGCCCGTCGCTTCCTTCGCCTCGGTTGGGCTCACGCCGTCGTCATCGCCAGCCTAACTGCGCTCACCACAGACGCTGCCTCCTTGTCCGCGCAAGAAGTCGACGGGTGGATTCGTGTGCTCCAGCCCGTGGAATGGAGTGGGGAGACCACTCGAGGGCTCGTTGTCCGACCCAAGAACTCGATCCGCATCGAGGGAGTGGCTTATCAACCCGGCGGTGTGGATCGAGTCGAGATCGACGGGCAAACGGCCGGTATCCAGGCTCTGGGAAGCGGACAGGTGCGGTTCGTCGGATACGCGAGCACCGACACGGTGTCTCGAGAGGTCGAAGTGGTTGCCTATGCTACCGGGCCACGCCCGCCTATAAGCCAAGAGTACGCTTATACGCCCGGACTGGAGCCGATATCGACGCCAGCCAGCGCCTTCGGAGCTGACGGCGGCTTCACGGGAGAGCGGTATGCCGTGGTCATCGGCATCAGCGACTACGCCGACTCGGCCATCACACCTCTCCGATACGCTGACGATGACGCGGAGGCGTTCTACCAGTTCCTGACGTCGTCCGCGGCGGGTTTGGGAGGGTTCAAGCGTGAGAACATCCGCTTCCTGACCAACGAGGAAGCTACGACAAGGGCGATCCGAACCGCGCTTACCACATTCCTGCGTTCGGTAACGGAGAGGGACGTCGTGGTGATCTACATCGCGGGACATGGATCTCCGGATCCTAGCCGGCTGAGCGACTATTACGTCCTGACTCATGATACGGACGCCCGAAACTACCCGGGCACCGCCGTATCCATGGATGACATCAACCGATTCGTCGGCCAGATCCGGGCACGAGACATCATCATGTTCACGGATGCATGTCACTCGGCAGCCGTGAGCGGTGGCCAGGTAGGCTTTCGCTCTGGCGACGCGAACGAGATCAACGACATCTTCCTCGAGCGACTCCAAACATCGGCGGGCGGGCAACTCCGGTTCACCGCATCCGAGACGAACCAGTTCTCTCAGGAGGGTCCCCAGTGGGGTGGCGGTCACGGTGTCTTCACCCACCAGCTGCTCCAGGGTCTCCGGGGCGCCGCCGACACCGATCAGGACGGCATCGTCACCCTGGGCGAGGTCGTCGAGTTCACCCGGTTCTCCGTGAACCGGGAGACGGGTGGGGCCCAAATCCCCTCGATCGGACCTCAAACCTGGGATCGCTTCTGGCCGATGGCGATCTCGGACCCCGACGTCTTGGCGGAGTCAATCGACGCTCCGGCAGTGCAGCTGGTCACAGCAATCCCCACGACGACCCGCGCCGTCAGCCTCATGAGCCCGGGCGGCACCTTCGCGCACAGCCTGGTGGTCCCCGGCTCCGGTCAATTCCGGACCGGACGAGGCATCCGAGGTGCGGTGGTCCTGGCCGGCTCGATCGCTGCCGTGACCTACGGCTTCATGTCGAAGACCACCACCAAGCAGTGTCGTGAAGCTACGGTGGGCGGGGAGTGCCTGAGCGGTCAGTTTTCCAGCATCGATACGGAGCGGCCGGATCTCATGGCCGGTCTGGTCGTGGCGGGAGCGCTCACCGTGATCGGTGCCATCGATGCCATGGTCGGTGCACGACGCGTCAACGAGGAAAGACTCAGGATGGCGGGCCTGAGCTCGGGGTTGCTGCTGCTGCCTACCAACCCGTCGCCGAGCTCCCAGCAGGGTGACATTCGACTGGTCGAGTTTCGCTTCCGATGAACCTGCGTCGGCTTCGGTCGGCGCACTTCCCTGCACTCGCTGGGCTGTTGGCGCTGGCCTCGTGCAATTTCGAGACTGTGCTCGTCGTCGATCCGGACGTCCTGGCGAACATCGTCGGGCGCGTGAGCGTGCTCGGTGGAGGCGGGCTTGCGGGCGTGTCCGTCGAGCTGGACGGGATCGTCAGACAGAACACGGTCACCGATCAGAGCGGGAACTACTCGTTCCAGCGAATCGTCGGCGGCTCGTACACGATCCGGATTTCTGATCTTCCGGCCGGGATCACGTTTCAGCAGTCCCAGCAGGCCGTCACGCTCGAGGTCAACGGTGCCAACGTCACGGTCGACTTCCAGGGCAGCTACCCACCCCTCCAGATCACGACTCAGTCGCTGCCGGACGGATTGGTCGGTATCGACTACTCCGAGTCGCTGGAAGCGACGGGTGGGGGTGGCGGATACAGCTGGTCGATCGTGGCCGGTGGGCTCCCGGACGGGATCAGTATCGCACCGGCCTCGGGCGTGATAAGCGGGATGCCCACGACGGCCGGTACGGCTCAGTTCACCGCGCAGGTCGCAGCAGCAGCCGGCACCGCCACGGCCCAGTTCCAACTGACGATACAGTCTCCTAGGCTCGAGCCCGAAGAGCTGTGTAGTGACAACCCCAGCTTTTCGATCGTGAGCTTTGAAGACTCTGCCCTCGAGCAGGGAGTCAGGGCACAGCTTTCTCTCGACGCCGGAGATGAGCTGACGTGCGCGATCGTTTCGGATCTCACACTCTTACTAATCTCGAGCGCTGGCATTAGCAGTATCGCCGGAGTCCAAAACCTCGTTGGTCTGCAGCTCCTGGGGCTGGACGACAACTCGATCAGCGACATCAGCCCCCTAGCATCCCTGACGACACTCAGGGTGCTGGGGCTGGACGACAACTCGGTCAGCGACATCAGCCCCCTCTCCGGCCTGACGGATCTGGAGGGCGTGACGCTCTGGAACAATGCGATCTCGGACATCAGGGCCGTGAGCGGACTCACGAGCCTGAAGGAGTTGGGACTCACGGGCAACGACATCAGCGATCTCTCGCCCATCGCCGGACTCACGAGCCTCGAACGCCTCTGGGTGGGGAGTAACCCGATCACCAGCCTCTCGGCCGTGACCGGCTTGACCGCGCTCCGCGAGATCCACGCCAACGACCTGAACAGCCTCTTCGACATCCAGCCGCTGTTGGACAATACTGGGATCGGTGCAGGCGATTGGGTGAATCTGACGAATACTCCGGCAGACTGTGCTCAGGTTGCGATTCTGGCGACTCGAGTGGACCGCCTGGATACGGACTGCCGGTGAGACAACGTAGACGACGCCCCCGGTTCTCATCGAGCAGTCTTTCGTTGGCGCTGACGGTCCTGACTCTTCAGGCCTGCAACCTCGAGACCGTGCTGGTCGTCGACCCGGAGGTCGTGGCGAACATCGTCGGGCGCGTGAGCGTGCTCGGTAGAGGCGGGCTTCCGGGGGTCTCGGTCGAGCTGGACGGGATCGTCCAGCAGAACACGGTCACAGACCAGAGCGGGAACTACTCGTTCCAACGAATCGCTGGTGGCTCCTACACGGTCCGGATCTCAGATCTTCCGGCCGGCATCACGTTCCAGCAATCCCAGCAGGCGGTGACGGTCTCCGCCAACGGCGCCAACGTCACGGTCGACTTTCAGGGCAGCTACCCGCCGCTCCAGATCACGACACAGTCGCTACCGGATGGACGGGTCGACGTCCAGTACTCAGAGACCTTGGAGGCGACTGGAGGAGGGGGAGGCTACAGTTGGTCGATCGTCGCCGGTGGTCTCCCGGCAGGGATCAGCATCGCACCAGCGTCAGGCGTGATCAGCGGGACACCGACAGCGGCCGGCACAGCTCAATTCACCGTGCAGGTTGCAGCTGCAGCGGGCACAGCGACGGCCCAGTTCCAACTGACAGTGCAGGCGTCACCGAGGCTCGAGCCGAGTCAGCTATGCAGTGAGAACCCCGGCTTTTCGATCGTGAGCTTCGAGGACTCCGCCCTCGAGCAGGCCGTCCGGGTAACACTCGGCCTCACGGCCGGAGCGGAACTCACGTGCGAACTCGTAACCAGCGTGACGTCATTGACAGCCGAAGAAGCGACCATCGCAAAGCTGGCGGGAATCCAGAACCTGACTGGCTTGCGCGACCTCAGCCTGGCAGACAACCGGATCAACGATATCCAGCCCCTGGAAGGCCTTACCAGCCTTCTCACACTCGGCCTCACAAACAACTCGGTCCGGGACATCAGCCCGCTGGCGAGCCTGACCGACCTCCGGGACCTTTACCTCGATGGCAACTCGGTCGACGATATCGCCGTTGTGAGTGGGTTTACTGCGCTGGAAGAGCTCCACCTCAAGGGCAACGACGTCTCTGACATCAGCCCGGTCAGTGGCCTTGCGCGCCTGGCGGTACTCGCTCTCGACGACAACCCGATCAGTGACCTCAGCCCCGTCGCCGGGCTCACCACTCTGGCCGACCTGGTCTTTCGACGTACGCCCGTCAGTGACCTCAGTCCCTTGAGTGGGCTCGACAACCTCGAGTGGCTGTTCTTCGATGACACACCGGTCACCGACTTGAGCCCTATAGCTGGGCTGACCAGGCTTGGCACCCTCGGACTGTCAGGAATTCAGACAGGAGATATCACGGCCTTGGCAGGGCTCACGAGCGTCTCGCGTCTTTGGCTCACGCGAAACTCCATCACCGACTTGAGCCCGCTTGCCGGCCTTACGGGGCTCCAGGGGCTCCACCTGGAGCAGAACTCGATCATCGACGTCAGCCCGCTGGCCGGTCTCACGAACCTCGAATCGCTTACGCTGAACGAGAACGCAATCAGTGACATCAGCCCGTTGGCCGCGCTGACGAAGGTCTCGCTCCTGGGGCTTCAGATCAACAACATCAGCGATGTCTCGCCGCTCGCTGGATTCTCGAGGCTCGAGTGGGTGTGGTTGGGAACGAACCCGATCGCGAACATCGGTGCGTTGGCGAACCTGACCAACCTTCGAGAGGTCCATCTCCACAGCATGTCGAACCTGACCGACATCCAGCCGCTGGTGGATAACTCAGGCATCGGTGCGGGGGATTGGGTAGTCGTGACCGGCACTCCTGCAAACTGCGCGCAGGTGGCTACCCTCGAGGCGCGGGGCGTGACAGTCGACTCCGACTGCCAGTAGCCCGACAGCTTAGCCTACTCCGCGCTCTCCGTGATCTCCGCGTCCCAGGTGATCTCCACCGCGCCCTCCAGGCTTCTGGCCGTGGGGCACTTGCTGACGTGCCGCTCGAGCGCCTTGTCGGCGATCTCACGCGTCCATGGTGAGCGTGTAGTGGACGTGGATCCGCTTGAGCATGGGGATCCGGTCTTCCATCTCGTTGAAGCCCTCGGCGTGCGCCCGTGCGTGGTCCGCCGCCAGCTTCACCCCGCGCACCTCCAGTGCGCCAATGAGCGTCCCGAGTAGTCAGCCGGCCGCCGACGCGACGATGTAGTCGACGGGCAGCGGCAGGTTCGGCTCGGAGTCCAGGCCGTAGTGTGCCTTGATGGGGCCGTGCACGCCGAAGTCCAGCTGTGTGCCCTCGTCCAGCACGGCCCGGCGGTGCACACCCGAAAGGCGGCCGACCTGGGCCCGGGCGACGTAGAAGGGATCGCTCATCTGACCAACGCTCGTTGAAGGGACGTCGACATTATGCGCGCAGGGTAGCCGCGCGACCAGCACCACGCATCGGCAGCGGCGCTAATCGGGCGACTTCGGCTCGAATCCTCGGCAGCTCAGGACGGGCAGGCCCGGGTACCGCGGGTAGGAGGGATCCGACGCGCTGCGCTGGCAGAGCAGAAAGGTCGACCCCCGCCTGTTGCCCACGCTCCTCCCGTGCAGGCAGACCCCGCACAGCCCCGCTCCCGCGGGGGGACCCTGGGCCACTCCGGACTCGGGAGCGTCAGCCACCCCGACCTCCCCTGGCTCTGACACCCAGGATCGCCACCTGCCGGCCCGCGTCGCCGCCCCGGTGGGAGAAGAACCCGCCCCCGGAGCACAGCGTGCAGTGGCCCGAGACCGTGATCGCATCCGCGGGCACGCCCGCGGCGACCGCGCGCTCGACCAAGACGGACCGAAGGTCGATCGGCTCGGGGCCCTCCGGGGCGGAGAGGCCGACCGCCTCGAACACCTCCGGCCCGACTTCGTAGCACCGCCCGCAGATCGAGGGGCCGAGGTGCAGGCGTAGCCGGTCCGGAGCGATCGAGAAGCTCGCCCTCAGCGCGTCGAGCGCACCCTCCAGGATCCCCGCCGCCACCCCGCGCCATCCCGCGTGCAGCAACGCGGCCACCCGTTCGGCCGGGTCCACGAGGTAGACGGGCACGCAGTCGGCGACCGTCACGGCCATCAGCAGGTCGGGAGCTCGGGTGACGTGCCCGTCGCCGGACTCGGCGATCACCAGCCCGGTGCGTGCTGCGTCGTGCACATGGATCCGGGCCTCGTGCACCTGGCGGCTGACGGTGATTCCCGTGAATCCCAGGGCGTCGCCCAGGCGTGCCCACCTCGCCTCGACCTCCGCGCCTGTCGGTCCGCCGAAAAGGCGCAGATCGAAGCCTTCTGCGTCACGGCCGCGACCGGTCGCCCCCGCCAGGAGCCACGGGAATTCCCGGGCCCACTCCGGATGCTCCCAAAAGGGGACCTCCAGGTCGGAGAGCGCCTCGTCTACCACTCGTGCCGTCGGTCGCATGAAGGAAGATCGGACGCGCCTCCAGGAAGTCCAGACAGGACTCCCTCCCGCCCGAGAATACAGTAGCTTTGTGGCCACGCCGGCGTTGGACGGCCGGCGCCACGATTCGCAGGAAGATCATGGACGAGCGACCCTTCGACCATCAAAACGCCGGCTACGTGCAGGCGATATACGAGGACTTCGCCAAGAACCCCGAGTCGGTGCCCGACGAGTGGCGAGCCTTCTTCGAGCAGGGCACCGAGGCGGCTCGAGAGGCTGGCCTGATCGTGCCGGAGGGCCTGCGCGCGAACGGAGACGCGGCCGTGGCAGCGCCGGCCGCGCCACCGGAGCCCGCCCCGCAGACCTCGGGGGCCGAGATCGACGCGCTGCGCGGCATCCTGCCGCTCGTGGCGCGGGCGACGAGCTTCGTGCAGGCGTACCGGGACCACGGCCACCAGCTCTCGAGGGTCGACCCGCTGGGCGCGGAGCCGCCCGGTCACCCGCAGCTCGACCCCTCCTTCTTCGGGACGAGCATGGAGGAGCTCGAGCAGATCCCGGCCTCGATCATCATGGAGGGGGTCGGGGACGAGTCGCTCGCACACGCCCTCCACCGACTGCGGGACGCGTACTGCGGCTCCATCGGCTACGAGTTCGAGCACCTCGAGGACCCGTCCGTCGTACGCTGGCTTTGGGACCAGGTCGAGTCGGGGGTCCACACACAGCCCCTGCCGGAGGGCGAGAAGGTCCGCCTTCTGCAGCGGCTGACCGAGGTCGAAGGCCTCGAGCAGTTCCTCCACAAGGCGTACCTGGGACAGAAGCGCTTCTCGCTCGAGGGCAACGACATGATGGTGCCGATGCTCGACATGGCCTTCGAGGTCGCTGCCGAGCGGGGGGCGCACACCGTCGTCCTGGGAATGGCCCATCGCGGCAGGCTCAACGCCCTGGCGCACACCGTGGGGATCGGCTACGAGGAGATCCTGCGCGAGTTCGAGGGCATCGAGGCGAAGGGGGCGCTCACCGTCGAGGGGACGGGGGACGTGAAGTACCATCACGGCGCCGAGGGCGAGCGGGAGCTGCCGAACGGCTCGTCGATCCGGATCCTGCTCGCCCCCAATCCGAGCCACCTCGAGTTCGTGAATCCGGTGGTCGTGGGGATGGCCCGGTCGCTCCAGGTCGCGAGCGACGCGCAGGACGCCAAGCAGAATACGGCCCAGGTGCTGCCCGTCCTCATCCACGGCGACGCGGCCTTCGCAGGCGAGGGCGTCGTGGCCGAGACGCTCAACATCGCGCGCCTCCGGGGATACTCCACCGGCGGGACCATCCACATCATCGTCAACAATCAGATCGGCTTCACGACGCTCGCGCGTGACGGGCGATCGACGCGGTACGCCTCCGACCTCGCCAAGGGCTTCAGCTTCCCGATCATCCACGTGAACGCGGACGATCCCGAGGCGTGCCTCTCGGCCGTGCGCCTGGCCATGGCGTATCGCGCCGAGTACGAGGACGACGTGGTCATCGATCTGCTCGGCTACCGGAGGCACGGGCACAACGAGGGCGACGAGCCGGCCTACACGCAGCCGGCGCTGTACGCCTCGATCAAGGACCATCCGACCGTCCGGACGATCTGGAGGGAGCGTCTCATTGCGGAGGGCGTTCTGACCGCCGAGGACGCAGAGACGATGACTGAGCACGTGCAGGGGCACCTGCGAAGCGCCCAAGACGTGATCCATGAGGAGGGACGCCGCGAGGCCGGGGACGAGAAGGCTGCCGGCACAGGGGACCTGCCCCCTTCCATCATGGTCGAGACTGCTGTGGATCTCTCCGTCCTCGAGGAGGTCAACACGGCCCTCCTCCTGACACCGAAAGACTTCAAGGTCCACCCGAAGCTCGCTCGACAGCTCGACCGGCGCGGTGACGGCTTCGGGCCGGACTCCGCGCTCGAATGGGCGCATGCGGAGGCGCTCGCCTTCGGGTCGCTCCTCCGGGAGAAGATCCCGGTCCGGCTCACCGGCCAGGACGCCGAGCGTGGCACGTTCAGCCACCGACACCTCGTTCTGCACGACGCCGAAACCGGGGAGGAATTCACCCCGCTGAAGGCATACGGCCGGACGCGCTTCGAGATCTACAACTCACCGCTTTCCGAGATGGCGATCGTCGGCTTCGAATACGGTGTCAGCGTTGCGGCGGAGCGCGAGCTCGTGCTCTGGGAGGCCCAATTCGGTGACTTCGCCAACGCCGCTCAGGTGTCGATCGACCAATTCGTTTCGTCCGGCTGGGAGAAGTGGGGACAGCTCGCGAGCCTCGTGCTTCTCCTCCCTCACGGATACGAGGGGCAGGGACCGGAGCACTCCAGCGCGCGCCTCGAGCGCTTCCTGCAGCTCTGCGCCGAGGACAACATCCGGGTCGTGTATCCCACGACCCCGGCACAGTACTTCCATCTGCTCCGGCTCCAGGCGCACACGCAGCCCCAGAGACCGTTGATCGTCATGTCGCCGAAGAGCCTCCTGCGGCACCCGAAGGCGACCTCCGACGTGGCGGAGCTCGTCGACGGTCGCTTCCGGCACGTGATCGACGATCCGAGCGTGACCGACCGGGAGCAGGTGCGGCGGCTCGTCCTCTGCACCGGAAAGGTCTTCTACGATCTCGCCGGACACGATCTGCGGAAGGACGCCGGAGCGATCGCGATCGCGCGCGTCGAAGAGCTCTATCCCTTCCCGGGTGAGGACATCCGCGGGCTGATCGAGAGCTATCCGGGACTCGAGGAGGTGCTCTGGGTCCAGGAGGAGCCCCGCAACATGGGCGCGCTGTCCTACATCGGACCCCGCCTGCGGGCCGTCACGCCGAGGACGCTGCCGCTCCGCCACGTGGCGAGGCCGGAGCGCGCCAGCCCGGCCGAGGGCAAGCACATCGACCACCTCGTGGAGCAGGCGCGCGTGATGACCGAGGCGCTGACGCTGGCCGAAGGCCCCGCAGCGTAATCCCGATCCGTCCAGCCAGGACTTCCGCTACGGAATGACCGACGGAGAGGCGATCCGCTTCATCAGCCGGTACCAGAACTCGTAGCCCTCGAAGAACGACTCGACCCGCACCTTCTCGTCGAGCCCGTGGGCGTTCATCTCGCCGTCCTTCGAGAACATCGCGCCGAGCCCGTAGACGGGGATGCCGGCGTTCCGGACGTAGTTCCCGTCCGTCGCGCCCGCCGACATCTCCGGGATGATCGGCAGCCCCTCCCCGAACATCTCGTCGACGAGCTCGCGCACCGGCACCATGACCACGTCCGCCAGCCGCGATGCGGGGCTGCGTACGGGATTGTTCACGAGGGTCAGCGTCACGCCCGGATCCTCGATCGCCCGTTCTAGCTCGGCCTGGACGGAGGCCGCCGAGAGGCCCGGGAAGATCCGGCAGTTGACGGTCGCGCGCGCGTCCCTCGGGAGCGCGTTGTCCGCGTGGCCCGCCTGCAGGCGCGTCGCGACGCAGGTGGTCCGCATGACGGCGTTGAGGTAGGCGGAGCTGGCAGCGAGTCGGCGGGCTGCCGCCTCGTCCGGAGGCTCCCCCGCCACGGCCAACATGTCCGCACGGGTCTGTCCGTTCTGCGTGGCGGCGGTCTGCTCGAAGAACCCGCGCGTGACCTCGTCCATCGTGATCGGGAAGACCTGCTCCTCGATTTTCGTGATCGCGCGCGCGAGCTGGTAGATGGCGTTGTCCGGACGCGGTCGCGAGCTGTGGCCTCCCGAGTTCTCCGTGGTCATGTGGAAGGTCGTGTACATCTTCTCGCTCGCCTGCACCCCGAACGACTCGCGGGTGCCCTCCGCGTCGAGCGCGCCGCCACCCGAGTCCGTGTTGAGGGCGAACTCGGCATCGATCAGGTCGCGATGCTCGGCGAGCAGCCACTTGATGCCGTCGGAGGTGGTCTCTTCGTCTCCCGTGATCACCGCGACGATGTCCCGCAGCGGCGTGTAGCCCTCGCGCTTGAAGCGGATGAAGTTGGCGACGAGGTGGACCACCCCGGCCTTGTTGTCGCCCGTGCCGCGCCCGAGGAAGAACCCGTCCTTCTCCAGAAGGGTGAAGGGGTACTCCTGCCAGTCGTCCGGAACCGTCGTGACCACGTCGAGGTGCGCCATCACGAGAACGGGCCGGAGCTCCGAGCTCGAGCCCCGGAGGCGAACGACCAGGTTGCCCTCGGTCGGCGACTTGGCCAGGACCCGGACGTCCGACGGCTCGAACCCGGCATCCAGCAGGCGCTCCGCGAGCATCTCGGTCGCGACCACCGTCTCGGGCGTACCGGAGACCGAAGGGATCGCGATGAGGTCGCGATAGAGCTCGTGCGCGAGCTCGCGGTCGGCATCGGAAAGCTCGAGCTGAGCGCTCCCGGGTACAGCGAAGACCACCAGCGCGGCCAGCGGCCACATCCACTTCATCGACTTCATGTCACCTCCGTGAATCCTCTTTCGGCGGCCGGGAGTCTACCCCGCCGCCCCACCCGACACCAGAAACCGGGAGCCGGCGGTCTGTCCCGTCACCACTTCAGGAGCACTTTTCCGAACGTACGGTTCTCTTCGAGCAAGCGGTGTGCCTCGGGTGCTTCCTCGGGCGCGAGCACACGGTCCACGACGGGCCGGATCGCACCGGAATCGAGGAGGGGCAGCACGCGGTCGGAGAAGTCCGCCGCCAGCTCGGCCTTCTCGCCCACCGGCCTGGCGCGCAGGACCGTCCCCCGGATCGTGCCCCGCTTGGCCATCAGCGCGCGCAGGTCGAAGGTGGCCGAGCGTCCTCCCGGCACGCCGACCACCACGTGGCGGCCGAGCGTCGCCAGCACGCGCTGGTTTCCCTCGAGGTAGGGACCGCCGACCAGGTCCAGGATCACGTCGACGCCTCGACCGTCGGTGAGGCCGAGCACCTGCTCCGGCCAGTCTTCCCCGGAGACACCGTGGTCGAGGCCGAGCTCGGCGGCGCGATCCAGTTTCTCGGGCGTGCGAGAGGTGCCGATCGTGCGGGCCCCGAAGGCACGCGCCATCTGCACGGCTGCCGTTCCCACTCCACTCCCGGCCGCGTGGACCAGGAGCGTTTCCCCCTCGGAAAGGTCCATCTGGCGCCACACGGCGTCGTAGGCGGTCATGAAAACCTCGGGTACGGCCCCGGCCTCGACGGACGTCATGTCTGCCGGAGCCCGCACCACGGTGCTCTCGTGGGTCACCACGGCCTCCGCGTACCCCCCACCTCCCACGATCCCCATCACCGCGTCTCCGACCGACCAGCGGGTCGCTCCCCGGCCGACGGCCTCCACGGTGCCGGCGAACTCGAGGCCCGGAATGTCTTGCGGCCATCCTGCCGGCACCGGGTAGTTGCCGGTCCGCTGCAGAAGGTCCGCCCGGTTGACCCCCGAGGCCGCGATCGCGACCCGAACCTCGCCCTCACCCGGCTCAGGCCGGGCTCGCTCCTCGACGACCAGCACCTCGGGGGGCCCCGGCCGGGTGATCACGATCGCTCTCATGGTGGCTGATCCGCTCATCTCTGATATGATTCCTTGTCCTGTCGACATCCCTTCAGCCCGCTCGTGCCCGTATGTTCTACCAAGCCGTTTCCGTCCTCGGCGCCGTCACGATCCTGGCCGCGTACGCAGCGCTCCAGCGTGGCTGGCTTCTGGCGCATCATCGCCTCTACAGCGTGCTGAACTTCGTCGGAGCCGCGCTCCTCTTCTGGGTCGCCGTCGTCGATCGGCGCATGGGCTTCATCCTCGTCGAGGGTGCCTGGGCCATGCTCTCCGTTCCCGGTATGGTGCGGCCGCGAGCCCGCACCGGCACGGAGGATTGACGCGATGCTCCTACCCCTCGCCCTGGACCGACCCCTCGTGTTCATCGATCTCGAGACGACCGGCCTGAGCTTCAGGGAAGACCGCATCATCGAGTTGGCGATCATGAAGATCTCTCCGCAAGGCGACGTCGTCGAGAAGGTGCGCCGCTTCAACCCCGAAATGCCGATCCCGGCCGAGGCGTCGGAGGTTCACGGGATCTACGACGAAGACGTGCGTGACGAGGCGCCTTTCCGGGCCCGTGCGCGGAGCCTCTTCGAGCAGCTCGATCCGTGTGACCTGGCCGGCTTCAACATTCGGCGATTCGACGTGCCGATGCTCGTGGTGGAGTTCAAGCGTGCCGGCCTCGACTTCGACTGGCGGACCCGCCGCGTCATCGACGTCCAGGCGATCTTCCACAAAGAGGAGCCCCGCGATCTCTCCGCAGCGGCCCGTTTCTACCTCGGGCGGGAGCACCAGGAGGCCCACACGGCACTCGGAGACATCCGCACCACGGCCGCCGTTCTCTCCGCACAGCTGGAGCGGTACGGCTCGGTCCCGAACGACATGGACGAGCTGAACCGGTACTGCGACGAGGCGATGCCGATCCGGACCGAGCTCGACCGCTGGTTCGAAAAGAGGAACGGTGAGCTCGTCTTCCGTCGGGGCAAGCATCGGGGCCAGTCGCTCGCCGACGTGGCCGCCAACCGCCGGGACTACCTCGAGTGGATGCTCGGCGCCGACGACATGGACGAGGAGGTCTTGAAGGTCGTGCGCGCCGCCCTGGCCGGATCTACCGGGCCTCCGCTTGCCGCCACGGACGACCTTTCCTAATTCTTCAGTCTGGCCGCTCGTCTCGACCGGCCGCTCTCGACCCACTCACGACGATCCACGGCCCCCTCGGAGGCCGCTCCGCCCATGCGACTCTTCTTCTTCCAGATGCACTCCGGCTGGCGTTACCTGATCATTCTGGCCGGGTTTCTCGTCATCGCCTACGGACTCTACGGCGCCCTCACGAACCGGCCGATGGACAAGCGCATGCAGCTTCTCGGCTCGACGCTGGCGATCCTGATGCACATCCAGATCCTGATCGGAATCGCCATGATCTTCGCCGGTCGGTTCGATCCGAAGGCGGGGCTGCACGTCATCATCATGATCTTCGCCGCAGGGACGGCCCAGATCCCGGTCTCGGTGATGCGAAGGCGGCCCGAGGAGGCGCGTACGTACGGCCCGTATGCGGTCTTCGGCGCCCTCACGATGGCGCTGATCTTCGCGGGGATCACCTCGCTCGGGAGGCCCTTCGTCGGCTAGAGGTGCCGGGCGCCCAGCAACCTCCCACTCGGAGTCACCCGGAGGAGCGGGGCGGAGACACCTCTCGACGAGGAGGCTCCGCGCGAGGCCCCTTGCATGGCCCGCGTGGAGCGAAGCCCCGCACGCGTCCCGGACGCTACCGTGACCGCAGGGCGGAGCGGCCTCCGAGCGAGAGGTGTCTCCGCCCCCGAGCTCAGCCCCGGAAGACCTCCCGGAAATACGCCATCCAGTTACCGCCGAGGATCTTCTCGATCCGGTCGTCGGAGTAGCCCCGCCGCTGTAGGCCGACCGTCACGTTACGGAAACGCTCCGGCACGTCCAGCTCGGGAATCCAGGGAGGCCAGCGCACGTTGTAGGAGGGCTTGAAGCTCCTGAGGCGCGGCTCGTACCACGTCTCGCGCGTCGCCCAGCTCTCGATGCCCCGGACCTGGAAATCGGTGCACAGCCCCACGTGGTCGATCCCCGCCACGTCGACGGCGTGATCGATGTGATCGAGGTAGTTCTCGATCGTCGTCGATCCGCCCGGGCCCGGGTCCGGCCCCACGAAGTACCCGAGGGCAGCCACACCGATGACCCCGCCCTTCTCCGCCATGGCACGGATCTGCTCGTCGGTCTTGGCCCGGGGGTGCCCGGGATAGAGCGCCTCACACATGGTGTGCGTGTAGCAGGCCGGGGGGCTCGAGAAAGCGACACCGTCGAAGCTGGTCTGCACGCCACAGTGCGACAGGTCGACGATGATCCCGAGCTCGTTCATCCGCTCGACTACGGCCACGCCGAAGTCCGAGAGCCCCGCGTTGGTGCGCTCGGTACACCCGTCGCCGAGGAGATTGCGGGAGTTGTAGGTGAGCTGGATGCAGCGCGTACCGAGGTGGAAGAGGGCGTCGACGTTGTCGACGTCGTCCTCGATCATCGTCCCGTTCTGGAAGCCGAAGAGGACGGCCATCTTCCCCTCCTGCTTCGCCCGCTCGATGTCCGCGGCAGTGGTGGCCTTGATCAGCTTGTCCGGGTTGTCCTGGACACGCTGATTCCACTCGGCCAGGGCCTGGACCGCGACCTCGAGGTTGTTGGACGGCAGCGTCGTCTGGATGCCCGTGTAGCCGGAGCGCTTCACGGCATCGTATTCGACCTCGTCCCACTCGACGCCCACCGCGAGCGAGTCGATGACGATCGAGCGATCGAAGACGTCCGCCTCCTGGAGGCTCGCCTCCGCGACCCGATCCAGTAGCTCACCCGCCGGGACCGCGGCACCCGCCGCCATCGCCCTGAGGAAGTCCCGCCGCTCGAGGGTCATCGGTCCCCTCCTGGTCCGAGTCGGACGAAACCGACCCCGTTTCGGTTCTCGATCGCCGTGCCGTAGGGCTCCGAGAGCCGCTGCATATCGCCGACGATCTTGTCGGCCAGCGCCCCGGTCGCCATCAGCGGTCGACCGCGCTGCGGCCGTGGCAGCCCGTGCCCGAGCGTGATCGGGTGCAGCTCGACGTGGCTCAGCTCGCCGTCGGTGAACCCCACGTGTGCGATCACGCTCTCCCAGAAGAGCGGATCGTTCGGGAATGCGTTCGGCCGCTCGTTGCGACGATCGTAGAAGTCCGAGGGCAGACTCGCCGCGTCGAGGCCCAAGCCCTCGTAGTTGTCGGCCGGCTGGATCTCCACCGTCTCGTTCTGGAAGACGAAGTTCGAGAGCGAGTAGAAGATCGGCTTGCCCTTGTAGATCTCCATGCCCCGCAGCACGTGCGGGCCGTGTGCCAGGAAGATGTCGGCACCGGCGTCGATCGCGGCGTGCGCGAACTCCTCGACGAACTGGGCCGGCACGTCCCGCCGGCCCGGCATGCCTTCGTGCGAGTGGCTCGAGAGCACCACCCAGTTGGCCTGCCGCTTCGCATCCCGGATCACCGCCTCGATCTCCGCGAGATCATCCGGATGCGGGTGCGTTTCACGACCCCAGACGTCGGCCGAGACGAACCGATTGCCCATCATCGAGATCGCGTCGTCACCGGACTGCCCGCCCAGCCCGAGGCTGTCCTTCACCTCTCTGAGGGCCTCCAGCGCTTCGGCCGGAACGTGGTACGTCGTGCGGTACCGAATCGGGCTCAGGCCCGGGCGGCCCCGCATGTCCTTGCGCTGCGCACCGGCCCGCATGGCGTCGTTGAAAGTCGAGGCGACGGAAATGATCGCGACGCGCCCGGCCGGGCTCTCCAGATAACCGGGCGCCCGTGCCTCCGCGAGATTCTCGCCCGCCCCGGCGTGCACGAGCCCGGCCGCCTCCGCGGCTCGGAGCGTGGCGCGCAGGCCACCCACGCCGAAGTCCATGGTGTGGTTGTTCGCGGCGCTCACCATGTCGACACCGAGCCAGGCCAGCTCCTTGGCCATGGCCGGGTCGGCCCGCATGTACGTTCCGCCACTGGCCGCCGCCGGGATCACGTCCGGCCCGTAGTCGTGCAGGAGGATCTCCAGGTTCGTGTAGGCCACGTCCGCATCGAGCATGAGCTGGCGCATGCGCAGGAACTCGGGCTCTTCGAAGACGGAGAGCCTGCGCGTGATGATCGCGTCGCCCGTGAGCGCGAAGGTGATCTGCCCGGCCGCGTCCGCGTGCGGCTGCTGGGCCGTGGCGGGAAGCGCTGCGGCGAGGAGGGTGAGGGCGACGGCGAGGCGGGAGTGTCGGGGCGGGAGCGCGAGCCCGCCCACTAGCGGCCACCCCCCGTGCGACGCACGACGCTCCGCTGCACAGGGTTCTCGATCATCAGCTCGAGACGCTCGCCCGGGGAGACGTTGATACCGGGTGTCGTATAACGCTCACCGGCCAAGAGACGGATCTCGATCCGGAGCTCCCGATTGCCCTCCCAGTCGGCCCGCATCGTCGCTCGGTTCTTGCCTCCTACCGTACCGATTCTCTGGCGTGAGCCACCGTCGGAAAGGACGTACAGCGTGGCCTCGTTGAACTGCAGGTTGTCCGCGACGATCGTGATCCGGCCCGATGACTGGGGCGAAGGATCGAACGGACTGTCGTCCCGACTCTGACCGCCTGCACACGCCGAGACGAGCACGACCGTCACGGCCGCAAGTAGCTTTCTCAAGGTGGGGCTCCCTCCGCTAGTTGAAGATCCCGAGAACGTAGACGAATTCGAGGACGTCTTCATCGGTTACGAGGCGGCTGGAATTGTATCGCTCGTCGTTGTCGATCAACACCCGCATGCCCACATCCGCCGCGGGCGCGCCAGGCTCATTCGACAGCTGAGCGTAGAACCTCAGCTGGGAACCCAGTTGGTACCGCTGCTCGAACGGCACCGTGATCGTCAGGGTGTCCGACGTCTCGAGATCCACGTTGACCCGGCGGGAGCTGTTCGGATCGTCGTTGGGCGTCGTCGTGAATCGATTCGAGACGACCAGGGAAAGTGTGGTGCCATCCGGACCGGCGACCTGCACCAGCGCGGTCTCCGGATCCCCTCCGTCGATGATCCCGCAGCCGATCGTCCCCACGGCCACGGCGGCCGAGACGAATAGACGGCCGATCCTGCGTTTCACATTCATCTTCATCGATTCTCCTGCGGCGGGCGGACGGGCAACCGCCCTGGAACAGCGCGTCCCCACCCGGCCAGGCCGGGTGGGGACGACGCATTCTCTCAGCGAAAGACGCTACTGCGTCTCGGTCAGATTACCCCCCTACGCTGCAGGGGATCGCCGGGTTCGTCTGGCACTCGCTGAACGAGATCGGCACGCACCGCGCACGGGGGTTGACGGGTTCGTAAATGACCCGGCCGCCCTCGATGAACGGGTGGTTCCACCGATCGAGGTCCCACAGGCGCCGGCCTTCCAGCCAGACCGTCAGGTGACGCTCGCGGTCGAGGATCGACCAGGCATCCATGTCGTCGCCGTCCCGCACGCTTCCGACGCCCGTGACGTCCGCCGCATCGATGGGATCGATGCCGTAGTGCGCGCGGGCCTCGTTGATGAAGCCGAGGAAGGTCGGGATGTCCTGCGTCGTGTTGAGGACTGCTTCGGCCTCGATGATGCGCATCTCCGTCCCCGTCACGAGCGGGATGTTCGATCCACGATCATCGTACTTGTCCTGCCGCAGATGCGGCGTGAGACCGTCCGCACCCACGGGTGTGGAGCAGGCGCCCGGAACGAAGCAGTTCGTGAACGGCGCACGCGGATCCTCCGGGATCCCGCCTGCCGCGGCCACCGCTTCGTCCAAGATGTAGGATCCGGCGAGCGTGCCGAACGCAGACATCTCGTTCCTGAGGTGCGTCTCGTTGTAGATCTCGTTGCGCTCCGACGTGGAGTTGGCCGAGAAGATCGCTTCGTACACGAAGTCCGTGGCGACCTGCGAGGCGAGGTTCGCCGCCGCCGACCAGTTGCCCAGGTTCGCCTGCATCTGTGCCTGGCCCCCGACCGCCGCAGTGGCGACGTCGTTGGTTCCGGCCAGATCACCCTGGCGCTTGGCCTCCACGAAGTGGTCGAGCCCGCGCTGGAAGGCGGCCGACTTCGGCAGCGCCTCACCAGTGTCGCCCTCGTACGGGGACGAGAACGCCACCTCGCAGAAGTTCTCGCCCAACCAGCGGTTCGAGAACCCTGCCAGGAGGTAGGCCCGTGCCGTGAGGGGGTTGCCCTCGAAGGTGTAGCCCTCGATCTCCGACATACGCAGGAGTCCCGCCTCGGCGACCCAGCGGGCCTCCTGAGCGTCCTCCCACCAGCCGTCGACCTCCTCCGCCTCGAGGATGCCGCGGCGGAAGAAGGCGGTGCTGTTGTAGCTTCCGCTTCCTGCCATCTCGTCGGTGGCACGCGCCACGAGGAAGGCCTGCCCGTCGTACCCTTCACTGAAGGCCGCGGACATTCCGACCACCAGGGCACTCACACCACGAGCGGAGTTCAGATCGGCGTCAAGAATCTGACCTGGGTTCTTGACGTCGAAGAAGTCCTCCCCGCACGCGCTGAGCGCCAGTCCTGCCACCATCGCAAGGACACCTCCTCTGAGGCCCCGCGACAGCTTCTTGCTGATGAAGTAAGTCATCGTCGCTGCCTCCTAGAAGTTGACCTTGACCGACAGGATGAAGCTACGCAGCGGCGGAAGCTGGTAGTATTCCTGCTGGTAGAGGTTGTTCGAGCTGCCGTCCTCGTGGGCCTCCGGATCCAGACCCTCGTAATCCGTCGAGGTCCAGAGGTTGCGGCCCTGCAGGCGCAGCACCAGGGAGCCGATGTTGCCGGGCAGCATCGACTCGGGCACCCGGTAGCTCAGGCCGGCCGAACGGATCTTGAAGAAGTCGGCCTTCTGCGTCCACGTGCCGTACGACGAGTACCTGCGGTCGCACTTCGCCCGCTCCTCGGCCGTGATGCCGGCGAGGTAGGCGTCGTTGTCGAGGTTGGCCTGGGTCTCGAGACACGTCGGCCACGTGCCGCGACGCATCGTCTGGTAGGCCGTCCCGGCGGACAGCCAATGCCCCGCCTGGCCCTCACCCAGGAAGTCCAGCGTCAGACGCTGACCGATCGTGATGTTGCTGCCGATGCCATAGGAGTACTTCGGATAGAGCGGCCCGAGGCACTCACGCTCGACGTCCGGAATCGCACCCACCTCATTCGGGTTTTGGACCCGGTTGTTGCAGAACACCGGGAGTGGCTCGCCGGGCAGAATCGCGTTGCGCCACGCCAGGCCGATCTCCTGGAGGCCTCCGAGGTCGATGACCTCGCTCTCGTTGGTCGAGAACCGGAGATCGAGGTCCCAGTTCACGTTGTCCAAGCGGACGGCGTTGACGGCCACGGCGATCTCGTGACCCCAGTTCTGCACCTCGCCGACGTTCTCGAGCTGCGTGCCCGTGAAGCCGGAAGACGGCACCTGCTGAACCGGAACCAGCGCGTCGATCGTGGTCTGCTTGTAGTACGTGTACTCGTACTGGATCCGGCCGTTGAGGATGGAGCCCTCGAGGCCGAACTCGAACTCCTGGGTCCGTTCGGGACCGAGCTCGGGGTTGCCGAGGTTGCTCGGCTCGACGCCAGGCTGCGCGTCGTCACCCGAGACTGATTCCCACGTCTTCTCGGCGTCGAAGAAGCCCGGTGCCTTCCCGGATTCACCGTACGCCGAACGGAGCTTCATCTCACCGAGGGACTCCGGCCAGAAGTCGTTGTCGCTGATGATGTACGAGGCCGAGATCTTCGGATACCACTGCCACCCGAAGTCGTCACCGAAGGTCGAGTGACCGTCGACCCGCAGACCGCCCGTGATGAAGAGCTGATCGTTGAAGCCAATCATCTCCTGGGCGAAGAAACCACCGTTCGTGACCGAACGACGAGTCTCGCTGGCGCTCGTCAGGGCGCCGGAGTCGATCTCCTTGTCGCCCGGGCCGGCGAACTGCTCGCCGAAAGCGCTCGTACGGTTGAAGAAGTCGTCGTAGAGCTGGCCGCCGGCACTGAAGGCCGAGGTGATGCCGTCCGTGACGTTCGTGTTCCACGTACCGGCATAGTCGATCGTCAGCTTGCGGTTCTGGTCGACGTCGACCTCACGGTTACCCTCTTCACGGTACCAGAAGCCCCACGGCCGCTCGTTCTGGAAGTCGGCCTGCGACCAGTCCAGACCGGCGTTGAATCGATGCGTGATGTTGCTGGCTTGCGTCCAGACGAGGTTGACCCCGCTGGTGAAGTGGTCGATCAGCGTCTTCGGCTTCATCGTGAAGACCACGCTGTTGTCGTCGTCCGTATAACCGGCCGCACGGCGCAGCACGTTGAGGGTGAACCCTTCTGCATTGTTGCCGTCCGGAATCCAGTCGATGGCCCGGTGGTTGTACGAGTTGTTGAACCGGATGGTCACGTTGTCACTCGGGTTGAACCCGAAGTTCCCGCGGAGCGACCAGCTCTCCTGGCCGGCCTCCTGCGTGTCCGGATCGTCGTCCTGGCCACTGTCGATCGCCCCGGACTCCGTGCCGTACGACCCCGAGAGGAAGTAGTTGGTCGTCTCGGTCCCACCCCGCACGGAGAGGCTGTAGTTCTGGATGTAGCCGTTTTGCAGCCAATCGCCATCCTCGGGGCAGAAGGCCTGGTCCGTGCAGTCGTTGAAGCCGAGGCCGGTTGGATTGATCTCCTTGTCGGGACCGATGTGACCGAGCTGGTTGACGCCCTGGTCCATGTTGAAGGTCCACGCCGGCGCACCCGCCGCGCCCCGCTTCGTGAAGATCTGGATCACGCCACCGGCGGCCTCGGTGCCATACAGCGTCGTGGCTGCGGCACCCTTGATGATCTCGACGCGCTCGATGTCGTCCGGGTTGATGTCCTGGATCGGGCTCGGCGACTGGTTGAGCTCACCGTCGTTCGGATACGCTTCGGAGTTCACGCGAATGCCGTCGACGTACACGAGCGGGTTGTTGCCCTGCGAGATCGAGTTGTTCCCGCGGAGACGGATGCGGTTCCCGGCTCCGGGCGCACCCGTGTTGTCCTGCACCATGAGTCCGGTCGCCCGGCCTTGGAGCAGGTCACCGAGGTCCGCGATCGGCGCGGCTTCGATCTGTGCCGCGTTGATCTGCGAGATCGAGTTGCCGACCTCCCGCTTCCGCGCGGCACCGGCCGTACCCGTGACGACCAGGCCTTCGAGCGAGATGGCCTCGCTGCGAATCCTGAGGTCGAGCACGACACTACCTCCAGAGGGAACCGTCACGGACTGCTCGACGGCACCGTAGCCGATGAACTCGGCCCGGATCATCTGCGGACCGGACGGCACGTTGAGGAGGAGGTAACGACCTACGTTGTTGGTCAGCGTGCCGATCGTGGATCCGACGACACTGATCTGACCCCCCGCGATCACCTCACCAGTCACAGCGTTCGTGAGCACGCCGGTGACGGATCCGGTGGCTTGCGCAGACGCGGATGCGGGCAGCACGAGCGCCAGCGCGATGGCCAGGCTCGTGAATCCGCCGCACGTACGTCTGCATGCGAACTTGGATCGGGACATTATCCCTCCCAGAACTAGAAGACCCCCGGGCACCGGAATAGCCGCCCGGGCCCACCGGACTATACCGATGGGAGACACAAACAAAGAAATGGACTCCAGCCAGTATTCACGAGTGATTCCGGGCTGTCAAGCAAGGCCTGCGACGCGGTTTGCCCGCAGGCCCACCCCAGCAGGGGTATTTCGAGACCCGTCGTCCGCCCACTGCGCCTAAGCGCCTGCCTAACGACCCGGCCTGCGCGTCGTGATCATCAAAGCGCCCAGCCGACCGTCTTCCCCGTAACGGAAAAAGGCTTCGGAGCGCCCGAGAAGCTGGACGCTCTCGATCTCCTCGGGGTTGAGACTCATGATCATGGAGGCCACGTCGTTCGGCACCTGACCCGCTGCGCCGGCCCCCACCGTGGGCGCGAACAGGATCACGTTGTCGACGACGATCATCGTCGGATGACAGGCCTGGCCCAGGTCCCGGATCTCCTGGATGGACGCCGTCCGACGTGTCGTCTGGATGCAAAAGACCGCCCCTGAGCCCCCCTGCTGCTCCTGGATCCTGAGGCGTGGCGGCGCTTTCTGCCGAATGACCTCGAGCACCCGGGATTGCCGGTGCCTGAGGTCGGATATCGTCTCGGAGTCGATGATGTCGAGCGGGCGCCCGGAAGCGCGGGCCTCGTCCATGGTCGAGACGACCGAGACATCGACGCCCTCCAGCTCGAACGACTGCGGCGTGAGGTTGACGACCAGCACCTCACCATGAGCGACCGGCGCACTGTCGGTCAGCGACAGATACCCGAACTGGTAGACGTTGAGCACGTGCTCGCCCGCGGGCACGTCATCCAACTCGAAATAGCCCATGGAATCGGACGTCGCGATCAGCCCGAGTTCCGGGAACTGCACGACCGCGCCCGCCACCGGCATCTGGGTGAAGGCGTCGATGACCTCGCCCTGCACCGTGACGGCTTGTCCCGACAAGGAGCCGGCGGAGATCCCTGTTGCGAGGGCGAACACGCAAGTCACAATGGAGATCGACCGCCGAATCATCCTTCCCCCTCTACTTCCTACCACGCACCATCCAAAAGAAGCGCTTCCGCGCCCGACACCCGATACATACGAGCGTCCGGCCACACGCCTACAAGACAACCTACCCGGCGCCCTTCCCCTGAAGCAAAACCCGGCGTCAGCGGACGCCTCCCCGCCGGCCCCGGAACTGCTCGTAGAGCCGGTCGTGCTTGTTGTCCCGCGGGTCCACCCGTGTCCCACCCACCCACATCATCTCGACATTGGTCAGCATCTGCAGCGGGTCGCCGTCGGTGACGATGACGTCGGCGCGCTTGCCCTCCTCCAGGCTGCCGGCGTTGAGGCCCAGGATCTCGGCCGTCCACATCGTGACCGCTGCCAGTCCGCCCTCCTTCGAGAGGCCGAAAGCGACCGAGTGCGCCGCGTGGTAGGGAAGGTTCCGGCCCAGGCCGTCCGACTCGCCGTAAGTCGAGAAGGCGAAGCGGACTCCGGCGGCTTCGAGAGCCCCGGCATTGCGGTAGGCGGCGGTGATCGATTCGTCACGATCCCCCGTCGGCGAATACGCCCCGGTGACGATCACCGGCAAGCCGCGCTCCGCGATCTCCTCCGCGATCATGTAGGCCTGATCGCCTCCTGCGATGACCGCGTCGAGCTCCGGGAATTCGTCGAGGAAGGCGAAGAGCGTCCTGATCTGCCACTCGCTCTCCACTCCCTTGAAGATGACGCGCCGCTCACCCCTCATGACCGGAGCCATGGCGTTCAGCACCACGGCGTCCCCGCCCCAGACGTTGGCCTCGAAGGGCGCCGTGGGATCGTCCGAGACCGAGGGGACCGCCGCATAGGTGCGGGCCCGCTCGAAGAAGCCGACGAGTTCTTCCATCCGCCCACCGGTGAGCTCGGGCTCCTCCTTGCCCTCGGGCCTGTCGCGGCTGGCCGGGAACCGCACGACGACCGCGGCCTCGGGGGTCACGGACACCTGCTCGAAGGTGTCACCGCCGTTGAACTGGATGACGGCCGCGGTCCCCTGAACGAGACCCGCCTCCTGGTGGGTCAGGCTGGTCGTGATCCCGTTGGCGCGTACGACGTTGAGCTGCGGGTAGTACGGGTTGACCGCCGCAAGGGCACGGATGTGGGGGTTGAAGGTGCCGGTCTCCTGCTGGTCGGTGGCCTGCCCCACCTGACCGAACTCGAAGAGGCCGACGGTGGTCAGCGGATCGATCATGCCCGGGTAGACGTGCTTGCCACGCACGTCCACCCGCTCCGCTCCGGTCGGGATGTCCACCATGGCCGTGGACCCCACGGCCTGGATGAAGCCGCCCTGCAACAGGACCACACCGTTCTCGATCGCGGGACCCGAGACGGGGTGGACCGTCCCGCCGACCAAGGCGGTGACCGGCTCCTGGACGCGGCCCGGAAGGGGTCCCATGAGTTGACCCGCACCGTCCTCGCCGGGGCTGACGGCCGGAGTGATCGGTGTGATCGCCCGCTCGTCGGTCACCGGCTTGAAGGGCTCGTTGCGCGTCCGATCCTCGTCGGAGAGGTCGTAGTAGACGATCCCGTCCACGATCGTCTTCTCGACGCGGGAGTAGGAATCGAAGGGCGACGAGGACATCAGCACGATGTCGGCCTGTTTGCCCTCCTCGAGGCTTCCGACCTTGTCCTCGATCCCCAGGATCGTCGCCGGGTTGAGCGTAAGCATCTGGAGCGCCGTCAGCCTGGACACGCCGCCGTATTTCATCGGCTTGGCGATCTCGAGGTGCATGAACGACTGCAGCCACGGGATGTCGGAGTTGATCGAGGTGAGGACTCCGGCCTCGTGCATGAGCGCCGCGTTGTGCGGGACCGCGTCGTAGGCCTCCAGCTTGTACTGCCACCAGTCGCTGAAGGTGGAGCCGGCGGCGCCGTGCTCGGCCATTTCCGCCGCGACCCGATAGCCTTCGAGCACGTGCGTGAAGGCATCGATCTTGAAACCGAAGCGCTCGGCGATCCGCATGAGCATGAGGATCTCGTCCGAGCGGTAGGAGTGGGCGTGGATCTTGATCCGGCCCTGCAGGATGTCGACGAGCGCCTCCAGACGGAGATCGCGGCGTGGCGGCACCCGGAAGTCACGCGGGTTCTCGCGATAACGCTCCCACTCCGCGGCATAGCGCTGGGCTGCCGTGAACGCCTCCACGTAGATGGCCTCGACGCCGGGTCGCGAAGCCGGGAAACGGCGGTTGCCGATCGACCCGCCCCGGCTCTTGCGCGTGACGTTCTCACCGAGCGCGAACTTCACGAAGCGAGGCGCACCGTCGATCAGCAGATCGTTCGAGGCCTCCATTCCCCACCGCGCCTTGATCACGGCGCTCTGGCCACCGATCGGGTTGGAGCTCCCGTGCATGATGCGGGCTGTGGTCACGCCTCCGGAGAGCGCTCTGTAGATCCCGAAGTCCTCGACGTTCAGCGCGTCGATGACGCGCACCTCCGGCACGAGCGGCGCCGTGGATTCGTTGCTGGCGGACATCGCGATGTGCGAGTGCTCGTCGACGATACCGGGAATCGCCTGCATCCCCGTCCCGTCGATCACCTCGACCCCGTCGGGCGCCGAGAGGTTCGTTCCGATCTGACGGATGATCCCGTCGCGGATCAGGATCGACGCTCCGGCGATCGGCTCGCCGATCGCGGTCCAGACCGTGTCCAGATTCTGAATCAGCAGGTCACCGGTCGGATAGGTGCCCTGACCCTCGGGGAGCTGGACGGTGCTCGTCGTCTGGGCGGAGCTCGCCATCGGAACGGCCACGAGCACGGCCATCCACAGGTTCCGCCATCCTCGCATCCTCTTCATCGTGCCGCTCCCGGGCTCCTCGTGCCCGTGAATGAGAAATCACCGAACGGGCTCGATCCCGAGCCGGACACCGAGTCACCCTCGACCGTGCCGCTCGCAGACATCTCGATGGACTGACCGCCGGCGTCGATCGACATCGTGAGGTCCATGAGGTTGCCGGAGATCGAGCCCGAGATCCCCGCCTCTCCGAACTCGGTGGTCGCGGAGCCGGAGATGTCGTTGCCGTCCTGCTCGAGGTCGAACTCGAACTCGATCTGCATGCCCTGCGTCGCTATGGTCACGATCCAGCCCCCGGAGACGTCGACGGTAGGCTCCTCCGTGGGAGCGGCGCCCGGCTCACGGCCTCTCTCGAGCGCACCCTCGACGAACGTGTAGTTGACGTTCGAACCCTCCTCGAAGAGCGGCTTGTCGGTCACGACGAAGGTCGCGGCGAGCCCCTCCTCGACCCGGGTGACGTGACCGATGCCCATGAGCGCCGCGGGCGTGACGGTGACGGCCCGAAGCGCAGCCCCGACCGAGAGACCGTATTCGATCGCCTTGCGGGCTCCCTCGCGAAGCTCGCCGTCGCCGCCGCCACTCGTGAGGGCGAAGGTCACTCCGGCCCGCTCCAGCAGCGCCGTATTCGAGTAGGCCTCCTCGAGTCGCTTCTTCTCACGAGCGGCCGCCGGTTCCAGCGACGTCTGGTCCTCGGCATCGGGATCCCAGCTGGTGGGGTTGCCGAAGTCGACGTTCACGAGCACGGGCACCCCTCGGTCCGCCAGCTCGTCGGCGACCTTCCACGCCTGCTCGCCGCCCACGATCACGGGCCGGAAGCCGTACTCGTCCGAGAGCATCAGCACCCGCCGGATGTCCTCCGCCTCGTCCGCGGCGAAGAAGACCGGCACCTGACCCGAGCTCGCCCGAAGGAGGGCCGTGTAGTCCGGGTCGTACGCCGGCATGGTGAGACCCGAGGGATCCGAGGCGTACGCCGACTGCCAGAGCGCGTAGCGGTTCGCGTCCTCGAAGGCCTGGCGAATGTAGGCGATGATCCCGAAGAGCTGACTCGGGTAGGCGCCCCGAGCGGGCTGGAAGGCCATCGCGAGTCCCAGATCGGCGTTGGCGATCAGGCCCCAGGGCGTGTCCGCATCCTTCCGAAAGAGCACCGCCGCACCCTGACCCGCCGCCAAGCCTCCGTCCGGGTGGATGCCCGCAGCCACGACGCCCCTGGTCCGCATGTCCTCCATGTCTTCACCGGTCGCCGTCAGATGGTCGGCGACGCGACGATGGGGCATGAACCCCTGGACGCTCCGAGGTGCGTTCCACGCCTCCGCATCCTCCGGACGCTCGATCTCCGGGAATCCGACTTCGGCACTCCCGTGCGCGTCGACGAGACCGGGGTACAGGTAGAGCGAGTCGCCCGCGAGCACCGTGGCGTCGGGTGGCACGGTCGCGCCGACCCCCAGGGACTCGATGAGACCGCGCCGCACCACCACGGTGACTCCCGACTCCTGGCTGCCGTCGGGGTGAATCATCGTGAGATTCTGAATCGCGTACGCGGGGGGAGGAGGGGCCTCCCGGAACTGGGCTTGGGCGCCCGACGGCGCGGAAAGGGCCGCTCCCAGCAGCCCCAGTGACGACAACACCACGAACCTGTGCATACTCGCCCGTGCCCTCTCCTCTCGAGAATCCATTGAAACGGGAGGCTCGAGCCTCCCACCGGTCTTTCCCGACTCCATCCGGGCTTCCCGGTCCGTGCCGGTGAGCACCGGCAGCACGCCGGAACAGCCCTCGGGGTAGTAAGGTCACCAATGCCCGAAGGCCACTCAAGCGTCGGTTGACGGCAGACACCAAACACCACCAAATGATGCTGTGAACCCCGTGCAGAACCCCGACGTCGGATCTTCCGACCCGTCCTCCGAACCGACCCCGTGCGACCTCGGGCTCGTGATGAGCGGAGGAGGTGCGCGCGCCGCCTATCAGGTCGGATTCCTCCGTTACCTGGCCGAGCGCTATCCGGAGCTTCAGATCCCGATCGTGACCGGCGCGTCCGCGGGAGCGATCAACGCCGCGCACCTCGCATCCCATCACGGGACCTTCCTGCAGTCCGTCGAGGAGCTGTGCCAGCTCTGGAGCCGGCTCACCGTCGGCCACGTCTTCCGCGTGGACGCGTCGTCGCTGGGCAGGATCACGCTGCGCTGGTCCTTCCAGCTCCTGTCGGGGGGCGTCGGGGGACCCGTGCGTGTGCAGGGTCTCGTCGACACGTCACCCCTGCGAGAATATCTGACGGAGGCACTTCACGCCGTAGACGACGAGCTGACCGGCGTCCAGTACAACCTCGAGAAGGGACGCCTCAAGGCGTTGGCGCTGAGCACGTCCAGCTACACCACGGGTCAATCCGTGACCTGGATCCAGGGCCGCGACATCGACGAGTGGACCCGACCCCAGCGCATCGCGGTGAAGGCACGTATGACGATCTCTCACGTCATGGCGTCCTCGGCCCTGCCGCTCTTCTTTCCCGCCCAGCGGATCGGGAGCGCCTGGTACGGAGACGGCGGCATCCGGCTGGCGGCCCCCCTCTCGCCGGCGCTGCACCTGGGCGCGGACAAGATCATCGCCATCTCGACCCGATACGACCGGTCCAAGACCGAGGCCGCGGAACCCATCACCGCGGGCTATCCGCCACCCGCGCAGGTCGTGGGCCAGCTCCTGAACTCGGTCTTCCTGGACCTCCTCGACCAGGATGCGCTGCGATTGGAGCGCCTCAACCGTCTCATCGAAAAGGTCCCGGAGGCGGAGCGGAACGGGTTGCGGACGATCCGACTCCTCACGCTGCGACCCTCGCGTGACCTGGGTAAGCTCGCCGGCGAATTCGAGCCGGCGCTCCCGAAGACCTTCCGGTTTCTCACGCGCGGCCTCGGGACGAGGCAGACCTCCAGCCCGGACATGCTCAGCATGGTCATGTTCCAGGAAGACTACGTGAACCGCCTGATGGAGATCGGCTACGGCGACGCGCAGGCACGCGCCGAGGAGATCCGGGCCTTCATCGAAGAGAACCCCTATTGTTGAGCTGAAAAGGGACCCGTAGGGCCCGCTGCGGCTTATTATTGAAGAGACGACTCCGGCGCACGCCGCCGACTTCAGATAGCGAGACGAGCATGGCAGACTCGAAGCAGCACCTTGCGACCGAGCAGGAAGCGAGGCAGGTCGCAGAAGAGGCTCGGGAAGCCGAGTGGAAGAGCCGCAGCTTCGCCCGACGGCTCTTCGAGGGCCGATTGGATCCGAGCGACATCGATCCGCCACCGACCCCGGACCCGTCGGAGGCCGAAAGGGCCCGACCCTTCTTGGCAGCGCTCGAAGCGTTTGCCAAAGCCAACATCGACGGCGATGCGATCGACAAGGCCGCTTGGGTACCCCAGGAGGTGCTCGACGGACTCGCCGAGCTCGGCGCCTTCGGGATGAAGATTCCTGCCGAGTACGGAGGCCTCGGACTCTCGCCCTACACCTACAACAAGGCCCTGCAGATCGTGGCACACCGCTGTGCCTCGACCAGCGCCTTCCTTTCGGCCCACCAGTCGATCGGCGTGCCGCAGCCGCTCATCATGTTCGGTACGGATGAGCAGAAGGCGCACTACCTGCCGAGGCTGGCCGGAGGTGAGCTCTCCGCCTTTGCGCTCACGGAGCCGGAGGTCGGCTCCGACCCGGCCAACATGTTCACCACGGCCGAACTCTCCGAGGACGGCGAGCACTGGATCCTCAACGGCGAGAAGCTCTGGTGCACCAACGGACCGCGGGCGGACATCATCGTGGTCATGGCCCGAACGCCCGCGCGTGAAGGCGTGAAGGGACGTCGGCCCATCACGGCCTTCATCGTGGAGACGGCATGGGAAGGCGTGGAGACCGCTCACGTTTGCGAGTTCATGGGTCTCAAGGGGATCTCCAACGGTGTGCTGACCTTCGAGAACGTGCGCGTACCGAAGGACAACCTGCTCTGGGGTGAGGGACTGGGCCTGAAGCTCGCCCTCATCACCCTGAACACGGGCCGACTGGCGCTCCCGGCGTTCTGCGCCCAGGGTGGAAAGGCGGCGCTCAACATGTGCCGCGAATGGGCCGCAGAGCGCGTGCAGTGGGGCGCCCCGATCGGAAAACACGACGCCATCGCGCAGAAGCTCGGACGGATCGCGGCAGACACGTTCGCGATGGAGGCCGTGGCCGACCTCACGGCCCGCATGGCGACCGACAAGTCGTTCGACATCCGGCTCGAGGCGGCGATCGCCAAGATGTGGAACACGGAGGTGGCGGATCAGCTGATCGACGACGCCCTGCAGATCCGAGGCGGACGCGGGTACGAAACCGCGCAATCTCTCGCTGCACGAGGTGAGAAGCCCTATCCGGTCGAGCGCGCGGTGCGCGACAGCCGGATCAACCTGATCTTCGAGGGATCGAGCGAGATCATGCGCCTCTTCATCGCCCGGGAGGCAGTGGACCTGCACCTCAGCGTGGCGGGGGACCTCGTCGATCCGAAGGCACCGATCGGCAAAAAGATCGCGGCGCTTTTCCGAGCCGGTCTGCACTACGCGTGGTGGTATCCCTCGCGGTTCCTGAGCTGGGGCTATTGGCCGCGCTACACGAGCTTCGGTCCGCTGGCGCGACACATGCGCTTCGCGCACCGCAACGCCGCAAAGCTCGCACGGTCGACCTTCATGGCGATGGTACGTTTCGGGCCGAAGCTCGAGAGGCGCCAGGCCGTACTCGCACGGCTCGTCGAGGTCGGTGCAGAGCTCTTCGTCATCACCGCGACCTGCATTCGGGCAAAACACCTCGTACTGGAGAACCCCGCCGACCGGACGCCGCTCGCGCTGGCCGACGTATTCTGCCGGCACTCGCGAAACCGGGTGAGCGACCGCTTCCGACGCCTCTTCCGGAATCACGACGTCGCGACGTACAAGCTCGCTCAGCAGGCGATGGCGGGTGACTTCGGTTGGCTCGAGCAGCCGTTCGACCTGACGGAGGAGGGGACGACCGCGCCGAAGGCCGAGGCCGTTCCGGCGGAGAGCCCGGTAGAGCCCGAGCCCGTCGGGGCGTAGTCGCTCGAGACGGAGCCGGCGCTAGGGCTCCGTCGTCGCCAGAGCGTCCTCGAACTGACGGCGGTAGAGCCGTTCGTACACCGGACTGCGGTCGAGGAGCTGGCGGTGGCTCCCCTGGTCCTCGATCACGCCCTCGTCCAGCACGACGATCCGGTCCGCCCGGATCACGGTCGACAGGCGATGGGCGATGACGAGCGTTGTACGGCCTGCCATGAGACGTTCGAGCGCGTCCTGCACGAGCGCCTCGCTCTCCGCGTCGAGGCTGCTCGAAGCCTCGTCGAGGATCAAGACCTTGGGTCGCTCCAACATCACCCGCGCGATCGCGATGCGCTGGCGCTGACCGGCCGACAGGGTCACGCCCCGCTCTCCGACGAGCTGCCCGTATCCGTCCGGCAACGCCGAGATGAACTCGTAGGCATGCGCGGCGTGTGCCGCCTCTTCGATCTCCTCCTCGGTCGCCTCCGGATTCCCGTAGACGAGGTTCTCCCGGATGGTACCCTCGAAGAGCATCGGCTCCTGCGGGACGATACCGATCGCCCGACGAAGGTCCGGAAGGGCGAGGGACCGTACGTCGATCCCGTCCAGCATCACGCGCCCCTCCTCGACGTCGAAGAACCGGGGCAGGAGAGCGGCGATCGTGCTCTTGCCGGCGCCACTGCTTCCGACGAGCGCTACGGTCTCTCCCTCACTCAGCTCGAGGTCCACCCCGCGCAGAACGAGCGGCAGGCTCTCCCCGTAGCGGAAGGTCACGCCTTCGTAGCGAACGACGCCGGCGACGGGCGTGGGGAGCGGGACCGGATTGTGCGGGGACTCGATCTCGGCCGGGTGATCGAGCAGCTCGAAGATACGGCTCGCCGCGCCGGCGGCCTCCTGAAGATTGCCCCAGAATCCCGCCAGCGAGGTGATCGCGCCGGAAATCGTGACGGCGTAGAGAAGGAACGCGACGAGCGTCCCGGCGGTCAGCTCGCCCGCGAGCACGAGCCGGCCACCCTCCCAGAGCACGACCACGATCGCACCGAAGGCGGCGAAGGTGACCGCGCCGGTGAGACTCGCCCGAGCGACCGCCCGTCGGATACCTTCGTCTCGTGTCGCATTGACCTCGACGGAGTACCGAAGCGTCTCGTACGGCTCCCGGGTGAACGCCTGGACCGTGCGTATCTGAGTGAACACCTGCTCGGCGCGCGCGACGGCTCCGGCGAGCCGGTCCTGTATCCCGGTGCTGAGCTTGCGGACACGCTTGCCGAAGAACCAGCCGATCAGCGCAGCGACCGGGATCGCCGTCAGCGTCACGAGCGTCAGCCTCGGGTGCGTTACCGTGACCAGCACCAGCGCCCCCACGAGGAAGATGCCCTGCCTCAAGAGCTCTGGCACACCGAAGCGAACGACGCCCTGGAGGAGACCGGCGTCGGAGGACAGCCTCGAGATCAGCTCGCCCACCCGCCGCACGTCGAAGAATCCGGGCGATTGCCGGATGAGCGCCCCGAACAACCCCTTGCGGAGGTGGGCGACAACCTGCTCCGAGACGGATCCGGTGACGTAGCTCTGGCCGAAGTTGATGAAGGCCTGAAGAACAAAGAGCAAGAGCAGCGCGATCGCGATGCGGTTCAGCAGGTCGCCGTCGCCCACCAGAAAAGCGGCGTCGAGGAGCTCGCGCACGATGAGGGGGAAAGCCAGACCGATTCCCGTGCTCAACAGCATCAGCACGGCGGCGAAGCCGAGCGCCTTCGCATGCGGTCGCACGAGAGGCGCCAGGCGCCTCAGAAAGCCGACGGTCTTGGCCGGACTCAGACGTTTTTCGGGGGGCACGACTCAGCCGAGAAAGGGTACACGACGGCGGGAAGTTAACCCCGCCGCGGCGGTCTTGTCCCGTCCGTCCCGATTCGCGAGCATCTCCCCATGCCACAACACCATCGAGCCTTCTCGATCACCGTCGTTTGGACGCTCGCCCTGCTCTATTTGGGAAGCGTCGTGCACGCCACCGAATCCAGCCTCGCCTGTCCGGACTGGCCGACCTGCTTCGGGAGCATGGTCCCGGAGATGTCGGGTGGAGTCTTCTGGGAGCACCTACACCGACTGGTCGCGGGGGGGCTGGTTCTCATCTTTTCCGCAGCCGTGTATCTGTCGTGGCGCCCCGAGGCCGATCGGCGCTGGATCCGGAAGGCGGGCGTAGCGGGAATCCTACTGCTGCTCGTCCAGAGCGTCTTCGGCGGGCTGACCGTGATCTTCCTCCTTCCCGACGCCGTTTCGACAACCCACCTGTCGCTCGCGTTCGTCTTCCTGGGCCTTGCGACCGTACTCGCCGTGGCGACGTCCCCCGGTTGGGGTTCCGGTGCCGCCGGGACGGCGGGACCCGTCCGCCGACTCGCGGTGACCGCGGCCCTCCTCACCTTCGCCCAGTCGGTCCTGGGCGCGCTGGTCCGGCACACGGACTCGGGACTCGTCTGCCCCGACGTGCCGATGTGCCTGGGGCGTTGGGTCCCGCCGCTGGGAAGCTCGCAGATCGCCATCCATTTCTTCCACCGCTTGACCGCCGTGTTTCTGGTGGCGCTTGTCGTCTGGCTCACGGTGGTGGTGGTCCGGCTTGTGGGCCCCGGTCTGATGCGCAAGCTCGCCTGGGGTGTGAGCGCCGTCGTCCTCGCGCAGTTCGTGCTGGGCCTCCTGTCCGTCACGATGCGTCTCGCGGTCACACCGGTGTCTCTGCATACGCTGTTCGCCGCTCTGGCCCTGACCCTGCTGGTCTGGATGGCCACGCTGACATGGAAACCGGGTACCCTGTCCGAGGCAGGAACCGGCGCGCGAATGGAGCCGTTGGAGACGCATGGAAGCTGAAGCGATCGGGAACCTGCTGGCCCCCGTCAACGCGACGCTGAACGCCACCTCCGCCGTGCTGCTGCTGGCCGGCTATTACAACATCCGGAAGAAGCGGCGAGAGAGACACCGCGCGTACATGCTCGGGGCGGTATCGGCCTCAGGGCTGTTTCTCGTCTTGTACGTGATCCGGTTCTCGCTCACGGGCACCCACCGGTTCGCGGGCGAAGGGCTCGCGAAGACGTTCTACCTGGGCATCCTGTTCTCGCACATGATCCTGGCGGTCGTCGTGCTTCCGATGGTGCTCAGGCTGCTCTTCCTGGCGGGGCGCGAGCGATTCGAAGAGCATCGGCGATTGGCGCGTTGGACCTTCCCGATCTGGCTCTATGTGTCGGTGACGGGGCTACTCGTCTACGCGCTGCTGTACCACGTGTACGGCTACGTTCAATGAGCTGCCGGTAGGGCGATCTCCACCTCGGCCCCACCGCCTTCGCCGTTGCGGAGGTGGATACGCCCACCCTGGAACTCGACCGCCTTTCTCGCGTGCGACAGACCCAGGCCCAGGCCTCCGTCGGTCGTCGAGTAGAACGGATCGTACGCCCGCGAGAGTGCCTCGGCGGTGAACCCGGGCCCGTCGTCCCGTACCACGACCCGACCCCACTGGTCGTCTCCTGAAACCTCCACCGTCACCGACGACCCCGACCCGAACTGGGCGGCGTTGTGGAGGACGAGATAGAGGGCGTCCATCATGGCATCGGGCTGGGCCTTCACGTGGACCGGCGAGGCCACGGTGCCGACCCGAAGCGAAACCTCCCACTGCTTGGCGAACTCGCGCGTGACGGATCGGACGAGATCGTTGAGGTTGTGCCTGTTCGTCTCACCCGAAGGGTCGGCCAGATAGAAGGCGAGGTCCTGGACGGCGGCCCGAGCCTGCTCGACCGCGGAGCGGAGCGGTCGACTTCCGGCCAACCCCCTGCGCAGAGGCCGGTCCACGTTCGTATCGAGGTAGCCATGGATGCGACCCAGGGCCACGCGGAATGCTTCGCTCCGCTCGTCGGCACGCGGAGCCCAATCCGCGAGTGCCGCGCGCACCGCACGCACCTCGGTCGGACCGGCCTTCTCCGGTAGCCGGCCCGCCTCGAGCTCCTGAACGAACGCCGCCAGAGCGGGCCTCAGATCCTCCTGTGCGGGCTCCTCGGGACGCCTCCTCGCCAATACGGATGCGAGCGCGATACCGATGACCAGTCCGACAATGCCGGCGATTGCAAATTCCAAAGAACTTCCTCGAGAGAGTTACGACGCTCGACCCAATCTGGGTGGATGCGGCGGCCAAACATCTTGGACAGGCTCGACGTCCGGTGCAATATGGCAGTCATGACCGTCTTACAGGAACTCGAGCACCTCCGAGTCGAAAGCTCGGACCCGCTCAACCCGTCGGCTGCAGAGCTCGCGACGATCGTCGAGAACGTACGGACGATCGCGGTCGTCGGAATGAGCCGAGATCCGACGAAGGCGGCGCGGCGGGTACCGTCGTACATGGCCGCGAACGGATACACCGTCCTGCCCGTCAATCCCCACGCGGACCGGATCCTGGGCAAGAAGGCACGAGCTTCCCTGGACGAAGTGGACCAGCCCGTCGATCTCGTTCTCCTCTTCCGTCCGTCGGGCGAGGCCGGCGGGGTCGTCGAGAAGGCGGCCTCCCGGCCCGAGCGACCGGTCATCTGGCTGCAGGAAGGCATTCGAGCCGACGCCGAGGCCGCCCCCGCCCGAGCCGAGGGACTCCATGTGATCCAGGACCTGTGCATCTTCAAGGTGCACAGGGCCGTGCACCGGTGGTGAGCGATCAGGCGGCCGAGAGCTCGTCGAGCGCTTCGGCCACCGCCTCCGCGTGACCCTTGGCTTTCACCTTGCGCCAGGCCTTCGCGATCCGGCCGTCCGGATCGATCACAAAGGTGCTCCGCTCGACACCCATGTACTTCCGACCGTACATGGACTTCTCCTTCCACACGCCGAACGCCTCGCAAAGCGTCTTCTGCTCGTCGGCGAGGAGGGTGAAGTTCAAGTCGTACTTGTTCTTGAATTTCTCATGCGACGCGACCGAGTCGGGCGAAACGCCCAGCACACGTGCGCGACCCTCGTGGAAGCGGGGGTGCAGGTCTCGAAATTCGCATGCCTCGGCGGTGCAGCCCGAAGTGTCGTCCTTCGGATAGAAGTACAGGACGGTCCACGAACCCTCCAGATCGGCAGAGCTGACGACCGATCCGTCGTCTGCCGGAAGGCTGAACTCCGGCACGTTGCTTCCTTCCTCGATCACTTCTCCTCCTGGTTTTCGATTGCACGCTGCGGCGGGGTCACGGCGATCCACCGGCAGAAGGGATCGCCGCGTGACTCGCACGCCACGTGACGCACGACGAGTGTCTTCCCGAGCGATCGGCCCAGCAGGCCTTCGCACAGGCCCGCGACCAATTCACAAGCGTCCCCTCCGGGATCCGCCTGCATGAAGAGGAGCGACCGCCCCTCGAGGGTGAACGGTCCCGACCCGAAGCCGCCCAACCGGCGACCGAAGAGGGCTTTCAGGCGTGCGGTCACGTTCCGACGGGCGAGAGCGTAGACCAGGCGTCTGGGCATCAACCTTCGACCGCGCCCACGCGCCCGTCCGTCCTCGGCCAGAACCCGACCCGATTGACGGAAGACCTCCGGCGAGTCCGGACGCCGGATGACGAGCCTGACGAGATCACCGAACTCGGAGTCCGAGATTCGGGCGCCCCGCTTCGCCTCACCCTCGTAGTTGCGGATCTTTCGCTCGACGACTTCGCTCAGCCCCAGCTTCCGCGGCATCGTGACCGACGGGTCCTCCGCCTCGAGGACCTCCGTGGGACGGTCCTGATCTCGAATCACCTTCAGGAGCGTGAGCGCGACCGAGGACGATACGCGCCTACGCCCGGAATCTTCGGTCATGTCGGCTCGAGACTGGGTGAGGGAACGTCATCGCGGGTCGCACCCGGGAATCTCGGCCCGAAGACCCCCAAGCTGCAACTCGTGACGCCGACGGCGTGAAGCGGGCAGCGATTGCTTCGCGTGCTCCCTCCGACCACCTTCGATCCCAGTCGACACGAGTGCGAGCCGTGCCATCGGTGAATCTTTCGCAGACGCGCCCATGAAGCGATACGCAGCCTTCGATCCGCCCGAATACCTGGAGTGGCAAGCCGAGCCGGAGCTCGTTGCCCAATACATCGAGCGGATCGCCAGCCAGCCCGACAGGGCCTCCCGGGTCGAGGGGATCGAGCCGGGAGAGCTCCTCGAGATCTATCGCAACCTGCTCCTGACCCGGTTGCACGACATCGCCCTGAAGCGGTGGGTGCGCCAGGGGGTGATCTCCAAGGCCTGGCTCGGGACCGGTGAGGAGGCCGTGACCGTCGGGACCGTGAGCGCACTCGACTCGGACTGGGACATGGTGTGCCCGATGATCCGCAACGCCGGTGCGTGCTTCATGATGGGCATGCCCATGGCCGACCTTTTCAAGGCTTACCTCGCCACCACGGATTCGCCCTCGGGCGGTCGGGACCTTCACGCGGGGGACCTGAGCCAGGGTGTGCTGCAGCCGATCAGCCACATGGGTACCAACGTCGCGGTCATGTCGGGCATCGCGCTCTACTTCCGAAACCAGCGGGAGACGCATGTGGCCCTGACCTGGATCGGGGATGGCGCCACGAAGACCGCGGCCTGCCACGAGGGCATGAACTTCGCCGCCGTTCAGAACCTTCCGGTCGTCTTCGTCATCCAGAACAACCAGGTCGCGCTCGGCACCCGGGCGGACCAGCACGGCGCCGGTGACCTCCGGGAGTGGGCGAGGATGTATGGGCTGCCGTCCTGGATCTGCGACGGCAACAACGTGCTGGACGTCTATGCGGCCACCCGCCTCGCCGTCGAGCGATGTCGGGGCAGGAGTGGACCGGCGGTGGTGTTGGCCGAGACCTTCCGGATGGGCGGGCATGCGACCCACGACGAGCGTGAGGCGAGGGAAACCTTCGACGCAGACCTCTTCGAGCATTGGGGCAAGCGCGATCCGGTCGGCCTCTACGAAGCCTACCTGCTGAAGCACGGGTTCACGGCCGAGAAGCTCCTGGAGATCGAGGAGGGTGCGATCGCTCTCGTCGACGCGGCTGCGGAAGAGGCGCTCGCCGCGCGTGAAAACCATCCGCGAGCCGAAAAGGCGCTTTTCGATGGTATCTCGGCGGGCGGCACCCTATTATCCCTGGAGCGACGTCCCGTTTAGCCCCAGCGACTGCGGCGCTCCGCGGTCCCGCGGGCCCTTTGATCTTGAAGTAATCGCTCGGGGCGGTCATATTGCGAGGGTGAGAGTAAGAATCATTCTTATTATCGACTCGGGAGCGACATGGTAAAGCCGAACGTCGACCAAGCGACCCTCGAGGAGCTCTGTGCGCGCCCGCTCTCCGACCTGTCGGACGAAGAGCTCGTCACCGCCCATCTCGAGGGTAGGCGTGGAGCGTTCAGCCTGCTCTTCCGTCGTTATCGCGATCGGCTGGTCCACTTCATCACGCGCAAGACCGGCGATCCCGACCGGGCCCAGGACCTGGTGCAGGAAGCCTTCATTCGGGTGACCCGGCACCTGCACCGCTTCGACACGACCAAGAAGTTCTCGACGTGGGTCTACACGATTGCGAGCAACCTTTCGAAGAACGAGCTGCGCAATCGCTCGCGGAGCCCGCTGGTGCTCTTCCAGAAGCTCACGAGCAACTGGGACGACGATCACCGTCCTCTGCAGTTCGAGGACTACCGGATGCGGCCCGATGATCTTTACCGCAAGCGCTATCTGCGGCGGCTGGTCGAGGACATGGTCGAGACCCTTCCCGAGCATCACCGTCTCGTCTTCCGGCTCCGCGAGCTCGAGGGCAAGAGCTACGAGGAAATTGCAGAGATCACCGGTGTGAATCTCGGGACGGTCAAGAGCCGTCTGCACCGGGCTCGCAACTCCTTCGCTCAGCGGATCGAGCCGTTCCTGAACTGATCCGAAGTCCACAACGGCCGCTTGGAACCAGGCGCCCCCGGCTGCGGCCTGGGGCGTTTTTTTTCTGTTCCGGCTCCCCGCTCCGCCGGGGCGATGCTATGTTCACGCCATGTTCGATAATCTGCGCCGAGCCTTCAAAGAGGCCGTCGAGAACTTCAAGGAAGAGCTCGATCGCGATGCCGTCCCCGAGACGGTCGACCGTCTGCTTCGGCAGATGACCAACGAGGCCACGGACGCCAAAGCGTACGTGAGTCGCCTCGAGGTCGAGATCGAAAGGACGCTCAAGGCGGCAGAGGCGGAAAAGCGGGAGGCCTCGACTTGCCGCCGGCGGGAGAAGATGGCTTCGGAGATCGGTGACGAAGAGACCGCGTCACTGGCGAGCAGCTACGCCGAGAAACACGAGGGGCGACAGCAGGTCCTCGAACAGAAGGCCCTCGCCTTCAAGAAGGAGCTCGATCTTCGCCGGGCGGAGGTGGAGGACATGATCGAGGCGATCAAGAAGGCACGAGAGAACAGGGACGCCCTCTCCGCGCAGGCCGGCCGCTCGTCGGCACGGGAATCGATCTCCGCCGCCGACGAGCTCTTCGACAAGCTCGACCAGATGGAGGAGCAGATCGAGGACCGGGACCACCTTCGGGACGCGAGCGCCGAAGTCGACCGGGACTTCCGTCGGGAGGACGACCTCCGGGTCCGTTTCGACGACGTCCGAGACGACGAGGCGACCAAGGAAGCCGTCGCCGAGGACCGGCTCGAGGAGCTGAAGCGGAGGATGGGTCGCGAGGATTGAGTGGCGGTCGGTAGCGGGACCTCCCGGCCCAAATATAGATTTCACCGCCACGGCCACCGGACGTGACTCGGGGCAGATGCGACGGCCCCGTCGGATTCTTCAAGGCAGGTATATGGAAAACTGGATCGGCATCGGAATCTGGATCGTGATGGGGGCCGTCATCGGCCTGATCATGCGTGGTGTGGTCGAGCAGGAGGAGACGCCCGGACACGTGCCTCTGCTGATGACACTGGGGGCCTTTGCCGCCGTGATCGGCGGGATGCTGGGTGTGGGCATCTTCGAATTCGACGAGCCCATGGCCCTGAGCATCGGCGGGATGGGTGGAGCCCTCGCCTTTTCGGCCCTGATGACCTTCATCTACCGATGGGGCGTCAAGGGAATGGTTTGACGCCTCCCCGAGAGGCCGAGGACCCCCGACGAACAAAGGCGACGGCCCTCGGGCCGCCGCCTTTCGTCCATCCGACAGAAGCTACGACGTCGGACCTTGAAGCGTGGGTCGCTCTGGGAGAGATGACCGGTCCCTCCGAGCCGGATATCCGGCGTGCGATCAATGTGTGAAAGTCACCCAACCGCCCAACCCATCCACCTCATATACTTTGACGTGGAAGTATCCAATTTGGTTTCCTCGCAACGGTAGGCCCCATGCAAGACGTTCAGGACTACATCGGCCGGGAGCTCCCCCGTTTCACCGACGAGCTCTTCGAATTCCTTCGCATTCCCTCCGTCAGCGCGGACTCCCGACACGACGACGACACGCACCGAGCGGCGGAGTGGCTCGCCGATCGGATCCGGGCCGCCGGCATGGAGGCCGAGGTCATGCCGACGGCCGGGCATCCCGTCGTGGTCGGAGAATGGCGCGGAGCCGGCCCGGACGCTCCCACGGTGCTGGTGTACGGGCACTACGACGTCCAGCCGCCCGATCCGTTGGAGCTCTGGACCACCCCTCCGTTCGAGCCGGACGTGCGCGACGGCAGGATCTACGCCCGCGGATCGGCGGACGACAAGGGTCAGCTCTACCTGCACGTGAAGGCGGCCGAGGCACATCTGGCGGCTGCCGGCGAGCTGCCGGTCAACTTCGTGCTGATCGCCGAAGGCGAGGAGGAGGTCGGCTCGCCGAACCTGCTCCCCTTCGTCGAGGAGCACGCGGAGCGGCTCGGCTGCGACGTGGCGGTGATCTCCGACTCCGCGATGTTCGCCCCCGGCATTCCCTCCATTCTGTACGCCCTGCGCGGCTTGGCATACTTCGAGGTCGAAGTCTCGGGACCCGCAGCGGACCTGCACTCGGGCTCCTATGGTGGGGCCGTCGCCAATCCGGCCAATGCCCTGGCCCGCATCATCACGTCCCTGCACGACGAAAACGGGCGGATCTCGATCGAGGGCTTCTACGACGACGTGGTCGAGTGGCCCGTCGAAACCCTGGAGGCGATGCGGACGCTGCCCTTCGACGCCGACGACTTCGCTTCGGCCGTCGGGGCCGAGCTGCACGGGGGCGAGCGGGGTTACTCCGTCCTGGAGCGCCTCTGGTGCCGACCCACCTGTGACGTGAACGGGATGCTCTCGGGGTATACGGGTGAGGGCGCGAAGACCGTGCTGCCGTCGAAGGCCTCGGCCAAGGTGAGCTTCCGCCTGGTGAGCGACCAGAATCCGCATCGTGTCGAGGAACTCTTCCGAAGTCACGTCGAGCGCGTCGCCCCGCCGGGCGTCGAGGTGCGCGTCAAAGCCCTCCACGGCGGTATGCCCTGGATGGGCAGCACCGAGGGGTCGGCAACCGATGCTGCGCGCAGAGCGCTCGAAGAGGCATTCGACGCGACGCCGGTGTTCACCGGCGAGGGCGGCTCCATCCCGATCGTCGTAGAGTTCGAGCGTATTCTCGATGCGCCGGCCCTGCTGCTGGGCTTCGCGCTACCGGGTGCGAACATGCACGCGCCCGACGAGTGGTTCCCGGTCGATCACGTGGAGAAGGGCATCCGGGCCCTGGCACGACTCTACCAGGAGCTTTCGACCTAGCCTACGACGCCTCCGACGGAAGCATGGCCGCCGCTCTGAGCAGCGCCCGTGCCTTGTTGAGGGTCTCCTCGTATTCCATCGCGGGCTCGGAGTCGTGCACGATTCCGGCTCCCGCCTGCACGAAGGCGCAGCCGTCCTTCACGACGACCGTCCGGATCGTGATCGCCGTGTCCATCGAAAGGCCACCCCACCCGAGGTGTCCCACCGCACCGGCGTAGGGGCCGCGCCGGATCGGCTCGATCTCGTCGATGATCTCCATCGCCCGAATCTTCGGGGCGCCCGACACCGTGCCCGCCGGGAAGCAGGCCCGGAAGACATCCAACGCTCCGAGCCCGGGTCGCAACCGACCCTCCACCTGGCTCACGAGGTGCATGACGTGGCTGTAGCGCTCGACCACCATGAGGTCCGGGATCGTGATCGACCCGTACTCGGCCACACGCCCGACGTCGTTGCGTCCCAGATCCACGAGCATCCGATGCTCGGCGAGCTCCTTTTCGTCCTCCTGTAGCTCGGTCGCGAGCGCACGATCCTCGTCGGGAGAACCTCCGCGGGGCCGGGTACCGGCAATCGGCCGGACCGTCACCGTTCCGTCCTCGAGCCGGACCAGCACTTCCGGCGAGCTCCCCACGAGCTCCACACCATCCATCTCCAGGTAGTACAGATAGGGGGACGGATTGAGGGAGCGGAGTGCCCGATACAGGTCGAACGGGTCCCCCTCGAGCGGCATCGTGAGCCGCTGGCTCAGCACGACCTGAAATGCGTCCCCGGCCCGGATGTACTCGAGGATCCGTTCGACTCCCGCCTCGAACTCCTCCCGTGTCATCGAGCTCTCGAAGGCAGGATCGTCCTCGGGCTCGGCCTCGAGCGGCAGGGGGGTCGGGCCCTCCTCCTGCGCCAGTGACCCATAGAGTTCGTGCAGCTTGGCCACTGCCTCCTCGTAACGCTCGCGCAGCTCGTCCTCGGAGACTTCGGGCCCGACGTCGACCGTCGCGATCGCCATCGCGCGGCCGAGCAGGTTGTCGATGGCGAGCACCACGTCGACGAACATGAATTGGGCGTCCGGGACCCCGAGGTCGTCCGCGGGGGCCTCCGGCAACCGCTCGACCTGGCGCACCACGTCGTAGGCGAAGTACCCTACGGCGCCTCCCCAGAGACGAGGCAGGCCCGCTCCCCCGACGGGCGTTCGGGATCGCAGGCGGGCATCGAGGTCGGCGAGAGGATCGTCGGTCTCGATCGGGGCCCAGCCCGAATCCGGCGTCCACCACTCCGCCTGATTCCCCCGGAGTCGCCAGACGGCGGCGGGATTGGACCCGAGGAAGGTGTAGCGAGCCCATTGGTCCCCGCCGACCACGGACTCCAGGAGAAAGCCGAACGGCGGCCGTGCGATCTTGGTGAAGGCGGTGACCGCGGTATCGACGTCGAAGAGGAACTCTCCCCAGACCGGGGTAATGCCAGGGCGGGTGGCCGTGGAGAGAAGCTCTTCGAAGGTGGGTCGGATCTGCATGACGAGGCGGCCGGGCAAGCTGGGGGTTCTCCCAACGGGAGCGCGAAACATATGAGCGAAGGCGGGATCGGAAAAACCGGAGGGGTCGTGGCCGTCGACACCGGAGGCACGTTTACGGACGTGCTCCTCCTCGCGGACGGGCGGCTCCGCACCCTCAAGGTCCCCTCTACACCCTCCGACCCCTCCGAGGCGGTCCTCTCGGGAATCCGACAGGTCCTCGAGGACCCCGAAGGCTTCACGCTTCTGCATGGATCGACGGTCGCCACGAATGCGCTTCTGGAGCGGAAGGGCGCCCGCGTGATGCTCGTCACGAACGCCGGCTTCGAGGACGTGATCGAGATCGGCCGACAGAACCGGCCGCAGCTCTATGCGCTCTCCGGACACCGAGCGCCGCCGCTGGTGAGCCGGACGGACCGGATCGGCATCCGAGGACGGCTCGACCCGGAAGGGCACGCGATCGAACCGCTGGATGAAACCGAGCTCGAGGCTCTGGCCGAGCGCGTCTCGGAAGCCGACGCAGTCGCCATCGTCCTCCTCCACGCATACGCGAACCCCGAGCATGAGGAGCGGGTGGCCGAGGCTCTGTCGGCCATCGAGGCTCCCCTTTCCGTCTCCTCGCGGCTGCTGCCCGAGTTTCGAGAGTACGAACGGTCCTCGACTGCCGTGGTGAACGCCTACGTGGCCCCGAAGATGAGCGCATACGTCGGGCGGCTGGACCGGGAGTCGGGGGCCGAGAGGTTCCGTATCATGGGGTCGAACGGCGGAGCACTGTCGGTTCCGAGAGCCCGCGCCGAGCCGGTCCACACGATCCTCTCGGGACCCGCCGGCGGAGTCGTCGGAGCGCTCACCTGGGCGAAGCTCTCCGGGCGAGAGCGGATCGTCACCTTCGACATGGGAGGCACGTCGACGGACGTGTCACTCTGCCCCGGCGAGCCCCTCCAGACCAAGGAGTACCAGATCGATGGGCTGCCGGTGGCCGTGCCCGTGATCGATATCCACACCGTGGGCGCCGGTGGAGGATCCCTCGCGCGGGTCGATCAGGGTGGAGCCCTTCGGGTGGGACCCGAGTCCGCGGGCGCCGACCCCGGTCCGATCTGCTATGGGCTCGGCGGGTCGCAGGTCACCGTCACGGACGCTCACGTCTGGCTCAACCGCCTGCCCACCGATGCCTTCCTCGGCGGAGAGGGCCATCTCGATCGAGACGCCATCGCGACACCGCTCTCGGCACTCGCGGAATCTCTCGGCCTTACGCCCGAAGAGGCGGCCCAGGGCGTGATCGACGTCGCCGACGCCGCCATGGAGCGCGCGTTGCGTGTCATCTCCGTGGAGCGGGGATTCGACCCTTCCGAATTCACGCTCGTGGCGTTTGGTGGCGCGGGAGGCCTGCATGCCGCAGAGCTCGCCGACCGTCTCGGAACGGCGGGCGCGCTCATCCCGCCGGACCCGGGGCTGCTCTCCGCCTACGGCATGCTCGCCGCGCGAGTCACGCGTGAGGCCTCGAGGACGCTCCTGGTGGGCGCCGAGGATCCGAAGAGCATCGCGTTGATCGAGGAGGCGTTCGCAAGGCTGGACCGGAGCGCGAAGGGCTCGCTCGAAGAGGAAGGAATGGCTGCCGAGGACATCGAGCTGCACAGGTGGATCGACGCCCGCTATCACGGACAGAGCTTCGAGCTGAGGGTACCGGCGGAAGATTGGACCGAGGCGTTCCACGCGCAGCACGAGCTTCGGTACGGGTACGCACGACGTGAGACCCCGTTGGAGGCCGTGACGCTCCGGTCGGTCGCGTCTGCGCCGGGCCCGGAGCTGCGTCACGAGCGGCTCGCGCCCTCCGAAGCGCCGGACACCGAGGTCACTCCGGTCCACGTGCACGGCAGGACGCTCGACGTCGTCCGTGTGTGGCGGCGAGATCTGGGGGCGGGCAGCGAGCTGACGGGGCCGGTGTTGGTCCTGGAGTACAGCGGCACGACCTGGGTCCCGGAGGGCTGGGGCGTGCGATGCGACGACTGGGGCATCCTGCATCTCGAGCGCATACGAGGATCGGGATGAACGGTCTCGACTTCGAGTCACGCCTGACGCTGGGCGTGTTCCGCACCTTCGACCGTTGGTACGTGCGCCTCCTGAACGCTGCCAAGACCTGGGGAATCCTCGGCTCGGGAAGGGAGGCCGTGAGCGAGGAGACGGACGGGACGACCAGGTCGGTCGTATTTCCAGATCTCTCGGACGAGGGTTGGCCCGGGTTCAAGATGACGCTGCCGGCCGAGGCCCGGTTGAGCCACACGTCGTCGGGCATGTTCTACCGGGGCGCGCACTACCTGAGCTCGCTCGCTCCCGAGGAGCTCGCGACGAGATACCGCGCCGCGCTCGAGGACACGGGCATCGGCTTCGAAGCTCGTGAGGACCACCTCGACGAGTTCATTCGCACGACGGACCTGGGCGGCGACGTGAGGATCCGCATCGGGGGACGCCGCAAGGGACTGACCCCGATCTCGATCGGACAGTACCGTGATCCGGCACGTGTCACGGCTGCAGTCCAGGAAGCGGCCGGGGTGGGTTCCGAGGAGATCGACTGGGGCCCGGACGACCCGGACGACCAATGAGCTGCGGAGGCCGAACGCCCCGTCAGTGAACCCGAAGGTGGCCCACGCCGCCCCTTCGGGCCTTAAGCGTCAGGTGGCCGACGTCGTCCCGTTCGACCTCGACGACCCAGTCGAAGAACTCCGGCGTGCTCTCGAGCAGATCGGCACCACAACCGACGATGATTCTCGGAACGCGCGAGAGCATGCCTCGCAGGAGCACGATCGCACGCATCCCGGCCTCCGGAGAGAGGCGGTCGACCAGATCGCCCAGGATCAGCGTATCCACCTTGAGGCCGTGTCGCGCGCACATGTCCACGAGCGCCAGTCGAATGGCGAAGACGAGCGCCGCACGTCGGGCATCTCTCGGAGGCTCGGTCGTGTCGTCGCTTCGGACGAGCCTCAGACGGCCACCTTCCAGCTGGACCGCCAGCACGTAGCCCGCGGTCAGCCGATTCAGATAACGGCCCGTGCGGCTTACGATGAGCTCCTTCGCCTCGTCCAGGAGCTCCGTGCGAAGCGCCTCCAGCACCGGTCCCCGGGCATCCACGACTTCGGACCGGTCCGACACGCTCGAAGCTCGACCCTCTCCGCTTCGAGCGAGCTCGGGAAGTCGTGCTCGCAGACGCTCGATCTCTTCCGCGCATTCTTCGATCGCGGCGTGGAGTCGGATCGAGCCGACTTCGAGCTCCCTCAGCGCCTCCGGCTTGAGCTCCAGCTGCTCTCGTCGCCGCTTCCACCACGAACCGTCCTGGACCACGGCCTCCCACTCGTCCCGCATCTCGCCCACGACGTCGTCGTACCGGTCCTCCAGGATTCGTGCGCAGGTCGGGCAGTCCGCCTCCCGTCCCTTCGACTCCAGCTCCTGGAGCCGGCTCTTCAGCTCACGCGCCCGATCGCGATAGGCGAGCAGCGTCGTCTCCGCGTCCTGACGCTCCCGAGCCCACTGCATGGAGGCGAACTCGAGATCACCGGTCACTTCGATGGCGTCGGCGCGTAGCTCACGAAGCTCACGCTCACGGGTTCGAAGGAGGGCGGGAATCTGCTGAAGCTCGCCCTCGGACTCCTCTGCGGAATCGTCCTCCTCCGGGGCCGCCGGCTGACCTGACGCGACCCGGGAAAGCTCTCGCTCCACGGTGTCCACCCCGAGGAGTCCACCCAGGATTCGGGTCGCGATCTCGAGCGCCTGCTCCGGTGTCCGCAGGCCCCGGCCCGAGATGAGCGCAGTCTCACGCCCTTCGTCCGAATCCGCTCGATCGGCGAAGGCATCGCTGACCGTACGCACCCACTCCGGACGGACTCCGATCAGCCCCTCGCGCGCGCGGAGCTCGATCGTCCAGTCATCTCCGACCCATTGGCCGCCGGTTCCGCTCACGTCGTCCTCCCGGACACGAAGTGCGGATCCTGGAGATAGTCTTCGACCAACCGCGTGAGGTCGGCGACATCCTCCGAATTCTTCTCCAGGCGCCGGGCGACACGATCAGCGAGCTCGTGTCGCCGCCCGTCAGGTTTTCGATCCGGCCCCACCTCCTCGAGCTGAACCTCGAGGTGAAGGGCTTTACGACGATACTCTGATACGACGTCTCGGATCCGCTCGATCTCCTCTCCGGGCACCCCCTGGAGCCGGACACGGACGATCTTTCCGGCGACTCCACCCGGCAGCTCCTTCAACGTCTCGACCATACGCTCGAGCAGCCGACCCGGGCGATCGACCTCGAAGCGGATGGGCGCGAGCGACACGACCGGCCGACCCGGCACCGCACGGAACGACGCCCGGCGCTCTTCGAGGTCGTAGCAGAGAAACCCCTTCTCGATTCCGGCTTCCGTCCAGGGGGCGGGGCCGACGCGTTCGAGCGACCCTGCATAAAAGGCCCTCGGGCGGACCTGACGGCGGACGTGCTCGTGACCCAGCGCGATGTAATCCCAGTCCTCCTCGCGGACCGGAAGCGCCTCCTCCTGTTGGCCTACGACACGACCGTATCCGAGCAGGACGTTCCAGCGCACGTCCCCGACCGGCCGAAGCTCCGGCGTCTCGCCCGAGACGGCCGCCCGGTGGGGGACCATGAGCACGTGCATCTCGGCCTCCGGAATCACGATCGAGCGGATCTCCGAAGTCACGGCCTCCACGTCCGGCAAGGTATCGAACGCGGCGAGAGCGCCCGGCACGTTCGGGTCGGCAGGCGTATCCCGCGATCCGGCCACGATGCAGACGCGGGTTCGAGGGAGGGCTTCCCGGATCGACTCGAGTCCCTGCGCGAGCGTGACCATCGCCGAATGCGGCGGCTCGGGGCGGTCGAACACGTCGCCTGCCACCAGGACCACCTCCGGTTCGAGTCGGACCACCTCCGAGAGGGCAGCCTTGAACGCCGCCGCGACGTCCTGCTCGCGCGCGTTCGGCCCCTCGGCGGTGGGCTGAAAAGAACGATGGCCCAGATGCAGGTCGGCCAAGTGCACGAGCCTCAAGCTCCCCCCTCCCGCGAGTCGAAGCGCCACCCCTGGAAGAGCGCCGTTCCCGAGAGGAAGGTCAACGTGAAGAGGAGCAGTGAAGGCCCCCCGATCCTCGAGACACCGACGCCACCCGCCACGAGGATACCGAGGCACGCCCCGCCGGCAGCCGCTGCTCCCACGAGCCCAGGCGGGGCCGCCTCCCGAGCCATCTGTGCCATCGCGGCGAGCAGCGAGCCCGAAGCGTAGAGTGGCAGGCCTCCCATCAGGGCGAGACCGACACCCTGTGTGAGCGCGGTCGCGCCGAGCCCCTGCGTCACGGTCCAGGCGAGGGCGAAGAAGGCCGCGGGAACGAAGGTGACGAGGAGGAAAACCCAGCGCCGCCTGAGGGAGTCCGCCAGGGCCCAGCCTTGCGTTTCAGGCCTCGCGGCGAGACCCAGAGCGAGCGCTCCCACCTCGACCGCGAGAATGAGCGTGAGCGCCTCGAACATTCGCTCGTCGGCATAGAGCAGCATGCCGAGCCCCAACTGCCCGACAATCGCCGCCGAGCAGCCGACCGCGAAGGGCGGAAACCAGTGCAGCCGCGGGTTGAATTCCGCTTTGCTTTCAATCGACCCGCCGGTAGGTTTCGACTCCTCCAGCAAATCAGAAGGGATGGGGTCCAAGAGGGATGAGGCTCCGTAGGCTCGGTATTCTCGGGATTGTAATGGTGGCCTCTGGCTGCGACAACGTGGCTTGGGGTGGGATCGACGTGCGCTTGGATGCGCCGGGGCCCGACCCCTCCTCCGCTGTGGCGACCTCGGCTGCCGAGTCGAGTGACGGCGAGACCCTCGAACCCGAGGAGGTCGAGCTCGGTCCACTGCTCCTCCTCGGTACCCGGACCGGCGCCGAGATCGAACTGGTCCCGATCGGACACATCCTCGACGGTGAGCTCTTCTCGATCGACACGGATGCGACCACACGCGTCGCGCTGTCGGACCGTATCACACCCGGAAGAAGCTTCACGCTCTTCGCCGAGGGGGCACGCGTCGGCACGCTCTTCGCCACCGGAGCGGGACGGTCCACCGCGTATTGTGGCGAGCGTCCGGTGGTCACGGGGGTTCTCGAGGCGACGGACCAGGCGGTCGGCGTGCAGCGGTTTCTCGCCCTCGACGCCGACTACGCCCGGGTGGCCCATGGCCCATACCTTCCGCTGGAGCACACCCGCGACGAAAGGGTGGCATCGCTCGACCTGATGATCGAGATCATCCCGCAGATCGGTGCGACGTGGCCACCCGGCTCCGTTCTCGAGATGCGGCGTGACATCCAGATCTTCCAGCTCGACGAGGGCGCACCTCCGACGATCGCGGCCACCTTCGTCTATCAGGACGCGCTCCGCACCGGTACCGCACCGGCAAACTCCTATTCCGTCTTCCTGCTCGGGCAGGACTCGGGGGTCGGATATCGGCCCACCTTCGTGAGCTACCGGCCCTTCGACGAGCTCGGGAAAGGGTCCCCGCAGTACTTCGATCGGATCGACTGGGACGCCGACGGCGAGGACGAGGTGGTGTTGGAGGTCTTCGGCGTGGACGAGACCTGGATCTCGGTCCTCGACCGGGTCGACGGCGTGTGGCGGGAGGCCTACCACGACCCGTGCGGCCTGTCGACCCCGCGCAGCGAAGTTGCGCCGTAGACGCAGGGCACTTCGGGGGGCGATGCCCGTGCTCGTCGCCAACCTCCTGGCCGCCTGCACGGGTGAGCCCGAGACGGAAGCCGACGGCACACGGACGTCCGGGACGGCCTCGGTGGTCACGGATGCCGCCGGTATCGAGCATCCCGTGTCGGCCTCGCCGCAGCGCATCGTGTCGCTCGTCCCCTCGGCGACGGAGACGCTCCTGGCACTCGGCCAGCATGCCCGGCTCGTCGCCCGCACGGATTACGACGTGATCGACGAGCTGGCCGCGCTGCCTTCCGTGGGTGGAGGCCTACAGCCGAACCTCGAGGCGATCCTGGCGGCCGACCCCGATCTGGTCATCTACTTCCTCGGAGAGTCGGACGAGTCCACGCCGCGCCGTCTCGCGGAGGCCGGCGTCGGCGTCTTCGCCGTGCGACCCGACGGTGTCGACGATGTGCGCGCGCAGATCAGAGCGCTGGGAGCACTTACCGGGGCGCGGCCCGAGGCCGATGCCATGCTCGCGGCAATGGACGGAGCTCTGGCGGAGATTCGCGATCGGATCGGGGACCGGGCACCCGTGCGGACGGTATTCACGCTCGGTGGAGAAGCTCCCTGGGTCGCGGGGCCCGGCACGTACGTCGACGAGCTCATCCGCGCCGCGGGCGGGGAAAACGTCTTCTCCGACCTCGGCGAGCTCTACGCACCCGTGAGCGCCGAGGAGTTCCTGAGCCGTGAGATCGACGTCGTGCTCGTCACACCCGGCACGGCGATGCCGGAACGAATGCTCACCGGCGTGCTGCACGAGGTGCCCGCCTTCGTGCAACTGCCCGGCCCCAGGCTGGCCGAGGCCGCAGCGGCGATCGCGCGGATCCTGCACCCGGAGGCGTTTCGATGAGTCGCAGGATGGTCGCTTTGGGCTCGATCGGTCTCCTGGTGGGCAGTCTCGCCCTGAGCCTGCGGCTCGGCTCCGTGCCGCTCTCCACCGCCCAGTGGTGGGATGCCCTCTGGGGACGCGGCCCGGAAAACCTGCAACAGATCGTGCAGGGGCACCGGGCACCCCGAGCGATCGTGGCCTTCCTGGTGGGTGGCGGGCTCGCGGTGGCCGGCGCCGCCTTCCAGGCTCTGCTGCGCAACCCGCTCGCAGAGCCCTACATCCTGGGCGTGTCCGGAGGCGCCGCCACGGCCGTCGTCGCCTCACTGGCGCTCGGCATCGTCTCCCTGGGCTCCTGGGGTCTGCCGATCGCCGCGTTCGTGGGCGCCATCCTCGCCATCGTGATCGTGCTCGCCGTCGCCACGGCCGCCGACACCCGGATGGACGTCCGGGTCCTGCTCCTGGCGGGTGTCGTCGTCGGCGTCTTCTTCTCAGCCTGCATCTCCCTCATCCTCTCGCTCTCGAGTGCCACGACGATGCAGAGCGCCATCATCTGGATCATGGGGAGCGTGGCTGGAGCGGACTGGGGCACCGTGCCCGTGGTCGCCGCGTACTCGCTGCCCGCCGTGGTGGTGCTGATGGCGATGGCCCGACCGCTCAACCTCCTCGCGATGGGTGAGGAGACCGCGGGTTATCTCGGGACCGACGTGGAGACAGTCAAACGGCTCACCTATGCCGTGGCCTCGTTGGTCACGGCCGCGGGTGTCGCGGTCACGGGTGTCATCGGGTTCGTCGGTCTCGTGGTCCCCCACGCGATCCGACTCGTCGTCGGATCGGACTATCGGACCCTGCTTCCGCTGTCCTTCATCGCCGGTGGATGCTTCCTCGTCCTGAGTGACCTGATCGCTCGGACGGTGCTGGCGCCGACCGAGGTGCCCATCGGCGTGGTGACGGCCTTTCTCGGTGTGCCGCTCTTCCTGGTGCTTCTCCGACGCAGCTTCGGCCGTCGGCCGGGTGCCGTATGAGCGGGACACCTGCCTTCGAGACCCGCGAGCTGACGGTCCGCTATCCCGGAGCCGCGCCATCGGCACTTTCGAAGGTCTCGATGTCCGTCCCGCAGGGGACGCTCTACACGGTGCTCGGCCCCAACGGCTCGGGGAAGTCGACCCTCCTGCGCGCCCTGATGGGTGGCGTGGGGATCGAGTCCGGCGGGGCTCTCGTGGACGGGATACCGATCGCCGACTGGAAGCGGAAGGAGCTCGCGCGTCTGGTGGGTGTGGTCGCGCAGTCGGAGGCGATCACCTTCCCGATCACCGTGCGGGAGCTCGTCGCGATGGGGCGATACCCCCACATGGGCGCGCTGTCGCCCGAGCGCGCCACCGACTCGGAAGCCATCTCGCGCGCCCTCGAGCGATGCGACGTCGTGGCGCTGACCGACCGTTTCGCCACCGACCTTTCCGGCGGCGAGCTGCAACGCGTGAGAATCGCCCGAGCGCTGGCACAGGAGCCTCGCCATCTCGCGCTCGACGAGCCGACGGCAAGCCTGGACATCGCCCACGAGATGGAGATTCTCGAGCTCCTGAGGCGCTCCGTGGACGGAGGCACGACAGTGCTGCTCGTGACGCACCATCTCGACGCCGCCGCTCGCTTCGCCGATCGAATGCTGTTGCTCGACGGTGGTGGCGTCGCCGCCGAGGGCACGCCTGCCGAGGTGCTGCGCGCCGACGTTCTGGGACGTGTCTACGGGTGGGAGGTCGACGTACGGGAAGACCCGGTCACGGGGTCGCTACGTGTCACTCCGCTCGCGCGCTGAGAAGCGAGCGCGCTCCGACGCTTCTTCGGCCTCGTTCCAAAGCAGCGCGTAACTTCGGAAGCGGTCGGCGGAAATCTCCCCCACCTCCACGGCGACCTGCACCGCACAGTCCGGCTCGTGCAGGTGCGTGCACCCACGAAAACGGCAACCGCCGGCATGCGGCCGGAACTCCGGGAAGCAATCGTCGAGGTCGCCAGGGGGCAGACCCCAGACCCCGACGTCGCTGAAGCCCGGGGTATCGGCCAAGAGGCCCCCACACGAGAGAGGGATCAGGCGCGAGGAGACCGTGGTGTGCCTCCCCGTGCCGCGCTTCACACTCACGTCGCCGATGCGCAGATCGAGCTCCGGCTCGATCGCGTTCACCAGACTCGACTTGCCCACCCCCGAAGGACCGGCGAGCGCGGAGATCCCGACGCAGACGACGGCACGGAAGGCCTCGAGGCCACTCCTGTCGTCGGCGCTGACCGGCAGCACGGTGTAGCCGAGAGGCTCGTAGGCCTCCACGAGCTCCGCAGTCAACGATCCGTCCCGATCGAGATCGGTCTTGTTCACGACCAGCACGGCCTCGACGCCCGCGTTCTCGGCCACCACGAGCAGACGGTCGATGGTCTCGCGATTGGGCTTCGGCTTCTTGGCGGCGACCACGACCAGGAGTCGGTCGGCATTGGCGACGAGAACCTTCACGGTCCGACCTCCGAAGCGGCTTCGAACGATCTCCGTGCGCCTCGGGCGAACGCCCTCGATCACCCAATGATCCTCGATTCGCTCGACCTCCACGAGGTCACCGATGACCACCTGATCTCCGGTCCGGGCCTCACGCTTGAGCCTGCCCCGCAACGACGCGTCGACCGTGTCGCCATCGTCGAGGGCGACGGTGTACACGCCGCCCAGGACGGCCCGCACCATGCCCTTCAAGGCCCCCTCCGGACAAAAAAAACTCCCGCCCCCCGAAGGCGTCCGGAGACCCCTCGGGAGGCGGGAGAGCTACCGCCGGAGATCACGCAGCAAACGACTCCAGCGCGTCTCCCTTCGCTCCCTCGCGAAGCCGGCGAAGCGCACGATCGCGCAGCTGCCGAATCCGCTCACGCGTCACGCCGAGCATGTTGCCGATCTCTTCGAGCGTGTGCTCGCGCTCACCCTCGAGACCGAAGTAGAGCCTCAACACCTTGGCGTCGCGCGCCTCGAGCGTCTCGAGCGCATCTCTGACGGTCTCCGCCAGCAGACGCCCCTCGACCTCCTGCTCCGGCTCGGCGGCCTCCTCGGTGATGAACCGCTCGACGAGCTGCGAATCCTCGCTGTCGCCGATCGGCGCATCGAGGCGAATCTCCGCCGCATTGAGCGTCTGGAGCGACTCGACGAGCTCGGGAGTGAGATCCGTGGCCTCGCTCAGCTCTTCAGTGGTGGGCTCGCGGTTCAGCTCCTGCTTGAGCCGCTCCTTCTCACGGAAGATGCGCGCCAGGTCGGACGCCCGGTTGAGCGGCACCCGGACCGCACGGCCGTGGTTCGCCAGCGATGCGAGAATCGCCTGGCGGATCCACCAGACGGCGTAGCTGATGAACTTCACGCCCTGCTCCGGATCGAACTTCCGGGCAGCCGTAACCAGTCCGACGTTCCCCTCTTGGATCAGGTCCGTGAGAGATACACCCCGGTTCTGGTACTTCTTGGCCACGCTGATCACGAAGCGGAGGTTGGCCCGCGCCAACTCCTGGATCGCAGCCTCGTCACCCTTCTGAGCGAGGGCGCCGAGCTCCTTCTCCTTCTCGGGAGTGATCAGCTCGTGACGGCTTACGTCTCGGAGGTATTGGTCGAGCGCAGTCTTCTCTTCGACACTGGCATCGAAGCCAGCGAGGGGGTTCCTCCCCCTCCGCTTCCGAGTCTTGGGCTGAGTCGCAGTTGCCATCCATCTATCTCCTAGACCGGTCCGTTCGCCTTCGAACGAGTCCTGAATTCCAAGCGTGCCTGCTTGGGAGCCATTTAAGGTATGGGGGTACCCAGACCCTGTCTAGGGGTTCCCCGATTGTCTCACCCGGCCCTCCACGTCCGTCCTCCTCGCGGGAAGCTGCCCCGCAACTGCCGCGCAATGGTTCGCGCCTTTCGTGCGGTGGTAACCCTTCGGACCCACTCGGTTCCACCGATTTCCGGGGCTCCTTGCCCTCGATCTCGTCCGCCGTAGGTTGCCTCTCTCGGCTCCAGTAGAGAGGAAGCTCTTTTGACCCACACGCTCGTCGCCGCAGGGCTGTCGGATCGAGGCCAGAGACGTGAAAAGAACGAGGATTCCTATCTCCTCGAATCGGAGGAAGGGATCCTCATCGTGGCCGACGGTCTCGGTGGTCGCCCTGCCGGCGAGGTCGCGAGCAGGTTGGCCTGCGAGACGGCCCACGGCTTCCTCTCCGGCGAAGGCTCGTCCTTCGAGTTGGGCCCGCGAATGGCTCGAGCGGTCACGCTCGCGAACGAAAAGGTCTGGGGTCGGGGTCAGGAGGACCCCGACTTCGCGGGCATGGGGACGACCCTGACCCTGCTGGTCTTCGACCTCGAGGGCATGCGGGTGGGAATCGGGCACGTGGGAGACAGTCGGGCCTATCGCTGGCGAAACGAGAGGCTCGAGCGTGTAACGACCGATCACACGCTGGTGCAGGAGCTCGTCGACGCCGGTGCCATCGCACCCGAAGAGGCGGACGGGCATCCGCTCGGCTACCTCCTCAACCGGGCCATCGGCACCGAGTCCCATGTCGAGGCTCAGGTCCTCATCGAGGCTGTGGAAGCCGGCGATCTGTTCCTCCTCTGCACCGACGGCCTGCTCGCCGCGCTGGCCGAGGCCGACATCGCGGAGGTGTTGGTGTCGCACCTCGGGCCTACGTCGGGCTCCGTGGCGAGCGAGCTGCGCTCGGAGGGCCTGGCCGCGGCCGCCGCAGAGTTCGTCCGGCTCGCCAACGAGCGGGGCGCTCCGGACAACGTGACGGTCGGGCTGATCGAGGCACGTCCTCAGGCCTGAGGGACTTTCAAGCCGGGCGTGTGATCCGGTCGAGCACCACGTCTCTCTCGACCGAGCGCGGCTCGAAGGTGAAGACCCGCAGCACCCTGGCCGTCCGGTAGAGCTCCTCGGCCAGCCGCGGCAGGTCGATAACCCCCCGCAGGCCCGCCAAGCCCAGCCGCTCGACTCCTCCGTCCCGGCGCTGCATCAGCAGGTTGAGCTGGAACATGGCCGACTTGGCCGGGAAGTCGATCACGACCTCACCCGGCTCGAGCCCCAGCTCGTTCGCGAGCTGATCTTCGACGCCCCGCTTGATCGCGGACTCACTCTTCACCCAATCCTCCACCACGCGGTCTTCGAGGTCGGCTGCCGTGATCTCGAGCGCACGCTTCGGCAGGCGCCGGTGCATGAGCGCGGGAAGCCAACGGTTGGCCACCCGCTCCGAGACCTCACTGTCGACCTCGGCAGCGCGGCGGGCGATCTCATAGAGGAGCTGCTCGTCTGTCGGCCCGACGAGCTCCTCGGTATCGACCAGTCCGGCGGCGACCGCGTCCTCGACGATGCGCTTGTAGAGCGCGGTGGCTGCCCGCACCGCGTGATGCCAGTAGACATTCCGAAACATCTGGTACTTCGAAAAGAGCAACGATTCAAGGCTGCTGACCGCCTTCTCGTGGACACCGAGCTCGAAGCGTCCCGTCTCCGGGTCCTCGAGGACGAGCATCCCCTGAAGGAGGCGTCCAGCGTCGACCTCTCCGTAGGGAACGCCGCAGAAGCGCGCGTCTCTGCGCAGGTATTCGATCTTGTCGAGATCCAGACTGCCGCTGACCAGGCCGCGCAGCGGGGCGTCGCTGGTACCCTGGATCAGATCGTAGATCCGCTCGGCCGCGTCTTCGCCGAGCGCAGCCAGCGCCTCCCCGAGTTCGGGAGACCGGAAGAACCGTGCGCTGATCTCCTGGTGATCCCCCGGAAGCCAGTCCGATTCCAGCTCCTCCAGCGCGTGCGAAAAGGCGTAGTGCCCGATGTCGTGGAGAAGTGCCGCGTACGGAATCAGCTGGGCATCCTGCCAGACCTCCTCCGGGACCTTCGAACGCTGCCTCAGGCTGTGGAGGGCCAATCCGGCCAGGTGGTACACGCCCACGGCATGGTCGAACCGCGTGTGCGTCGCGCCCGGATAGACGAGGTGCGCGAAGCCCAGCTGGCGGATGTAGCGCAGTCGCTGGAACGCGGCGGTGTCGATGATACCAATGGCCGTCGCATCCACCCGAATCGAATCCCACAGTGGATCGCGGATCACGCGCCAAGATCGGTCGTTCGTCATGCAGGCGAGGTTAGAGCCCCGGTGCGTCACCAGCAATGACCGGACGGGACAACGAAAGTGCTGGCATCGCCCGAGCCGGCACCTATCTTCCCGAAGGAAAAACGAAAGGTATCCCCCGTACGCGACCCGTGATTCTCCGCTCACTCCGCCAGCACGTCCGCACGTTCGCCGAGAATCGGCCTGGTATCTACCGGATGTACGGGCCGGACGGCTCGCTGCTCTACGTCGGGAAGTCCATCCGGGTTCGCAGCCGCCTGCTCTCCTACTTCCGCGCTCCGAGGGAAGAAAAGGCACACCGGCTCATCCGCGAGACCGCCACGATCCGGTGGGAATACATCCCCAACGAATTCGGCGCCATCGTCCGGGAGATGAAGCTGATCCAGGAGTGGCAGCCCCGCTTCAACGTCCAGCACAGGCGCCGGCGGATCTACGGCTTCGTGAAGGTCACGGCGGAGCGTGCGCCCCGGCTTCTGCCCGTCACCCGCGTCGTACCGGACGACTCGTCTTACTTCGGGCCGTTCCCGCGGGTCGGAACCGTGGGACGAACCATTCGGGAGCTGGGACATCTGATGGGGCTCCGTGATTGCCCGGGCACGACGCCGGTGATCTTCGACGACCAGCTCGAGTTCTTCGAGGGCGGTCGTCTGCCTCTGTGCATGCGGGCCGACCTGGGCTCGTGTCTGGCCCCATGCTGCGGCCGCACGTCGTCCGAGGAATACGCCCGTCGCGTCCACGTGGCACGACAGTTTCTCGAGGGCAGGAGCAGGGAACCGCTGCGCATCCTGGAGGAGAAGATGCGCGAGGCCTCGACCCGTCTCGATTTCGAGTACGCCTCGCTGCTGCGCGACAGGCTGGAGCGCCTCCAGCGCTTCCAGGAGCAGCTGGTGGCCTTCCGGGGTCAGGTGGAGGGCCTCTCGTTCGTGTACCGGGCGCCCGGCTTCCAGGGTGCGGACCGCCTGTACCTGATCCGCCGCGGGCGTATCCGGCGCGAGCTGGCGCACCCCAAGGGCACGAAGGCCCGGATCCGCGCCACGAAGGCGGTGGACAAAGTCTATTCGGGTGTCGAGCGAGGACCGGCGGCGCTGGAGCCGCAGGACGCGGCGGAGGTGCTGCTGGTCGCCCAATGGTTCCGGCTCCGACCCAAAGAGCTGAAACGCACCAAGCGACCCGAGCAGTGGCTCACCGAGGACGGTATCGCCGGCGACTGCGCACCCCCGGTGGAAGCGTGAGGGAGCCGCTTTCCGGGATTCGCGTCTGCGACCTCTCGCAGAATCTTGCCGGACCCTTCTGCACCCAGATCCTCGCCGACCTCGGGGCGGACGTCATCAAAGTGGAACCCCCCGCCGGTGATCCCGCACGTGCGTGGGGTCCGCCGTTCTGGGGAGAGGACAGCACGCTCTTCCTGTCGGCCAACCGTGGAAAACGGAGCGTCGTGTTCGACCTCAAGACACCCGAGGGCACCGAGGCCCTGCGACGACTCGCAGCGAGCTCGGACATCTTCGTTCAGGCGCTCCGCCCGGGGGTCGCCGAGCGTCTGGGTTTCGGCTACGAAGCCGTACGAAGCCTGCGCGAGGACGTGATCTACCTTTCGCTTTCCGCCTACGGTCCCGAGGGCCCGCTCCGCGACCTTCCCGGGTACGACCCCCTCATGCAGGGCTTCACCGGAATCATGTCGCTGACCGGCTATCCGGATGGGCCACCCGCCCGGGTCGGCGGCTCGGTGGTCGATTTCGGTACGGGCATGTGGGGTGCCATCGCCGTCCTCTCGACACTGCACGGACGAGACGAGACGGGTCGGGGAGCCCACCTCGACGTGGCTCTCATGGACACGGCGGTGACGTGGGTCTCCTACCACCTCATGGGCTACCTGGCCACCGGTCTCGTGCCGGGACGCATGGGCTCGGGTCTCGCGGCCATCGCTCCCTACCGGGCCTTTCCGACGACCGACGGCTTTCGGATGATCGCCGCAGGAAACGACGGCATCTATGTCCGGCTCTGCGAAGCCCTGGGTTGTCCGGAGCTCGCTTCGGACGAGCGTTTCGCGACGAACCCCGAGCGTGTGGCCCGCCGTGACGAGCTCTTCGAGCTGCTGGCCGAGCGCACCCGTGGCCTGTCCAGCGAAGAGCTGGGACGTTTGCTCGATGCGCACGACGTGCCCTCGGCACCGATTCACGATATCGCCGAGGTCGCCGCCAACGAGCAGATCCTCGCGGCTCGAATGCTGGCCGAGCTCCCGGACTCGGCGATCGAGGGATACCGGGACGTGCCTTCCGCATTCCGCCTCGACGGGATTCGACCCCGCTCGGAGCGACCGCCGCCAGCACCGGGTCAGCACACGACGGAGATCCTCGAGGAGCTCGGCCTGGCCTGACCGCGGCGAACGGACCCGACTACCCGGCGTCGCCGAAGCGGATCACCAGGGGCTTTCGGACAGTCGAGGCGGAGATCCCCTCGACCCGATGCGCGCGACGTTCACCCGCCGCCGGCCAAGTGACCTCGATATCGACTCGATCCACGGGGCCGAGACCGATGTGCAGGGGCATGAGGTTCTGCGAGACGTACCCCCCTCCGGTGTCGACGAGGGCGCTGGCGATCAGCCGACCGCCACCGGCCTCGAAGACCCTGACCTCGGCCCCCTGAAGCACGTGACGGCCCCCTTCGTCCAGCACCAGGAGCGAGATGGAACCCCCCAGCGCGTCCGCGTGCGACTCGTTGCGAAGAACGTAGGAGGCGGCGTTTCGGTTGGTCATCGCGAGGTCGAGGTCGCCGTCCCCGTCGAAGTCGGCCCAGCGGACGCCGTGATCTCCATCCGCCTGGTCGAGGCCCGGCGGCGAGACGCTCTGGAATCCGCCGCCCACGTTGCGAAAGAGCCGATCGTGCCCGAACACCTCACCCGATCGATACGCCGTCACGTACAGGTCGACGAGGCCGTCGTTGTCGTAGTCTCCGCAGTCCGAAGCGACGCTCGAGTCCCCGGCGTCGATGCCCCACGCCGCTCCGGCCTCACGGAAGCTCCCGTCCTCGCTGCCGAGATACAGCGCGTCCTCCCCGTACGAGGGCACGTAGAGGTCGAAGCTGCCATCGAGGTCGAAGTCGCAGACGCTGACCCCGACGCTGCCGTCTTCGAGAGCTCGGCCGGGTCGGTCGAGCCCGAGGGCGCCGGCGACATCGGTGAAGCGGCCCCCGTCGTTCCGGTAGAACCCGTCGCGGTCTCCGCTCTGGTTCGCGACGAAGAGGTCGAGGTCGCCGTCCCGGTCGAAGTCGAGCCAGGCCGCTCCGACCGCTCGTCGGGGGTCGGCCAGGCCGGTCTGCGCGCTGACGTCGACGAAGCGCCCTCCGTCGTTTCGAAGCATCTGGTTCGCGCCCCACCGAACCGCGATGAAGAGGTCGCTGTCGCCGTCGCCGTCGTAGTCCAACCAGGTGACCTGTCGGGCCGAGGCCATGGCGGTCGCCTCCGCCGAGGCTCCGACCTCGGTCGCGATCTCGACGAAACGGTCTCCGACGTTTCTGTAGAGGTGGTTGCCGGCGGTGCCGCCCCGCCCGAATCCCACATACAAGTCCGGCCGGCCGTCGAGATCGACGTCGCCCCAGGCGAGGGAGCGTGTGTCGAGGCCGCCCGTGTCGAAGCCGAGGATGGCCGAGACGTCTTCGAATCGCCCGTCTTCGTAGCGATACAGGCGGAACGGTTGACGCCGAAAGCCCATCGCCAGGTCGAGATCACCGTCCCCGTCGTAGTCCGCCCAGGCGAGCGCCTGACCCTCCGGGATGCCGAAGAGCTCCGGCTGCAGCACCTCGAACGACACCACATCGCCACCGGCGCCGGATTGGGCGGCCAGGATTGTCGGGATCACCGCCAGCGCGAAGCCACCGAGCCCCCTCGCGTACCTCATGTCAGCGTCCCGGCGTCAGCTCCACACGCAGGCCCGTCACGCTCTCGACCTTGTCGCGTGTATAGAAGACCGGGTGGAATCGGTCCTGCGCCCACAGCTCGAACAGGTCGGCGTAGTGCGGATGGCCCGGGTGTCCTCCCTGGCCGGGGTTGTTCATCCCGACCGTACGATCCCAATCCGAGGTGTCGACGATGATGCGGAACGAGGCTCCCGACGTCTGGTTGTCCCCGTAGCCGTTCGCGTTGAGCGTGTACGAATAGCCACCTCGCGGCAGCGGGCCCACCTCGAGCACGCCGCGCGCTTCGGCGTCGACCGCCCCGCTGAGCGGATGCCTCAACCGCACGTGCTTGTAATCGGGCTGCCCGTACTGCCAACCGTCCATGTCGCGACCGAGTCGCTCCGACAACCCGGCGACCGCCTCGGCAAGGCTGCGCAGCAGCACCGCGTCGCGCCCCGCGATCGGGTCCGCACCGAAGCGTCCGTCCGGACGCATCAGCCAGTCGATCTGCTTGCTGAGGGCGAGCCCCGACACGTACGGACGTGCGGCCTCCGGGACCAGGAGGTCCCGCATGTTGCTGGAGAGCCTCCTCTCGAAGGCCACATAGATCCCCGCTTCGACCGATTCCTCGTCGAGCACGAAGTCCCAGTCCAGGAGACGCCGACGGGCCTCTTCCGATCGTGCATCGGTGCCTCGGAGCTCCTCGAGCATCGGGACGATCGTCCGTGCCGGAATGGACAGCTCGTCGGTCTGCAGACGCATCATGTCCATCAGGTTGAAGCGCTGGCCGCTGGCGAGGACCTCGGTCGCACGGGCCCAACGGAAGGGATCGGTCCACTCGAACCCGATCGCGTCCCAGTGCTCGTAGTCGGGCGGCGTGAGGTTGTTGTTGGCCGTTACGAAGAAGCCCTCCGACGGGTTCACGACGTGCGGCTTCGCCTTGATCGGCAGGTACCCGTCCCACTCGTAGCGGCCGTCGCCGGGGACCGGTACGAGGCCACTGAAATTCCGGCGAATCGGAGCGATCCCCACGGCCTGCCAACCGATCGTGCCGTCGCGCCCTGCCCAGACCATGTTCTCACCGGGCGTGTTGGAGTAGTTGCAGGCCTCCCTGAACTCCTCCCAGGTCGTCGCCTGATCCATGCGCAGGCTCGCCAGGTAGGGTGCACCCCCCACCTCTCGCCAGGCGGCTCGGACGGCGTAGGCCGTGTTGTGCGAGGGGTCTTCGAAGACGACGGGCCCATGCCGCGTGTATTTGAGCTCGACCGTCTCGGGATCCCGGCCCTCGACCGGAATCTCCTCCGTGACGACCGTCATCGACTCCCAGCCGCCCTGGTACAGGTATTCGTTCGGGTTGGCCGGATTCGTCTCGTAGACGTAGAGATCTTCGGAGTCGGTGCTGAAGACGGTCAGGCCCCAGGCACCATGCTCGTTGTGCCCGATCGAGATCCCGGGCAAGACCGGCTCCCCGCCCCCGATCACGTTCCAGCCGGGCCCGACCAGATGCACCCAGTAGCGCAGTGAGGGCGCGGCCTGCACGCGGTGCGGGTCGTTGGCCATCATCGGATAACCGCTCTCGGTGAGCCCGCCCGACACGACCCAGTTGTTGGAGCCGATGTCGAGGCGCGCGTCCCAGGGCACACCGCCACCCACGTCGGTATCGGGCGTGCGAACGGACGCCAGCGAGGAGGCTTCGATCGCGGCCGCGGCCAACCGATCCATGTCGTCCCCACTCGCTCGGTATTCGGCCACGACGTCCTCCGGACGGAAGCGCACGGGGTTCCGGAACGCTTCGTAGAGCCGAAGGATGTCCTGCCCGAGTCGGGAGCCGTCGATCGCCGGGTCCAACCCGATGTCCGGCTTCTTGGGGTGGAAGTTCTCGAGCTCGCCGAAGAGCTCCTCACCGATGGCCGCCACGGCACGGCCGAACTCGATCTCGTCCTCGACGTTGGACAGCAGCCCCTGATGCCGGCTGATCACGACCTCGGGCGTCCAGTAGTCCGGACGGATGTCGAGCATCTCGAACTCGATCGAGAGGAGCGAAGAATCCTCGAGCGCCTCGGCGACGTGCGCGTTGATCCCCTCCACGAAGGCGCCGATGATCTCGACCCCGTTCGGATGGTAATGCCGAAGCTCCTGTTCCATGTCGCCGCGGAACTTGAAGAGACGAGCCCCGATATCGCGGTCCAGCTCCCGCGGCCCGAGAATCTCCGCCACGGTGCCCGTGGCCTGCCGGCGCCAGAGCTCCAGCTGGAAGAGCCGGTCCCTCGCCGCCGAGTAGCCCTGCGCGAAGAACAGGTCGTGCTCGGTCTCCGCGTAGATGTGGGCGATCCCCCATCGGTCCCGCAGGATCTCGACCGGCTGATCCAGCCCGGGGAGCTCGATACGCTCGGTGGGAGCGTCCTGGGCGATCGCGGGAGCTGCAAGGAGCAGCCCCGCGACGATCGTGAGCATGAACGACTGCACCCGAATGTGCTGCATAGGGTCGTCTCCCCTCAGGCTTCGTGCGTGGTCCGGCCGCCCATCACGGTCCGGACCACCGGAATGTCGATGATCGCGCCGGGGTCGACCTCGTGCGGATCGGCTCCCAGAACCGTGAAGTCGGCCAGCTTGCCGGCCGTGATCGTTCCCTTGAGGTGCTCCTCGTGCCCCGCGTGTGCCGCGTTGGCCGTGCAGATCCTCAGTGCCTCGCTCACCGTCACGCGCTGATTCGGCCCCCAGGTCGTGCCCCGATAATCGGTGCGCGTGACCATGCTCTGCATCGCCATCATCGGCTCGAAGGGGCCGGGCGTGTAGTCGGACGCCGATGCCACCGGAATGCCGTAATCGAGGAAGGAGCGGTGCGCGAACATCCAGCGAGTCTTCTCTTCTCCGTACTCGGCCCACTTCTCACCGTGGTAGTAGACGTACGTGTAGAAGGGCGTGGGCACGGCCCCGAGCGCCGCGATGCGACCGAGAAGGTCCGGGTTGACCAGTGTACAGTGCTCGAGCCGGTGCCTCGGATCCTCCCTGGGCCACTCCCGCTGTGCCCGCTCGTAGGCGGTCAGCACCATGTCGATCGCCACGTCGCCGTTCGCGTGAATCCCGATCTGCCACCCCGCCCGGTGGGCGTCGTCGACGGCCTCGTGGATCTGCTCCTGCGTCATCGTGAGGATCCCGAAGTCGTCCGGCCGACCGATGTACGGCGTGCTCATCGCCATGGTGCGCTCCGACGCCGAGCCGTCCGCGACGAACTTCACCGCACCGATCCGGATGTGCTCGTCACCGAATCCGGTGCGGACTCCCGCCTCGCGCAGGCCGCGATAGACACTCCCGCCGCCACTCGGGAGCAGGTACGCGCGCAGCGTCAGCTCGCCTGCGGCCCGCGCGTCCTGATAGGCGACGAGCTCATCCTCGCCGACTCCCGTGTCGTGGATCGAAGTCAGGCCCGCCGCCGCCATCTTCTGCGAGATGAGCGCCGTCCCGTCCCGCCGCTGCTCGCGGGTGGTCTCCGAGGGGATCAGGCGATCGAGCTGCGCCGTAGCCAGCTCGGCGACCTTTCCGGTGAGCTCCCCGCCCTCTCGATAGAAGTGGCCCCCTTCGGGATCGGGCGTCTCGGCCGTGATCCCGGCGAGCTCGAAGGCCTTCGAATTGTACACGGCCGTGTGGCCTCCACGGTGGCGCACGACGGCCGGATGGTCGGGCACCGCCTCGTCCAGATCCCATTTCGTGACAGGCCCCTCGGCGAGCTTCGTGTCGTCGTACATGAAGCCGATCACCCACCCGTCCGGGGGGGTCTGCCGAGCGCGGGCGGCGAGCAGCTCCTTCACGCGCGCGACCGTATCGACGTTCACGTTGACGTTGACCAGCTCCTGGATGCCCCCGAAGAGCGGGTGCGTGTGGGCGTCGATGAAGCCGGGCGTCACAGTCATTCCGGCCGCATCGATCACCTCCGTCGTCGGCCCGGCCAGGTTGCGGATGTCGGCGCTCGATCCGACCGCGACGAAGCGTCCGTCCTTGACCGCGAAGGCCTCCGCCGTGGGCATCGCGTCATCGACCGTGTAGACACGTCCGTTCACGAGGATCATGTCCGGCGCGGGAGATCCGGCCGCCTGCGGTGCCGATCCCGGTACCGAAATCACCCGTCCGGTCGTCGGTCGGGACCCTCCACCCAGCGCCAGCCCGGCCGCAGCGGCGGCACCGACACCGAAGAACTCCTTCCGTGAGATCTCGCTCATCTCTACCTCGCATCATACCCACAACAAAAGGCGCTCAGCCCACTCCGAGCCCCACGGTACGGGGCAGTTCCCGCTTCGGCTAGACACCACCCCGCGATCGTCCTACCGTGCGTGCTCCCACATTCGACATCACCGGTCCCAGAGGGCACGAATGAAGAAGCATCGCCTCCTTTCAATCGCGATCGGCATCGCGGTCGCGGTCGGCTCGGGCGGAAGCGCCCTCGCCCAGGAATGGACTCCGCTCAAGCGTGGCAGCGACAACATCGAGGTACTCGGCCACATTCCGCTCGGCCACCCTCTCTCGGTCGCCGACATGGACGTCGAGCAGGAGCTCGACCGGCCGTACGCCTACGTGGCCCGCATGATCTACGGGGACGACGGGCCCAAGGGCACGGACATCATCAGCCTCGCGGACCCGGAGCGGCCGGAGCTGCTGTACGAGTGGCGGATCGAGAACGAGGAGCTCCACCTGCCGCGGGGCGGGATGGACGTCAAGCACTTCAAGCTCGACGGTCGCTACTACCTCGTTCAGTCGACGCAATTCGGTCAGGGCGGACCCAACTACAACCTCGGGGCGGTCGTGCTGGATGTGACGGACCTCCCCGACCCGACTTCAGTGCGGGAGGTCGCCCGCATCTACGACCACGAAAACCCGGGCGGCTTCCACAACATCTTCATCTACAAGCACTCGAACGGCGGCGTGTACCTCTTCACGACCTCCCGCGGACCCTACGCGCGCGTGTACGACCTCGCGAAGGTCGTGGCCGGTGACGTGGACGACGCGCTCGCAGGGCTCGTACCCGTGCCCGCTACGGCGGGACCCCCAGGCAGCCTCAGCTACCACGACTTCTACGTCGGTTACCACCCGGACACGGACGAGGACCGTTTCTATGGTGGCGGCACAGACGGGTACTACGTCTACGACGTCACGGACCTGACGGACCCGCAGCTTCGCATCACGCTGACCGGCATCAGCGGGGTGTCGCGCGGCCACACCTTCACGCCGAGCCCGGACGGTCGCTACGTCATCGCAGAGGTCGAGTACCAGTATGCGCCGATCCGCGTGTTCGACCTCAAGCCCGCGCTCGACGGCGAGGTCACAAACGTCAGCAGGCCGATCTCCGCCTTCACCGCCGACTGGAAGAACCTGATCCACAACCACGAGGTCCGCTGGCCGTTCGTCTTCGCGTCGGGGTATCTCGACGGTCTCCAGATCTTCAACCTCATGGATCCGCAAAACCCCGCGCTGGTGGGCTATTACGACACCTACATCGGCCCACCCAACACCGACCAGACCGCCGTCTTCAACGGGGCCTTCGGCATCGACGTTCGGAACGCCGACGGGTTGATCGTCGTAAGCGACATGAGCACCGGCCTGTGGACCTTCCGAATGGACGGCTTCCAGGGCTGGAACGGGGAAGACTGGGGCCTTCCGGACATCTCTTCGGCTCAGAAGTGGGACGAGCCGGTCAAGAAGCGCGGCCCCATCAGCCAGTAGGGGAGGGACGACTTGAAGCGAGCGATCCTGGGCTGCCTCGCGGCGATCCTCGCGGGTGTGCCGGAAGGCCTGGCGGCTGCCGTGGCCGGACCACCCGTGTGCGCCGTCACGGCCGCACCCGACTATTACGC